>DASVDO010000030.1:0-17474 GCA_036381055.1 Burkholderiales bacterium | reverse complement strand
CGCTGCATCATGCGGCTGCACTGCGCGAAGAGCCGCTCGATCTTCGGCAGCTCCTTCAGCGCGCGGATCTCCTTCAGGTCGTGCCCGGCGCAGAAGCCTTTACCGTTCGCGGCAAGGATGATGACCTTGATTTTCTTGTTTGAAGAAATCTCCTGAAAAGACTCTTCGAGCGCGCTCAACATCTCCGTCGTCAGCAAGTTCATCTGCTGCGGACGGTTGAGGGTGAGCGTGCAGATGCCCTCGCGCTCTTCGCGCAGCACGAACGGCTCGCTCTGCGGCACGGCGCTCATGTGTCGATGGCGCTGGCCGAGCGGGCGCGCTCGCGCAGCGCGAATTTCTGGATCTTGCCGGTCGAGGTCTTGGGCAGCTCGCCGAACACCACGGCGCGCGGCGCCTTGAATTTCGCGAGCCGCGCCCGGCAGAACTCGATCAGCTCCGCCTCCGACGCCGTCGCGCCGGGCTTGAGCTCGACGAACGCGCAGGGCGTCTCGCCCCATTTCGCGTCGGGCATGGCGACCACCGCGGCGCCCAGCACCGCGGGGTGCCGGTAGAGCACGTCCTCCACCTCGAGCGAGGAGATGTTCTCGCCGCCCGAGATGATGATGTCCTTCGAGCGGTCGCGGATCTTCACGTAGCCGTCGGGATGCATCACCGCCAGGTCGCCCGAGTGGAACCAGCCGCCGCGGAACGCCGCCTCGGTCGCCGGCCGGTTCTTCAGGTAGCCCTTCATGGTGATGTTGCCGCGGAACATGATCTCGCCCATCGTCTCGCCGTCGGCCGGCACCGGCTGCATGGTCTGCGGGTCCATGACCGACAGGCCTTCCTCGACGTGGTAGCGCACCCCCTGGCGCCCGTTCAGCCGCACCTGCTCGGCGAGCGGCAGCGACTGCCATTCCGGGTGCTTCGCGCACACCGTGGCCGGGCCGTAGACCTCGGTGAGCCCGTAGACGTGCGTCAGGTTGAAGCCCATCTTCTGCATGCCCTCGATCATCGCCGCCGGCGGCGCCGCCGCGGCGACCAGGGCGCTCACCTCGTGGTCGATGCCGCGCTTCATTTCCTCGGGCGCGTTGATCAGCGTCTGGTGCACGATCGGCGCGCCGCAGTAGTGCGTCACCCGGTGCTGCTTGATCAGGCTGAAGATCAGGCCGGCGTCGACGCGGCGCAGGCACACGTTGGTGCCGGCGTTCGCCGCCATCGTCCAGGGGAAGCACCAGCCGTTGCAATGGAACATCGGCAGGGTCCACAGGTACACCGAGTGGTGCGGCATGCCCCAGACCAGGATGTTGCCCACCGCGTTCAGGAAGGCGCCGCGATGGTGGTAGACGACGCCCTTCGGGTCGCCGGTCGTGCCCGAGGTGTAGTTGAGGGCGATCGCCTCCCACTCGTCCTGCGGCCAGCGCCAGGCGAACTGCGGGTCGCCTTCGGCGAGCAGCTCTTCGTAGGTCAGCTCGCCCAGCCGCTTGCCGCCCGCGAACTCGGGATCCTCCGCGTCGACCACGGTGATCTTCTTTTTCAGGCGGGCGAGCGCCGCCTCGATGGTCGGCGCGAACTCCTTGTCGGTGATGAGCAGGCGCGCCTCGCCGTGCTCGAGCATGAAGGCGATCGCCCCGGGATCGAGGCGGGTATTCAGGGTGTTCAGGACCGCGCCGGCCATCGCCACGCCGAAATGCGCCTCGTACATCGGCGGCGTATTGGGCAGCATGGCGGCCACGGTATGGCCGACGCCGATGCCGCGGCGCGCGAGCGCCGAGGCAAGGCGCCGGCAGCGCGCGTAGACCTCGCGCCAGGTGTAGCGCTGCGCGCCGTGGATCACCGCCGGCCGGTCGGGATAGACGCTCGCCGCGCGCTCGAGGAACGAGAGCGGCGTGAGCGGTGCGTAGTTCGCCGGGGTCTTGGGGAGGTCCTGCTCGAAAATATTACGTGTTGCGGTATCCGGCATGATCCAAGTATAGCGGGCCGGCGATAGACGATTCACACGCCGCGACCTGGAATGGCGCTCTGGAGGTATCGATGCGAGAGACGCTGTTCCGTTCGCCCATCCTTCGCAAGACCGTCCTTAAGAGCGCCGCCATCCTGGCCGTATCGCTCGCCGTGGCCGCCGCCCTGCAGCTCGCGCAGCCGCCCGCCTGGCTCGCGCTCGGGCTGGCGATCGGCGCCTTCTGGCTCGCCTCGCTCGCCGCCGGGCGGGCGAAGCTCGTCGAGTTCGCCCCCGAAGTGCTCGGCGGCGACGTGATCCTGCCGCCCTCGCGGGCCACGGGCGACGTGCGCATGCTGCTGCCGCTGCAGTTCACCAATTCCGGCTCGGCGGACGGGGTCATCGAGTGGGTGGCGCTGCGCCTGACGATCGACGGCGACGCCAGCCGCTCGGTGCTGCTCTCCCCGGTCGCCGAGGTCGACATGCAGCGCTTCCTGCGCGCCAAGCGCCGCCTCGAGCCCGACAACACGCTGGACCCCTTCATCGCGTTCAGCCTGGAAGGCAAGCGCTCGGTGACCAAGTTCGTGCTGTTCGACCTCGCCGAGAAGGGCCGCACCGCGCCGCTGCACCTCGCGCCCGGGCGCTACGGCTTCGAGCTGTTCGTCAAGTCGAGCGCCACGCGCGGCCCGAAGCTCGAGCGCACCTTCGAGCATTCGCTCGACGCGAAGCAGATCGAGGAAATCCGCAACGACAACGCCGTCTACCTGATCAGCTACCAGATCACCCTGCCCGCCGCCCGGCGCGAGATCGGCGGCGGCGAGTGGCTCCCCCGCGCCGCCCGCTTCTCCAACTGAATTCGGGGTCAGGGTCGTAATTCTCGCCGGCCCGCGCCGGGAGTTCGGGCTCCGTCCTGCTCCGTCCCCGAACTAAAGCCTGCGCCAGAGGGGCGGGCCCTTGGCCTCCTTCTCCATGGCGTCGAGGTAGCGCTCGTGCAGCGCCACCTCCTCCGGCGCCGCCGGCAGGACGATCAGGTTGGAGGCGTCGACCTGCATCGCGGCGAGCGCCGCGGCGGCCGCCGCCGGGGTCTCGAGCTCCATGACGAGGCTCTCCTGGCCGCGCGTCATGGCGAGGTAGCACTCGGCGAGCAGCCGGGCGTCGAGCAGCGCCCCGTGCAGCTGCCGCTGGGCGTTGCTCACGAAGTAGCGCTCGCAAAGCGCGTCGAGCGAGTTCTTGCGGCCGGGATGCAGCTCGCGCGCGAAGGCGAGCGTGTCGGTGACGCTCGCGACGTAGTCGGCGAGGCGGCCGAGGCCGGCGCGCGCCAGCTCGGCGTCGAGGAACTCGACGTCGAAGTCGGCGTTGTGGATCAGCAGCTCGGCGCCCTGCACGAAGTCGAGGAACTCGCGCGCCACCTCGGCGAACTTCGGCTTGGCGGCGAGGTCCTCCCGCGTCAGGCCGTGCACCCGCGTGGCGCCGAGGTCGACCTCGCGCTCCGGGTTGAGGTAGGCGTGGAACTGGCGCTCGCTGATGCGGCGCGACAGGATCTCGATGCAGCCGATCTCGATGATCCGGTCGCCGAGCTTGGGGTTCAGGCCGGTGGTCTCGGTGTCAAGGACGACTTGACGCGTCATTGTTGTTGTCCCCCTGGGGTATGCCCCGGTTGGCGAGCGCGTCGGCCCGCTCGTTCTCGGGATGCCCGGCGTGGCCGCGCACCCAGCGCCACTCTACCTCATGCCGCGCGGCGAGCTCGTCGAGCCGCCGCCACAGGTCGGCGTTCTTCACCGGCTTCCGGTCGGCGGTGCGCCAGCCGTTGCGCTTCCACTTCCGGATCCAGCCCGAGATGCCCTTCTGCACGTACTGCGAGTCGGTATAGAGCCGCACGCGCGACGGGCGCTTCAGCGCCTCGAGCGCCCGGATCACCGCCATCAGCTCCATGCGGTTGTTGGTGGTCAGCGCCTCGCCGCCCCAGAGCTCCTTCTCGGCGCTGCGCGTGGCGCTGCGCAGGCGCAGCAGCGCGCCCCAGCCGCCGGGCCCGGGATTGCCCCGGCAGGCGCCGTCGCTGTAGATCTCCACGAGCTCATCGCTCATGGTGCTTGTGGCTGCGATTGGCGACCGGCGCGAGCGCCCGGCGGCGCGCCCGCTCGCGCCGCCACGCCGGCGTGACGAGCCGCAGGCCGGCCACCCGCTTCACCGCGCGCACCACGTACACGCCGCCCAGCACCGGCCACCAGCGCGCGCCCGCCTTGTCCATGAAGGCGAAGCGCTCGAGCCAGACCTTGCTGGCGAACGGCGGCACGTAGCAGCCGAACTTGCCGCCGTTAAGCTCGAAGCCGAGCACGCGCAGCCAGTCGCGCAGGCGCAGCAGGCCGATGAAGTGCGCGTCCCACGGCGCGCCGTGGCTCATGAACGGCACGAGCTGGCGCAGCCGCCACAGCGACGCGGTGTTGAAGCCGGAGATCACCACGTGCCCCTCGGGCCGCAGCACGCGCTCGACCTCGCGCAGCACCTCGTGCGGGTTGGCGTGGAATTCCAGCACGTGCGGCAGCGCCAGCAGGTCGACGCTCTGCGACGCGAGCGGCAGCTGAAGGGGGTCGGCGGCCACCGCCGCGCCCGGCTCCAGCGCGAGCGTGAAACGGAACTGGATGCGGTTCTGTCGCAGGAAATCGACCTCGGGTAGTCCGATCTGCACTGCCCGATAACCGAAGACATCGTCAACGGCGCTGTCAAACTGTGCCAGCTCCCAGCCGAGCACGTAGGCGCCCTGGGCGGTGGCCAGCCAAGCAGAGAGCGAGGAGCGCTCGCCGTTATACTTTTGCCATCCGTTCTGCACGAAGGATTGCCGCACGATGCCCGTCGAAGCCGGTTATCAGGTCGTTGCCGTGAGGGCCTTCCGGGACAACTACGTCTGGACCCTGCGCAACGAGAAGCATGCCGCGGTCGTCGATCCCGGCGACGCGCAGCCGGTGCTCGATTATCTCGCGCGGGAGAAGCTCGCGCTCGTCGCGGTGCTGGCGACGCATCATCACCCGGACCACGTCGGCGGCATCGCCCGCCTGCTGGAGCGCTTCCGCGTGCCGGTGTACGGGCCGCGCGGCGAGCCGATCGCCACGCTGACGCGCGCGGTCCGCGAAGGCGACACGGTCGAGGTTCCGGAGCTCGGCGCGAGCTTCGCCGTGCTCGACATTCCCGGCCATACGCGCGCGCACATCGCCTATTATGGGGGCGGGGCGTTGTTCTGCGGCGACACCCTGTTCGCCTGCGGCTGCGGCCGCGTCTTCGAAGGCACGCCCGAGCAGATGTACGCCTCGCTCGAGAAGCTGCGCGCCCTGCCCGACGCCACCCGGGTCTACTGCGGGCACGAATACACGCTCGCCAACATAAGCTTCGCGAAAGCCGTCGAGCCGGGCAACGCGGCGCTCGAACGGCGCGAGGAGCGCGACCGGCGGCTGCGCGAGGCCGGGCGGCCGACGCTACCCTCGACCCTGGGAGATGAAAAGGCGACCAATCCTTTCCTGCGCTGCCGCGAGCCCGCCGTGATCGAGTCGGCGAACAAGTACCTCGGCGCGCGCGTCGCCGACCCGGCGCGCGTGTTCGCGGCGATCCGAGAATGGAAGAACCGGTTCTGAAGCCGCGCCTGCGGCTTTTCGCCGCGGCCTGCGCCGCGGCGCTGCTGCACGCCTGCGCCCTGCAGCCGCCGGCCGCCGAGCCGGCCGCGCCCGCGGCGGCCGCGCCCGCCGCCGAGCCAGCGCCGCCCGCGGCCGAGCCCGTGCCCGAGCCCGAGCCCGTCGCCGCCGCGGCGCCGAAGGGCGAGACGCCGCCGCCCGCCGCGGCGGAGAAGGCGGCGGCGATCGTCCCGCCGGCGCCGCCGCTGCCGCCGCCGATCGACGTGGCGAAGCTGCCGCCGTTCGACGGCGAGCGCGAGGTGGTGTCCTCCATGCCGGTGGTGCGCGTCGACGACACCAGGCCCGGCGTCGACGACGTCTGGGAGCGCATCCGCAAGGGCTTCGCGATGCCCGACCTGAAGAACCGCTACGTCGAGCGGCAGACGCGCTACTACCTGAGCCACCCCGACTACCTGCAGCGGGTCTTCGAGCGCAGCCGGCTGTACCTGTACCACATCGTGCGCGAGATCGAGCGCCGCGGCCTGCCGACCGAGCTCGCCCTGCTGCCGATGGTCGAGAGCGCGTTCAACCCGATGGCGTACTCGCGCGCCCATGCCACCGGGCTGTGGCAGTTCATCCCGGGCACCGGCCGGCGCTTCGAGCTCGACCAGAACTGGTGGTACGACGAGCGCCGCGACATCGTCGCCTCGACGAGCGCCGCGCTCGACTACCTGACCAAGCTGCACGAGATGTACGGCGACTGGCACCTCGCCCTCGCCTCCTACAACTGGGGCGAGAACGCGGTGGCGCGGGCGATCGCGCGCAACAAGCGCCTGAAGAAGCCGACCGACTACTCGCACCTGCGCATGCCGCGCGAGACGCGCTACTACGTGCCGAAGCTGCAGGCGCTGAAGAACATCATCCGCGACCCCGAGCGCTACCACGTGAAGCTCGAGCCGATCCCGAACGAGCCCTACTTCGTCACGCTCGTCGAGACGCCCGACATGGACCTGATGCTGGCCGCCGAGCTCGCCGAGATGCCGATCGAGGAGTTCGTGGCGCTCAACCCGGGCTTCAAGCGCCCGTTCATGCGCTCCTCCGCCGAGCGCCGGCTGGTGCTGCCGGCCGAGAAGGTGCAGGTGTTCTACGACAACCTCGAGAAGTACAACGGCGAGTCGCTCGTCTCCTGGAAGGTCTACCACCCCAAGCGCGGCGAGACCTTCGGCAAGCTGGCGAAGAAGTTCGGCGTGACGATCAACGAGCTGAAGAAGGTGAACGGCGTGTCGCGCCGCTCGTGGCGCGTGCCCAAGGTGCTGGTGGTGCCGACGCGCGCCGAGGCGCGCGAGGCGGTGAAGCTGCCGGTGATGTACCGGCCGCCGATACCGGTGCGCGGCACGCTCGGCCTGGTGCACAAGGTGAGGCGCGGCGACACCCTGTGGAGCATCGCACGCCGCTACCACGTCAGCGTGGCCGACCTGAAGCGCTGGAACCGGGTCGGCAAGGTCCTGCGCATAGGCCAGAGGATCTACGTCCGGAAGCGGGTGCGTTAGCGCGCAGCGCCGGCCCGGCTGTGCGACCATCGGCGCGCTGCCATGGCCAGACCCGCCCCGCTCGCCGTCCTGATCGCGCTTCTCGCCGGATGCGTTTCGGCGCCGCCGCAGCAGCCGCCCGCGCCGGAGCCGCCCGCCGCCGCGCCCGCGCAGGCCGCTGCGCCCGCGCACGCCGCGGAGCCCGCGCCGCCGCCGGCAGCGCTCCCGCCCGCCCCTGCGCCGGCGCCCGCGCCCCTGCCTTCGGCGGCGACCGTGCTCGACGCCGCGCGGCTGCCGCCCTTCGACGGCCTGACCACGGTGCTCGCCCAGCCGCCGGCGGTGAAGACCATCGACCGCACGGTGCCGCCCGAGGACCTCTGGCAGCGGGTGCGGCAGGGCTTCGCCATGCCCGACCTCGAGGGCCCGCTGGTGCGCGAGAAGACCGCCTACTACCGGGCCCGCCCGGAGTACCTGCAGCGCGTCTTCGACCGCAGCCGCCGGTACCTGTTCCACATCGTGGAAGAGCTCGAGAAGCGCGGCATGCCGACCGAGATCGCGCTGCTGCCGATGGTGGAGAGCGCCTTCAACCCGATGGCCTACTCGCGCGCGCACGCCTCGGGCCTCTGGCAGTTCATCCCCGGCACCGGCAAGCGCTGGGAGCTGCAGCAGAACTGGTGGTACGACGGCCGGCGCGACATCCTCGACTCGACCAACGCGGCGCTCGACTACCTGCAGTACCTGTACGAGATGCACGGCGACTGGCAGCTCGCGCTCGCCTCCTACAACTGGGGGGAAGGCGCCGTGGCGCGCGCCATCGCGCGCAACCGCAGCGCGGGCAAGCCGGCCGACTTCGCCCACCTGCCGATGCCGCTCGAGACGCGCCATTACCTGCCGAAGCTGCAGGCGCTGAAGAACATCATCCTCGAGCCCGCGGCGCACGGCGTCGCGCTCGAGCCGATCCCCAACCAGCCCTACTTCGCCACCGTCACCAAGCTGCGCGACATCGACGTGCAGCTCGCCGCGCGGCTCGCCGAGATGCCGGTGGAGGAGTTCATCGCCCTCAACCCGGGCTTCAGCCGGCCGCTCATCCGCGCCTCGGTGACGCCGCGCATCGTCCTGCCCGCCGACCGCATCGACGTGTTCCACGAGAACCTGGAGAAGCTCGACGAGAAGTCGCTCGTCTCGTGGAAGAGCTACACGCCGCGCCGCGGCGAGAGCTTCGAGTCGATCGCCCGCAAGCACGGCCTGACGGTGGCGCAGCTCAAGGAGGTGAACGGCATCCCGGCGCGCGCGCGCACGGTGCCGCGCCTGCTGGTCGTGCCGGTGAGCAGCCACGCCGCGGCCGGCATGGAGAAGCTGCCGATCATGTACGCGCCGCCGATCCCGGTGCAGCGCGGCAAGGTCAAGCGCCGCCCGCGCCAGGCGCTCAGTCGATAGCCGGCACCGCGGCGAGCAGCTCGCGCGTGTAGTCGTGGCGCGGGCGGCGCAGCACCTCGTCGACGCCGCCGTGCTCGACGATCCGGCCGCGGTACATCACCGCCACCTCGTGCGCGAGGTACTCGACCACGGCGATGTTGTGCGTGATGAAGAGATAGGCGATGCCGTGGCGCTGCTGCAGCGAGCGCAGCAGGTTCAGGATCTGCGCCTGCACCGAGACGTCGAGCGCGCTGGTCGGCTCGTCGCACACGATCAGCCGCGGCGACACCGCGAGCGCGCGCGCGATGGCGATCCTCTGGCGCTGCCCGCCGGAGAACTCGTGCGGGTAGCGCGACAGCGCCTCGGGCGGCAGGCCGACCTCGCCCAGCAGGTCGAGCAGGCGGCGCAGCCGCGCCGCGTCGTCGTCGAGCACGCCGAGGCTGCGCATCCCCTCGAGCAGGATCTCCGAGATGCGCAGCCGCGGATTGAGCGAGGCGTACGGGTCCTGGAAGATGATCTGCATCTCGCGCCGCCGCGCGCGCATCCGCCGGCGATCGAGCGCGGTCAGCTCCTCGCCGGCATAGGTCACGCGGCCGGCGGTGGGCTCGATCAGCCGCAGGATCGCCTTGCCGGTGGTGGTCTTGCCGCAGCCCGACTCGCCGACCAGCGCCAGCGTGCGCCCTTCGCGCAGCGCGAAGGAGACGCCGTCGACCGCCTTCACCACGCCGACCGTGCGGCGCAGCAGCCCGGCGCGGATCGGGAAGTGCACCTTCAGGTCCTTCACCTCGAGCAGCAGCGGCCGGTCGTCGCGGCGCGGCACGATGAACGTCGTCTCGCCCGAGGCCGTGCGGCGCGGCTCGGCGGGACCCGCTTCGCGCAGGTGGCAGCGCGCGAGCTGGCCCGGCAGCGGCTCGAGCAGCCGCGGCGCTTCGGCGCGGCAGCGCTCGAAGGCGTAGTCGCAGCGCTCGACGAAGCGACAGTGCGCGAACGGCTGCGTGAGCGGCGGCACCTGGCCGCGGATCACCGCGAGCTCGGCCGAGCGGTGCTGCGGCGAAGGCAGGGCGGCGAACAGCTTCTGCGAGTACGGATGCTGCGGCGCGCGGAAGAACGCCTGCCGCTCGGCCAGCTCGACGATCTCGCCGGCGTACATCACCGCCACCCGGTCGGCCATCCTGGCCACCACGCCGAGGTCGTGGGTGATGAGCAGCAGCGCCATGCGCCGCTCCTTCTGCAGCCGCTTCAGCAGCTCGAGGATCTGCGCCTGGATGGTGACGTCGAGCGCGGTGGTCGGCTCGTCGGCGATCAGCACCTCGGGCTCGACGGCGAGCGCGGCGGCGATCATCACGCGCTGCTTCTGGCCGCCGGAGAGCTGGAACGGGTACTCGTGGAAGCGCCGCTCCGGCTCGGGGATCCCGACGGCGCGCAGGAGCTCGACCGCCCTGCCCCGCGGGTCCGCCTCGCGCGAATGGCGCTCGATCACTTCCGTGATCTGCCGCCCGACGGTCAGCACCGGGTTGAGCGCCGTGGCCGGCTCCTGGAAGATCATCGCCAGCCGCCGGCCGCGCACCGCGCGCATCGCCGCCTCCGGAAGCGCGAGCAGGTCGTGCCCGTCGAGCGCCACGCGGCCCGCGGTGATGCGCCCCGCCTCGGGCAGCAGGCGCATCAGCGACAGCGCGGTCATCGACTTTCCCGAGCCCGACTCGCCGACCAGCGCGAAGCACTCGCCGGCGCGCAGCTCGAAGCTGATGCCGTCCACCGCGCGCACGCGGCCGCGCTCGGTGTCGAGCACCGTCTGCAGCGCCTCCACGCGCAGCGTCATACCGGCACCGTGCCCACCCGCACGCGCGGGTCGAAGCCGTCGCGCACCGCGTCGGCGAACAGGTTGGCGGCGAGCACCAGCAGCAGCATGAACACGAAGGCGGCGGCGAGCGACCACCAGACGATCGGGTCGCGGCCCATCTCCAGGCGCGCCGCGTTGATCATGGTGCCGAAGCTGATGGTGGTCGGGTCGACGCCGACGCCGACGTACGAGAGCACCGCCTCGGCGAGCACCAGGCCGGAGAAGTCCATGACCAGCGAGATGATCACGATGTGCGCCACGTTGGGCAGGATGTGGCGCACCAGGATGCGCGCGTCGGCGACGCCGAAGGCGTGCGCGGCCTGGATGAAGTCGAGCGCCGAGAGCTTGAGCGCCTCGCCGCGCAGCAGGCGCGTCAGCCCGGTCCAGCTCGTCAGGCCGAGGATCAGGCACAGCATGAGCAGCCGGAAATCGGCGCGGTGCGCCGCGGTGGGGAAGCTCTCGACGTGGGTGTCGATGTACACCTGCATCATCAGCACCGCCGCGGCGATGAGCAGCACGCCGGGGATGGAGTTGAGCGTGGTGTAGACGTACTGGATCAGGTCGTCGACCCAGCCCTTGAAGTAGCCGGCGACGATGCCGAAGCCGATGCCGAAAGGCAGCATGGTGAGGGTGGAGAGCGTGCCGATCACCACCGCCGTGCGCACCGACTTGATCGACTGGTAGAACACGTCCTGCCCCACCTTGTCGGTGCCGAGCACGTGGTAGCCGAACGACAGCACGAAAAGCGGCACGGCGAGCGCGAGCAGCGCGGCGAGCGTCCAGCCCGCCGCCGTCCACGGGATGTCGCGCGAGCGCCGCTCGGCCGCGCGGAGCGCGAGGAAAAGCGGCAGCGCGAGAAGCGCGGCGAGCGCGAGGCCCGCGGCGGCGCGCAGCGCGACGTCGCGTGCCCGGTCGGCCTCGTTCGCGAGGTGGCGGCCGCCGTGCGCGAGGCGCGGGAAATCGCGCACCGTCCGGCCCTCGGGCGTCTCGATCTGCTCGCGCGTGTAGAGGCGCGTCGCGAAGGGCGCGGAATAGGTCTTCTCGCGGCTCGCGCGCAGGTGCGCGAGCGCCAGGTCGAGCGCCGACAGCACCTCGTTCGAGTACGCGTCGGCGCCGGCGATGCGCGGCCGGAAGTGCAGCGAGTCGACCAGCGCCACGGCGGCGAAGGCGGCGAGCACCACGAGCGAGGCGAGCGCCGCGCGGCTCTGCAGCACGCGCCGCCACGGCGCCGCGAGGTGCGCGCGGCGCCGGCAATAGAGGAAGTAGACGGCGCCCCCGGCCACGAGCAGCCACAGCAGCAGGTCGGTGAAGAGGACGACCGGCATCTACTGGAAGCGGATCCGCGGGTCGACCAGCGTGTAGGAAAGGTCGGTGAGGAGCAGCCCCACGATGTAGAGCACCGAGCCGAGGAACACCATGGCGCGCACCACCGCGAAGTCCTGCGCCTGGATCGCGTCGATGGTGTAGCTGCCCAGGCCGGGAATGCCGAAGAACGATTCGGAGATCAGGCTGCCGAGGAACAGCGTCGGGATGACCACCACCACCCCGGTGAGGATGGGGATCATCGCGTTCTTCAGCACGTGGCGGAACATCACCGCGGTCTCCGCCAGGCCCTTGGCGCGGGCGGTGCGCACGTAGTCGCGCGACAGCTCCTCGAGGAACAGCGTGCGGTAGAGCCGCGCGCCCGGGCCGAAGCTCGCCACCACGCCGATCACCACCGGCAGGATCACGAACTTCGCCGCCGACAGGCCCTCGGCGTAGCCCGAGATCGGCACCAGGTGCCAGAGCTTGGAGGCGACGTACTGGCCGCCGATGATGTAGAACAGCGCCGAGATCGACATCATCGCCACGCACAGCGTCACGCCCCAGAAATCGAGGTAGGTGGCGCGGAAGAAGGCGAGCAGCATGGCGAAGGCGATGTTGATCGCCAGGCCCACCAGGAACACCGGCACGGCGAGCGCGAGGCTCGGGCCCATCCGGTCGCGGATCTCCCGGCCGATGTCGCGCCCGTCCTCGGCGGCGCCGAAGTCGAACACGAACAGGCGCAGCGACTTCTCGAAGAAGATGGTCTGCGTCGCCTTGGCGAGGCCCGGCGCGGCGGCGTTCCACAGCAGCGGCTTGTCGTAGCCGTGGTCGGCCTTCCAGCGCTCGATCTGCTCCGGCGTCACGCGCTTGGTGCCGAGCTGCATGCGCGCCATGTCGTCGGGCGTGTTGACGACGAAGAACAGCACGAAGGTGATGAGGTTCACCCCGATCAGTATCGGAATCGCGTAAAGGACGCGGCGGACGATGTAGGCCAGCATCGCTAGCTCATGCCGCGGGACGCGCCGCCATCCGCTCGCGCCGGCGATACGACAGGAAGGCGGGGATCGCCGAGACGACCAGCAGGGCGAAGACCGCGGCGAGCGGCCAGACGACCGGCCGGTTCCACTCGGCGCGCAGCGCCGCGCGCTTCGCGGCGTCGATCTTCAGGTACTTCAGGTTGTTGCGCGCCATGTTGTTCGGCTTGTCGTTGCCCACCCACGAATGGCGCAGCGTGTAATCCTTGGGATGCACGCCCCAGATCCACGGCGCGTCGTAGCGCGCGATCTCCAGCATGCGGTCGATCAGCGCCTGGCGCTCCGGCGAGTTGGGCATGTCCTTGACGCGCCGGAACAGCGCGTCGTACTCCGGGTTCTGGTAGTTGGCGGCGTTCTCGCCCTGCGTCTTCGCCCGCGCCTGCGGGCCGTAGAGCAGGAACAGGAAGTTCTCCGGGTCCGGATAGTCGGCGTTCCAGCCCAGGCGGAAGATCTGCGTCGCGCCCTTGCGGATCTTCTCCTGGAAGCGGTTCCAGTCGGTGGTGCGGATCTCGAGCTGGATCGACAGCTTGTCGAACTGCCGGCGGTACCAGTCGAACACCGCCTTGTCGCCCGGGCCGCGCGACACCGTGTCGAGGTACAGGACCAGCGGCTGCCCGGTGCGCGCGTCGCGGCCGCCGGCATAGCCCGCCTCGGCGAGCAGGCGCCGCGCCTCGGCGAGCGGCTTGCGCCGCGGGCCGCGCTCGGTCCATTCGTACACCACCGGGTTCATGCCGGCGCGGCCCTCGCGATGGCCGAAGATCCCCGGCGGCAGCGGCCCCTGCGCGGCGATGCCGCGGCCGTTGGCGAAGATCGAGATCTGCTCCTCGACGTCGAAGGCGATCGAGATCGCCTGGCGCAGCTTGCGCGCGCGCTCGGCGGCCTCGCCGCCCCGCTGCCCGCCGACCACCGGGTCGAGCCAGTTGAAGGCGACGTAGATGGTCGACGCGGCGACCGACGTGCTGAGCCGGATGCCCTTCTCTTCCATCTCCGGCGTGACCGTCGCCGCGCCTTCCACCGCGACGCGCACCGCCTGGTCGAACTGGTCGGAGCCGATCCCCGAGGTGTCGTAGTAGCCCTGCAGGAACTTGTTCCAGTAGGGGATCGACTCCTTCTCGCGGCTGAAGACGATGCGGTCGATGAAGGGCATCGGCTTGCCCGCGTCCTCGAGCAGCCCCGCGGCGCGGTCGCCCGGCTCGCCCTCGGACGGATACCGCTCGCCGCGGAAGTTCGGATTGCGCACGAGCTCCATGCGCGCGTTCGGGTTGTTCTTGGTCAGCATGTACGGCCCGGTGCCGATCGGCCACCAGTCGAGCGAGAAGTTCTTCTCCGCCATGCCCGGCTGCGCGAAGAAGCGGTCGGCCTCCCACGGCACCGGGGCGAAGAACGGCATCGCCAGCCAGTAGACGAACTGGGGGTAGCGGCCCTTCAGCACGATGCGGAACGTGTAGTCGTCGACCTTCTGCACGCCCTCGAGCGGGAAGCGGCGCAGGTCCAGCCAGCCGCCGTCGTCCGCCTTGCGCAGGCGCGCGGCGTACTCGTCCAGGCCGGCGATGTACTGCGCCATCAGGCCGAAGATCGGCGAATGCAGGCGGGGATGCGCCAGCCGCTTCGCCTGGTAGACGTAGTCGTCGGCGGTGAGCTCGCGCGTGCCGAGCGGCAGCGCGTACGGCGTCTCGAGCGCCGCGATCTTCTCCGGCGCGAGCGAAAGGTTTTCGGCGACGAACGCGGGATGCGGCTGATAGAGGATGCCGGGCCGGATGCGGATCTCGTAGACGGTGCGCCGGCCCGCATCGACGGCGCGCGGCTCCGGCACCTCGAGCGCGGTGAGCGGGATCAGCTCGTAGGGCCGCTTGAGATAGTGGTACTGCAGCGGCGGCTCGTACACCTGCTGCGTGAAGCGCGCCTCGTCCTCCGTGTAGGACTGCACCGGGTCGAGGTGCTTCGGCCGCTCGACGAAGGCGCTGTAGAGGATGTTCTTGCCGCGCTCCGAGGCCGGGTAGGGATCGTTCCAGACTTCGCCGCACCCCGCGACAAACACCAGCGCGATCAGGAGGATGCGCACCCGGCAAGTATAATCGCGCGATGCCAATCCTCGCCGGAAAGAAGATCCTCGTCACCGGCCTGCTCAGCAACCGCTCGATCGCTTTCGGCATCGCCCGGGCGGCGCGCCGCGAAGGCGCGTCGATCGCGCTCACCTACCAGAACGAGCGCTTCAAGGACCGTGCCGAGGAGATGGGCCGCGAGCTCGGCGCGGACCTCGCCCTGCCGTGCGACGTGACGAGCGACGCGGAGATAGAGAATCTATTCAAGAGCCTGAAAAGCCGCTGGGACGGGCTGGACGGCCTGGTGCACGCCCTCGCCTTCGCGCCGCGCGAGGCGATCGCGGGCGACTTCCTGGAGGGCATCTCGCGCGAGGCGTTCCGCCAGGCGCACGACATCTCGTCCTACAGCTTTCCCGCGCTCGCCAAGGCGGCGCTGCCGATGCTCGAAGGCCGCCGCGCCTCGCTCCTCACGCTCACCTATCTCGGCGCCGAGCGCGCCGTGCCCAACTACAACACCATGGGCCTCGCCAAGGCGAGCCTGGAAGCCGCGGTGCGCTACCTCGCCGCGAGCCTCGGGCCGCGCGGCATCCGCGTCAACGGCATCTCGGCCGGGCCGATCAAGACGCTCGCCGCGGCCGGCATCGGCGGCTTCGGCAGGATCCTCAAGTTCGTGGAAGAGAACGCGCCGCTGCGCCGCAACGTCACCATCGACGACGTCGGCAATGCCGCCGCGTTCCTGCTCTCCGACATGGCGGCGGCGGTCACCGGCGAGATCCTCTACGTCGACGCGGGCTTCAGCCACGTCGTCGCCGGCATCGGCGCTAGCGGCTCTTCTCCAGGTTCTCCTGATTGATCGAGATATCGGCCTGGCTTCTCAGGCTGGCGAGGTAGGCCGCCAGGGCGGTCTGCCCTAGCAGCTGCTCCGCCTGGGCGGCAAGCTGCCGCGGGTCGCCCTGCGGAGGCACCTCGGTCACCTTCGAGATGCGGATCAGCAGGTAGCCCTCCTCGGTCGGCAGGCCGACGTAGGCCGGCAGCTTCGCCACGTCGGCCGCCACCACGCGGCGCAGCGCCTCGCTCCTCAGCCCGCCCGGGTCGCGGCGCGACACCTCGCGCGGCGCGCTCCACTTCACCGGGTCGCCGCCCCTGCGCAGCTCGGCGAGCTTCGCCTCGCCGTCCTTGCGCGCCAGCGCCAGCGCCTCGCGCCGGCGCAGCTCGGCGGCGATCTCGTCCTTCACCTCGGCGAACTCGCGCTGCCGCTCCGGCTGGTGCTCGACGACGCGCGCCGAGACCAGCGTGTTGGGCGCCACCTCGATCGCGTCGGTGTTGCGCCGGTGCTGGACGGCGTCGGGCGAGAACAGCGCCGAGAGCAGCTTCGCGTTGTCCAGCGCGCCGAGCTCCTGGTGGCGGCCGCGCTCGATCCAGTCGGTGGTCTGGATCGGCAGCTTGAAGCGCTCGGCGACCGGCGCCAGGCTGTCGGACTGCTCGTACACCATGTTGCTGAAGCTCTCGGCGACCTCGGCGAACTTGCGCGCGCCCTTCTGCTGCGCCAGCTCCTCGGCGATCTCCTTCTTCACCTCCGCGAGCGGGCGCGCGCGCGCCGCCTGCACCGCGTCGAGGCGCACCACGTGGTAGCCGAACTCGCTCTGCACCACGCGCACCTCGCCGGGCTTCATCTCGAACACCGCGTCCTCGAAGGGCTTGACCATCATGCCGCGGCCGAACCAGCCGAGATCGCCGCCCTTCCCGGCCGAGCCCGTGTCCTGCGACGCCTGCTTCGCCAGCGCGGCGAAGCGGTCCGGGTGCTTCTTCACCTCGGCGGCGATCTTCTTCGCCTCGGCCTCGTCCTTCACCAGGACGTGGCTGGCGCGGCGCTGCTCCTCGACCTTGTACTGCGGCGCCCGCGCGTCGTACGCGGCCTGGATCTCCGCCTCGCTGACCGGCTCCTGCCGGGCGAGCGCCTGCGCCGAGAGCATGACGTACTGCGCGCGCACCCGCTCCGGGGTGCGGAACTCGGCCTTGTGCGCCTCGTAGTATTCCTTGACCTTCGCCTCGTCGATCTTCACCGCGTCGAGGAACTGCTTCGCCGGGATCTGCGCCTGCGCGACCTCGCGCTTCTGCGACTGGATCGCGGCGAGGCGCGCGGCGAGCGAGTGCGGCGCGATCGCCGTCTGCGTCACCGAGCGAACGAGGCGCGACACCGGCAGCTCGGTCTGCAGCTGCGCCACGTTGTTCGCGTCGCTCAGCCCGCGCTGCGCGAGGTACGCCGAGTAGAGCGCCGGCGAAAACTTGCCGTTCTCCTGGAACTCGGGCGCCTGGGTGATCGCTTCGATCACCGCGTCGCGGCCGATGAACAGATGGCGCTTTCCGGCCTCCGAGAACACCACCCGCTGGGTGATCATCTGGTCGAGCACCGCGCGGCGCGCCTCCGGCGTGTCGAGCGCCGCCGGATCGATCTGGCCGCGGAACATGCGGCGGATGCTCTCCTGCTGGGCGCGCAGCTGGTCGGTGAACTCCTGCAGCGAGATCTCGTAGCCGTTGACGCTCGCCACCGAGTTGGCGTTGCCCCCGTAGCGGGTATACGACTCGATGCCCCAGGTGGCGAAGGTGATGGCGATCAGCGCGAGGAAAATCTGGGCAAAGCGCCGGTGCTTCTGGATGAAATCGAACATCGACGGGCTTGGCGAATCGGAGGCCGGCATGTTAGCACCCCTGCGCGCCCCGCTTTCCGGCAGGTGATTCATCGCCAAAGCCCGCCGGTTCTGCGCCGCCTGGAGTTTCGAAAACCGCCGTGCGC
>DASVDO010000029.1:0-32606 GCA_036381055.1 Burkholderiales bacterium | reverse complement strand
CATGACCGCTCCCGAGGATCCAAGAACCCTCAGCTTCGGCCATGGCGCGATTCAAATCGTGGACACGGTCGAACTGCAGCTTCTCAACCGCAGATCAATGACTTACGCTGTTCCCCGACGACTTTAACCGGACACTACTGGCTCCGTCCCCGAATTTACGCCTTGTCGGCGGCCTCGGCGGCGAGGCGCGCGCGCCAGTCGCGGCGGCGCGAGAAGTAGCCCCAGGCGGCGAGCGCGAGCAGGCCGGCGGTGAGGGCAAGCAGCGTCACCGCCACCGGGCGCTGGAAGAAAATGGTCCAGGCGCCGTTGGACATGATGAGCGACTGGCGCAGCGACATCTCGAGGATCGGCGAGATCACCAGGCCGAGCACCAGCGGCGCCGGGTCGAAGGAGAACTTCTTCAGCGCGTAGCCGATCACGCCCATGAGCAGCATGATCCAGACGTCGACGATCGAGTTGTTCACCTCGTACACGCCGATCACGCAGAACATGATGATCATCGGGTAGAGGAAGGCGTACGGGATGCGCAGCAGGTTCACGAACAGGCCGACCAGGGGCAGGTTGAGCGCGAGCAGCACCACGTTGCCGACGTACATCGAGGCGACGAAGCCCCAGAACACCTCCGGGTGGTCGTTGACCAGCGTCGGCCCGGGCGGGATGCCGTGGATCAGCAGCGCCGCCATCAGCACCGCGGTCACCGGGCCGGTCGGGATGCCGAGCGCGAGCATCGGCACGAAGGCGCCGGTCGAGGCCGCGTTGTTGGCCGATTCCGGGCCGGCGACGCCGGCGACCGCGCCCTTGCCGAACTCCTCGGGGTGCTTCGACAGGCGCCGCTCCAGCGCGTACGACATGAAGCTGGAGATGATGTGCGCCGAGCCCGGGATGATGCCGATCATGAAGCCGAGCAGCGAGCCGCGCGCGACCGGCAGGCCGGCGGCGCGCCATTCCGCGCGGCTCGGCAGCAGCTCGCGCAGCCTCGGGCGCACCACCTCGCGCGGCGCCTGCGCGCTCGGCGTGGAGAACAGCTCCCCCAGCCCGAACAGGCCCACGGCGACCGGCACGATGCCCATGCCGTCGCCGAGCTCCGGGATGTCGAACGAGTAGCGGAAGTGGCCGGTCATGACGTCGATGCCGACCGTGCCGAGGAACACGCCGAACGCGGCCATGAGCAGCGTGCGCAGCAGCGACGCGGCCGACATGTAGGCGAGGAAAACGAGGCCCAGCACCAGCAGCGCCGTGTACTCGGGCGGCCCGAAGCCGAGCGCGAACAGCGCCAGCGGCGGCGCGACCAGCGTCAGCACCGCCACGCCGAAGCTGCCGGCGATGAACGAGCCGACCGCGGCGATGCACAGCGCCGCGCCGGCGCGGCCCTTCTTCGCCATCGCGTTGCCGTCGATGCAGGTCATCACCGAGGCGGCCTCGCCCGGGATGCGCAGCAGGATCGAGGTGGTGGAGCCGCCGTACTGCGAGCCGTAGTAGATGCCCGCCAGCATCACGATCGCGCGCGTCGCGTCGAGCCCGTAGGTGAGCGGCAGCAGGATCGAGATGCCGGCGAGCGGGCCGATGCCGGGCAGCATGCCGACCAGCGTGCCGACCAGGCAGCCGACGAAGGCGTACCAGAGCACGCCCGGGTGCAGCGCCACCTCGAAGCCGAGCAGCAGGCTCTGGAAGGTCTCCACCGGCTAGAACCAGAGCAGGCCGCGCTCGAGCGGCGAGCGCAGCGCCTTGCCGAACAGCCAGTAGGCGAAGAGCGTCAGGCCCACGCTGTAGGCGGCGGCGACGAGGACGTTGCGCCTTTCCACCACCACGAGCAGCGAGAACACGAGCAGCGCCATCGTGATGAGGAAGCCGAGCGGCCGGTAGGCGACGATCGCCAGCCCGGTGATCAGCACCAGCAGCGCCGCGTGGTTGCGGTCGCGCCAGTCGATCGAGGCGAGCGGCGCGCTGCCGCCGGCGCTCGCCGCCAGCAGCGCGCCGAACAGGATCATCAGCGCGGCGGCCACCTTGGGCAGCATGCCGGCGCCCGGCGCGGCGAGGCTGCCGAAAGGCAGCTCGCCGCTGCCGGCGATGACGACGATGCCGAGCGCGATGAACGCCGCGCCGGCGACGTGGTCGGCGCGGATCCGGCTCAGCCCTGGCGGCCGATCGACTTCACGGCCGACTCCACGCGCTTCGCGTCCTCGTCCCAGAACCTGGCGAACGCCGGCTGGTCGAGGTAGGCGACCTCGTCGCCGATGTTCTTGATCGCCGCCTTGAACTGCTCGCTGGCGGCGGCCGTGCGCACCGCGGCGCGCAGCTTGTCGACCCGGTCCTGCGGCGTGCCCTTCGGCGCGAACAGCCCCACCCACAGGGAGAACTCGACGTCGTAGCCCAGCTCCTTGAGCGTCGGCACGTCGGGCTGCGAGGCGGCGCGCTGCGCGCCGAAGCCGGCGAGCGAGCGGATCTTGCCGGCCTTCAGGTGCGGGCTGGCGGCGGCGATCGAGGTGACCAGCACCTGCGAGTTGTTGCCGAGCAGCGCGGTAAGCGCCGGCCCGCCGCCGTTGGTCGGCAGGTGGCGCATCTGAATGCCGGCCGCCTTCATGAACAGCGCCGTCGGCAGGTGCAGCGCGCCGTACAGGCCGGAGGAGCTGAAGACGATCTGGCTCGGGCGCTTCTTCGCGTCGTCGACCAGCTCCTTGAGGGTCTTGTAGGGCTGCTTGTCGTTCACCACGATGCACATCGGCCCGGCGGTGAGCCGCGCGATCGGGATGAAGTCGGCGCGCGTGAATTTCGGCTGGCGGCCGAACAGCTTGTCGACCTCGGCGAAGCCCGAGATCGACACGATGTGCAGCAGCAGCGTGTAGCCGTCGGGCTTGGCGTTGGCGGCGAACTGCCCGCCCACCTGCCCGGCGGCGCCCGCCTTGGTCTCTATCACCACCGGCTGCTTGAGCAGCGGCTCGATCACCGCGGCGAGCGGCCGCCCGACCGAGTCGGCGGCGCCGCCCGGCGGGAACGGGTTGATCAGCGTGACCGGGCGCGAGGGATACGCTTCCTGCGCGAGACCCGGCCTGACGGCGAGCGCGGCGGCGGCCGCAGCCGTACCGGCGACGAAACGGCGTCGATCCATGTCCTCCTCCCCTTCTCCGTAGAATGCGGCGCCTAGGTTAACCGAACCGCAGGTCTTTGCACCCCCCATGAGCGAAATCCGCGACTGCATCGCCCCCGACCGCACCCCCCGCCGGCCGCGCACCCGCCTGCCCGAGGGAGCGATCGACACCCACGTGCACGTTTTCGAGCCCGGCTACGCGCTCTCGCCGGCGCGCGGTTACACCCCGCCCTGGTCGACGCTCGAGGATCTGCGGCACCTGCACGCCACGCTGGGCATCGAGCGCGTGGTATTCACCCAGCCTTCGGTCTACGGCATCGACAACTCGGCGATCCTGGACGCGACGGCCAGGCTCAACGGCGAGACGCCGGGCCGCGCGCGCGCCGTCGTGGCGTGCGACATGACGGTCACCGAGAAGCAGCTCGAGGCCTGGGACAGGGCCGGGGTGCGCGGGGTGCGGCTCAATACCGACAACCGGGGCGGCATGCCGATCGCCTTCGAGGACATCCCCGAGCTGTCGGCGCGCATCCAGCCTTTCGGCTGGCATCTCGAGTTCCTGTTCCCGGGCAAGGACATCGTCGAGCTGATGCCGGTGTTCCGTTCGCTAGTCGTGCCGATGTCGATCGCGCACTTCGCCTACCAGCCGGCCTCGGCGGGCGTCCAGGCGCCGGGCTTCCAGGCGCTGCTCGAGCTGGTGCGCGAAGGCAACTGCTGGGTGAAGATCTCCGGCGCCAACCGCGTGAGCCGCGGCGACCTGCCGCCCTACGACGACGTCGCGCCCATGGCGCACGCCCTGGTCGACGCCGGCCCCGGCCGCATCATGTGGGGCACCGACTGGCCGCATCCCAACAAGTACGTGGTCAACCCCAACGACGGCGACCTGGTCGACGCCTTCGGCGACTGGGTGAGCGACGAAGCGAAGCGCCGCGAGATCATGGTCGACACCCCCGAACGCTTCTACCGGTTCTAGTTCGGGGTCAGGTCGCAATTCTTCCGACCCGGCAGAGCCAGGCGTTAATTGCGACCCTGACCCCGAATCAGGAACAGGTAGGAGGCGAGCGCGGTGGCGGCGCAGGCGGCGATGATGATCGCCATGGGCACGGCGCCGCGGCCACCGACCCAGCCGACCGCGGCGCTCGCGAGCACGCCGAAGCCGGACTGCGCGGCGCCGAGCAGCGACGAGGCGCCGCCGGCGCGCTCGCCGAACGGCGCCATGGCGATGGCGCTCGCGTTGGAGGCGATGAAGCCGATCGCCGCCACCATGAAGAAGAGCGGCACGAAGACGCCGGCGAAGCCGAACGTCCCGCTCACGGAGCACGCGAGGAGCGCGAGCGCGGAAAGCGACAGCACCGCCAGGCCGAAGCCGAGCGTCGGGCGCGTGCCGTAGCGCGTCACCGCGCGGCGGTTCACCTGCGCGATGGCGAGGAAGCCGAAGGCGTTGGCGCCGAAATAGACGCCGAAGCGCTCGGCGGGCACGCCGAACACCTCGATGAACACGAACGGCGCCGCGGCGAGGTAGGCGAAGAAGCAGCCGAAGGCGCCGATGAACACGATCACCGGCCCGAGGAAGCGCAGGTCGGCGAACAGCGGCAGGCTCGCCGCGATCGCGCGCCCCACCGAGCGGCTGCGCCGGTGCACGGGATGCGACTCCTCGAGCAGCAGCGCCACCAGCGCGATGCACAGCAGCGCGAAGCCCGCCAGGAAGGCGAAGATCCAGTGCCAGGAGCCGTTGACCAGCAGCCAGCCGCCGCCGAGCGGCGCGAGGATCGGCGCCGCGCCCATGACCAGCATCATGAGCGAGAGCACGCGCGCCGACTGGATCTCGTCGAAGCGGTCGCGGATCACGGCGCGGATCACCACCATCCCGGAGGCGCCGCCGAGCGCCTGCACGAAGCGCAGCAGCACGAACGCCTCGATCGCGCCGGCGAGCGCGCAGCCCGCCGAGGCCGCGGCGAACAGCGCCAGCCCGCCGAGCAGCGGCGCCTTGCGGCCGTAGCGGTCGGCGAGCGGGCCGAAGGCGAGCTGGCCGACCGCCAGGCCGAGCAGGTACGCCGAGAGCGTCTGCTGCACGCGCGCCGCGCTGGTCGCGAACTCGCCCTGCAGCGCCGGCAGCGCGGGCAGGTACATGTCGATGGCGAGCGGCCCGAGCGCCATCACCACCCCGAGCACCACGGTGAGGCGCCCTACCCCCGCGGCGCCGCGCGGCGCTAGCCCTTCACGCACAGCACTTGCTTGAGCGTGTGCACGACCTCGACCAGGTCGCTCTGGTTGGCCATCACCTCGTCGATGTCCTTGTAGGCGCCGGGGATCTCGTCCAGCACGCCCTTGTCCTTGCGGCAGATCACGCCGCGCGTCTGCCGCTCCAGGTCTTCGAGCGAGAAGCGCTTCTGCGCGGCGCCGCGGCTCATGCGGCGGCCCGCGCCGTGCGCGCAGGAATGGAAGCTCTCGGCGGCACCGCGGCCGCGCACGATGTAGCTGCGCGAGCCCATGCTGCCGGGAATGATGCCGAGCTCGCCCCGGCCGGCGCGGATCGCGCCCTTGCGCGTCACCCAGACCTCCGCGCCGTAGTGCCGCTCGCGCTGCACGTAGTTGTGGTGGCAGTTGACCGCCGTGCCGGTCTCCTCGAACTCGCCGAGGTGGCGGCGCAGGGCCTGCAGCACCAGGGCCATCATCTCGTCGCGGTTGGCGCGCGCGTAGTCCTGCGCCCAGCCGACCGCCTGCACGTAGTCGGCGAAATGGCGCGTGCCTTCCGGGAAATAGGCGAGGTCACGGTCCGGCAGGCGCATGCCGGCGCGCTCCGCGTCCCGGCGCGCGAGCTCGATGAAGTACGAGCCGATCGCGTTGCCGATGCCGCGGCTGCCCGAGTGCAGCATCACCCAGACGCGCTCCTCCTCGTCGAGGCACAGCTCGATGAAGTGGTTGCCGCCGCCCAGCGTGCCGAGCTGGTGCGCCCAGCTCGAGTTGCGCCCGAGGCGCTTCTCGATGCCCGGATGCCTTTGCAGTATGACCTCGAGCTCGCGCGAGAAGCGGCGCACCGCGTCGGCGCGCACGTCGCGGTCCTTGTGCTGCCGGAAGCCGACCGGCACGTCGCGGCTCACCTGGTCGAACACCTTGCGCAGCCGCCGCTCGTCGAGCTCCGCGGCGCGAAGCGACAGCCGCGTCGCCATCATGCCGCAGCCGATGTCCACGCCCACCGCGGCCGGGATGATCGCGCTCGCCGTCGGGATCACCGAGCCGACCGTCGCGCCGATGCCCAGGTGCACGTCGGGCATCGCGGCCACGTGGTGGTGCACGATCGGCAGGCGCGAGACGTTGACGAGCTGGGCGCGCGCCTCGGGCTCCAGCTCGCCGGTGTAGACCTTCACCGGCACGCGGCCTTCGTTGAGCTCCTGCAGCACTGGCATAGGGGCTATTTTGACCCGGCCGCGGCGTAGCGGTTCTTCGCTACGCCCTGTCGTGGCGCGCGCCAATGGCACGGCGCCTGCTCGCCTGTTGCCGATGGGCTCCATGAGGCATGAGCGCCGCAGGGCGCGCGCCAGGCTCACGGTGATCCATCGCCACCGCAGCGAAGGCCACGAGGAGGGACCGCGCGAGTCGGAGCTGGTGTTCACCCGCACCGGCGCAGTGGCGATCCTCGAGTGGATCGACATGGGCGGCGTGCGCACGCCCATCTTCACCTGCCCGCTCGACCGCGAGAAGCTGCACCGCGAATCCGACCGTACCTATTCCTACGACGAAGTAACCGAGGATCCGCGCGACAAGGACTTCTAGCGCAGGCGCAGCAGCTTCGCCGCGTTCTCCTTGAGGATCAGCGGCCGCACCTCGGGCTTGATCGGCAGCTTGTCGAACTCCGCCATCCAGCGCTCGGGGCTGAGCACCGGGTAGTCCGAGCCGAAGAGGATCTTCTCCTTGAGCAGCGTATTGGCGTACTGCACGAGGATCGGCGGAAGGTACTTCGGCGACCAGCCCGAGAGATCGATGTACACCTGCGGCTTGTGCGTCGCCACCGACAGCGCCTCCTCCTGCCACGGGAACGACGGATGCGCGAGGATGATCGGCATGTCGGGGAAGTCGGCCGCCACGTCGTCGAGCAGCATCGGGTGCGAGTACTTGAGGCGGATGCCGCCGCCGCCCGGCGTGCCGGCGCCGACGCCGGTCTGCCCGGTGTGGAAGAGCGCCGGCAGCTTCGCCTCGGCGATCGCCTCGTAGAGCGGATAGGCCATCCGGTCGTTCGGGAAGAACTCCTGCACCGAGGGATGGAACTTGAAGCCCTTGACCCTGTATTCGCCGATCAGCTTCTTCGCCAGGCGAACGCCGGCCATACCCCGATGCGGGTTGATGCTGGCGAACGGGATCGCCACGTCGGCGTGCTGGTGCGCGAGCTCGGCCACTTCCTCGTTGCTGATGTTGCGGCTCGCCCCCTTCTCGCCGTCGACGGTGAACACGACGAACGCCATCTTCAGCCTGCGGTACATCGCCGCCATCTCCGGCACCGTCTGGTGCTGCGGCTGGTAGCGGAAGTAGCGGCCCATCGCCTGCTGCGACTCGGTCGGCGCGTCGTCGACGCGCAGCGCCGACTTCCAGGCGTGGGTGTGGACGTCTATCGCGACGAGGCCGTCAAGATCCATGTCGTGCGAGCGCGGCGGCGAAAAGCGGGCGGTCGATGTTACCGCCGGAGAGCACCGCCGCGACCCTGCGGCCTTTCAGCCGGCCGCGCTCCTTGAGGATCGCCGCGTAGGCCGCGGCGCCCGCGCCCTCGGCGCAGTTGTGCGTCGCCTGGAAGATCGCCGCGATCGCCGCCTCGACCTCGTCGTCGGACACCTCGACGACGCGGTCCACCTCGCGGCAGATGATCTCCAGCGCTTCCGGGTCGGGCGTGCGCACGGCCATGCCGTCGGCGATCCGGGTGGTCACTTCCGCCTCGGCGACGCGCTTCTGCGAGAACGAAAGCGCGTAGGCCGGCGCGCCCGCCGACACCACGCCGACGATCTGCGCGCGCGAGCCGAGCGCGTTCCTCACCGCCGCCGCGCCGCAGATCCCCGAGCCGAGGCCGATCGGCAGGTACACCGCGTGCAGGTCCGGCACCGCGCGCAGGAGCTCCAGGCTGCCCGTCGCGACCCCGGCGACGAGCAGCCGGTGGAACGGCGGCACCATGTGCAGCCCCTGCTCGCTCGCGAGGCGCTCGGCGTGCTCCCGCGCCGCCTGGAAGTCGTGCCCGTGCTCGACCAGCCGGGCGCCGAAGGCGCGCATGGCGGCGTTCTTCTCCACGCTGTTGCCGTGCGGCACGACGATCGTCGAGGCGACGCCGTACTGGCGCGCGCACAGCGCGATCGACTGGCCGTGGTTGCCGCGCGTCGCGGAGATCACGCCCTTCGCTCCTTCGAGGCTCGCGAAGTAGACCAGTCCGCCGCGGATCTTGAAGGCGCCGATCGGCGTGTGGTTCTCGTGCTTCAGCCACACCTCGGCGCCCGCGCGCTCGCCGAGCAGCGGCCAGGCATACTGCGGCGTCGGCGGCATGTGGCGGTAGACGATCTGCGCCGCCGACTCGATCTCGGCAGCCGTGGGCAGCTTCATCGGCGCCTCACACGCTCACCACGCGCGGCGAGCCGGCGTAAAGCTCCTCGACCAGCGCCGCGCGGCGCTCGAGCACCGCGCGCTGGTTGATCGTGCCCTTGTCGGTCATCTCGCCCGCGTCGAGCGAGGGCGGCTCCTCGAGCAGCAGGGCGCGGCGGATGCGGTTCGAGCTGCCCGTGCCCTGCGCCGCGAAGGCCGCGAGACGCTCGCGGAACAGGTCGCGGTCGATGGCGCCGGCCGGGAACACCAGCGCCGCCAGCTCGTCGCGGCGCTCGCCGGCGATCACCACGTCGCGCACGTGCGGCGCGAAGTGCTGGATGAACGCGGCGCGCAGCGCGCCGACGTGGACCCAGGTGCCGGTCGCGAGCTTGAAGTCCTCCGAGATGCGCCCGCGAAACAGCAGCCCCTTGCCGAGGTCGTCCGGATCGGCGGGAACGAAAGCGTCGCCCAGCCGGTAGTAGCCTTCCTCGTCGAACGCCTCGCGCGTGAGCTCGGGCTGGCGCCAGTAGCCCGGCGTGATGTGCGGGCCCTTGAGCCGCGCCTCGTACTTGCCCTGCACCGGCACCAGCTTGAGCTCCGTGCCGGGCGTCGGCACGCCCATGTTCGAGGCGTCCTCGGTGTCCCAGGTGCGCCCCAGCGTGTGCGGCGCGGTCTCGGTGGAACCGAGCCCGGTGAGGAAGAGGATCTGCTCGCCGCAGGTCTCGAGGCTCAGGCGCTTGTACTCGTCGAACACGTGCTGCGCGACGCCGGCGCCGGCGAACCACAGCGCCTTCAGGCGGCTGAAGAAATTCCTCCTCAGGGACGCGTCGGCTTTCAGGTAGGGCAGCAGCATCTCGTAGCCCTTGGGCACGTTGAAGTACCAGTTCGGGGCGATCTCCGCGAGGTTGCGCACCGTGGTCTCGATCGCCCCGGGCAGGGGCTTGCCCTCGTCGATGTAGAGCGTGCCGCCGTTGTGCAGGACGAGCCCGATGTCCTTGTTGCCGCCGGCGGTGTGGTGCCAGGGCGCCCAGTCGACCATCACCGGCGGCTCGTCGCGCACCCACTCGAGCACCGCGGCGACCATCGCCTGGTTGGCGCACCACATGCGCTGCGTGTTGATCACCGCCTTCGGCCGGCCGGTCGAGCCGGAGGTGAAGAGGAACTTGACGATGGTGTCCCGCCCCACCTGCGCATGCGCGCGCTCGACCGCCTGCGGATCCGGGTCGCGCTCGAGCTGCGCGAAGTCCCGGCCGTACAGCACCTGCGCGTCGCGCGGCGCTGCGGCGGCGACGGCGCGGCCGAAGCGCGCCTCGTCGGCGGCATAGACCAGCCCCGGCGTGACGAGCTGCATGACGTGGCGCAGCTGCGCGAAGTCGCTCGAGACGAGCGAATACGCGGGCGAGACCGGCGCGATCGGCACGCCGGCGTACATGGCGCCGAGGAGGAGCAGCGCGTGCTCCAGGTCGTTGCCGGAGAGCACCGCCAGCGGCCGCTCGACCGACAGGCCGCGCGCCAGCAGCCCGGCGGCGACCCGCCGCGCCCGCTCGCGCGCCTCGCCATAGGTCAGGGTGCGCCAGCGCCCGCCCTCGCGGCGCGCGAACAGCACCCGCTCGGGGAAGCGCCCCGCCCAGTGCTCCAGCCGGTCGGTCATGCGCGCGGCATAGCCGCCGAGCGGCCGGGCGAGGCGCACCCGGAGGGTGCCGTCGGCGCGCCGCTCGGTCGCCACCTCGGTCGGGCCGAAGCGCACGCGGCGCACGCGGACAGGGGGGCGGTCCATGGGCTCGCTTAGAATACCGGGCTCCAAGGAGGAAAGACATGAACCGACGCGAATTCAACACCGCGCTCGCCGCCGCCGCGATGACCGCGGGCTTCCCCGGCATCGTGCGCGCGCAATCGCAGAAGCTGAAGGTCGGCGTGATCCTGCCGCGCTCGGGCTACCTCGGCTTCATCGGCCAGTCGTGCCAGAAGGGCGCGGACCTCGCGCCGGGCGTGATCAAGGAGCTGCTCGGCGTCGACGTCGAGCTGATGAACGCCGACTTCGAGTCCAACGTCGACACCGCGCGCACCCGCGCCGAGCGGCTGATCCAGGAAGGCGCCAACGTGCTGGTCGGCGCCTTCGACTCGGGCGCGAGCGCGGCGATCGCGCAGGTCGCCGAGCAGCGCGGCGTGCCGCTGGTGATCAACATCGCCGCCGCGCCGCAGATCACCGAGCAGGGCTACAAGTTCGTGTTCCGCAACTTCCAGACCGCGGTCGACATCGTCAGGAACGGCCTCGACCTGATCGGCGAGCTGTTCCAGGCGACCCACACCGTGCCGCGCACCGCGGTGTACATGCACGTCAACGACACCTTCGGCCAGGCGATGACCAAGGGCATCTCGGCGATGCTGCCGCGGCGCACGCAGCTGCCCTTCAAGATTGTCGACACCATCGGCTACGACCCGGCGGCGCGCGACCTCTCGGTCGAGGTGTCCAAGGCCAAGGCGGCGAACGCCGACTTCCTGCTGCTCGTCTGCCGCCTGAACGACGCGATCCTGCTGCGCCGCGAGATGGTGAAGCAGCGCTGGAACCCGATGGGCATCATCAGCCCGGGCTCGCCCGGCATGTACGAGGAGCAGTACTTCAAGACCCTCGGCAAGCTCTCCGAGTACTCGATCTCCAACGTGCCCTGGTACAACCCGAACTCCAGGCTCACCAGGATCGTCGAAAGGGCGTTCAAGAAGCAGAACCCGAAGGACAACCTGGTGTTCCACGGCCTGAACGCCGGCTTCACCTTCGAGGCGATCCTGATCGCCGCCGACGCGTTCAAGCGCGCGAAGAGCACCGACCCGAAGACCCTCGCCGACGCGATCCGCAAGACCCACATCACCGAGAAGATGTCGCTCGGCGGGCCGATCAAGTTCAACGCCAAGGGGCAGGTCGAGGGCATCGGCTCGGCGTGCGTGCAGAACCTGAAGATGCTGCCCACCGTGGTGTTGCCCAAGGAAGCGGCCACCGCCAAGCCGGTGTTCCCGGCGCCCTACTACAAGAAGACCTAGGCGGCAAAAAGGGGTCGGAGCAATTTTCCTGTAACAGGTTTGCGCTCGCGCGGCGGACGATCGGCTTTCCGGAAAATCGTTCCGACCCCTTTTCCGGATGTCCGCTGAGCTCGTCGCCAACGTCGTCATCGCCGGGGTCCTGACCGGGCTGGTCTACGGCCTGATGGCGCTCGGCCTGTCGGTGATCTTCGGCGTGGTGCGCGTCGTCAACTTCGCGCACGGCGAGATGATGACGCTCGCGATGTACGCGGCGACGGTGCTGTTCGCCGCCTCGGGGCTCGATCCCTTCCTCGCCATGCTGCCCGTGGCGGCGGCGTTCTTCGTCCTCGGCTACGCGATGCAGGCGGGCTTCATCAACCGCTTCATCACGCGCCCGGAGCACTCGCAGTTCATGCTGATGGTCGCGGTGGCGATCGTGCTGGTGAACGCGCTGCTCATGGTGTTCGGCCCCGACGCGCGCAACGTCATGGTCGACTACCAGCTCGAGTCGTTCGAGGCGCGCGGGCTGCTGGTCGACAAGGCGCGCCTCTACGCGGCCGCGGCGGCGCTGATCGGCGCCGCGGCGCTGTTCGCCTTCTTCAAGTTCACGCTCACGGGCAAGGCGATCCGCGCCTGCGCCGACAACTACCTCGGCGCCAGGGTGGTCGGCCTGAACGTCAAGCACCTGTACGCCCTCACCTTCGGCCTGGGCGCGGCCTGCGTCGCGGTCGCCGGCTGCGCGATGGTGATCCTGGTCGACGTCACGCCGCCGCTCGGCCCGGCCTACACGCTGCTCGCCTTCGTCATCGTGATCGTCGGCGGGCTGGGCTCGATGGGCGGCGCGCTGCTCGGCGGCGTGCTGATCGGCGTCTCGGAAGCGCTCGCCGGCCTGTTCATCGTGCCCTCGGCGAAGAGCATGTTCAGCTTCGGGCTGCTGATCCTGGTCCTGCTGCTCAGGCCGCATGGGCTGCTCGGCAGGCGGCAATGACGCGCCGCGTCGTCCTGCTGGCGATCCTCGCCGCGCTGCTCGTCGCGCTGCCCGCCTTCTCCGGCGCCTACATCCTGTCGGTGGCGACGCTGATCCTCTACTTCGCCTACACCGGGCAGGCCTGGAACGTGATGATGGGCTTCGCCGGCCAGCTCTCGCTCGGCCACGCGCTGTACGTCGGCGTCGGCGCCTACACGGCCGGCGTGCTGTTCCAGCGCTTCGGCATCGGCCCCTGGGCGGGGCTGTGGCTGGCGATCCTGCTGTGCGTGGCGATGGGCCTGGTGATCGGCTTCCTCGCCTTCCGCTTCGGCATCTCCGGGGTGTACTTCGCGCTGCTCACCATCGCCTTCGCCGAGTTCACGCGCATCGGCTTCGATCACCTCGCCTGGACCGGCGGCCCGGGCGGGCTGTTCCTGCGCGTCGCGCAGCGCGACACCTGGGACCTCGCCAACTTCCGCGGCCCGCCGATCATGTACTACTACGCCGCGCTCGCCCTCGCCTGCGGCGCCTTCGCGCTGTGCGCCTGGCTGCTGCGCTCGAAGGCCGGCTACTACTGGCAGGCGATCCGCGAGGACGAGGACGCGGCGCGCGCGCTCGGCATCAACGTCTTCCGCTGGAAGCTCGCGGCGGTCGCGCTCTCTTCGGCGATGACCGCCGTCGCGGGCGTGTTCTTCGCCTTCTATTACAACAACCTCTTCCCGGAGCAGATCTTCCACATCAGCCGCTCGATCGAGATCATCCTCGGGCCGGTGATCGGCGGCGTCGGCACGCTGTTCGGCCCGGTGCTCGGCGCGGCGGTGCTGACCGTGCTCTCCGACAGCATCACCGAGGCGCTCGCCGCCATGGGCTGGGAGTTCCCGGGCGTGAAGCAGGTGCTCTACGGCATCGTGCTGCTCGCCGTGGTGATGTTCCTGCCGAACGGCATCTGGCCTCCTCTGGCGCGGTTTCTGCGCCTCGACGAGGCGCGGAGATCGAAGCCGTGAGCGCGCTGCTCGAGGTGCGCGGCATCTCGAAGTCGTTCCGCGGCCTGCGCGCCGTGTCGAACGCCTCGTTCGAGCTGCCGCAGGGCGACATCAACGGCCTGATCGGCCCGAACGGCGCGGGCAAGACGACCATCTTCAACATGATCGCCGGCGTGTACCCGCCCGACGCCGGCGAGATCGTCTTCGAGGGCCGCCGGATCGACGGCCTGCGTCCCGACCAGGTCTGCGCCGCGGGCATCGGCCGCACCTTCCAGATCGTCAAGCCGTTCGCCGGCCTGTCGGTGCTCGACAACGTGGTCGTCGGCGCGCTGCTGCGCGAGCGCTCACCGGCGCAGGCGCGCCGCCACGCGGCGGCGATCCTCGAGCAGCTCGGCCTGGGCGCGAAGCGCGACCTGCCGGCGGCCTCGCTCACCCTGCCCGACCGCAAGCGGCTCGAGGTCGCGCGCGCCCTCGCGACGCGGCCGCGCCTGCTGCTGCTCGACGAGGTGATGGCCGGCCTGCGCCCGACCGAATGCGACCTGATGGTCGAGGTGTTCCGCGAGCTGAACCGGCGCGAGGGAACGACCATCCTGCTGATCGAGCACGTGATGCGCGCGGTCATGGCGCTCGCCCGGCACATCGGCGTGCTGCACCACGGCGAGGTGATCGCGCGCGGCACGCCCGAGGAGGTGGTGCGCGACCCGGCGGTGCTCGAGTGCTACCTCGGCGAGGAGACCCAGATCTGAGCTTCCTCTCGGTGGAGCAGCTCGACCTCTTCTACGGCGACGCGCAGGCGCTCGACCGCGTCTCGCTCGAGGTGCCGAAGGGCGAGATCGTCGCCATCGTCGGCGCCAACGGCGCCGGCAAGAGCTCGCTGATCCGCACCATCGCGGGCATCGAGCGCGCGCGCTCGGGGCGCATCCGCTTCGCCGGCAACGACATCACCGCGCTCGACCCGCATCGCATCTGCAACCTCGGCATCGGCCAGGTCGCCGAGGGCCGGCAGGTCTTCCCCAGCCTCACCGTGCTCGAGAACCTGGAGGTCGGCGCCATGCTGCCGCGCGCGCGCGCGAGGTCGCGGCGGACGCTCGACGAGGTGTTCGCCATGTTCCCGCGCCTGGGCGAGCGGCGCGACCAGCTCGCCGGCACGCTCTCGGGCGGCGAGCAGCAGATGCTGGCGATCGGCCGCTGCCTGATGGGCGCGCCCGAGCTGGTCATGTTCGACGAGCCCTCGCTCGGCCTCGCCCCGGTGGTGGTGCAGGAGGTGCTGCACACCATCCGCGTGCTCAACCGGCGCGGCATCACCGTGCTGCTGGTCGAGCAGAACGTGGCGGTGTCGCTGCGCATCTCGCAGCGCGCCTACGTGCTCGAGAACGGCCGCATCGTGATGAGCGGCTCGGGGGAGGAATTGCTGCACAACGACCGGGTGCGGCAGGCCTACCTCGGCCTCTGAGCGGAAATAGTGCCTCAGCGGGCCCCCGGCCGGCTCGTATGCTGGCGCCATGGACATCCTCGTCGAGGCGCCCAACCTGCTGCGGCGCTACCAGAACGGCGAAGCGTTCCGGCGCTACGTCGACGACCGCGCGCCGCTGGTGCTGGCGGTCGCGGCGGTGTTCCTGATGTTCAGCCTGGCCACCACCACCGGCGCGGTGGTGAGCATCGGCGGCACGCACTCGCTGCTGGTGCTGCTGATGCTGGTGCTCTCGCCGTTCCTGCTCGCCGGCACGTTCCTGACGCTGGGGTTCATGTTCTTCTCCTGGCTGGAGAACCGCTCGCTCGCGCTCACCCTCGCCCGGGTGAAGAAGCCGGCGCGGCGCGGCCGCCGCGGCCTGCGCGAGCGGCTCGGCGACCTGCCGCCCATCCCCTGGCTGCCGGTCGTGGTGTTCGTCGCCGCGCCGCTCGCGCTGCTCGCCGTGGTGTCGGTCGCCGCGGCGGCTCTGATGCTGTTCTTCGCCGCCGCCGCCCCCGTCGCCTACGCCTGGCTCGAACGGCGCGTTTGGTAGTTTTACCAAGAGCGCGTAGAATGGCCGCGTGGACGTCCGCGGCCGCATCCTCGAAGCGGCGCTCTCCCTCCTCGCCGAGAGCGGGGCGCAGGCGCTGACCCAGCCGCGCATCGCCCGCGCGGCGGGCGTGCGGCAGAGCCACCTCACCTACTACTTCCCCACCCGCGCCGACCTGCTGCAGGCGGTGGCGCGCCACTCGATCGACAAGCTGGCGGGCGAGCTGGCGCACGGCCGGCCCGGCGCCATGCCCGAGGCGATCGCCGCCGGCGCCGCCGACAAGCGCCGCTCGCGCATCATGCTGGCGCTGGTCGCCGCGGCCGACCGCGACCCGAAGATCAAGCAGCGCATGCGCAGCTTCGTCGCCGAGCTGCGCGAGCAGATGACGCCGGTGCTCGCCGCCGGCGGCCTCGCCACCGACCCGCTGAGCGTCGCCTTCTTCCATGCCGTGATCGTCGGCTGCGCGGTGCTGCAGCTCGCGTGCGACGACGCGCAGGCGCGCGCCGAGGCGAAAACCGTGCTGAGAAAGGCGGCCTCGTGCATCGCGCGCTAGCGGCGGCCGCGGCGCTGCTCCTCGCCGGCTGCATCTACCTGCCGCGCACCACCACGGTGTACGACGAGGACTGCCGCATCGAGGCGAAGCACATGGAGCTGCAGATGGCGCAGGTCGGTGCGCTCGGCCGCTGCCAGGGCCGCGGCTGCGCCGAGCTGCTCGTCGCCGTCGGGGCGGTGGCCGCGGCGAGCGCGGTGGTGAGCGGCAGCATCGTCGTGACGGGCAACGTGGTGTACTGGTTCGAGAAGCAGGGGCGCTGCCTCGCCGCCTCGATCGCCTCATGAGCCGCGCCTGGCTGTCCGGCCTGCTCCTGCTCGCCGCGTGCAGCGAGCCGGCGGGCGACGCCTGGCCGGGCTACATCGAGGGCGAGTACGTGCTGCTCGCCTCGCCCTACGCCGGGCAGCTCGAGAAGCTGTACGTGCGGCGCGGCGACGCCGTCGCGGCGGGCAAGCCGGTGTTCGCGCTCGAGCAGGAAGCCGAGCGCGCGGCGCGCCGCGAGGCCGAAGAGCGGCTGAAGGCCGCGCAGGCCCGGCTCGACAACCTGCAGGTGCCGCGCCGCGCCCCGGAGATCGCCGCGCTGCGCGCGCAGCTCGGCCAGGCGCAGGCGGCGCTCGAGCTGTCGCGCGCGCGGCTCGCGCGCGAGGAGGAGCTGTTCCGCAAGGGCTTCAGCGCCGAGGCGCGCCTGGACGACGCGCGCTCGGCGTTCGCGCGCGACCGCGCGCGCGTCAACGAGGCCGAAGCGCAGCTTCGCAACGCGCGCATGCCGCTCGGCCGCGACGCGGAGCGCAGCCAGGCGCAGGCCGAGGTGCAGGCGGCGCAGGCGCAGCTCGCGCAGGCCGAGTGGCGCCTCGCGCAGAAGAGCGTCGCCGCGCCGGTCTCGGGCCTGGTGCAGGACACCTTCTTCGTCCCGGGCGAGTGGGTGCCGGCGGGCCGCCCGGTGGCGTCGATCCTGCCGCCCGGCAACGTCAAGGCGCGCTTCTACGTGCCCGAGGCGGCGCTCGCGACGATCCGCATCGGCCAGCCGGTCGAGATCCGCTGCGACGGCTGCGCCGGCCCGATCGGCGCGCGCGTGAGCTTCGTCTCGACCCAGGCCGAGTACACGCCGCCCGTGCTCTACAGCAAGGAATCGCGCGGCAAGCTGCGCTTCCTCGTCGAGGCGCGGCTCGACGACCCGGCGCGCGCCAACCTCAAGCCCGGCCAGCCGATCGACGTGAGCGCGCGATGAGCGAGCTGGTCATCGACGTGCACGGCCTGAACAAGAGCTTCGGCGGCAAGCCCGTGGTGCGCGACTTCGCGCTGCAGGTGAAGCGCGGCGAGATCTACGGCTTCCTCGGCCCGAACGGCAGCGGCAAGACCACCTCGATCCGCATGATCTGCGGGCTGCTCAGGCCCGACTCGGGCGCCGGCGTGGTGCTCGGGCACGACGTGATCCGCGACACCGCGGCGATCAAGCGCGCGGTCGGCTACATGACCCAGCGCTTCTCGCTCTGGGAGGACCTGACGATCCGCGAGAACCTGGAGTTCGTGGCGCGCATGTACGGCATGCCGGACCGCAACGCCGCCGTCTCGCGCATGCTCAGGGAGATCGGGCTCGAGGCAAGGAAGGACCAGCTCGCCGGCACGCTGTCCGGCGGCTGGAAGCAGCGGCTCGCGCTCGCCGCGTGCATGCTGCACGAGCCGCAGCTCCTGCTGCTCGACGAGCCGACCGCGGGCGTCGACCCGCAGGCGCGGCGCGACTTCTGGGAGGAGATCCACGCCCTCGCGGCGAAGGGCATCTCGGTGCTCGTGTCGACGCACTACATGGACGAGGCCGAGCGCTGCCATCGCCTCGCCTACATCCTGTACGGGCGGCTGCTCGCGAGCGGCACGCCCGACGAGCTGCTGCATCTCTTCCGCCTCGCCACCTGGGAGGTGAGCGGCGACGCGCACCGGCTCGCGGGCCTCGCCCGCCGGCTGCGCGGGCGCGCGGGCATCGCCCACGTCACCGCGTTCGGCAACACGCTGCACGTCACCGGCGAGGACGGCGCGGCGCTCGAGCGCGCCATCGCGCCGTTCGAGCGCGAGGAAGGGCTGCGCTGGCGCGCGGCCTCGCCGACCCTCGAGGACGTGTTCATCCACCTGATGCAGGCCTCGGGCAGGGACGCATGAGCTTCTCCTGGTCGCGCTGGGTGGGAATCATCGTCAAGGAGTTCATCCAGCTCAGGCGCGACCGCCTGACCTTCGGCATGATCATCGGCATCCCGGTGCTGCAGCTCGTTCTCTTCGGCTACGCGATCAACGCCGATCCGAAGCGCCTGCCGACCGCGGTGCTCTCGGCCGACGCGAGCCCGTACGCGCGCAGCTTCGTCGCGGCGATGCAGACCAGCGGCTATTTCCGCGTCGTGCGCCTCGCGCGCAGCGAGTCCGAGCTCGACGAGCTGCTGGCGCGGGGCGAGGTGACCTTCGCGGTGACCATCCCGGAGGGCTTCGGCCGCAAGCTGGTGCGCGGCGAGCGGCCGGTGCTGCTCGTCGAGGCCGACGCCACCGATCCGGGCGCGGTCGGCAACGCCATCGCGGCGCTGGTGCAGCTCCCGTTCACGGCCCTGGCGCGCGAGCTCGACGGCGCGCTGGCCGGCCTCGCGCCGGGGCAGCCGCCGCTCGAGGTGCGCGTGCACCGGCGCTACAACCCGGAAGGCGTGACCGCGTACAACATCGTGCCCGGGCTGATCGGCACCATCCTCACCATGACCATGGTGCTGATGACCGGACTCGCCATGACGCGCGAGCGCGAGCGCGGCACGTTCGAGAACCTGCTGTCGACCCCCGCGCTGCCGATCGAGGTGATGACCGGCAAGATCGTGCCCTACATCCTGATCGGCCTGATCCAGGTGACGCTGATCGTCGCCGCGGCGCTCGCCCTGTTCCGGGTGCCGATGCAGGGCAATCCGCTGCTGCTCTACTTCGTCGTGCTGATCTTCATCGCCGCCAACCTGACGCTCGGCATCACCTTCTCGTCGATCGCGCGCAACCAGCTTCAGGCGATGCAGATGACGTTCTTCTTCTTCCTGCCCTCGATCCTGCTTTCGGGCTTCATGTTCCCGTTCCGCGGCATGCCCGAATGGGCGCAGTGGCTGGGCTCGCTCCTGCCGCTCACGCATTTCCTGGTGCTCGTGCGCGGCATCATGCTCAAGGGCAACGGCCTGCTCGACCTCCTGCCGCAGATCTGGCCTATCCTCGCTTTCATGCTGGTCGTGATCGCCATCGGCCTGCGCTTCTACAAGCGCACCCTCGACTGACCCGAAACCAGGGACAGACCACGTTTTTCCAACCCCAAACCAGGGACAGACCACATTTTTTCTAGTGCGATGATCAAACGCTGCGCCTGGGCGAAGACCCCGCTCTCGATCGCCTACCACGACAAGGAATGGGGCGTGCCGGTGCACGACGACCGGGTGCTCTTCGAGTTCCTGATCCTCGAGGGCGCGCAGGCCGGGCTGTCGTGGGAGACCATCCTCGCCAAGCGCGAGAGCTACCGCCGGGCGTTCGCCCGCTTCGACCCGGAGAAGGTCGCGCGCTTCTCGCGCCGCGACATCGAGCGGCTGCTGCGTGACGAGGGCATCGTGCGAAACCGGCTCAAGGTGGAGAGCGCGGTGAGCAACGCGCGCGCGTTCCTGCGCGTGCAGCAGGAGTTCGGCTCGTTCGACGCCTACCTCTGGCGCTTCGTCGACGGCCGGCCGAAGGTTAACGGCGGCCGGCGCGTGCCGGCACGCACGTCGCAGTCGGATGCGCTGAGCAAGGACCTTGCTGCGCGCGGCTTCAGGTTCGTCGGCTCGACCATCTGCTATGCCTTCATGCAGGCGGTGGGCATGGTGGACGACCATGCGCCCGATTGCTTTCGCAAGAAGCGCCGGTAAAGAATTACGACCCTGACCCCGAATTTACGTGCTTTGATCGCGCTCGCGCTGCTCTGCGCCGCCTGCGCGGGCGCGGAGCTCGCGCCCGAGCCGGTGGTGGAGCAGCTCGCGCCCACCGGGCGGCTGCGCGCCGCGATGGCGCGCGACGACCCGCTGGCCGCGGAGCTGGCGCGCCTGCTGGCGCGTCGCCTCGGCGTGTCGCTGTACACGACCACCTACGATGCGCCGTTCGACGTCGCTTTCGCGCTGCCCGAGGCGGCGCGGGCGGCGCAGCTCGACTTCACCGCGCCCTATGCGATCCTCGACGGCCGGCCGCGCGTCATGGCGCTGGCGCGAGGCCGCCCGGCGGCCGGCGAGTACCTGCGCGACTTCCTCGACGAGCTGAGGGACTCGGGCGAGCTCGCCGCCCTGATCGAGCGGCGCCGCCTGCGCGAGCGCGCCAGGCTGCCGTAGATGCTGGTCGAGCTGCGCGGAGCGCCGCTCCCGCTGATCGGCGCGCTGGCGGTGCATTGCTGGTTCGTGGTGCGCGACGACGCCGGGCGCTGCGAGCGCTGGGAAGTCTGGCAGACGCCCGACGCGGGCGGCACCAGCGTCGGCCACGTGCACCGCGATCTCAAGGCGCCCGACGAAGGCGTGGGCGGCGGCCCGCCGCGCCTGCTCGCGCGCTGGCAGGGAGAGCCGGCCGAGCGGATAAAGCGCGTCCTGGAGGCGGTCGAGCGCTACCCCTACTGCCGCCGCTACCGCTACTGGCCGGGGCCGAACAGCAACACCTTCGCCGCCTGGGTGCTGCGCGAGGCGGGCATCGACTACGCCTTTCCCTGGAAGGCCTTCGGCACGCGATTCGCCTGATGCGGGGACGGAGCCCGAACTCGACCCGAGCGTTCTTCGTCATTCCCGCGAAGGCGGGAATCCAGCTTTTAAAGACTGGGCCTCCGCTTTCGCGGGGGCGACGCCGTGCCGGGCAGAAAGTTCGGGCTCCGTCCCCGAATTTATTGGTCGAGGGTGCTTGGCGCGAAGATTTCCTCGAGCCGCACGCGCCGCGGCGTGAGGCCCTGCTCCTGCGAGTACTGCGCGGCGGTCTCGAGCACCTTGCGATTGGCCTTTACGCCGTGCTTCACCAGCGGCACGGCCAGGCTCTTCTCGTCGACGAGGCCGGTCGCGATGTGGTAGCGCGCGTGCTCCAGGCGCTCCTGCTCGGCGATCTCGTTGGCGCGCTCGAACGCCTTCAGCAGGTTGAGGATCACCCACGGATGGCGCTCGGCGATCTCGCGCTTCACCACCATGCCGTGGTTGATCGGCAGCAGGCCCGTCTTGCGGTAGTAGCGCACGCCCTCGGCGAGCGGGTCGGCGAAGAGCGGCCGGATGTCCGGGTGGCGCCAGAGATCGGCGCTGCTGCGATCGACCAGGTTCGGGTTGACGATGTAGTGCACGATCGCGTCGATCTCGCCCGCGAGGATCATCGTCCCGAGGTTCTTCTCCGCCGGCACCTGGCGGATGGTGACGCCCGGCGGCGCATCGAAGCCGACGGCGGCGCGATGGCTGTGCGTCGGCACGCGCTCCATCCACCATTCCATGTCGGAGGCTCGCACGCCGAACTCGTGCTCGAGCGCGCCGCGCGTCCAGAGCGCCGCGGTCTGCTGGTACTCGGGCACGCCGACCCGCCGGCCCCTCAGGTCCTCGGGCCACTCGATGCCGGCGGCGCGCCGCACCAGGATCTCGGTGTGGAAGAGCTTGCGCGTGGTGAACACCGGCAGCCCGACCCAGCGGGCGTCGCCCGCGGCGACCGCCATCATGAGCGACGACATCGACATCTCGGCGACGTCGAAGTCGCCGAACTTGAGCTGGCGCCAGAAGAGCTCCGAGGCGAACACCGGGCTCGGCAGGAGCTCGATGCCGTCGGCGCCGACGCGCCCGTCGAGGATCGGCCAGGTGCGCGGGTTGGCCGCCATGCCGAGGCTGAGCTGGAGCTTCATCCGAGCAGCAAAGCTACCGGAAATTCCGCCAGCAGCTCGGCGAGCGGCGTCGGGCCGCCGCGAAACCGCCGCCCGGTGAGCGTGTCCTCGAGCGCGATCGGCGGCAGCGGCAGGCGCGCCTCGCCCCACACCCGCGGCCCGACCGGCGCGAGGTCGTTCGGCTGCATCAGCCGCGCGAAGAGCCGCGGCGCCACCGCGACCAGCGTGCGGCCGCCCGAGCGCAGCGCGAAGGCGAGCACGTTCTGCTCGCGGCCCCCGTCGGCGTAGAGCGGCGCGTAGGCGCCGCCGTAGAAAAGGCCGGGATGCGCCTTACGGATCTCCAGCCCCTTGCGGATCACGTGCAGCTTGGCGCGGCCGTCCGAGAGGTTCTCGACGAGCTCCTCCGGGGAAGCCTCCCGGTCGAGAAGCTGTCTGCGCAGGTCGTAGTCGACCGGGCGCCGGTTGTCCGGGTCGACCAGGCTGAAGTCCCACAGCTCGGTGCCCTGGTAGTAGTCGGGCACGCCCGGCGAGGCGACCTTGACGAGCGCCTGCGCGAGGCTCACCAGCATGCCGATGCGCGCGAGCCTCGGCACGCTCTCGTTCAGCTCGCGCAGGAACAGGCTGTGGCGCAGCGACTCGCCGACGAAGCGCTCGAGCGCCGCCTCGTACTCGGCGTCCGGGTTGATCCAGCTCGTGCGCTGCTTCGCCTCGCGCACCGCCTTCAGCATGTAGGCCTTGAGCCGCTCGCGCAGCGCGTCGACCTGCGGCTCGTCGGGCGGCGAGGCGGGCCAGATGCCGATCAGCGCCTGGTAGTAGTGATACTCGTCGGCGCGCGACGGCGCGTCCGACCCCTCGGCGCGCAGGCTGCGGTTGATCAGGCTCCAGCGGCGCAGCCACAGCCGCCACAGCGAAGGCTGCTCCGAGAGCACGCCCAGGCGCGCGCGCACGTCCTCCGAGCGCTTGGTGTCGTGCGTCGAGCTGCCGAGCATGGTGCCCGGCCAGCGCCGCGCGCGGTCCTCGCTCGCGGCGTGGAAGGCCCTGAGCGACAGGCCGAAGCGCGACGGATTGCCGCCGACCTCGTTCAGCGCGATCAGCCGGTTGTAGCGGTAGAACGCGGTGTCCTCGACGCCCTTCGCGACCACCGGCGCGGTGAACTGCTGGAAGCGCATGACGAAGCGCAGCATCTCCCGGCGGCGCTCCCCGGCGGGGGGCGCCGCCTCCATCGTGATCACGCCGCGCACGAAGTCGAACACCCCGGGATCGGCGATGCGGCTCGCGCGCTTCGCCGCGTTCACCGCCCAGTCGATCCAGCGCCGGTCGCTGTCCGACACGCCGCGCGCGCTCACGTAGGTGCGGTACACCGGGAAGCGCGCCGCGATCTCGAGCAGCGCCTTGCGCAGGCCGCTCGCGGTGTAGTCGCGGGTCTTGCGGTTGCCGGCGGCGATGCGCGCCAGCCAGCTCGAGAGCATCAGCAGCTCGGCCGCGAGCGTCGTGCCCATGATCAGGTAGCGGCTCTCGACCGCGATCTCGTCGAACGAGCGCCGCTCGCCGGTGAAGCGCTGCCAGATGCGGTCGAACTGCGCCTCGGCCTCGGTGTCGACGAACACGCCGGTCAGCACGTTGGCGAAGCGGTAGCCGGTGGTGCCGGCGACCGGCCAGGTCTCGGGCAGCGCCTCGTAGTCGGCGAGGATCTTCTCCACCACGATCCACGGCCGGTGGAACACGCGGTGCAGCCGCTCCAGGTACTCGCGCGGGTCGGCGAGCCCGTCGGGATGGTCGATGCGCACGCCGTCGACGCCGCCGCGCCTGGCGAGCCGCGCCACCAGGCGGTGCGTCGCGTCGAAGACCCGGGGATCCTCGACGCGCACGCCGGCCAGGTCGGTGATCTCGAAGAAGCGCCGGTAGTTGATCTCGTCGGAGGCGACGCGCCAGTAGGCGAGCCGGTAGTGCTGGCGCTCGAGCAGGCGGTGCAGCGCCAGCGGATCGGTGATCGGCGCCTTCAGCCCGCGCGTCGATTTCTCGTTCAGCGGGAAGCGGTGGTCGAAGTAGCGCACGCTCCAGCGCCCGCCGCGCTTCTCCAGCTTCAGCTCGCCCGCTTCCAGCGCCTCGCCGTAGTGCTTGCCGAGCACCGGCAGCAGCAGCTTGCCGCGCGACCAGTCGATATCGAAGAAGCGCGCGTACGGCGAAGCGCGGCCCTTCTCCAGCACGTCGAGCCACCAGGCGTTGTCGGCATGCAGCACGCCCATGTGGTTGGGCACCAGGTCGGCGACCAGGCCCATGCCGTGCCTGCGCAGCGTCTGCAGCAGCCGGTTGAGCTCGGCCTCGGTGCCGATCTCGGGATTGACCGCGTTGTGGTCGACGACGTCGTAGCCGTGCGTGCTGCCGGGACGCGCTTTCAGGAAGGGCGAGGCGTACAGGTGCGTGACGCCCAGCCGCGCGAGATAAGGCACCAGGGCGATCGCGTCCGTGAAGCGGAAGCCCTTGTGGAGCTGCAGCCGGTAGGTCGCGCCGGGCACGCGCAGCGGCCGGTTCTCGTCCAGGGTGCGCTCGCCCATCGCGGCGGCGAGCGCGGCGAAGCGCGGGTCGGCCGGCCACTTCTCCAGCGGCACCGGCAGCCGGCGCCGCCAGTTCGGATGCTGCTCGACCGTGCCCGGCAGGTTCGCCTGCTCGATCAGCTCGAACACGTCCTCGGGCTGCACCAGCGCCACCTTGCACGGCGTGCGCGCGATGAAGGCGTGCGCCGAGCGCGCCGACTTGTCCAGCCCTTCCCGCTCCAGCGCGCGAGAGAGCTTCTCCTGGTCGAAGCTGCGCTCGTGCGCCTCCCGGATCGGGTCGACGGTCAGCCCGATCCGGGTGCGCAGCGCCAGGTCGTGCGCCGCCCAGTAGCCGCGCCAGGTCGGCAGGTCGTGCGTGCTGACGCACACCAGCGCCTCGCGCGGATAGTCGCGCGGCGCGGCGAACTCGCCGTCCTTCTTCTCGAAGAGCAGCGGCCGGTAGGAGAGCACGCCGGCCGCGTTCAGCGCCTGGCGCAGCTCGGCCGGCACGGTGCCGAGGTCCTCGCCGACCACCAGGCAGCGCCTTTGCCGGCTCTCTTCCGCCAGCACGCCGAGCAGGTCGCGGAACGGGTAATGCACGTAGCCGCCGCGCTCGGGCGTCTCGCCGGGCGGGATCCACCACAGGCGCGACAGCGCCATGACGTGGTCCATGCGCAGCGCCCCGCCTTCGGGCATGTTGGCGCGCAGCAGGGCGCGGAACGCGCGATAGCCGGTGGCGCGCAGGGCGCGCGGCGAGTACGGCGGCAGGCCCCAGTCCTGGCCCCTGGGATTGAACTCGTCGGGCGGCGCGCCGCACGAGACGTCGACCGCGAAGATGCCCTGCTCTTCCCACACCTCGGCGCCGCCGCGGTCGGCGCCGAGCGCGAGGTCGACGTAGAGGCCGATCGGCATGCCGAGCGCGCGCGCGCGGGCCTGCACCGCGGCGAGCTGGGCGCGCGCCGCGTCCTGCAGCCACTGGTGGAACGCGACGCGGCGCGCATTGACGCGCGCGAAGCGCTTCACCGCCGGCGAGCCCGGCTTGCGGTACTCCTGCGGCCAGCTTTGCCACGGCGCGCCGTAGCGCTCGCGCAGCGCCTCGAAGATCGCGAAGCGGCTCGTCTCGCGAGGCCGCCTGCCCGCTTCCCGGAACACGAGCTCCAGCGCCTCGAGCTTCGCCTGCGCCACGGCGGCGTAGTCGACGAGCTCCGCGTCCCGGAGCGCCGCAAGCCGTTCCCGGAACGCCGGCGAGCGAACCAGGCGCTGCACCGCACGGCTGGCCGAAAACTCCGGCAGCGCCTCGACGTCGAGGTACAGGACGTTGAGCGCGTGGCGGCTGGAAGGACTGTAGGGGCTGCCCTGCGTGGCATGCAGCGGGTTGACGCCCACCACCGCGGCGCCGAGCTTCGCGGCGAGCTCGACCAGCGCGCGCAGGTCGCCGAAGTCGCCGATGCCCCAGTTGCGCGCCGAGCGCAACCCGTAGAGCTGCACCATGAAGCCCCACACCCGGGCGCCGCGCTCGAAGAGCTCGGGCTGGTAGCAGCGCCCGCCGCGGATCTGCACCTTCGCCGCGCGGCGCCTCGGCCCCAGGGCGCGCGCCAGCGCCGCGCGCACCGCCGGATCGATCTTCTTCTCGCCGCCCCAGACGTCGAGGTAGCTGTCGGCGATCTCTTTCAAGCCTGCATCAGCCAGAGCACCGACCACGGCGCGCCCGGCGCGCCGTTCGACCAGAGCGTCCTGCCCGGCGGCGGCGCGACCTGCACCGGCCGCTCGCCGCAGTTCGCCAGGAGGACCAGCCTGTCCCAGCGCACCTCGAAGGCGCGCTCGTCCAGCATGCGGTAGCGCCCCGGACCGCAATCGAGCGGCACGATCTCTTTCTGCCGCAGCTCGAGCAGCTCGCGGTAATGCGAGCGCCAGGACGCGTCGGCCTTGCGCCAGTCCAGCGTCGAGGCGCGGAAAGTGCTCTCGGCGAGCGGGTCGGGGATCTGCTCGCGGCGCTTCGCGTCGCGGAATGCGGCGAAGCGCTTGAACTCCTCGCGCCGGCCGTTGCGCACCGCTTCGCCCAGCTCGCCGTCGAAGTCGCAGAAGAAAAGGAAGGGCTGCCGGCAGCCCCATTCCTCGCCCATGAAGAGGAGCGGCGGAGAAGGCGCGAGGAGCTGGATCGCCGAAAGCGCGAAGAGGACCTCCTTCGAAGCGAGCTGCGTGAGGCGCTCGCCGAAGGCGCGGTTGCCGACCTGGTCGTGGTTCTGCAGGAAGCTCACGAAGCACGACGCCGGCAGGTGGCCGCTCGGCTCGCCGCGCTTCTCGTGGCTGAACGGCGACACCTCGCCCTGGTAGGCGAAGCCCTCGGCGAGACAGCGCGCGAGGTGCTTCGCCGGCGCGTCGGCGTAGGCGACGTAGTAGCCGTCGTCCTCGCCCGTCGCCAGCACGTGGCAGGCATGGTGCGCGTCGTCGTTCCACTGCGCGTCGTAGCGGCCCGGGCCGATGAAGCGCGACTGGTTCGCGTCGTTCTCCAGGACCAGGTGCCGCGAGCTGCCGTACCTCGCGCGCACCTCCCGGCACAGCTCGTCCAGCACGTGGGTCGGCGAGTCGTCGTAGATGGCATGCACCGCGTCGAAGCGCAGGCCGTCGAAGCGGTACTCCTCGAGCCAGTAGAGCGCGTTCTCGATGAAGAACCTGCGCACCGCCGGTCTCGAGAAGTCGATCGCCGCGCCCCACGGCGTCCGGTGCCGGTCGGTGAAGAACTCCGGCGCGTACAGGCCGAGGTAGTTGCCCTTCGGCCCGAAGTGGTTGTAGACCACGTCGAGCAGGATCATCAGGCCGGCGTCGTGCGCCGCCTGCACCAGCGCCTTCAGGTCCTCGGGTCGCCCGTAGGCGCTGTCGGGCGCATACGGCAGCACGCCGTCGTAGCCCCAGTTGCGCCGGCCGGCGAAGTCCGAGAGCGGCATCAGCTCGATCGCCGTGATGCCGGTTTCCTTCAGGGAATCGAGCTTCCCGGCGACCGCCGCATAGGTGCCTTCCGGCGTGAAGGTGCCGACGTGCAGCTCGTAGAGCACCGCCTCGCGCCAGGGACGGCCGCGCCAGCCCTCCTTCCAGCGGAACGCCGACGGATCGATCACCTCGCTCGGCCCGTCCACGTCCTGCGGCTGGAAGCGCGAAGCCGGGTCGGGAACGAGCTGGCCGCCGTCGATGCGGTAGCGGTAGCGCGTGCCCGCGCGCGCCGAGGGGACGAGCGCCTCGAACCAGCCCTCGGCGCGGCGCTGCATCGGCTGGAAGGCGCCGTCGATCGCCACGTCCACCGTGCGCGCGCCGGGCGCCCAGAGGCGGAACGCCGCGCCGCCGGCGGGTGAGAGCTGCGCGCCGAAAGTGTCTCCGGAAATTTCCTCAAACCCCCTTTCAGGGTTTCTTGCGCGGCCACCAGCGCTCAAGCAAGTCTGCGGCCCACTCGCGCCCGCCCAGGCCGAAGGCGAGCGCCACGGCGAACACCACGCCGGCGAGCAGGATGAGGAAGGTCTGGCGGACGATCTCGCCGCCGATGTTCACCTGGTCGAGCGCGACCAGCACCACGAACACCAGGATCGCGTAGCGCGCCAGGCCGCCCATCAGGTCGGCGTCCTGCAGCGCGATGTTGCGGCAGTAGGCGGCCACCGCGTTGCCGACGAAGCGCGCGAAGTAGGCGCCGAAGGCGAGGATCAGCAGCGCCACCATCACCTTGGGAACGAAGCGCATCACCTCCGACAGCAGGCCGGTGATGTAGGTCAGGCCGAGCAGGTTGAAGCCCATCACCAGCGCGGCGAGGATGACGATCCAGTAGAACAGCACCGCGACCAGCTCGGTGAAGTCCATGCGGACGCCGCCGTCGCGCAGGAACGCGTCCACCCCGGCGCGCTCGGTGACCACGTGGAAGTTCACCGCGCGCAGCCCCCGGCCGATCGCGAAGCGCACCGCCTTGGCGATGATCCAGCCGGCGATGAAGACGACGATGGCGAGGAACAGGCGCGGCAGCAGGTCGCCGAGCTGCGCGAGGAACGCGCGCAGCGGCTCGATGATCGGGTCGAAGCGGTCCATGTCTCAGCCTCCTCCCTGCGAGAGCAGCTCCTCGAGGCCGCTCAGCGGTATGTCGATCCAGTCCGGGCGGTTCGCCAGCTCGTAGCGCAGCTCGTAGAGCAGCTTCTCCAGCTCGGCGAGCGCGAGCAGGCCGCGCACGTCGGCGAAGCTCTCGTACAGGCCGCTGCCGCCGGCGGCCGCCGCATAGGCGTCGAGGAACGCCTTGCGCGTCTTCTTTTCCCAGTCGCGCAGCGCCGGGCCGAGCTTCTCGAAGGCGAGCTGCTGCGGCCGCTCGCGCTTCTCCACCGCGCCGCGCGCGTAGCTGAAGGAGCGCAGCATCCCGGCGACGTCGCGCAGCGGCGTGTGCTTGCGCCGGCCCTCGGCGAGCGGCCGGGACGGCTCGCCCTCGAAGTCGATGATCAGGAAATCGTGGTTGGCGAGCAGCACCTGGCCGAGGTGGTAGTCGCCGTGGTGCCGCGTCTTGAGCGCCGCGCCGCGCGGCGCGGCGCAGGCGTCGATCAGCGCCGCCAGCCTGGCGCGGCGCTCGAGCAGGGGGCGCGCCGGCTCGACCTTCTCGAGCAGCGCCAGCGTCTGCTCCGCCTCCTCGCGCACCCGGGCGCGCCAGGCCTCGAAGTCCTGCGCGGTGAACGGCTCGGGCTCGAAGTCGGGCAGCCCGCTCTTCAGCGCGAACGCCCGGTGCAGCTGCGCGGTGCGCGTGCCGAGCGTCTGCACCAGCGTGAGGAACGCCTCGTGCCCCTCCGCGTCGCGCCGCATCTCGATGAAGCGCTCGAGGTAATCGAGCGTGTAGCTCCAGCCGTCGCCCTGGTTCGGCACGTAGGCCTGCAGCAGCACCAGCGCCGAGGGCTCGCCGTCCTTCGGCACGTACTCGACCGTGCCGGCGAGCGGCACGCAGTTGGGGAAGCGCGCCACCTCGGTCAGGTAGCGGCCGACCTCCAGCTCGGGATGCGTGCCGGGCCGCATGCGCCGGTAGCACTTGAGGAACAGCCGCTCGCCCAGCATCACCGAGGTGTTGGTGCTTTGCGCGTGCAGCCGGCCGAGCTGCAGCGTCGCGATCTCGTCCTTCACCAGCTCGCCGAACAGCCCGGTGGGCGTGAACTTGATCTGGCCGTGCTGCGTGGCGATGCTGCGCCCCTCGCCGATCGCCTTCACCACCTGGCGCCAGAACGCCTCGTCGGCCACCGCATCGGCCAGCACGCCGACGTTCGCCTGCTGGCGGATGCGCGCGATGGTCGCGACCGACAGCGCCTTGATCTGGTCCTCTTCCTCTTCCCAGGCGAGCGCGAGCGGCAGGAAGTAGCCGCACTCGCGCACCTCGACGCAGGCGAGCAGCCAGCTCATCGCGCCGAGGCTCCACACCGCGTAGTCGCGCACCACGGCCCGCCCGGCCGGGTCGCCCTTCTGCGCGTACCAGCGCTGGCCCTCGAGGAACGGCGGCACCACCTGCGTCTCGAGCTCCATGCGCAGCTTCTCGGCCATGCCGATGCGCCAGGGCACCACGCGCTCGCGGAAGAAGCTCGTCCAGCCGTCGAACAGCACGAGCATCGGCTTCTCCTGCGGCGGCGTCACCTGCGCGTGCCACTCGGGCGGCGCGGCGTCGGTGGCGAGGCGGAACCAGTAGAAGGCGTACGCGGGCAGCGTCAGCAGGTAGAAGCGCTCGCCGATCGGCGGGAAGGCGGTGCGGCCGAGCATCTCCACCGGCACGCGCCCGGCGTACTTCTTCAGGTCGAGCTCCACCGGCTGCGCGCTGCGCGAGAGGTTCGCCACGCAGAGGATCGCCTCGTCGCCCAGCTCGCGGATGTAGGCGAGCACCTTGCGGTTGCCCGGGCGCAGGAACGAGAGCGAGCCGCGGCCGAAGGCGCGGCTGGTCTTCCGCGTCGCGAGCATGCGCTTGGTCCAGTTGAGGAGCGACGCCGGGTCGCGCGACTGCGCCTCGACATTCACCGCCTCGTAGCCGTAGATCGGGTCCATGATCGGCGGCAGGTAGACGCGCTGCGGGTCGGCGCGCGAGAAGCCGGCGTTCCTGTCCGGGCTCCACTGCATGGGCGTCCTCACGCCGTTCCGGTCGCCGAGGTAGATGTTGTCGCCCATGCCGATCTCGTCGCCGTAGTAGAGGATCGGCGAGCCCGGCATCGAGAGCAGCAGGCTGTTCATCAGCTTGATGCGCTCCGGGTCGTTTTCCATGAGCGGCGCGAGGCGGCGGCGGATGCCGAGGTTGATGCGCGCCTGCCGGTCGGCGGCGTACATGCGGTACATGTAGTCGCGCTCGCGCGAGGTGACCATCTCGAGCGTCAGCTCGTCGTGGTTCCTGAGGAAGATCGCCCACTGGCAGATGTCCGGGATGTCGGGCGTCTGCTGCATGATCTCGACCAGCGGGTGGCGGTCCTCCTGCGCGATCGCCATGTACATGCGCGGCATCAGCGGGAAGTGGAACGCCATGTGGCATTCGTCGCCGTCGCCGAAATACGGCCGCACGTCCTCGGGCCACATGTTCGCCTCGGCGAGCACGAAGCGCCCGGGATAACGCTCGTCGATGTGGCGGCGGATCTTCCTCAGGATCTCGTGCGTCTCGGGCAGGTTCTCGTTCGACGTGCCCTCGCGCTCGACGAGGTAGGGGATCGCGTCCAGCCGGAATCCGTCCACGCCCATGTCGGCCCACGACTGCATGACCTTCAGCACCGCGCGCAGCACGCGCGGATTGTCGAAGTTGAGGTCGGGCTGGTGGCTGAAGAAGCGGTGCCAGTAGTACTGCTTCGCCACCGGGTCCATCGCCCAGTTCGAGGTCTCGGTGTCGGTGAAGATGATGCGCGTGCCCTTGTACTTCTGGTCGGTGTCGCTCCAGACGTAGTAGTTGCGCTTCCGCGAGCCGGCCGGCGCGCGCCGCGCCGCCTGGAACCAGGGATGCTGGTCGGAGGTGTGGTTCACCACCAGCTCGGTGATCACCTTCAGGCCGCGGCGGTGCGCTTCATCCAGGAACACGCGGAAGTCCTCGCGCGTGCCGTAGTGCGGATGCACGTTGCGGTAGTCGGCGATGTCGTAGCCGTCGTCCTTGAGCGGCGACGGGTAGAACGGCAGCAGCCACACCGCGTTGACGCCGAGCTCCTGGATGTAGTCGAGCTTCGAGGTGAGGCCCTTGAAGTCGCCGATGCCGTCGCCGTTCGAGTCGAAGAACGCCTTGACGTGCAGCTGGTAGATGACCGCGTCCTTGTACCAGAGCGCGCGGTCGCTGGAGGACTCCTCCTTGTCCGCCGCCGCGACCTGCGCGATCTCCTTATCCTCGGACAACACGGAAGACATGCGCCGGAAGCGTTTGCGGGTTGAGCTGCAGGAAGTTGCGCCGGCCCGCCCAGGTATAGCGGCCGCCGCCGAGCAGGTCCTCGACCGAGTAGGTCCTGCCCTCGCCCCACGGGAAGTCGACCCAGCCCGCCTGCAGGTAGCGCGGATCGAGGTTCACGGCGACGAGGATCAGGTTGTCTCCCTTTTGCTTGCTGAAGACCAGCAGCTGGTCGTTGTCCGTGGGATGGAACTGCAGGCTCCAGTCGCTCTGCAGCGCCACATTCTCGCGCCGGATCCGGTTCAAGCGGCCGATCAGCTCGGCGAGGCTATCGGCGCGGGCGCGCTCCCAGCGCCGGATCTCGTACTTCTCCGAATGCAGGTACTCCTCGCTGCCCGGCTCGCGCGGCACGTTCTCCATCAGCTCGTACGCCGGCCCGTACAGGCCGTAGCTCGCGGCGAGCGTCGCGGCGAGCACCACGCGCACGATGAACGCCGGGCGGCCGCCGTGCTGCAGGTACTCGTGCAGGATATCGGGCGTGTTCGGCCATACGTTCGGCCGGAAGTACTCGCGCGACGGGTCCTGGCTGAGCTCGGTGAAGTACTCGGTCAGCTCGTGGCGCGTGTTGCGCCAGGTGAAGTAGGTGTAGGACTGCGAGAAGCCGAGCTTCGCCAGGTACTCGAGCACGCTCGGCCGCGTGAACGCCTCGGAGAGGAACACGCACTCGGGATGGCG
>DASVDO010000028.1:0-22035 GCA_036381055.1 Burkholderiales bacterium | reverse complement strand
CGGCGCCTGATGGGATTGATGGGCGGCGAGGTGAGCGTCGAAAGCGCTGCCGGCCGCGGCAGCACTTTCACCGTGCACCTGCCGCCTTCGCGCGTGCTGCCTCGGCCGCCGGATCGTCGATAATCGGCCGGTGATCGAATTCTCCCAAGTCGCGGTCCGCTTCGGCGGCCAGACGCTCTACGACGACCTCAGCTTCGCGGTCCACGACGGCGAGTTCCTCTGCATCCTCGGACCATCGGGTTGCGGCAAGTCGACCACGCTGCGCGTGATCGGCGGGCTGCTCGCCGCCGAGTCGGGCACGGTGCGGGTCGACGGCCGCACGCCCGCCGAGGCCTGGGAGCAGATCTCCTACGTGTTCCAGTCGCCGCGCCTCGTGCCCTGGCGCGACGCGCTCGGCAACGTGGTGCTGGCGATGGAGCTGCGCTGGGGCGGCGGCGGCCAAGGCGGGAAAGGCGGCGGCGGCAAGGCGGCGATGCGCGGCCGCGCGCGCGAGCTGCTCGAGCTGGTGGGCCTCGGCGCCGACGCGCACAAGTATCCGCGCATGCTCTCGGGCGGCGAGCGCCAGCGCGTGGCCATCGCGCGCGCGCTGGCGGTCGAGCCGCGCATCATCCTGATGGACGAGCCGTTCGCGGCGCTCGACGTGGCAACGCGGCGGCGCATGCGCGAGGAGATCGTCGCCATCTGGCAGCGCACCCGCAAGACCGTGGTGTTCGTCACGCACGACGTCGACGAGGCGCTGGCGCTCGCCGACCGGGTGCTGCTCTTCTCGAACAAGCCGGCGCGCATCCTCGAGACGCTCGCCATCGCCGCGCCGCGGCCGCGCGCGCTCGAGAGCGATGCGGAGCTCGCGCGCCATCGCGCGCGCCTGCATTCGCTTTTCGCGAAGGTCGAGGCCTCAGGCGACGCGCCAGCGCGCGTCGCATAGGCGCGCGAGGCGCAGCCCGCCGGTGCGCGGATCGGGCCGGCGCGCGACCTCCAGCAGGCCGACCGCCTCGACCGCGAGCGGCTCGTGGACGAACGGCGTCTCGCGCTCGAGCTGCACCGGCACGACGTCCTGCGGCCAGCTCGTGCCCGGCTCGCAGAACGGGCAGGCGACGAGCGGCGAGCGGGTGAGGACGAAGAAGTCGTCCTGCGCGGCGAGCGGCGAGGCCATGTAGCCGCGCAGCCGCACCGGCTGCCCGGCGAGCGCGCGCACGCGCTCGGCGAGGCGCAGGCCGAAGATGTCGCGCGAGACGTAGACCTCGCGCATGTCGAGCACCGGGTAGTCGAGCTCGGCCATGCTAGAGCCCGTCGCGGTGCACGATGCGGCCGCCGACCACGGTGAGGCAGGAGCGCAGCTCGCGCAGCGCGTCGTCGGCCACCGCCATCGGGTCGGCCGAGAGAACGGCAAAATCGGCGAGCTTGCCCGGCTCGAGCGAGCCGAGGCGCTCCTCCATGAAGCTGTTGCGCGCGCTGCCCGCCGTGTACAGCCGCAGCGCCGTCTCCCGGTCGATCGCCTCCTCGGCGCCGAGCACGCGCACCTCGCCTTTCGCGAACACCTTGCGCGTGGTCATCCACCAGATCGACTCGAACGGGTTCCAGTCGACCACCGGCGCGTCGGTGCCGGCGCCGGTCGGGATGCCCTCGGCGACCAGCGTGCGCACCGGGATCGAGCGCGCCGCGCGCTCCTCGCCCCAGTAGCGGACCATGTTGTGGCCGAGCTTCACCGGGTGGTCCTGCACGGTGGTGTGCAGGCCTAGGCGCTTGATGCGCGCGAGCGCCTCCTTGCGCGGCAGGAACACGTGCATCAGCGTCCAGCGGCAGCCGTCGATCGGCCGCTTCGCCGCCACCTCCTCGATCACGCCGACGATGGCGTCGATGGTCGCGTCGCCCACCACGTGCACCTGCACCTGCCAGCGCCGCTCGGCGGCGATGGTCAGCATCTCGCGCAGCTCGTCCATGCCGCCCGGCGGCAGGATCAGCTTGCCGACGAAGTTCGGGTCGTTCTGCTCGCCCTCGATCACCCGGTAGGGCTCGCGCAGGTAGGCGGCCTCCACCCCGCCGTCGGCCATGTACTTGAAGCCGCCGATCCTCAGCCAGTCGTTGCCGAACTCGGGCGCGATCACCGAGGAGAGCGCCTGCACGTCGTCCAGGCAGGACACGCGCTGCAGCAGCCGCGCGCGCGTGGTCATCCTGCCCTGGCGCCAGAGCTCCATGTAGGCGCCGATCTCCTCGAGGTTGAGCCCCGGCTCGAGCGTGCTGGTGACGCCGCGGCTGTTCAGCTTGGCGGTGAACCGGCTCAGGCCTTCCACGTACTCGGCGCGCGTCGGCGGCGGCACGTGCTTCAGCACCAGGTTGAAGGCGGCGCGCTCCACCAGCATGCCGCTCGGCTCGCCGGTGGCCGGGTCGCGCGCGATCACGCCGTCCCTGGGATCGGGCGTCGACCTGGAGATGCCGGCGATCCGGAACGCGGCGCTGTTCGCGACCGCGACGTGCCCGCCGCGGCGCAGGAACACCGGGTTCGCCGGCGTGACCGCGTCCAGCTCCTCGCGCCGCGGCATGCGGCCCTCGGCGAGCTGGCTCTCGTGCCAGCCGCTGCCGCCGAGGATCCAGGCGCCCGGCGCGACGCGCCGCGCGCGCTCGGCGAAGGCGGCCTGCACGTCGGCGATCGAGCGCGCGTTCTCGAGCGACACCGCGAGCTCGTTCAGCGCGCCGCCCAGGGTGTGGATGTGGCTGTCGAACAGTCCCGGGATCACGGTCCGCCCGCCGGCGTCGATGACGGTCTTCGCCCGGGACGCCAGAGCTTCGGCTTCGTCGCCGAGGGCGAAGATGCGCCCGCCGGCGACGGCGAGCGCGCGCGGCCTCGTCGAGCGCGCGTCGAGCGTCATGACGTTGGCGTTTTTCAGCACCAGCTCGGGAGCGATCATGCGGAGAACCTCACTTGTAGGCTACCACGCGGGAGAGCGGGTCCAGGACCAGTTTCTCGCCGGCGAGGAAGAGCAGCACGATGGCGAGGCAGGTGGCGTACACCGTCGCCGCGTCCGAGACGATCTGCGCCTGCAGCATCACCGCGCCGAGGCCGCTCGACACGCCGAACAGCTCCGCCACCAGCGCGATCTTCCAGCCCACGCCGTAGGCGATGCGGATCGCCGACATGGCGTAGGGCAGGAGCATCGGCAGCACGATCTTCAGCAGCACGCGCCGCCGCCGGCGCGTGAAGCTCGCCGACATCTCGAGCAGCTCGGCGTCGAGCTCCTTCAGCCCCTCGGACAGGTTGATCAGGCAGAACGGCGTGAGGATCGCCACCTCGACCACCATCACGCCGAGGTCGGTGGTGCCGAACCAGACCATGGCGAGGATCGCCCAGCCGACCGAGGGGAACGAGTTGAGGAAGGGCTTGATGCGCTCGTGCACGATGCCCTCGAACAGCGGCCAGCGCCAGGGCAGGTAGGCGAGCACGCCGCCGAGCGCCGTCGCGACCACCACCGCCCCGATCACCCGCGCCGCGCTCGCCGCCGTGTCGGCGAGGTGCGCGGGCGTGGTGAAGAGCGAGAACAGCGTCTTCGCCACCGGCCACGGGCCCGGCAGGATGAACTCGGGCATGCCGAGCGAGGCGAGCCACCACAGCAGCAGCACGGCGAGCACCATGCCGTCGGCGATCAGGCGCTCGCGGCTCATGCCGCCGCCGCGTGGTGGCGCGCCGCCCGCGCCTGCAGCGGCGCGAGCACGAAGCGGTCGGCGCTGTAGACGAAGGCGATGATCACGCCGATCACGGCGAGGATCAGCGCCATGTCGAAGTTCTGGCGCGCCAGGTTGAACAGGTACCCCAGGCCGCTGCGGCCGCCGAACAGCTCGGCGGCGAGCGTCACCTTCCACGACACGCCGAAGCTGATGCGCAGCGTGGCGAAGACGAACGGCAGCAGCGACGGCACGACGATGCGCGCGAACTCGCGGCCGCGCCGGCGCGTGAAGCTCGCCGACATTTCCAGCAGCTCCGCGTCGAGCGTGTCCAGGCCTTCGCGCATGTTGATGACGGCGAACGGCGTGAGCACCACGCTGATGGCGAAGATCACCGTCAGGTCGTTGACGCCGAACCAGACGATCGCGAGCAGCGCCCAGCCGATGCCGGAGAACGAGTTGAGGAACGGCGACAGCCGCCCGTGCACCGCCAGGCGCAGCGCCGGCACGTAGTGCGCGAGCAGCGCGAGGCCGGTGCCGACGACGAACGATGCCGCCATGGCGGCGGCCACGTGCGCGAGCGAGGCGAACGCGTGCTTGAAGAGGTCGAAGGTGGTCAGGAACTCCCAGAGCCGCAGCGCCACCGGCCAGGGGCCCGGCAGCACGTAGGGCTCCACGGCGAGGCTGTACGCCTGCCAGGCGAGCAGGAAGCCGGCGGTGAAGACATGCGCCGCCAGGCGCGAGCGCCGGCCGGCGCGGCCGCGCGTCGCCACGGCGCGGCTATTCGCGGATCGCGCCCTGCCAGACCACCGACGCGGCCTTCGGGTACTTGCCCATCAGGCCGAGCTGGCGCGCGTTCTCCCACACCACTTCCATCGACTTCAGGTCGCCGTCGCTCACCACCGCCGGGAAGGTCGAGTAGTTCTTCAGCCACCAGCCGAAGAACTCGGGCGACACCTTGTACTGCTCGCCGATCGCCCTGCCGACCTCGTCGGTGTGCGCGAGGGCGTAGTCGACCGAGGCCTTGAGCATGCGGTTGAACTCCTTGAACGCCTCGGGCCGGGCGGCGAGCTTCTCGGGGTAGCCGACGTTCACCGCCGACACCTGCTGCACGCCGAACAGCGCGCGCACGTCCCTGGCGGTCGGCAGCAGCGACACGTACCTGCGCGAGCGGATCGCCTCGAACGCCTGCAGGTGGATCAGGTTGGCGGCGTCGATGCGGCCCGACTCGAGCGCGCCGGGCAGCGCGGCCGAGGGCATCTGCACCCACTTGAAGTCGCCGTTGTCGTAGGAAACGTTGATCTTGTGCGCCTTGAGCAGCGCGATGCGCGTCCAGGTCGTGCCGGTCGACTGCAGCGCCGAGTCGCCGACCGTCTTGCCCTTGAGATCGGCGAGCGACTTGTAGGGCCCGTCGGCCTTGACCCAGATCCCGCCGCTCTCGGCGCCCACCACCGAGCGCAGCGCCGTCGACAGGACCTCGAGGCGCAGGCCCTTGTCGAGCGCCCGCGGGATCGACAGCACCGCGTTCATGACCACGTCGTAGCGCTTGGTCGGCGTCGACTGGATGAGCGCGGGAATAGCGAGCGGCGTGGCCTGCACCTCGACCGTGTCGGACTTCACCTTGCCGGTCTTGATCGCGTAGAGCACGCCTTCCAGCGCCGGGTCGATCAGGTAGGCGTAGGTGACGGTTTCCTTCGCCGCGGCGGGCGCCGCGGCGGCAACCAGCGAAAACGCTCCGGCGAGCGCCAGCATCTTCGATCTCATGGACTCCTCCTCAGCCGGAATGATAACCGCGCTGGTATCATCGGACGACGACCAGGGGCGCGGGCGAGCCGCGCGAAAACAAGATGGGAGGGAGGATGCCCCGCAGGCGCTGGCACGCCGCCTCGATCGCGCTTTTCGTGTGCGCCGCGGCCCGCGCGCAGGGCGACATCGCCTCGCTCGCCGACCTGAGCCTCGAGGAGCTGGCGAACGTCCCGGTCACCTCGGTGACCCGCCGGCCCGAGCCGCTCAAGGACGCGGCCGCGTCGATCTACGTGATCACCGCCGAGGAGATCCGGCGCTCGGGCGTGCGCACGCTGCCGGAGGCGCTGCGCCTCGCGCCCAACCTGACGGTGGCGCGCATCGATGCGGGGCAATACGCGATCACCGCGCGCGGCTTCAACAACGCCGTGGGCAACAAGCTGCTGGTGCTGGTCGACGGCCGCACCCTCTATACGCCGGTCTTCTCCGGCGTGTTCTGGGATCAGCAGGACGTCGTGCTGGAGGACGTCGAGCGCATCGAGGTGATCAGCGGGCCGGGGGCGACGCTCTGGGGCGCGAACGCGGTGAACGGCGTGATCAACGTCATCACCAAGTCCTCGTCCGACACGCTCGGCACGCTGGCGGCCGGCGGCATCGGCAACCGCGACCGCCTGGCGCTCGCGCGCTACGGCGGCCGCCTCTCCGGGGACGCCACGTATCGCATCTACGGCAAGTATTCCGACGCGCGCGAGAACGAGAAGGAGGACGGCACACGCGCGTTCGACGGCCGCGCCTTCACGCAGGTCGGCTTCCGCGTCGACGCGCGCAGCGGCCCCGGGCGCTTCACCCTGCAGGGCGACGCCTACGAGCTGCGCGGCCAGGACCGCGTCCTCGGCACGCTCAACCTGGGCGCGCTCGATGCCTCCGGCGGCAACCTGCTCGCGCGGTACAACCATCGCCTCGGCGAGGGCTCCGAGGTCCAGCTCCAGGCGTACGTCGACCACATGGCGCGGCGCGATTCGGTCGTGCTGCATCCGACGGTCGATACGGTGGACCTCGAGGCGCAGCACGCGCTGGCGTTCGGCCGCCATCGCCTGGTGTACGGCGCGGGCTACCGCGCGAGCCACGACGACGAGGAGCCCGCCTTCTTCTCGGTGTTCGTGCCGCCGTCCGACACGCTCGAGTGGTGGAACGTCTTCGCGCAGGACGAGATCGCGCTCTCGGAGGCGCTCACGCTCACCGCCGGCGCCAAGGTGGAGCGCAACGACTATACCGGCGAAGAGTTCCTGCCCAGCGTCCGCCTCGGCTGGCGCGTCTCGCCGAGCCATTTCCTGTGGACCTCGCTCTCGCGCGCGGTGCGCTCGCCGTCGCGCTTCGATCGCGCCGTCGCTTCCCCTGCGTTCCCCGTCGCCGCGGGGCCGGACTTCGTGTCCGAGGTGGCGAAGGTGTACGAGCTCGGCTACCGGGCGAGCGTCAGCCGCCTCAGCTTTTCCGCCACCGCGTTCCTGCACGAGTGGGACCGGCTGAGGAGCGGCACGCCGCCGCCGCTCGTCTTGGAGAACAAGATCTCGGGCCGCATGAGCGGCACCGAGATGTGGGCCACGCTGCAGGCGAGCGAGCGGCTGCGCATCACGGGCGGGCTGACGACGCTGCACGACGACCTGCAGCTCGATCCGACGAGCACCGATCCGTTCGGCACCGAGAACGTCACGCTGCGCAACGACCCGTCGCGCCAGTGGACCCTGCGCGCCTCGCTCGACATGAGCGAGCGGCAGGAGCTGCAGGCCGCGCTGCGCCACGTGTCGGCGCTGCCCGCCCCGGAGCTCGACGCGTACACGGCGCTCGACCTGCGCTACGCCTGGCGGCCCAGCAAGCGCGTCGAGCTCTCGGTGGTCGGCGAGAACCTGCTCGACCCGCGCCACCCGGAATTCGCCACCAGCGCCGCGCCGCCGGTGGAGCTGCGCCGCTCGGTGTTCGTCGCCGTGCGCTTCTCGGGCTTCTAGGGCATGGCGCGCACGCCAGCGCCGGCACGGAGCGCGCTCGGCGCGATCGTCGCGCTGGCGCTCCTCCTGGCGCTCTGGAGCGGCGCCGCGCCGGCGCAGAGCCCGGCGCCGAGCAGCGAAACCGACATCAAGGCCGCCTTCCTCTACAAGTTCGGCGATTTCGTGCAGTGGCCGCCCGAGGCCTTCGCCGGCGAAGACCGGTTCGTGGTCGGCGTCATGGGCGCCGACGAGATTGCCGAGGCGCTCGAGCGGCTGGTCGGCGAGCGGCGCGTCAAGGGCTATCCGATCGCCGTGCGGCGCCTGCGGCCGGGGGACTCGCTGCGCGGCGTGCACGTGCTGTTCGTCGGAAGCGGCGAGTCGGGGCGCCTCGCCGAGATCCTGGCCGCGGCGGACGCGCAGCCGATTCTCGCCGTGACCGACAGCGAAGCCGGCCTGCGCGCCGGAAGCATGATCAACTTCGTGGTCGAGAACCAGCGCGTGCGCTTCGACATCGCGCTGCCGCCCGCCGAGCGCGCGCGCCTGAAGATCAGCTCGCGCCTGCTCGCGGTGGCGCGCAAGGTGATCGCCTCGTGAACGCCGCGCCGCGCTTCCCGGTCAGGCGCAAGCTGCTCGCGGTGATCCTCGCCGCGACGGCGGCGGCGCTGCTGGTGGCGATCGGCGCGATGGTCGCCTACGACCTGTATCTCTACCGGCAGAGCTGGATCAACGACCTGCGCACCCAGGCCGACCTGCTCGGCCGCACCAGCAGCGCCGCGCTCACTTTCGACGATCCGGCCGCCGCGCAGGAGAACCTCGACCTGCTGCGCTACCGGCCGCGCATACGCGCGGCGGTGATCTACGACGCGAGGGGACGGCGCTTCGCGAGCTTCGCCGCGCCCGGCGCCGCCCCCCTGCCGCGCCTGCCCGGCCCCGAGGGCGTGCACGTCGCGGGCGACCACATCGTCGTCTTCAAGCGCATCAGCAACGAGCGCGAGATCCTCGGCACCGTCTACCTGCGCGCCGACTACCGCCTGTACGAGCGGCTGCTCGGCTACCTCGGCATCGCCGCCGTGGTGATGGGGCTCGCCATGGCGGTCGCCTACCTGCTGTCCAGCCGGCTGCGCGAGACCTTCGTGCGGCCGCTGCTCGCCATCACCGCGGTGGCGTCCGAGGTGAGCGAGCGGCGCAACTTCTCGCTGCGCGCCGAGAAGCTGAGCGAGGACGAGATCGGGCTGCTCGCCGACAGCTTCAACGGCATGCTGGCCGAGATCGAGCGCATGACGCGCCACCTGGAGAGCTCCAACGCCGAGCTGGCGCGCGAGGTCGCCGAGCGGCGCCGCGCCGAGGAGGAAGTGCTGCGCCTGAACGCCGAGCTGGAGCAGCGCGTCAGGGAGCGCACCACCCAGCTCGAGTACACCAACGCCGAGCTCGAGGCGTTCTGCTACTCGGTGTCGCACGACCTGCGCGCGCCGCTGCGCTCGATCGACGGCTTCAGCCAGGCGCTGATCGAGGACTTCCCGCAGCACGTGCCCGAGGAGGCGAAAGGCTACCTGGCGCGCATCCGCTCCGCGACCCAGCGCATGGGGCAGCTGATCGAGGACCTGCTCAACCTGTCCCGGGTGTCGCGCGGCGAGCTGCAGCGCCGCGACGTCGACCTCGGCCAGATCGCCCAGGAAGTGGTCGCCGAGCTGCGCCAGCGCGAGCCGCAGCGCAAGATCGAGGTGTCGGTCTGGGAAGGCCTGAAGGCGCACGCCGACGCGCGGCTGATGCGCGCCGCGCTCGAGAACCTGATCGGCAACGCGTGGAAGTTCTCCTCGCGCACCGCCGAGGCGCGCATCGAGATCGGCGCCCTGCGCGACGGCGAGCACGCCACCTTCTTCGTGCGCGACAACGGCGCCGGCTTCGACATGCGCTACGCCAACAAGCTGTTCGGCGCCTTCCAGCGCCTGCACGGCGCGGGCGAGTTCCAGGGCACCGGCATCGGCCTCGCCACCGTGCAGCGCATCGTGCACCGCCACGGCGGGCGCATCTGGGCCGACGCGCAGCCGGGCAAGGGCGCCGTGTTCTACTTCACCCTCGGCGCGCCGCGCGCCGCCGGGGCATCCGAGCTTGCCGCATAACCGGGAGAGGAGAATGGCCGAGAAGTGCATCCTGCTGGTCGAGGACAATCCGGACGACGAGGCGCTGACCACGCGCGCGCTGCGCATGGCGAAGACCGCGAACGACATCGTGGTGGCGCGCGACGGCGCCGAGGCGCTCGACTACGTCTTCGGCGAAGGACGCTTCGCGGGGCGCGACGTGTCGCAGCAGCCCGCGGTCATCCTGCTCGACCTGAAGCTGCCGAAAGTCTCGGGGCTGGAGGTCCTGCAGCGCCTGCGCGCCGACCCGCGCACGCGGCTGGTGCCCGTGGTGGTGCTCACCTCGTCGAGCGAGGACGAGGACATGCTGAAGAGCTACGAGTCCGGCGCCAACAGCTACGTGCGCAAGCCGGTCGAGTTCGGGACGTTCGTCCACGCGGTGAGCCAGCTCGGCGTGTACTGGCTGCTGCTCAACCAGCCGGTGCCTCAGCGGTGGCAGCCCTCACCGTAAGAGTCCTCCTCGCGGAGGACAGCCGCGAGGACGCGGAGCTCGAGCTGCGCGAGATCCGCCGCGCGGGACTGCGCGTGGCGCATACCGTGGTGGACTCCCGCGAGGCCTTCGCCCGGGCGCTGCGCGAGTTCGCGCCGGACGTGATCCTCTCGGATTTCTCCATGCCGTCGTTCGACGGCATGGAGGCGCTGCACCTCGCGCGCGAGCAGGCGCCCGAGATCCCCTTCATCTTCGTCTCGGGCACGCTGGGCGAAGACTACGCGATCCGCGCCCTGAAGAACGGCGCGACCGATTACGTGCTGAAGACCAACCTGGCGCGGCTGCCGACGGCGGTCGAGCGCGCGCTCGCCGAGGCGCAGATCATGCGCGAGCAGCGCCGCGCGCAGGCGGCGCTGGAGATCGCGCGGGAGCACCTGCGCGAGCGCGACGCGGCGCTGCGACGCGCGCAGGCGATGGCGCGGCTCGCCCACATCATCACCGGCCCCGACGGGCGCTTCGAAAGCTGGTCGGAAACGGTGCCGGAGCTGATCGGCATCGGTCCGGAAAGCATGCCGCGCAGCGTGCGCGAGTGGCTGGGCCTGCTCGCGCCGCAGGACCGGGCGCTGTTCCGCGCCAGGAGCCTCGAGGCGCAGCGCACGAAGAAGCGGATAGACCTCGAGTACCGCCTGCAGCGCGGCGACGGCGCCTGGGTCGACCTGCGGCAGGTGATCGAGCCCGCGCAGGGCCCGGCGGCGCCGGAGAACGGGCGCTGGTTCAGCACCATCCAGGACATCACCGAGCAGAAGCGCGCGGAAGCGAGGATCCGCAGGCTGAACCGCGTCCACTCGGTGCTGAGCGGCATCAACACCCTGATCGTGCGCGGCCCCGAGCGCCAGGAGCTGTTCGAGGAAGCCTGCCGCATCGCGCTGGAGGCGGGCGGCCTGCGCATGGTCTGGATCGGCATGTTCGACGCCCAGGCGAAGTCGATCAAGCCGGTCGCCTGGCGCGGCCACGAGGAAGGCTTCCTGCAGCTCCTGGCGCTGGCGCAGGAGGACCCGGTGCCCGAGGGGCGCGGGCTGGTGCGGCGCGCGGTGCGGGAGAAGCGGCCGGTCATCCTGAACGACATCGCCGAGGAGCCGGCCTTCCGGCTGCGCGAGCAGGCGCTCGAGCGCGGATACCTGTCGGCCGCCGTGCTGCCGCTCATGAGCGCCGGGAAGGTGCTCGGCGTGCTCGGCCTGTTCGCGCCCGAGGCGCACTATTTCGACGACGAGGAAATGCGCCTGCTCTCCGAGCTGGCCGGGGATATCTCGTTCGCCCTCGACCACATCGACAAGTCGGAGAAGCTCGACTACCTCGCCTCCTACGACTCGCTCACCGGCCTCGCCAACCGCACGCTGCTGCTCGAGCGGCTGGGCCAGTTCATCGCCGAGGCGGGCCCGGCGAACGCCAAGCTGACCCTGATCGTCGCCAACCTGGAGCGCATGTCGGCGATCAACGAGTCGCTCGGCCGCCAGACCGGCGACCTGCTGCTCGGCAAGTTCGCCGAGCGGCTCGCCGCGACGGTGGGAGACGCCCGGCAGCTCGCGCGCGTGAGCGGCGACAGCTTCGCCATCGTGCTGCCTCGTACGAAGAGCACGCTCGAGGCGGCGCGCCTGCTCGGCGACCTCGCGAAGCGCTCGCTCGCCGACCCGTTCCACATCGGCGACTCGGAGCTGCGCCTGTCGGCGAGAGCGGGCATCGCCATATGCCCGGACCACGCCCAGGACGCCGACGGCCTGCTCAAGTGCGCCGAGGCGGCGCTGGCGCGCTGCAAGAGGACGCGCGAGCGGCACCTGTTCTTCGACCAGTCGATGTCCGAGCGCACGGCGAGCGAGCTGGCGATGGAGACCGCGCTGCGGCGCGCCCTGGAGAAGAACGAGTTCGTCCTGCACTACCAGCCGCGCGTCGACCTGCGCAGCCGCAGGATCACCGGCGCGGAGGCGCTGCTGCGCTGGCAGAGCGCCCAGGGCCTGGTGCCGCCGGTGAAGTTCATCCCGCTCCTGGAGGAGACCGGCCTGATCCTGGAAGTCGGCGCGTGGGCGCTGCGCCAGGCGGTGCTCGATCACAAGCACTGGCTCGAGCAGGGAATCGCCATGCCGCGCCTGGCGGTCAACGTCTCGCCCGTCCAGCTCAGGCGCCGCGACTTCGTGTCGAGCGTCACCCGCGCGATCGCCCGCGGCGCGCAGCCCCCCGGCGTCGACATCGAGATCACCGAGAGCATGGTGATGGACGACGTCGCCGGCAACATCGAGAAGCTGCGCGCCGTGCGCGAGCTCGGCGTGAGCATCGCGATCGACGACTTCGGCACCGGCTACTCGTCGCTCGCCTATCTCGCCCGGCTGCCGGTGAGCTCCCTGAAGATCGACCGCTCCTTCATCATCACCATGCTCGGTGATCGCAACACCCTGACGCTCGTCTCGACCATCGTCTCGCTCGCCCACTCGCTCGGCCTCAAGGTGGTCGCCGAAGGCGTGGACGCCGAAGACCAGGCGGCGGCGCTGGTGCAAATGGGCTGCGACGAGATGCAGGGCTATCTCTTCAGCAAGCCCGTTCCCGCCGAAGCGCTGGTCAAGCTCCTGCGGGAGAGCGGCTGAACTGGCGGAGTGAGAGGGATTCGAACCCTCGATACGGGTTTAAGCCCGTATAACGCCTTAGCAGGGCGCCCCCTTCGGCCTCTCGGGCATCACTCCGCAGGAGGGGAATTCTACTTGGATTCGACGACGCGTCAGGTTCGCGCGGCGAGCGGGCGGAGCAGCGCGAGCAGCTCTGCCGGATCGGCGGGCTTGAGCAGGTGCGCGTCGAAGCCGACGAGGTGCGCGACCTTGCGGTCGGCGTGCTCCGTCCACTTGCCGGAGATGGCGATGAGCATGGGCCGGCGTTCTTCGGTGAAGCTGTAGCGGATCTCCTGCGCGACCGCGTAGCCCGAAAGGCCGGGCACCGAGATGTCGAGGATCACCGCGTCGGGATTGATCGCGCGCACGGCGGGCAGCACGTCCTTGCCGCTGTACACGCCGTGCACGACGTGGCCTTCGTCGCGCAGGATGATGCTCAGCATGTCGACGGTGTCGCGGTCGTCGTCGGCGACCACGATCCTCAGCGAGCGCGTCGGGACGCCGCCCGTGCCGCGCGGATTGGCGTGCGCTGTGGGGGAATGCATCGCGCCAGTCTGCACCATCGGCGCCGATCCGTCTGCTTCCGCGGGCGTGGCTTGAGCGGAGTGTCGTCACGCCGCGACGTCGCGAAAGCGCACCGTCACGCGCAGGCCGCGCGCGCCGTACGACTCGCCGAGCGACACGTCGGCGCCGTGCGCGCGCGCGACCTGGCGCACGATCGCGAGGCCGAGGCCGCTGCCTTCGGCGTTCGAGCCGGGCAGGCGGTGGAAGCGGTCGAACACGCGCGTGCGCTCCTCCGCCGGGATGCCGGGCCCGGTGTCGTCGACCTGCAGCACCACGCCGTCGTCCTCGGCCCGCACCTGCACGAGCACCCGCCCGGAGGGCGGCGTGTAGCGGATCGCGTTGTCGACGAGGTTGCGCACCAGCGTGTAGAGCGCCTGCGGCTGGCCGCGCAGGCGCACCGCGTCCATGCGCTCGAGGCGCAGCTCGAGCTTCTTCGCCTCGGCGAGCGGCTCGAGCTCGGCGGCCACCCCCGAGGCGAGCGCGCCGAGCTCGACCTCGCCGAACGGCTCGCTCGCCGCCTCGGGATCGAGGCGCGCGATGGTGAGCATCTGCTCGACCAGGCGCGCGGCGCGGCGCATGCCGGCGCGCAGGCTCTCCAGCGCGGCGCGCGACTCCTCGGCCGAGCGCGCCCGCGCGAGCGTGTCGAGCTGCACCTGCAGCGCGGTGAGCGGCGAGCGCAGCTCGTGCGCGGCGTCGGCGGTGAAGCGCTTCTGCCGCTCGATCGCCTCGCGCAGCCGGCCGAGCAGCGCGTTCAGCTCGCTCACCATCGGCGCCACCTCCTCGGGCAGGCCGCGGCTGGGCAGCGGATCGAGCGACGAGGGCGCGCGGCGGCGGATGGCGCCCGCGATCTGCACCAGCGGCCGCAGGCCGTCGCCGACGATCAGCCAGATGAGCAGCCCGTAGAGCGGGATGGTGGCGAGCACCGGCACGAGGATGCGCAGCGCCATGGCGGTGGCGCGGCCGCTGCGCACGGTGATCGGCGCCGCGACCTGGATGCTGCGCGAGGCGTCGGCGAGCGTGAACACGCGCCAGTCCTGCCCGTCCACCGTCACGGTGGCGTAGCCGGCGCGGCTCTTCGGCAGCACCACGCCGGCGCCCGACAGGTAGACCAGCATGCCGCCCGGGTCCCACACCTGGATCGCGAAGTCGTGGCCGAACTGCGGGAACAGCTCCCAGCCGCCGGCGAGCGACAGCGGCTGGTCGCGCAGCGACAGCGCCATCTGCTCCAGGTGGTAGTCGAAGAGGTCGTTCGCCTCCTTGCGGACGGCGAACCAGGTGGCGCCGCTCGCCCCGAGGCCGGTGACGAGCAGCGCCGAGAGCAGCGCTACGAGGAGCTTGCGGCGGATCGACACGGCGCTTCGGCTCCGTCGATCACGTAGCCGACGCCGCGCACCGTGCGGATCGCGCGCTCGCCGAGCTTGCGCCGCAGGTTGTGCACGTGCACCTCGATGCAGTTGCTGGCAATCTCCTCGCCCCAGCCGTAGAGCCGCTCCTCGAGCTGCGTGCGCGACAGCGCCTGGCCCGGCCGGTTGAGCAGCGCCTGCAGCAGCGAGAACTCGCGCGCCGAGACGTTCACCTCCCGGCCGTTGTAGCTTACCTTGCGCGAGGTCGGATCGAGGCGGAAGCCGCCGAACTCGACCGCCGGCTCGCCGCGCCCGGCGTGCCGGCGCAGCACGGCGCGGATGCGCGCCGCCAGCTCGTCGAGGTCGAAGGGCTTCACCAGGTAGTCGTCGGCGCCCAGGTCGAGGCCCTTGATGCGGTCCGACACCGCGTCGCGCGCGGTGATCACCAGCACCGGCACGCGGTTCTTGCGCCGGCGCAGGCTCTCGAGCAGGGCGAAGCCGTCCTTGCGCGGCAGGCCCAGGTCGAGCAGCACCAGCGCGAAGCCGGCGTCCTCGGCGGCGAGCGCCGCCTCGGCCGCTTCGGCGTCGTGCACCCAGTCGATGGCGTAGCCTTCGTGGCGCAGCCCGACCTGGATGCCGGTGCCGATCATCGCATCGTCTTCTACGAGCAGCAGTCTCATGTCGATCCCTTCTTGTCGAATCAGCCGATCTCGACGGGCAGGTACACCGTGGCCTCGCCGCGCTGCACGAGGAGCGCCAGGTGGCTGCCCGCCTTCTCCACCGCCCGGCGCAGCTCCTCGACGCTCTTCACCGGGTGGTTGTTCACGCCGAGGATCACGTCGCCGGGCCGCACCCCCGCCTTCGCCGCCGGGCCGGAGGACTGCGCGACCACCAGCCCCTGCTCGCCTTCCTGCACCAGCAGCCCGAGCTTCCCGGAATTGGCGTTCGGGTCCACCTCGTCCGCCGAGGCGACCCTTTGCTCGTCGGGCATCGTGCCGACGATCACCTCGAGCGTGCGCTCGGCGCCGTCGCGCCACACCTTGACCTTCGCCTTGGTGCCCGGCTTGGTGCTCGCCACGAGCACCGGCAGGTCGGAGGACTGCTCGATCGGCTGGCCGTTCCAGCCGATGATCACGTCGCCCGCCTTGATGCCGGCGCGCTTGGCGGGGCCCTTCTCGTCCACCGAGCTGACCAGCGCGCCTTCCGGGCGCGGCAGGCCGAACGACTTGGCGAGGCTCTGGTTCACGCTCTGCACCACCACGCCGATGCGCCCGCGCGTCACGTGGCCCTGGGTCTTCAGCTGCTCGGCGACGTTCATCGCCACGTCAATCGGGATCGCGAACGACAGGCCCATGTAGCCGCCGCTGCGGCTGTAGATCTGCGAGTTGATGCCGATCACGTTGCCGTCCAGGTCGAACAGCGGCCCGCCCGAGTTGCCCGGGTTCACCGCCACGTCGGTCTGGATGAACGGCACGTAGCTGCCGCCGGGCAGCGAGCGCGAGGTGGCCGAGACGATGCCCGCGGTCACCGAGTTCTCGAAGCCGAACGGCGAGCCCACCGCCGCGACCCACTGGCCCACCTCCACGTCCTTCGCGTGGCCGATCTTCACCGTCGGCAGGTTCTCGGCGTCGATCTTGAGCAGCGCCACGTCGGTCTTCTTGTCGCTGCCCACCACCTTGGCGGTGAACTCGCGCCGGTCGGTGAGCTTCACCTGCACCTCGTCGACGCCGTCGACCACGTGCGCGTTGGTGAGGATGTAGCCGTCGGAGCTGATGATGAAGCCCGAGCCGATGCCGTGCACCGGCGCCGGGCGCGGCACCGGGATGGCGAAGCGGCGGAAGAACTCGAACATCGGGTCGTCCTCGTCGAACGGCAGCGCCTGCGCCGGCCGCACTTCCTTGGTGACGCTGATGTTCACCACCGCCGGCCCCGCCTGCTTGACGAGCCGCGTGAAGTCCGGCGTGCCGCGCGGCGCGGCGGCCTGCGCCTGCGCCGCGCCGGTCGGCGCGGTCGCGCCCCCGGCCGCCGGCTGCTGCGCCGCAGTCGATGCCGAGCACCCCGCGACGAACGCCGGAACGAGCGCGGCCAGCACGGCCGCCCTCAGTCTCGGTGATGCGAATCGCATGGCTTTCCCCAGCAAAGGTTTCTCGTTGGGGGCATCGTAGGAAGGCGACCTTAAGGTGACCTTAAGAGCGGCCGGCGGGGTATGGCGCCTGCTCGAGGGATCGGATCACGACGTAAAAGGTGTCAGGACCGCTTTCGGCGCATGGCTCGTTGAAGCGCGCAGGCGAAGGCGAGCAAGAAGGCGATGCCGTACCAGGACCAGCCGACGAAACGGCCAGCGATGCGACCAGTGCCTGCACTGGATGCCCGGTTTGAACCCCGACGCGCAGGGCCTTTCGTCAAGAAGCCCGAGCGGCCTCCGGAAAAGGGGTCAGGACCCGTTGCCGCCCCCAGGACCCGTTCGCGCCCCCGCCCAGGGCGCCTTTACCCTTTCTTTTCCGGGTTTAAGTAACTCTTAAGGCGCGTCGGGTAACCCTTGGCGCTCCCGACCTGAGGAGGAGGAACCATGAACCCTGCCCGTCTGTACATCAGCGCCGCCGCGGCGGCGTTTTGCTTCGCAGCAAGCGCCCACGCCCAGAACACGATCGTGCTCGGCTCGGCGATCTCGATCACCGGCAAGTACTCGCAGGAAGGCAAGAACGCGAAAGACGGCTACGACTTCGCGGTGAAGCGGATCAACGACCGCGGCGGCGTGAAGATCAACGGCAAGAGCTACAAGCTGGAGATCAAGTACTACGACGACGAGTCGACGCCTGCGCGCACCGCGCAGCTCCTCGAGCGCATCATCAACCAGGACGGCATCAAGTTCATCCTCGGACCCTACGCCTCGGGCCCGACCAAGGCGGCCGCGCCGGTGATCGAGAAGTACAAGGTGCCGATGGTCGAGGCCGAGGGCGCCTCGCGCTCGCTGTTCACCCAGGGCTACAAGTACATGTTCGCGGCGCTCTCCACGTCGGAGCAGTACCTGTCCCCGGCGATCGACCTCGCCGCCGAGTTCGCGAAGAAGATCAACAAGAAGCCCTCGCAGCTGACGATCGCCATGGCGTTCGAGAACGATCCCTTCTCGCTCGACGTGCGCCAGGGCGTGGTCGACACGGCGAAGAAGTACGGGATGAAGATCGTCATCGACGACAAGATGCCGCGCGACCTGTCCGACATCTCGGCGACGCTCACCAAGATCAAGGCGCTCAAGCCCGACGTGCTGGTGTTCTCCGGCCACACCAAGGGCGCGATCACCGCCACGCGCCAGATGAAGGAGATGGGCGTCAACGCGCCGATGATCGGCATCACGCACTGCGAGTCGGCCGACATCATCGGCAAGTTCGGCGCCGCCGCCGAGGGGATCCTGTGCCCGACGCAATGGGCCGAGACGCTGAAGTACAAGGATCCGCTGTTCGGCACGGCGATGGACTACAACAACGCGTTCCTGAAGGCCCATCCCGAGTACAAGGAGGTGCCCTACCAGACCGCGCAGGCCTCGGCGGCGATCGAGATCTGGGCCGACGCCTTCAGGCGCGCGCAGAGCTTCGACACCGAGAAGCTGCGCGACACGCTGGCGAAGACCGAAATGGAAACCTTCTACGGCAAGATCAAGTTCGACAAGACCGGCAAGAACATCGGCAAGCCGATGGTGCTGCGCCAGGTGCAGAACGGCAAGTACGTGGTGGTGGCGCCGACCAAGTACGCGGCCGAGCCGCTGGAGTTCCCGCGCCAGGCGCGCGCCGACTAGCGATCCCGGCCGTCGTTCCATTTTCTGAAAATGGGTCCCCGCTTGCGCGGGGACGACGGCCAATCGCGGGAACGACGCAGCATGTGGGATAACCTGCAGATCCTCGTCGCCGCGCCGATCTTCAACGTCCAGCTCTGGCTGAACGGGCTGGCGGTCGGCGCGGTGTTCGCGCTCGCCGCCTACGGCCTGGCGCTGGTGTGGGGCGTCACCAGCGTCAAGAACCTGGCGCAGGGCGACCTGGTGATGCTCGGCGGCTACCTCGGGCTGCAGTTCGCCCAGCACGGCGTGCACCCGATCGTCGCCGTGCTGCCGGTGGCGGCGGTCATGTTCGTCCTCGGCTGGGTGCTCTACAAGGTGATGATCCGCCGGGTGATCCAGCTCGACCTGTTCACCTCGCTGCTCGCCACCTTCGGCCTGGCGATCACCATCCAGCAGCTGCTCAACCTGGCCTTCGGCCCGGAGGTGCGCACCATCAAGTCGGGCTTCGGCCGGCTCGACCTCTACGGCGGCACGATCGACATCACCTGGAGCCGCATCGTCGCCTTCGGCCTGTGCCTGGCGCTCGCCGTGGCGATGGTGCTGTTCCTGAGGAAGAGCCGCCTCGGCCAGGCGATCCGCGCCACCGCCCAGGACCCGCGCGCCGCGCGCGTGCTCGGCGTCAACACCGACCTCGTCTACGCCATGACCTACTCGATCAACGCGGCGATCTGCGGCGCGGCGGGCGTGATCGTCGGCATGATCTGGGTGCTGCAGCCCTTCTACGGCATCGCCTACTCGGTGCGCGCCTTCGTCATCGTCACCGCCGCCGGCCTCGGCAACCTGCCCGGGGTGATCCTCACCGCGCTCGGCCTGGGCGTGGTCGAGCAGTACAGCGGCTTCCTGCTCGGCGCCCAGTACCAGCAGGCGACCATCGTCGGGCTGCTGCTGGTCGTGCTGCTCTGGCGCACGCTGCTGCTGCGCCGCCACCGGCTCGCCCTGCAATGAGCAAGCGCCAGGCCGTCCTGCACCTCCTGCTGCTCGCCGCGGGCATCGCCGCGCCGATCCTCTTCCCCGCCCACAGCGTGCAGTTCGCGGTGTTCTGGATCTTCATCCTGTTCGCGCTGACGTGGGACATCATGGGCGGGCACATGGGCTACAACTCGCTCGGCAACATCCTGTTCTTCGGGCTCGGGATGTACACCTGCGCGGTGGTGCAGATCGGCCTGGTCTACGACGTCGCGGAGTACACGGCGGCGAGCGGCGCCATCCGCGTCGACTTCACCGACCAACAGTACTTCCAGGGCCTGGCGCTCGGCATCGCCGCGGCGGCGGTCCTGCCGGTCGTGGTCGGCGCCGTGCTCTCGCGCATCCTGCTCGGCCTGCGCGGGCCGTACTTCGCCATCGGCACGCTCGGCGTGGCGATCGCCGCGGCCGAGCTCACCAACGCCTGGGAGTACGTCGGCGGCGGCCAGGGCATCGCCATGCCGGTGTTCCCGGGGCCGCCGGGCGCGCGCGAGCGCTTCTTCTACGTCTGCTGCATGGTCGCCGCGGTCGCCTGCTACCTGTTCCTGCGCTGGCTCTACTCGACGCGCTTCCGCCTGGCGATCAACGCGATCCGCGACGACGAGGACAAGGCCGAGGCGCTCGGCCTGCACACCGCGCGCTACAAGACGGTCGCCTGGTGCATCTCGGCGTTCTTCCTCGGCATCGCCGGGGCGCTGTTCGGCAACATGACCGGCTTCATCGAGCCGCTCGAGACCGCCTACCCGACGCTCACCTTCGGCATCTTCATGGTGGCGATGACGCTGCTCGGCGGCAAGGGCACGCTGTGGGGCCCGGTGATCGGCGCGACGCTGTTCTACACGCTGCGCGAGGTGACCTGGACCTACCTGCTCGGCTGGCAGTACGTGGCGCTCGGGCTGCTGATCATCGTCAACGTGGTCTACTTCCAGCAGGGCATCCTCGGCTGGCTGCGCGAGCGCCGCCCGGAATGGTTCGGGATCAAGGTGCAATGAGCGAGCCGATCATCGAGGTGCGCAACGTGCGCAAGGCCTTCGGCGGCGTGGTCGCCAACCGCGACGTGTCGCTCGAGGTGGCGCGCGGCAGCATCACCGGCCTGATCGGGCCGAACGGCTCGGGCAAGACGACGCTGTTCAACTCGATCGTCGGCCAGCACCCGGTCGACGCCGGCTCGATCCGCTTCGAGGGCCGCGAGATCTCGCGCCTGCCGGTGCAGCGCATCGCGCGCCTGGGCATGCTGCGCACCTTCCAGCAGACGCGCATCTTCTCCAAGATGGACTGCGTGCAGAACCTGCTGGTCTCGCTGCCGCACCGCGAGACGACCTGGTCGCACATGTTCCGCAAGTACCCGCCGGAGATGATCGAGCGCGCCGAGCGGCTGCTCGAGTTCGTCGGCCTGTACGCCAAGCGCAAGCTGGTCGCCGGCTCGCTGTCCTTCGGCCAGCAGAAGCTGCTCGAGTTCGCGATGGCGCTGATGAACGAGCCCAAGGTGCTGCTGCTCGACGAGCCCACCGCGGGCATCAACCCGACGCTGATCAACGGCCTGATCGACCGGCTGAAGCGCGCCAACGCCGAGTTCGGCATCACGCTGTTCGTGATCGAGCACAACATGCGCGTGATCATGAACCTGGCGAGCCACATCTACTGCATGTCGCGCGGCGAGCTGCTGGCGAGCGGCGCGCCGGACGAGATCCGCAACGACCAGCGCGTGATCGACGCCTACCTGGGGGCGCACTGATGTCGGCCGATCCGGCGCGCAGCGTGCGCGGCTACCACGACGGCGGCGCCGAGGTCGTGCTCTCGGTCGACGAGGTGGCGCGCCAGGCCGAGGAGCTGAAGAGCGACATCCCCGAGGCGCGCCTGCGCGAGCTGGCGGGCGGCGAGCCGTTCCTGTCGCTGCGCGAGGTACGCGCCGGCTACGGCAACATGGAGATCCTGCATTCGCTGAACCTGCACGTCGGGCGCGGCCAGTCGCTGTGCCTGATCGGGCCGAACGGCGCCGGCAAGTCGACCGTGCTGCACGCCATCTACGGCTTCTCGCGCGTCTTCTCGGGCAGCATCGTCTGCGCCGGCCACGACATCACCCGCCTGGGCGCCGAGCGCAAGCTGCGCGACGCGCGCATCGCCTACATCCTGCAGGACAAGTCGGTGTTCCCCGACATGACGGTGGAGGAGAACCTGCTGATGGGCGGCTACCTGCTGCCGTCGCGCGCCGAGGCGCGGCGCGCCGCCGAGCGGGTGTTCGAGCGCTACGACCGGCTCGCGGCGCGGCGCCAGCACAAGGCGCGCGTGCTCTCGGGCGGCGAGCGGCGCCTGCTCGAGATCTCGCGCGCGCTGGTCATGGACCCGCAGGTGCTGCTGGTCGACGAGCCCTCGATCGGCCTCGAGCCGCGCTTCATCGACATGGTGTTCGACATCCTCGCCGAGCTGCAGCTGCGCGACGGCAAGACCATCATCATGGTCGAGCAGAACGCCAAGAAGGGGCTCGAGTTCGCCGACCTCGGCTACGTGCTCGTCGCGGGCCAGCTCGCCCTCGCCGGCAGCGGCAAGGAGCTCCTGCAGAACCCCGAGGTCGGCCGCCTGTTCCTGGGCGGCTAATTCGGGGACGGGGTGATGTAAATCCGTCGATGCAACACCTTTGATTGAATCATGGGAGGGAGGGTGTTGCATGTCGAGAAGGTTCACGCCCGAAGAGCGGGCGGCGTTGTGGCGTGGTTGGAAGAGCGGCTTAACGA
>DASVDO010000027.1:0-15193 GCA_036381055.1 Burkholderiales bacterium | reverse complement strand
ACCTCGATGCTGCGCTTCGCGCGCCTGGAAGTGACCGACGAGGTGGCGAACGGCATCAATTACTTCCGCCTCACCTTCCTGCGCGAGTTGCCGCGCCTCTACGCCGAGTTCGAGAGCGCGCTGAAGGAGCGCTTCGGCCTGGCGGAGACGCCCTGGCTCGCGTCCTTCCTCACGGTCGGCAGCTGGATCGGCGGCGACCGCGACGGCAACCCGAACGTGACGGCGGAAGTGCTGCGTGCCGCGCAGGTACTGCATGCCCGGCTGCTCTTCTTGCATTACCTCGAGGAGACGCACGCCCTCGGGCGCGAGCTCGGGCTCTCCTCGCGCCACACCCGTGTGCCCGCCGACGTCGAGCGGCTCGCCGAGCGCTCGGGCGACGTGTCGGCGCATCGGCGTGACGAGCCATACCGGCGGGCCATCACCGGCATCTACGCGCGCCTTGCCGCGACCGCCGAGGCGCTCGCCGGCCATGCCGCGAGCCCGCCGCCCGTCGCTTGCGCCGCGCCTTACGAAAGCGCCGAGGAATTCGCCGCCGAGCTCGGCATCATCTCCGGGGCCTTGCGCAACCACGGCGCCGCGCTCCTCGCGCGGGGCCGGCTGCGGCTCCTCGAGCGCAAGGCGAGCCTTTTCGGCTTCCACCTCGCGCCGCTCGACCTTCGCCAGAGCTCGGACGTGCACGAAGCCGCGGTGGCCGAGCTGCTCGCGCGCGCCGGCATCGCGGGCTACGAGGCGCTGGACGAGGAGCAGCGCGTCGAGCTGCTGTCGCGCGAGCTGCGAAGCCCGCGCCTCCTGCGTTCGCCGTACGTCGCCTACTCGGCGCAGACGCAGAAGGAGCTGGACATCCTGGCCGCCGCCGCGGAGGGCCGGCAGCGCTTCGGCGCCCGGGCGGTGCCGCACTACGTCATCTCACACTGTGAATCGGTGTCCGACATGCTCGAGGTCGGCGTGCTGCTGCGGGAGGCCGGGTTGCTGCGTCCCGGCAGCCCGGCGCCGCTCGAGATCGACATCATTCCGCTCTTCGAGTCGGTCCACGACCTCGACAACTGCGGCGAGGTGATGGCGCGGGCGCTGGCGCTGCCGCTCTACCGGTCATGGCTGGAGGGCCGGGGTCGCGAGCAGGAGGTGATGCTCGGCTATTCGGACAGCAACAAGGACGGCGGCTACCTCACGTCCAACTGGTCGCTCTACAAGGCGGCGGGGCGGCTGCTCGCCGCATGCCAGGCGCACGGCGTGCGGCTGCGGCTCTTCCATGGCCGCGGCGGCACCATCGGCCGCGGCGGCGGACCGAGCTACGAGGCGGTGCTCGCGCTGCCGCCGGGCACCGTGGACGGCGCGCTGCGGCTGACCGAGCAGGGCGAGGTGATCGCCAGCAAGTACGCCGATCCGGAAAGCGGCCGCCGCAACCTCGAAACGCTCGCCGCGGCGGCGCTCGAAGCGAGCCTCGCGCCGCGCACGCCGCGCGCGAGAAGCGCTCGCCACGCCGCCATCATGGAGGAGCTCTCGCGCGCGGCGTTCGGCGCCTACCGCGAGCTGGTCACCACGGAGGGTTTCGTCGACTACTTCCGCGCGTCCACCCCGATTGCCGAGATCGCCGAGCTGAACATCGGCAGCCGGCCGGCGTCACGGCGCGCCACTCGCAGCATCGGCGACCTGCGCGCCATCCCGTGGGTGTTCAGCTGGAGCCAGTGCCGGATCATGCTGCCGGGCTGGTTCGGCTTCGGCACCGCGGTCGAGTCGTGGCTCGCCGGGCACGAGAACGGCCTGCCGGCGCTGCGCGACATGTACCGCACGTGGCCGTTCTTCCGCACCGTGCTGTCGAACCTCGACATGGTGCTCGCCAAGACCGATCTCGCGATCGGCGCGCGCTACGCCGAGCTGGTGCCGGACGCGCGGCTGCGCGAGCAGGTGTTCGGGCGCATCGAAGCGGAATGGCAGCGCGCCCGGCGCGCGCTGGCGGCGATCACCGGGCAGGAGGCGCTGCTCGCCGAGAACCCGACGCTCGCGCGCTCGATCCGCAACCGCTTCCCCTACCTCGACCCGCTCAACCACGTGCAGGTCGAATGCCTGCGCCGCCGCCGCGCCGATCCGAGCGATCCGCGGCTGCTCGCCGCGATCCACCTGACGATCAACGGCGTCGCGGCCGGCTTGCGAAACAGCGGCTAGTCAGGAGCCGGTGATGGTGCGCTTCGCCCAGTCGAGAACGATCGACAGGCGAGGCGGCAGCAGCTCCTCGGCCTCCTCGAAGCTCACCCAGCGGTACTCGTGGTGCTCGGGCCGCCCGAGCTCCTTCGACACCGGGAGCTCGACCTCCACTTCCTCGGTCTCGCCGAGGTAGTAGCGCGCGACCTTGTTGCCCGAGTAGGGCAGGGTCTCCTTGAACTCGTCGCCGAACGGGAAATCGACGCCCGCGAGCCCCGTTTCCTCCTTCAGCTCGCGCTTGGCGCAGGCGAGCTGATCCTCGCCGGGCTCGACCAGCCCCTTGGGAAAGTCCCAGTTGTTGTAGGCGCGCAGCACGAGGAAGTAAGGCCCGCGCTCGGTGCGGCGGAAAACCACCACCCCGGCCGCGCGCGGCGCGGCTTTGCCCTTCATGCGCGCAATGTTACTGGAGCGCGACGGCGGGTCGAAGCGGCGGCAGAAATGCTCGCCGCCCGAGCGGGCCCTAGCCAGAGGAGGAGGAGGAGGCTTCGGATTTGCTCGGACGGCGAGGCAAGCTTGTTCTCGGCCTTCGCTTGTCATATGCGGCGCGAGGCCGCATATTTCAAGTGCTTAGTGCGCGCTGCGAGGCGCCTGGAAGGTTCTCGCCAGGGCGGCTTTCACGCGCGCCAAGACTTCGATGGCCCTGGCGAGCGCAAGTTCCCAGCGTTCCGCACGCTCAAGGTCGAGCATATAACGATCGCGGACCTCTGCGGGCAGAGAAGCGGCGGCGTTTCGCCAGAAAGCGGTTCTAAGATTGCGGTTTTGCATGCCTGCAATGATGAGGCCGCAGGCATAGCGGTACAAACGATCAATTCTCACCCCAGGGATAAGAAAAACTCATGATCTATCGGCTGCCGCCCCTGAACGCCCTGCGGGTATTCGAGGCGGCCGCGCGCCATCTGTCGTTCAAGGAGGCCGCGAACGAGCTTTCCATCACGCAGGCCGCGGTGAGCCATCAGATCAAGACGCTCGAGGACTATCTCGGCGTGGAGCTCTTCAAGCGCGCCGGCCGCGGCGTGCAGCTCACCGAGGCGGCGCGCGCCGCGCTGCCGCGGCTGCAGGACGGCTTCGAGGCGCTGGCGCGCGCCGTGGAGATGATCCACGAGCGCGCCGACGAGACCGACCTGATGATCACCGCGCCGCCGGTGTTCACGGCGCGCTGGTTGATGCCGCGGCTCGCCGACTTCTCGCGCCGCGAGCCGAAGATCGACGTGCGCGTCGTCGCCTCGAGCCGGATGGTCGACGCGGGCGCGCTCGACGCCGCGCAGGTGCTGATCGGCGGCCACGATCCGCGCGACGAAACCTCGGGCGTGGAGATCCATCTGGGCAGCGGCGACTATCCCGGCTATCGCGCCGACCGCCTGTTCGGCGTATCGACCGCGGTGGTGGCGAGCCCGGAGCTGGTGCGCGGCAATCCGCCGATCCGCGAGCCCGCCGACCTCGCGCATCACACGCTGCTGCACGACGACGCGATGGACCTCGTCGCCCACGGCCATGCCTGGCAGAAGTGGCTCGAGGTGGCCGGCGTGTCGGACAAGGTCGACGGCACGCGCGGGCCGCATTTCTCCTCGAACATCCTGTCGCTCGAGGCGGCCTCGCAGAAGCTCGGCGTGGCGCTCGCGCTGCGGCCGCTGGTCGACGCCGACATCGCCTCGGGCCGGCTGTGCGCGCCCTTCAACGTCGAGCTCAAGCCCCAGTCGGCCTATTACCTCGTCTGCCCGGAGGTGATCGCCGAGCGGCCGGCCGTCGTCGCCTTCCGTAACTGGCTGCTGCAGCAGGCGAAATAGCGTTTCCGGAGCGAATCTTGCACCGGGGTTGATTCGCCGGCGGTCCGGCGCAATCTAACGTGCGATGACCTCGCGAGACTTTTCGAACTGGATGTGGGGCGAGGCGCTCTCGATGATCGAGCGCGCCGAGCGCCTGCAGCGCCAGTTCTTCCGCCACGCCAGCGCGTCCTGGGAGCCTCCGGTCGACATCACCGAGTCGCCGGAAGACGTGCGGGTGCAGGTGGCGCTGCCCGGAGTGCCGGCCGACTCGATCACGGTGGCGCTCGACCCGGGCGGGCTGCACATCAGCGCCCTGCGCGCCTTCCCTTGCCGCGAGGACACGATGAACGTCCATCGCCTGGAGATTCCCTACGGCCGGTTCGAGCGGCACATCGGCCTGCCGCTCGGCGATCCGTACAGTCCGCTGGAGCTGGTCGAGAAGAGGCTCGCCGACGGCGTGCTGACGCTCGTTTTCCGCAAGAGGGAAGGCGCATGAGCAAGGTACTGGCAGAAGGCAGCTCCAATCCCGCGTCCGCGGGCGCCGAGCGCGCCCGGCAGGGCGCGCTGAAGCCGTTGCCGGAAGACGCGCTGATCCTTATTCCGATGAGGAACACGGTGCTCTTCCCGGGCGTGATTTCGCCGGTGACGATCGGCCGTCCGGCCTCGGTGGCCGGCGCCCAGGAGGCGGTGCGCGCCGAGCGCAAGGTCGGCTTTCTCCTGCAGCGCGACCCGCAGAAGAACGACGTCAAGCCCGACGACCTCTACTGGGTCGGCACCGCCGGGCAGGTGGTGCGCTACATCGCCGGCGGCGAAGGCGCGCACCACATGGTGGTGCAGGGCCAGAGCCGCTTCCGCGTGCTGGAGTTCCTGTCCGGCTGGCCGTTCATGGTGGCGCGCGTGCAGTACGTGACCGAGCGCGAAGACAGCAGCCCGGAGATCGAGGCGCGCTTCCTGCAGCTCAAGAGCCAGGCGGTCGAGGCGCTCGAGCTGCTGCCGAACGCGCCGGAGGAGCTCGCCGTGGTGGTGCAGGGCATCTCCTCGCCGGCGCTGCTCGCCGACATGGTGGCGAACCTGCTCGACGTGAAGAACGAGGACAAGCAGCAGCTGCTCGAGACCTTCGACCTGAGGACGCGGCTCGACAAGGTGCTCGAGCGGCTGTCCGAGCGCGTCGGCGTGCTGCGCATCTCCAAGGAGATCGGCGAGCGCACCAAGCGCGAGTTCGACACGCGCCAGCGCGAGCACGTGCTGCGCGAGCAGATGCGCCAGATCCAGAAGGAGCTCGGCGAGGGCGACGAGGGCAACGCCGAGCTCGAAGAGCTGAAGAAGTCGATCGACGAGGCGGGCATGCCCGAAGACGTGCACAAGCACGCCGCCAAGGAGCTGCGCCGCCTGCAGCGCATGGGCGAAGGCAGCGCCGAGAGCGGCATGCTGCGCACCTACCTGGAGTGGCTCGCCGAGCTGCCGTGGAAGGACGCGCCCGCGCCGGAGATCGACATCGCGCAGGCGCGCCGCGTGCTCGACGAGGACCACTACGGCCTGGAGAAGATCAAGCGCCGCATCCTCGAGCACCTCGCGGTGCGCAAGCTCAACCCGACCGGCAAGAGCCCGATCCTGTGCTTCGTCGGCCCGCCCGGGGTCGGCAAGACCTCGCTCGGCCAGTCGATCGCGCGCGCCACGGGGCGCAAGTTCCAGCGCATCGCGCTCGGCGGCGTGCACGACGAGGCCGAGATCCGCGGCCACCGGCGCACCTACATCGGCGCGCTGCCCGGCAACGTGATCCAGGCGCTGCGCCGCGCCGGGTCGAAGAACACGGTGCTGATGTTCGACGAGATCGACAAGCTCGGCCAGGGCGGCTTTCACGGCGACCCGGCGAGCGCGCTGCTCGAGGTGCTCGACCCGGAGCAGAACGCGCACTTCCGCGACAACTACCTGGGCGTCGACTTCGACCTGTCGAAGGTGTTCTTCATCACCACGGCGAACATGCTCGACACGATCCCGGGGCCGCTGCGCGACCGCATGGAGATCATCCACCTCCCCGGCTACACCGAGGAGGAGAAGCTGGAGATCGCCAAGCGCTACCTGGTCAAGCGGCAGATGGAGGCGAACGGCCTGAAGAGCGCCGATCCGGCGCTCGAGAGCGTCGCGCTGCCCGAGGAGACGCTGCGCGCGATCGTGCGCGACTACACGCGCGAGGCCGGGGTGCGCAACCTCGAGCGCGAGATCGGCTCGGTGCTGCGCCACGCGGCGATGCGCATCGCCGAGGGCTTCTCCGGCAAGATGGAGATCCGGCCCGAGGACCTGCACGCCATCCTGGGGCCGAAGAAGTACGAGAACGAGACGGCGCTGCGCACCGCCACGCCGGGCGTGGCGACCGGGCTCGCCTGGACGCCGGTCGGCGGCGACATCCTGTTCATCGAGGCCTCGAAGGTGCCGGGCAGCGGCAAGCTGATCCTGACCGGACAGCTGGGCGACGTGATGAAGGAGTCGGCGCAGGCGGCGCTCACGCTCTCGAGGAGCTTCGTCGACGAGACGCTGGAGAAGCACGACGTGCACATCCACGTGCCGGCCGGCGCCACGCCGAAGGACGGGCCGAGCGCCGGGGTGGCGATGTTCCTCGCCATCGTCTCGCTGCTCGCCGGGGTGCCGGTGCGCTCCGACGTGGCGATGACCGGCGAGATCTCGCTGCGCGGCCTGGTGCTGCCGATCGGCGGGGTGAAGGAAAAGACGCTGGCGGCGCTGCGCGCGGGGATCCGCACGGTGATGCTGCCCAAGCGCAACGAGAAGGACCTCGAGGACGTGCCCGCCGAGGCGCGGCAGCAGCTCGAGTTCGTCTTCCTCGAGCGGGTCGAGGACGCGGTGCGCTGCGCGATCGGCGAGCTGCCGAAGCGCGACAGGAAGGCGGCTTAGGGAGCGCCTACTGCTTCAAGCGCGGCGGCCGGGCGTCGCGGGCCGGGCTTTCCGCGGCGAGCGGCGCATCGAGCGGCATGGTCGTCACGCGGGGCCTGGGGGATTTGCCGGGGGTTCGCACCGCAATGCGATCGAGCATCTGAAGCAGCGCGCGCCGCTTCGCTTCACGCCGTCTGGAGATCAGCAACGGACCATCCTTTCAACATCCGTTTTCGAGCACGGGCGGAACCATTCTAGCCCACCCCCCGGCGGGCGGCATTTCGCACCGCCGCAAGCCGGAAAACCGAAAACAATCAGTTACATCTTGCATCCGGCGCGGCCTTAGAATCCGCGCCATGGGACTTCCTCGCATGCTGAGGCAGGCGCTCGCCGGCGCCGCCGTGGTCCTCGTGGCGGGCTGCTCCACCAACCCGATCACCGGGCGCAGCCAGCTGATGGTCGTGCCCGAGAGCATGGCGATCCGCGAGTCGGCCGCCGCCTACAGCCAGATGATCGGCGGCCTCACCAAGAAGAACCAGATCGAGACCGGCACGCCGCGCGCCGAGAAGTTGCGCGCCATCACCGACCGGCTGATCGCCGAGGCGGTGCGCTTCCGGCCCGACTCGGCGAAGTGGGCCTGGCAGGTGCAGCTGATCAAGGACCCGGAGACGGTGAACGCCTTCTGCATGGCGGGCGGCAAGATGGCGATGTACACCGGCCTGATGGAGAAGCTCAAGGCGACCGACGACGAGATCGCGCAGGTGATGGGCCACGAGATCGGGCACGCGCTCGCCAACCACACGCAGGAGCGCATGTCGATCGCCTACACGAGCGGCATCGGCACGCAGCTCGCGGCGATCGCGCTCGGCGCGCGCGACTCGACCGCGGCGCTGATGCAGACCGCCGCGGTGCTGGCGATCCAGCTGCCGAACAGCCGCGAGAGCGAGAGCGAGGCCGACCAGATCGGCATCGAGCTCGCCGCGCGCGCCGGCTTCGACCCGCAGGCCGCGGTCACGCTGTGGCAGAAGATGGGCAAGCTCTCGGGCAGCAAGCCGCCGGAGTTCCTCTCCACCCACCCCTCGCCCGAGCACCGCGAGCAGCGCCTGCGCGAGCTGGCGAAGAAGGTGCAGCCGCTCTATCTCGCCGCGAAGGCGCACCCGAACCGCGACGCGCCGAGCTTCCTCGCCGCCCGGGATGCGGCCAACGAGCGCGTGGTGCGCAAGCCCGGCGAGCTGACGCCCGAGGAGTACGCGCAGAAAGTGGCGCGCGAGCCGGCCACCCTGACCTTCCTCGCCGAGCCCTTCGAGCGCTTCAAGCGCGGCGAGACCACCTTCGATTGCCGCCTGCAGTGCAGCCTCGCCTACGAGCGCAACAAGGACGACTGGAAGCGGCTCCACGAGCGCGCGCTGTGGCGCGACCTCGCCGTGTCGGTGATCCAGACGGGTTACCGCAGCGACCTGTCCTATTTCATGCTCGGCGAGGCGGCGCGCGGGCTGGGGCTCGACGAGGCGGCGCGCACCTACTACCGCCGCGCGCTCGACGCGAGCGCGGACTACGGCTGCGGCGATGACTGCGCCGGGTTCGAGGTGCGCAAGCTGGCGCGCTCGCGGCTCTCCGGCTGACGCGTGACGCATCGCACGCCTGTCGTGACGCCGCGAGGCGACGTCGACGCGCACGCCATCCCCGGCGCTGCGCTTCGCGACAGCAAAGCGCGGTAGCCGGCGATAGCGCGGCGCGGCGCGCGTCTGGGAGAATGCACTTCGAGGCGGCGGAAAATGAAGGAGGGCACGACCGCTAGCCGTGCCCTCCGGTACTGCCCCTCATGGCGATCGGACGGCGACTGCACTTTGTCTGGCGCTACCGTGGACCGGCTCCTGCGACGAGTCGGTCTCTCGGATGGCGCTGATGACAGCGGGCTGGCCGCTACATCCCGTGCTGCAGGAGGTGCTACAGCACGGTCGTCATCCTACGACTTCCCCGCGAAAATCTGTTACTGCGCGCCGTAGTCCGCCAGGACTATCTCTCGTCGCAGAAGAAGCGCGCGAGGCCCGATTCACCCGAGCATTTCAGGCACTGGTGCCGGGCGAGGCGCTTCAGCGCGGCGCACGGCCCCGCGCGCGTCACCTGGCTTCGCGGCGGCCAGGGCGAACATGGGCGGCGCCCATGCTAGCCGCGATCAGGGAATGCGGTCCAGCGCCCGCAGCCAGGCCTTCGCGTTGCCGTCGGCGGGCGCGCGCCAGTCGCCGCGCGGCGAGAGCGACCCGCCCGAGCCGACCTTCGGCGCGTTGGGCATGGCGCTGCGCTTGTACTGGCTGGTCTGGAAGAAGCGGCGCAGGAACACGCCGAGCCACTTGCGGATCTCGGCGAGCGAGTACTTGTCGTGCCAGGCGTGCCAGGCGAGGTACGCGACCTTGTCCGGGGCGTAGCCGAAGCGCAGGACGTAGTAGAGGTGGAAGTCCTGCAGCTCGTAGGGGCCGACCGTCGCCTCGCTCTTCTGCGCGCCGGGGATCAGCTCCGGGCTGATGTCGGTCTCGAGGACCCGGCGCAGCGCGCGCTTCACCTCGTCGCCGAGCGCCCCGGACTGGGCGTTCCACTCGATCAGGTAGCGGATCAGCGTCTTCGGCACGCTGGCGTTCACGTTGTAGTGCGACATATGGTCGCCGACGCCATAGGTCGACCAGCCGAGCGCCAGCTCGGAAAGGTCGCCGGTGCCGACGACGAAGCCGCCGTGGCGGTTGGCGAGGCGGAACAGATGGCTGGTGCGCTCGCCCGCCTGCACGTTCTCGAACGCGATGTCGTAGACCTTGCGGCCCCGGGCGAACGGGTGGCCGAGGTCTTTCAGCATCTGCAGGCAGGAGGGCCGGATGTCGATCTCCTGCGCCGAGGCGCCGACCGCGCGCATCAGCTGCCAGGCCTGGCTGCGCGTGCGCGTGCTGGTCGCGAAGCCCGGCATGGTGTAGGCGAGGATGTTGCGCCGGGGCAGCCCGAGCTCGTCCATCGCCCTGGCGCAGACGATGAGCGCCTGCGTCGAGTCGAGGCCGCCCGAGACGCCGATCACCAGCTTCTCGGTGCCGGTGGCGCGCATGCGCGTCGCGAGGCCCTGCACCTGGATGCGGTACACCTCCTCGCAGCGCCGGTCGCGGTCGGCCGCGTCGCTCGGCACGTAGGGCAGCTTCTCGACGCGCCGGGCGAGCGCCAGCTTTCCGGAGGGCACCGGCACGTCGAACGCCACCGTGCGGAAGCGCTCCACCGCGTGCGCGTGGCGCAGCGCCGAGGCGCCGAAGGTGTTCTGCCGCATCCGGTCGGCGAGCAGGCGCCCGAGGTCGACGTCGGCGAACGCGAGCTGCGGCTCGCCGGCGAAGCGGCGCGATTCGGCGAGCAGCGTGCCGTTCTCGTAGACGATCGCGTGGCCGTCCCAGGCGAGATCGGTGGTCGATTCGCCCTGGCCCGCGGCGCTGTAGAGGTACGCCGCGATGCAGCGCGCCGACTGGTTGCCGACCAGCTCGTGGCGGAAGCGTTCCTTGCCCACCACCACGTTGGAGGCGGAGAGGTTGGCGATCACCGTGGCGCCGGCGAGCACGGCGAAGGACGAGGGCGGCGCCGGCACCCAGAGGTCCTCGCAGATCTCGACGTGCACGACCAGCTCGCGCAGCCGCGCGTGGCGGAACAGCAGCGACGTGCCGAAGGGGGCGCGCTGCCCGGCGAGCGCGATCTCCTGCGCGCGCGCCGCATCGCCCGGCGTGAACTGGCGCGCCTCGTAGAACTCGCGGTAGTTGGGCAGGTAGGTCTTGGGCACGACGCCGACCAGCCGGCCCCGGGCGATCAGCGCCGCGCAGTTGTAGAGCCGCCCGTCGAGCGCCACCGGCAGGCCGACCAGCGCGGCGACGTCCAGCCGGCGCGTGCGCGCGAGCAGCTTGCGCAGCGCCTCCTCGGCGGCCTGCAGGAGCGCCTGCTGGTGGAACAGGTCCTCGCAGCTGTAGGCCGACAGCCCGAGCTCGGGGAACACCGCGAGCATCACCTTGTCGCGCGCCGCGCGCTGCATCAGCTCGAGCGTGGCGGCGAAGTTGTAGTCCGGATCGCCGACGCGCACCAGCGGCGTCGCCACGGCGACGCGCACGAAGCCGTGCGCGTAGGGATTGAAGAAGCCGGGGGCCGCCATGGCGCATTCTAGCCCATGGTGCGTTATGGTATGCTAGGCCATATATGGCGCTGCGCGAGCAGGTGCGGCTGGGCGGCGAGGTGCTGCGCATCGAGCTGGACGACGACGGGCGCTACCGGCTGGCGTACGGCGCGCTGGTCGAGTACACGCCGCGGCGGCGGCGCGTGCGCGGCAGGAGCACGGCGTACGTGCTGCGCTCGGTGGAGCAGATGCGCTACGACTTCGAGCGCGACGTCGAGTCGGTGGGCGGCCGGCTTGGCTAGGCGGCTGGACATCCGCATCGGCCGGGGCGGCGACGCGCTCGACCGCTTCGAGGCCGGCTGGAACCGCCTCAGCGAGGGGCGGGCGCTGCCCGAGCTGCACGTGCTCACCCTGGAGGACCTGCCGGCGCTGCTCGCCGCGCTGACGCCGGCGCGCTGGGCGCTGATCGGCCGGCTGCGCGAGGCGGGGCCGCTCACCATCTACGAGCTCGCCCGGCGGCTCGCCCGGGACTACAAGAACGTGCACACCGACGTGACGCGCCTGATCGAGCTGGGGCTGGTCGAGCGCGCCGCCGACGGGCGCGTCTCGGTGCCCTGGGACGTGGTGCGCGCCGAGCTCTAGAGCCAGCCGGACTTCTTGAAGCGCGTCCACAGCCAGCCGTCGATGCCGGCCATGAGCGCGATGGCGACCGGGTAGCCGAGCGTCCAGTCGAGCTCCGGCATGTGGCGGAAGTTCATGCCGTAGATCCCGGCGATCATCGTCGGCACGGCGACCAGCGCGCCGTAGGCGGCGAGGCGCTTGGTCACCTCGCTCTCGCCGATGGTGATCATCGCCAGGTTCACCTGGATGGCGGTGGTCACGGTCTCGCGCGCGGTGTCGATCGACTGGTTGAGCCGGATCACGTGGTCGTGGATGTCGCGGAAATACTCGCCCAGGCCGACGCACGGCTGCGGCACCCGGCCGCCGTAGAGCTTGCCGGTGTACTCGAGCAGGGGCCCGGTCACGTGCTTGAGCGTGGTGAGCTTCTGCTTCACGTAGTACAGCGTCTCGATGTTGCCGCGCGGCGAGGTGCCGGAGAACAGCTGGTCCTCGATGCGCTCGAGCTCCAGCTCCACCGCGTCGAGCACCGGGAAATAGCGGTCGACCACGGCGTCCATCAGCGCGTAGAGCACGAAGCCGGCGCCGTGGCGCAGCAGCTCGGGCTCGCGCTCGGCGCGCGCGCGCACGCCGAGCAGCGTCTGCTCGCTGCGCTGGCGCACCGAGAGCACGTAGTTGCGGCCGACGAAGATGTCGATCTCGCCGATGCGGAAGTCGTCGCCCGGGGCCTCGATCGTGTTGAGCACGACGAACAGCGAATCGCCGTACTCCTCGATCTTCGGCCGCTGGTGGCCGTGCCGCGCGTCCTCCACCGCCAGCTCGTGCAGGCCGAACTCGCCGCTCAGCTCTTCGAGCTCCGCGTCGGTCGCGTCCTTGAGCGCCACCCAGACGAAGCAGCCGGGGCGCGCCAGGTACTCGCTGATCTCGCGCTTCTCGATGTCGGCGAGCTTGCGGCCCTCCTGGTACGCGACGCAGTTGACGATCATGGAGGAAAGGGGTCAGAGCAATTTTTCGCGGATGTTAACTCTTATAGAATCAGTCGTTTCCAAAAAATTGCTCTGACCCCTTTTCCGGACCGCTCATGCCCGACATCAGCCGCAGGGCCGCCAGCCTGGGAACCGAGAACGCCTTCGTGGTGCTCGCCGAAGTGAACGCGCTCGTGCGCGAGGGCAAGGACGTGATCAGCTTCTGCATCGGCCAGCCCGACTTCCCGGCGCCCGACAACGTGCAGGAGGCCGCCGTCCGGGCGATTCGCGACGGCAAGCACGGCTATACCGCGTCGGCGGGCCTCGACGAGCTGCGCGAGGCGGCCGCCGCCTACCTCTCGGGCATGCGCGGCGGCCTGCCGATCCGCGCGCAGGACGTGGTGGTCGGCGCCGGCGCGAAGCCGTTCATCGCCTACGCGATCCTCTCGACCACCGACTACGGCGCCGGCGACGAGGTCATCTACCCCAATCCCGGCTTCCCGATCTACGAGTCGCAGATCCTCGCGAGCGGCGCGAAGCCGGTGCCGATCCACCTGCACGAGAGCCGCGGCTTCTCGTTCGACCCGCGCGAGCTCGAGCGGCTGCTCACGCCGCGCACGCGGCTGCTGATCCTCAACTACCCGCACAATCCCACGGGCGGCTGCCTGACGCGCGCGGAGCTGGAGGAGATCGCCCGGGTGCTGGAGAAGCATCCGCGCGTCTGGGTCTACGCCGACGAGATCTATTCGCGCCTCGCCTATGCCGAGGCGTTCTTCTCGATCGCCCAGGTGCCCGGCATGTACGAGCGCACGATCATCTCGGACGGCGCGTCGAAGACCTGGGCGATGACCGGCTGGCGCATCGGCTTCGCCGCGAATCCCGCGCTGGCGCCGGTGTTCACGCGCTGGATCACCAACACCGACTCGTGCGCCTCGCAGATCAGCCAGTGGGCGGCGCTCGAGGCGGTGCGCGGCCCGCAGGACGCGGCGCTCGCCATGCGGCGCAGCTTCCTCGAGCGCAGGGACCTGATCGTGCGCCTGCTGAACGAGGTGCCGGGGGTCAGCTGCCGCGTGCCCGGCGGCGCGTTCTACGCCTGGCCGAACGTCACCGAGGCGTGCCGCCGCATCGGCGCGAAGGACTCCGAGGAGTTCCGCAAGCGCCTGCTCGCCGAGGCCGGCGTGGCGGTGCTCGCCGACATCCACTTCGGCGCGCGCGTGCCGGGCGAGGGCCAGCACCTGCGCTTCTCGTACGCCGCTTCGCCGCAGGCGATCGAGGCCGGGGTGGCGCGGATGGCGGACTTCATCCGCAAGAACACCAAGAAGGCGGCATGAGCGGGATCTGGCGGCCGAGCGTCACGGTCGCCGCGGTGATCGAGCGCGGCGGGCGCTTCCTGCTGGTCGAGGAGGAGGTGGACGGCCGGCGCGTGCTCAACCAGCCGGCGGGCCATCTCGACCCGGGCGAATCGCTGATGGCCGCGTGCCGGCGCGAGGTGCTGGAAGAGACCGCGCACCGCTTCGCGCCGCGCGCGCTGGTAGGGGTCTACCGCTGGCACTACGCGCCCAAGGACGTGACCTTCCTGCGCTTCTGCTTCTGCGGCGAGCTGGAAGGGGTCGAGGAGGGGCGCTCGCTCGATCGCGGGATCGTCGCGGCGCGCTGGCTCACCGAACGGGAACTGCGCGAGCGCAAGGCCGAGCACCGCTCGCCGCTGGTCGAGCGCTGCGTGCGCGACTACCTGGCGGGACGGCGCTTCCCGCTCGACCTTTTCCCCGCCGAGTTCGCATGAAGGTCGTGGTCGGCATGTCGGGCGGGGTGGACTCGTCCGTGGCGGCGCTGCTGCTCAAGCGGCAGGGGCACGACGTGGTCGGCCTGTTCATGAAGAACTGGGAGGACGACGACGACGACCAGTACTGCTCGACCCGGCAGGACCTGATCGACGCGGCCGCCGCCGCCGACGTCATCGGCATCGACCTCGAGGCGGTGAACTTCGCCGCCGAGTACAAGGACCGGGTGTTCGCCGATTTCCTGCGCGAGTACTCTGCAGGGCGCACCCCCAACCCGGATGTGCTGTGCAACGCCGAGATCAAGTTCAAGGCGTTCCTCGACCATGCACTGCGCCTGGGCGCGGAGACGATCGCCACCGGTCACTACGCGCGTCTCGCGAAGAACGGCCGCTACCGGCTGCTGAAGGGCGCGGACGGCAGCAAGGATCAGAGCTATTTCCTGCATCGCCTGACCCAGGCGCAGCTCTCGCGCGTGCTCTTTCCGATCGGCGGACTGAAGAAGACCGAAGTGCGACGCATCGCGCGCGAGGCCGGGCTGCCGAACCACGCGAAGAAGGACTCCACCGGCATCTGCTTCATCGGCGAGCGCCCGTTCCGCGAGTTCCTGAACCGCTACCTGCCCAAGGCGCCGGGGCCGATGGTCGATGAGAACGGCCGCACGGTCGGCCGGCACATCGGCCTTGCGTTCTACACCATCGGCCAGCGCAAGGGCATCGGCCTGGGCGGACCCGGCGAGCCCTGGTACGTGGCGGAAAAGCGCCTGGCGTCCAACGAGCTGGTGGTGGTGCGCGGGCACGATCATCCGCTGCTGCTCAAGCGCTCGCTGATGGCCGACGCGACGAGCTGGATTGCCGGCGAGCC
>DASVDO010000026.1:0-111175 GCA_036381055.1 Burkholderiales bacterium | reverse complement strand
CTGCGACGCGATGCCGATGCCACGCTCACGCTCGGCAAGCTGATCGCGCTGCTGGACAAGGCGTCGCTCCTCAGGAGCAGGCTCGAGAAGATGTTCGAGATCGCAAGCAACCGGCCCGACGCTCCCGGCGACTGGGCGCGGCAGTTCTCGGCGCTGCTCGACGCGGCCGGCTTCCCCGGCGAGCGCACGCTCGACTCGGCCGAATTCCAGACGCGCGCCAGGCTGCACGAGGCGCTCGGCGAGCTGAGCAAGCTCGAGCGGGTCGCGCCGCGGTTTTCGTTTTCCCAGGCGATTTCCTTCCTGCGCCGCGAATGCGAAGCCAACCTTTTCCAGCCCGAGTCCGCCGACGCGCCGATCCAGGTGCTCGGGCTCCTCGAGTCGCGCGGGCTGCGCTTCGACTGCCTGTGGGTGAGCGGGCTCACCGACGAGGCTTGGCCGCTCTCCGCGTCGCCCAATCCCTTCGTGCCGATCCGGCTGCAGAAGGCGGCCGGCGTGCCCGAGGCGAGCGCCGAGGCGTCGCTCGAGCTCGACCGGCGCATCACCGCGGAATGGCGCGGCGCGGCCGCTGAAGTGGTCTTCTCCTGTCCACTGAAAGAGAAAGACCACGATCTCGCGCCCTCGCCGCTCATCGCCGACGTGCCCGAAGAATCGGTGTCCGTCCCTGATTTCCCGCGTTATCGGGACGTGCTGTTCGATGCGCGAAGAACGGAGTCGTTTGCCGACTGGAAGGCGCCAGCGGTGACCGAAGGCAAGATGCGCGGCGGTACGCGCGTGCTCGCCGACCAGGCGGCATGCCCGTTCCGCGCCTTCGCGAAATGGCGCCTTTCCGCCGAGACGCTCGAGGACCCGGCGCCGGGCCTGGATGCGCGCGACCGGGGCAAGCTCCTGCACGTGCTGATGAAGGAGATCTGGGAGCAGCTGCGCGGCAGCGACGCCCTGGCCTCGGATTTTTCTGCCGTCATTTCCCGGGCCGCCGACGTCGCGGTGAAGGAGCTCGGCCTGCAAGGCCGCTTCGCCGAGCTCGAGCGCGAGCGTCTGGCGAAGCTGGCGCGCGAATGGCTGGACGTGGAAGCGCAACGACCGCCCTTCGAAGTCTCGTCGATCGAGGAAAAGCGCACCCTCACGGTGGCGGGGCTCGAGCTGCAATCGCGCATCGACCGCATGGACAGGCTGCGCGGCGGCGGCCATGTGCTGATCGACTACAAGACCGGCAATGTCGGCAACCCGAAGCAGTGGCATGGGCCGCGCCTCGACGACCCGCAGCTGCCGCTCTACGCCGTCGCCGCGCCCGAAGAGCTCGCCGCCGTGGTGTTCGCCAAGCTCAAGCCGGGCGAGATGCGCTTCATGGGCTACTCGCGCGCGCCCAACCTGCTGCCGAAGGTGGTCGTGAATCCCGCGCCGTGGCCGAAGCTGCTCGAAGAATGGCAGCGCGACACCGAGGCGCTCGGCCGCGCGTTCGTCTCGGGCGACGCCCACGTCGACCCGAAGGAGGACCTCAAGACCTGTCGGCTGTGCGAGCTGCAGACGCTGTGCCGCGTCTACGAGAAATTCGCCGGATTTTCGGAAGATGAATCTACGCCCAGACCGGAAAACCCCTAGCCTCCCGCGCGTAGCTGCCGAAGAGGTCGAGCAGCTTCTCGCGCCAGGCGAACACCGGGTCGTCGGGCTCGAGCAGGCGGATCGGGCACATCACGCGCGCCCACTGGAAGGCGCCGAACAGCATGTAGTCGGCGTAGCCCGGGCCGTGGCCGCCGAGGAACGGGTACTGCACCAGCGCCTGGCGCACCGGCGCGAGCGCGAGGCGGAACGCCGGCAGCGCGCCCTTCGCGTCGCCGCCGTACTGCTCGAGCGTCGTGCCGAAGCGCTTCTCGCGCGAGGCGCGGAAGTACGCCTTGTCCTTCTCGTGCAGGCGCGAGAACAGGTCGAGCACGATCACCTTGAGCAGCGGCGTGTGGATCGCCGCCGGCACCCACTGGTTGAAGAAGTAGCCGAGCGAATGGCTGGCGGCGCCGTCGAAGAGCGCCGGGCGCGACGGGTACGCCTGGTCGAGGTACTCCGCGATCGTCCACGAGTCGTGGATCGCCCTGCCCGAGTCGATCAGCACCGGCACCGTGCGCGAGCCGTGCGGCGCGAGCGCGTCCTGCTCGGTGAAGCGCCAGGCGATCGGCTCGAACTCGAGGCCCTTGTGCTTGAGCGCCATCTTGGCGCGCCAGCAGTAGGGCGAGAAGCGCCGGTCGTCTTCCGCGCCGGCGAGGTCGTATAGCTGCATGGCCATCGAATCCATCATAGCGGACCAGGCGGCGCGCGACGCGGCGCTCGACCCGCGGCGCTCGTTCATCGTCCAGGCGCCCGCGGGCTCGGGCAAGACCGAGCTGCTGGTGCAGCGCTACATCCGCCTGCTCGACGCGGTGCACAAGCCCGAGGAGATCGTCGCCATCACCTTCACCATCAAGGCGGCGGCGGAGATGCGCAAGCGCGTGCTCGACAAGATCCCGAACGCCCGGGACATCGCGCACCGGCTGAGGATCCAGACCATCGACGCCTTCTGCGCCTCGCTGGTGCGCCAGATGCCGGTGACCTCCGGGTTCGGCGCGCAGCCCGCGGTGGTCGAGGACGCGAGCGCGCACTACCGCGAGGCGGCGATGCGCACCCTGGAGGAGCTCACGCCCGCCGCCGGCAGGGTGCTGCTGCATCTGGACAACAACATGGACGCGGCGGCCGGCCAGATCGCCTCGATGCTCGCGCGGCGCGACCAGTGGCTGCGCAAGGCCGGCGCCGCGCCCACCCGCGCGCAGCTCGAGGCGGCGCTTCGCGCCGAGCGCAGCCGGCTGCTCGCGCAGGCGCGCGCGCTGCATCCCAGGGCCTCGCCCGAGTTCGCCGAGGCGATGCTCACCAAGGACGGCGCCTGGCGCAAGAAGGACCCCGAGGCGCAGTCGCTCGCCGGCATGGGCGAGGCGAGCGAGCCGCTGCGCCTCGCCCTCGCGGCGCTGCGCAAGCTGCCCCCCGAGCGCTACTCCGACGAGCAGTGGCAGGTGCTCGGCGCGATGCTCGAGTTGCTGCCGCGCGCGGCGGCGCAGCTCAAGGTGGTGTTCGCCGAGCGCGGCGAGACCGACTTCACCGAGATCGCGCAGGGCGCGGTGCGCGCGCTCGGCACGCCGGAGGAGCCGACCGACCTGCTGCTCGCGCTCGACACGCGCATCCAGCACATCCTGGTCGACGAGTTCCAGGACACCTCGGTCTCGCAGTTCGAGCTGCTGAGGTGCCTGACGGCGGGCTGGGAGGCGGGCGACGGGCGCACGCTTTTCCTGGTCGGCGATCCGATGCAGTCGATCTACCGCTTCCGCGAGGCGGAAGTGGCGCTGTTCCTCGACGCGTGGCACGAGGGCCTGGGCGGCGTCGCACTGGAGCGGCTCAGCCTCACCACCAACTTCCGCTCGCAGCCCGGCCTCGTGGAATGGTTCAACGCCGCTTTCCCGCGGATCCTGCCGCGCGCCGCCGAGCGCTCGACCGGCGCGGTGCCGTACGCCGCCGCGACCGTGCACCCGGAAAAGGCGGCGCTGCCCGGCGAGCCGGTCACCTGGCACCACGTCGCCGACCGCGCGGCGGAAGCGCGCACGATCGTCGAGCTGGTGCGGCAGGCGCAAGGGCGCACCGCGATCCTGGTGCGCAAGCGCGACGCGCTCGCCGACATCGTGCCGGCGCTGAAGGAAGCCGGCATCCGCTACCGCGCGATCGAGATCGAGCGCCTCGGCGAGCGCCAGGTGGTGCAGGACCTCTACGCGCTCACCCGCGCGCTGACGCACCTCGGCGACCGCATCGCCTGGCTCGCCGTCCTGCGCGCGCCGTGGCTCGGCCTGCCGCTGGAGAAGCTGCTCGAGATCTCCGGCCGCGATCGCTTCAAGACCATCTGGGAGCTGATCAAGGACGACCTCTTCCTCTCGCACTTCACCCGCATCCTCGCGCCGGCGATCGAGAACCGCAGCCGCGGCAGCCTGCGCGAGCGGGTGGAAGGCGTCTGGCTCGCGCTCGGCGGCCCGGCCTGCGTGCGCGACAAGACCGACCTCGAGGACGCCGAGATCTATCTCGACGAGCTCGAGCGGCTGGAGAGCGCCGGCATCGTCCCCGACTTCGCCGCGCTCGCCGAGAGCCTGGAGCGGCTCTACGCGCTGCCCGACGTGGAGGCGAGCGACGACGACCTGCAGATCATGACCATCCACAAGGCGAAGGGCCTCGAGTTCGACACCGTGATCGTTCCCGGCCTGGACCGCGGCCCCGGCCGCTCGGATCCGCCGATGTTCCTGTGGAAGGAGCTGCTTCCTTCGCCGCGGGGCGAAGCCGGGCAAGCGAGCCTGCTCCTCGCGCCGATGCGCCCCACCGGCGGCGAGCGCGACCCGACCTACGACTACCTGCGCGAGCTCGACGCCGAGGCCGACGACATGGAAGCGTCGCGCCTGCTCTACGTCGCCGCCACCCGGGCGAAGAAGCACCTGCATCTCCTCGCCTGCCTGGAGTGCGACAAGGACGGCGAGCCGAAGAAACCTTTCGCCCATTCCCTCCTGGAGCGCGCCTGGCCGGTCGCCGCGCCGTTCTTCAGCGAGCCTCGCCCTGCGCCAGTTCCGGAGCGTCGCTCCCGCGAAAGCGGGACCCCATACGCCATCCGCCGCCTGGCGCGCGACTTCCGCATCCCGGCGCCGCCGCCCCCGGCCAAATGGCAGCCGCCGCCCGAGCGCCGGGAAGAAGAGCCGATCGAGTTCTCCTGGGCGGGCGAGACGGCGCGGCACGTCGGCACGGTGGTGCATCGCTGGCTGCAAAGGATCGCCGAGGACGAGCTGCGCGGCTGGGACGCGAAGCGCATCGATGCGCTGACGGGATCGTTCCGGCGGGAGCTCCAGCGCCGCGGCGTCCCGGGCTCGGGCGCCGCGAGCGCCGCGGCGCTCGTCGCCGAGGCGCTGAAGAACAGCATCGCCGACGAGCGGGGGCGCTGGATCCTCGGCCCGCATGCGCAATCGCGCACCGAGCATCGCATGCGCGTGCGCTCGCGCGAGGGGGTGTTTACCTACGTGATCGACCGCCTGTTCCGCGACCGGGAAGGCGAGCTGTGGATCGTCGACTTCAAGACCAGCCGCCACGAGGGCGCCGGGCTGGAAGCCTTTCTCGACGAGGAGCGCAAGCGCTACGAGCCTCAGCTCAACGCCTATGCCGCGGCGTTCGGGCGCGCGCGCCTCGGGCTGTACTTCCCGCTGCTTCGCGGCTGGCGCGAGTGGTAGGGCGATGTCATATGTAACTGCCTGACCCGGCGGCCGTCATGGCCCGGCAACACGCTTGCTTAAGAATGGCGGCATGGATGATGCTCTGCACAATCCCCTGCCGCCTGCCGATGCCTACGGCGGCGTCGAGCTCGGCGTGGAATGCGCCTGGCCGTCGGCCGAATGGCGCGCGGCGGACGATGGAGCGCCCGCGTGGGCCGCTCAGTACACCGTCTCTACCGGCACGCCGAACAGGTAGCCTGCGCCGCGCTCGGTGCGGATGTAGCGCGGCTTCGACGGCTCGGGCTCGATCTTGCGCCGCAGGCGCATGATCTGCACGTCGATCGAGCGGCTGTAGACCTCGTCGTTGTGCAGCCGCGAGAGGTCGAGCAGCTGGTCTCGGCTGAGGATGCGGTGCGGCGAGCCGAGCAGCACCACCAGCAGGCTGAACTCGCCGTTGGAGAGCGCCACCTGCCGTCCGCCCGGCGCGGTGAGGCGCCGCGTGTTCAGGTTGAGCTCCCAGCCGTCGAAGCGGTAGGCGCGCACGCCGTCCGGGCGGCCCTGCCGCACCTCGGCGCGGCGGCGCCGCAGGATGGTGCGGATGCGCGCCAGCAGCTCGCGCGGGCTGAAGGGCTTGGTCAGGTAGTCGTCGGCGCCGAGCTCGAGGCCCATCACGCGGTCGGCTTCCTCGGCGCGGCCGGTGAGCATGATGATCGGGATCGCCGACTCGTCGCGCAGCCGCCGCGCGAGCGCCATGCCGTCCTCGGCCTGCAGCCTGAGGTCGAGCACCACCAGGTCGACCACCTGCGAGGCGAGCACTTCCTGCATCGAGCGGCCGTCGGCCACCGCGGTGACGCGGAACTCGTTCTGCCCGAGGTAATCGCCGATGAGCTGCCTTATGGCCGGGTCGTCGTCGACCGCGAGCACGTGGGGCGAGGCGGCAAGCGCCGCCGGGACGTTCGAATTCATCATCGTGGTGGCGAGGGTCGGCACGGCCGTGAAATATAGTCAGGGCCGTCCCGCCGCCGTTACACCTGTAACCCAGAGCAGCAGGGCGTGTAAATTATGCCTCGGTACCTTACCCCCATTGCGTGCCAAGGAGGAGGCGCCGGCTTGAACGACGTAGGCGAGCGAAGGCAGGTCGATGTCCTCGTGGTCGACGACGACGCGATCATGCGCGACCTCATGGCCGACTGGCTGGAGGCCGCCGGCTACGTCGTGCGCAAGGTCTCCGACTGCCAGGCCGCCGCCGGGGCCTGCCCGGAAGGCCCGCCCGCGCTGGTGGTGAGCGACATGTGGATGCCCGGCCCGTGCGGCGTCGAGGCGATCCGCACCCTGCGCGAGCGCCATCCGAAGATGCACATCGTCGCGGTGTCCGGCCACTTCGGCTCGGGCCAGGGCTGCAGCGCCCAGGACGCGCTCGGCGCCGGCGCCGCCCGCGCGCTCGCCAAGCCGGTCAAGCGCGCCGACCTGCTCGCCGCGGTCGCCGAGCTGATCGGGCCGGCGGCGAAGTAAGCCCGTGGCGCCGGTGCGCTCGGCGCTGTCGCGCATTCCGCTCGGCCGGGCGCTGGTCGCGCTCGGCCTGGTGCTGGTGGGCATCAACGTCGCCTCGGCGATCTGGGACGTGCGCGAGGCGCGCCTGCGCACCGAGCGGCGCGCGCTGCGCGACTTCGCCAACACCACCCGCCTGGTGGCCGAGCAGACCGCCGCGTCGCTCGACGCGGTGGACCTGATCCTGCGCACCGCGCCGGCGCGGCCGGCGAGCGAGGCGGTGGAGCCGCGCCTCAAGGACGCGCTGCCGCGCATCGCGCAGATCGCCGGCCTGGTGGTGCTCGACGAGAACGGCGAAGTGCTCTCGAGCAGCGGCGAGGTGCCGCACTTCGCCGCGCTCGCCGAGCGGCCGCTATTCCCCGGGCAGCGCGACGCGCCGGCCGCGGCGCTCGCGCTGAGCGAGCCCTACCCGGTCTCGGCCGGCGGCCCCTGGCGCTTCGTGCTGTCGCGCCGCCTGCTCGACGCGGACGGGCGCTCGCGCGGCGTCGCCGCGGCGGCGATCGAGCTCGACACTTTCGACCGGCTCTACCGCGCGATCGACCTGGGCGAGGGCGGCTTCATCAGCCTGGTGTCGACCGGCGGCACGCTGATGACCCGGGTGCCGGGCACGCCGCAGCGCGGCCGCACGCTCGAGCGCGGGCCGGCGCTCGAGCGCGCGGTGCGCGAGGGAAGCTTCGAAGGCTGGGCGGTCAGCCCGATCAGCGGCGAGCGCGTGCTGGTCGCCGCCGCGGCGGTGCGCGGCTTCCCGCTGATCGTCGCGAGCGGCAGCAACGAGCACGCGGTGTTCGCGCCCTGGCGCGACGAGGCGTGGCAGGTGTTCGACCGCACGCTGCTCACCTCGGGCGCGATGCTCGCCCTGATCATCCTCGCCGCGTGGGGCCTGGCGCGCCGCGAGCGGGCGCTCGCCGAGAAGGGGCGGCGCTACCAGTCGATGATCGAGCACAGCTCCGACGCGCTGATCCTGTCGCGGCCGCTCGCCGGCGGCATCGAGTACGCGAGCCCGGCGATCGAGCGCATGCTCGGCTACCGGTTCGAGGAGCTGCGCGGGCGCGAGGTGATGGACATCATCCATCCCGAGCACCTCGAGACGGCGCTGCGCCTGCGCGCCGAGCTCCTGCGCGTGCCGGGCAAGGTGTCGGTCGACGAGGTGAAGGTCCTGCACCGCGACGGCTCGTTCCGCTGGGTGGAGCTGACGCGCAAGAACCTGCTCGACGAGCCGAGCGTGCAGGCGGTGGTGTTCAATTTCCGCGACATCAGCGAGCGCAAGCTCGCCGAGGCCGAGCGCGCGCGCCTGGAGAGCCGCCTGCGCCAGGCCGAGAAGATGGAGGCGGTGGGACGGCTCGCGGGCGGCATCGCGCACGACTTCAACAACATCCTGGGCGGCATCCTCGGCTACGCCGAGATGCTCGCCGAGAACGCGCCGGCCGGCTCGCCGCTCAAGCGCTACGCCGACAACGTGCTCACCGGCGCCAACCGCGCGAGCGGGCTGGTCGAGCAGATCCTCTCCTACAGCCGCAGCCAGCGCGGCAGGCGCGTCACGGTCGACTTCGGCCGGATCGTCGCCGAGACGGTGGAGCTGGTGCGCGGCTCGCTCGCCGCCGGCGTGCGCCTCGAGACGCGGCTGCCCGAGAAGCCGCTCTGCGTCGTCGGCGACCCGACGCAGCTGCACCAGGTGACGATGAACCTCTGCACCAACGCCATCCACGCCATCGGCCCGACCGGCACGCTGCGCGTGCGCCTCGAGCCGGCGGAGGTGGCGGCCGAGCGGACGCTCTCGCACACCGTGCTGCGCCCGGGCAGCTACGCCTGCCTGGTGGTCGAGGATACGGGCAGCGGCATGGACGAGGCGACGCTCGGGCGCATCTTCGAGCCGTTCTTCACCACCAAGGAGGTCGGCAAGGGCACGGGCCTCGGACTCTCGCTCGTCTACGGCATCGTCACCGACTCGGCCGGCGCGATCGACGTCTCGAGCCGTCCCGGGCAGGGCAGCTGCTTCGCCATCTACCTGCCGAGCGTCGAGGCGCCGACGCGCGCCGAGGACGCGGCCGCAGGGCCGCTGGCGCGCGGCGCGGGCGAGCGCGTGCTGGTGGTCGACGACGAGCCGGCGCTCGTCGCGGTCACCTCGGAGCTCCTGAAGAACATCGGCTACGAGCCGCTCGGCTGCTCCGACGGCGCCGCCGCGCTCAAGGCCTTCGAGCAGGCGAACGGCGCGATCGACGCGGCGATCGTCGACGAGGTGATGCCCGAGCTTTCCGGCACCGAGCTCGCGCGCGAGCTGCGCCGCCGGCGCGACGACCTGCCGATCGTGCTGGTGAGCGGCTACACCGGGCCGATGCTCACCGAGCGCGCGCTCGGCGCCGGCATCAGCGAGATCCTGCGCAAGCCGGTGCAGTCGCGCGACATGGCGGCGGCGCTGGCGCGCGCGCTGCGCGGCTAGCCTGTTTCAGCTGTCACGCGGCGCGGCCGGCCCGACACCGGCCTGAAACGCGCGCCGGCGACACTGGCTCCACGTCGATCCCCAAGCGACGCCGGCCTCCTGGTCGCAGCCCGGGCCCGTCCCTCCTCCTCCCCTCCCCTTGGACGGCCCCGGTGACCCGGAGGCCTTTTTTTTGCGCCGGCTACGAGCAGAAGCGGCGCAGCCGCCGGTCGGCCGGCGAGTCGCCGTTGGTCCACACGTCGCGCGCGTCGACGGTGACGATGCCGGGCAGCAGGTCGGTCGGCCGCAACCGCTCGGCGCGCAGGTCCTTCTCGCAGACGAAGAGCACCGCGCCGTTGCGCCGCGCCTGCTCGAGCAGGCGGCGCACGTGGCGATCGGCGCCGCGCGCGGTGACGCGCGGCAGCTCGCTGCGACGGACCAGCAGCCGGTAGTCGCGCGCATGCGGCGCGGCGATCGCCTCCTCGAGGCTCGCGCCGCGCCCGGCGACCGCGAGCCGCGAATCCTCGCCGGCGAAAGCGTCGACGGAGAAAGCAACAAGCAAAGCTGCAATCAGCGTTTTCATGGCGCGCAGTGTGCCGAGCGTCCGTGGCGCGGCGATTTCGCGCCGCGTTACCCGTGTAATGAAGCGCGCGACGGCTGACACCGCCGGTTGACCGTCGCGCAACACAGTGCAGGCCGGGACCTCAACTCAGGAAAAACGGCCATGCAATCGCGTTCCCCCTCTTACTCGAAGCAGCGCCGGCGCGTGCTCGCCGGCGCGGCGCTGGCGGTGCTGCTCGCGCTGGGCGGCGCCGCGGTGTACCTCCGCCCGCTCGGCGCCGAGACGCGCCCGGCGCCGCAGAAGCCGCAGGCGATGCCGGTGCCGGTGGCGACGCTCGCGCCGATCGAGGTGCGGACCTGGGACGAGTTCTCCGGCCGCCTCGAGGCGGTGGAGCGCGTGGAGATCCGCGCGCGCGTCTCGGGCACGGTGCAGTCGGTGCACTTCACCGAAGGCGCGCTGGTGAAGCGCGGCCAGCTCCTGATCCGCATCGATCCGGCGCCCTACGAGGCCGAGGTGGCGCGCGCCAGGGCGCAGGTGCTCGCCGCGCAGGCGCGGCTCGACTATGCGAAGAGCGAGCACCAGCGCGCGCGGCGGCTGTGGCAGGAGAGCGCGATCGCGCGCCGCGAGCTCGACGAGCGCGTCAACGCCGAAGCCGAGGCCGACGCCAACCTGCGCGCCGCGCAGGCGGCGCTGCAGTCGGCGCAGCTCAACCTCGGCTATACCGAGGTGCGCGCGCCCGTGTCGGGCCGCGTCGGCCGCCTCGAGGTGACGGTCGGCAACCTGGTGAGCGCCGGGCCGAACGCGCCGGTGCTCACCACGCTCGTCTCGGTCAGCCCGATCTACGCCAGCTTCGAGGCCGACGAGGAAGTGGTGGCGCGGGCGCTGCGCCAGGGCGCGCCGCTCGAGCGCATCCCGGTCGAGGTCGAGACCTCGCTCGGCGGCGAGCCGCGCCGCGGCCACCTGCAGCTGATCGACAACCATGTCGATCCGAGGAGCGGCACGGTGCGCGTGCGCGCGGTGCTCGACAACCGCGACGGCCGCCTGATGCCCGGCCAGTACGTCACCGTGCGCATGGGCCGGCCGAAGGCCGAGCGGGCGCTGCTGGTGAGCGAGCGCGCCGTCGGCACCGACCAGGACAAGCGCTTCGTGCTGGTGGTCGGCGCGGACAACAAGGCGGCGTACCGCGAGGTGAAGCTCGGCGGCACGGTCGCCGGGCGGCGCATCGTCACCTCGGGCCTCGAGCCGGGCGAGCGCATCATCGTCAACGGCCTGCACCGGGTGCGCCCGGGCAGCCTGGTGGCGCCGCAGCCGGTGGAGGCCTCCTCGTGAACCTGTCGCGCTTCTTCATCGACCGGCCGATCTTCGCCGGCGTCGTGTCGGTGCTGATCTTCCTCGCCGGCGCGATCTCGCTGCGCCTGCTGCCGGTCTCCGAGTATCCCGAGGTAGCGCCGCCCTCGATCGTGGTGCGCGCGAGCTACCCGGGCGCGAGCCCCAAGGTGATCGCGCAGACGGTCGCGACGCCGCTCGAGGAGGCGATCAACGGCGTGGAAGGCATGCTCTACATGTCGAGCCAGGCCACCGCCGACGGGCGACTCACGCTCACCGTCACCTTCAAGCTCGGCACCGACCCCGACCTCGCGCAGCAGCAGGTGCAGAACCGCGTCGCGCAGGCCGAGCCGCGCCTGCCCGAGGAAGTGCGGCGCCTGGGCATCACCACGGTGAAGAGCGCGGTCGACCTGACCATGGTGGTGCACCTGGTGTCGCCCAACGAGCGCTACGACATCACCTACCTGCGCAACTACGGGGTGCTCAACGTCAAGGACCGGCTGGCGCGCATCGAGGGCGTCGGCCAGGTGCTGCTGTGGGGCGCGGGTGACTACGCGATGCGCGTCTGGCTCGACCCGCGCAAGATGGCCGAGCGCGGCCTGTCGACGGGCGACGTGGTGCGCGCGATCCGCGAGCAGAACGTCGAGGCCGCGGCCGGCGTGGTCGGCGCGCCGCCGAACGACGGCGTGGCGCTGCAGCTCTCGGTCAACGCGCAGGGACGGCTCGCCAGCGAGGAGGAGTTCGGCGAGATCATCGTGCGCACCGCGCCCGACGGCGCGGTGACGCGGCTGCGCGACGTGGCGCGCATCGAGCTCGGCGCCTCGGAGTACGCGCTGCGCTCGCTGCTCGACAACAAGCCGGCGGTGGCGATCGGCGTGTTCGCCGCGCCGGGCTCCAACGCGCTCGCCATCTCCGACCAGGTGCGCGCCACCATGGCCGAGATCAAGCAGGCCATGCCCGAGGGCGTGGACTACCGCATCGTCTACGACCCGACGCAGTTCGTGCGCGCCTCGATCGAGTCGGTGGTCGAGACGCTGCTCGAGGCCGTGGCGCTGGTGGTGCTGGTGGTGATCCTGTTCCTCCAGACCTGGCGCGCCTCGATCATCCCGCTCGCCGCGGTGCCGGTGTCGATCGTCGGCACCTTCTCGCTGCTCTGGCTGTTCGGCTTCTCGATCAACGCGCTGTCGCTGTTCGGGCTGGTGCTGGCGATCGGCATCGTGGTCGACGACGCGATCGTGGTGGTGGAGAACGTGGAGCGCAACATCGAGAGCGGGCTCTCGCCGCGCGAGGCGACCTACCGCGCGATGCGCGAGGTGTCGAACCCGATCATCGCCATCGCCGCGGTGCTGGTCGCGGTGTTCGTGCCGCTCGCCTTCATCAGCGGCCTGTCGGGCCAGTTCTACCGCCAGTTCGCGCTGACCATCGCCATCTCGACCGTGATCTCGGCGGTCAACTCGCTCACCCTGTCGCCGGCGCTCGCGGCGCTGCTGCTGAAGCCCCACGGCGAGAAGCCGAAGAACCGCTTCTTCCGCGCCTTCAACCGGGTGTTCGGCGCCGGCACGCGCGCCTACGCGAGCGGCGTCGCGCACGTGCTGTCGCGCAAGGCGCTGATGATGGGCGTCTACCTGGTGCTGCTCGCCGCCGCGGCGCTGCTGTTCAAGAGCGTGCCGAGCGGCTTCGTGCCGAGCCAGGACAAGCAGTACCTGATCGGCTTCGCGCAGCTCCCCGACGGCGCCTCGCTCGATCGCACCGAGGCGGTGCTGCGCCGCATGGGCGACATCATGCTCGAGCAGCCGGGCGTCGAGCACGCGGTGGCGTTCCCCGGGCTGTCGATCAACGGCTTCACCAACAGCTCGAACGCGGGCATCGTGTTCGCGACGCTCGAGCCCTTCGAGGCGCGGCGCTCGCCCGAGCTCTCGGGCGGCGCGATCGCCGGGGCGCTGAACCGCAAGTTCGCCGCGATCCAGGACGCGTTCATCGTCATCTTCCCGCCGCCGCCGGTGCAGGGGCTGGGCACCACCGGCGGTTTCAAGCTGCAGATCGAGGACCGCGCCTCGCTCGGCTACCAGGCGCTCGACGCGGCGACGAAGAGCTTCCTCGCCAAGGCGTACCAGGCGCCCGAGCTGGCGGGCCTGTTCTCCAGCTACCGGGTGAACGTGCCGCAGCTCTACGCCGACCTCGACCGCACGAAGGCGCGCCAGCTCGGCGTGCCGGTGAGCGAGGTGTTCGACACGCTGCAGACCTACCTCGGCAGCCTGTACGTGAACGACTTCAACCGCTTCGGCCGCACCTACCAGGTGCGCGTGCAGGCCGACGCGCCCTTCCGGGCGCGCGCCGAGGACATCGGCCGCCTGAAGGTGCGCTCGAGCTCGGGCGAGATGGTGCCGCTGTCGGCGCTGCTCGACGTGCGCCCGTCCGCGGGGCCGGAGCGGGCGATGCGCTACAACGGCTTTCTCTCGGCCGACGTGAGCGGCGGCCCGGCGCCGGGCTACTCCTCGGGCGAGGCCCGCGCTGCGGTTGAGCGCATCGCCGCGGAGACGCTGCCGCCCGGCATCGACTTCGAGTGGACCGAGCTCACCTACCAGGAGATCCTCGCCGGCAACTCGGCGGTGTGGGTCTACCCGCTGGCGATCCTGCTGGTGTTCCTGGTGCTCGCCGCGCTCTACGAGAGCCTGACGCTGCCGCTCGCCATCATCCTGATCGTGCCGCTCGGCCTGCTCGCCGCGCTCACCGGCGTGTGGCTGACGCGCGGCGACAACAACATCTTCACGCAGATCGGCTTCATGGTGCTGGTGGGCCTCTCGGCGAAGAACGCCATCCTGATCGTCGAGTTCGCGCGCGAGCTGGAGCTCGCCGGCCGCACCCCGGTGCAGGCGGCGATCGAGGCGGCGCGGCTGCGGCTGCGGCCGATCCTGATGACCTCGATCGCCTTCGTGATGGGCGTGCTGCCGCTCGCCTTCTCGGTCGGCGCCGGCGCCGAGATGCGCCAGGCGATGGGCATCGCGGTGTTCGCCGGCATGATCGGCGTCACCGCCTTCGGCATCTTCCTCACCCCGGTGTTCTACGTGGTGCTGCGCACGCTGGCGGGCAGCCGTCGGCTTCGGCACCACGGTGCCGGAGCCTTCGACCTGAAACCCCTGCCGATGAAGGAGACCGAATGAAGCAAGACCTGCCGCTGACCGCGCAAGACCGCCTCGCCATCGCCGATGCGCTGTACCGCTTCGCCGCCGGTCAGGACCTGCGCGACCCGGCGCTCCTTTCCTCGGCGCTCTCGCGCGATGCCGAGCTCGACTTCGTGCAGCCGGCGCGCCGGCTCGGCGCGCAGATCGCGCCCTACCGCGGCCGCGTCGAGATCCTCGGCGCGCTGCGCCGCGCGCTCGCCGCGGCCGACACCACACACACGGTGAGCGCCCTGCGCATCGAGCCCGACGGCGCGGCCGCCTCGCTGTTCGCGCTCGCGGAGGTGCAGCACGCGGCCCGCGCCGACCGCTCGCGCAGGCTGCTGCTCAAGAGCTTCTACTGGCTGACCCTCGAGCGCGCCGGCGCGCGCTGGACGATCCGCCGCATGCGCGTCAACAGCGCCTGGCACCTCGGCGATCCGGGCGTGCTGTTCCCGAAGCCGGCGGCGCGCTTCGCTTCTTCCCGGCAAAGGAGATCTGCATGCCCCGCAGCGTGATTCTCGTCCTGCTCCTCACCGCGGGCTGCGCGGCGACGCCGCCCGCGATCGACCCGGCCCGGCTGCCGAGCCCGCCCGAGCGCTTCAAGGAGCGCGAAGGGCAGTGGACCGAGGCCCAGCCGGCGGCCGCGCAGCCGCGCGGCGAATGGTGGAAGGCGTTCGGCGACCCGGTGCTCGACGAGCTGATCGCGCGCGCCGAGAAGAGCAACGCCAGCCTGCAGGTCGCCGCGGCGAACGTCACTCGGGCGCGCGCCATCCTGCGCGCCGCCGACGCGGCGCTGCTGCCGCGGATCGACGCGGACGCGAGCGGGGCGCGCGTGCGCGGCATCGTCAACGGCACGCCCGGGCCGGCGCGCAACCTGTTCGCGGCGAGCGCCGATCTCTCCTACGAGGTGGACCTCTTCGGCCGTCTCGCCGGCGCGAGCCGCGCCGCGGCGCTCGACGCGCAGGCGAGCGAGGCGCTGCTGCTGAGCACGCGGCTGCTGGTGCAGGCGGAGGTCGCGCGCACCTACCTCGCGCTGCGCGCGCTCGACGCCGAGCGGGTGCTGGTGCGCGCCACGGTGCGCACCTACCGCGACACGCTCGACCTCACCGAGCGGCGCTGGCGCGCGGGCGACGTGGCCGAGCTCGACGTGACGCGCGTCATGGCCGAGATGGCCTCGACCGAGTCGGAGACGCTGGCGCTCGACCGGCGGCGCGCCGAGCTCGAGCACGCGCTCGCGGTGCTGCTCGGCGAGGCGCCCTCGGACTTCAGCCTGCCGCCGGGCGAGTGGCGCACCGAGCTGCCGGTGATTCCCGCCGGCGTGCCGGCGACCGTGCTCGCGCGCCGGCCCGACGTCTCGGCGGCGATGCGGGAGATGCTCGCCGCGCAGGCGCGCGTCGGCGTCGCCAAGGCGGCGTGGTTCCCGAGCATCGCGCTCACCGCGACCGGCGGCTACGCCTCGCCCGACATCTCGGATCTCTTCAAGTGGTCCTCGCGCGCCTGGGGCATCGGCCTGTTCGGCGCGCTGCCGATCTTCGACGGCGGCCGGCGCGAGGCCGGCGTGCAGGCGGCGAGCGCGGACTTGGACGCGGCGATCGCCCGCTACCGCGAGCAGGTGCTGGTCGCGGTCAAGGACGTCGAGGACGCGCTCTCGGCGCTGCGCCTGCTCGCCGAGCAGTCGGAGGCGCAGGCGCGCGCGGTGAAAGCGGCCAGCCGCTCTACCGCGCTCTCGGCGGTGCGCTACCGCACCGGCTACGTGAGCCAGCTCGACCTGCTGGATGCGCTGCGCAGCGAGCTGCGCAACCGGCGCGAGGCGCTGCAGGTGCGCGCCGCGCGCCACCAGGCGACCGTCGCGCTGGTGCGCGCGCTGGGCGGCAGCTGGGAGCCGTGAAGGGCGACCTCGAGGTGCTCATCGCAGGCGCCGGGCCGACCGGGCTTGCGCTCGCCTCGGGGCTCGCGGCGCGCGGGGTGCGCGCGCTGGTGGTGGAGCGCGCGGCCGCGCGCGCCGGCAGCTCGCGCGCCGCGCTGATCCATGCGCGCACGCTGGAGGTGCTCGAGCCGATCGGCGTCGCCGAGCGGCTGGCGGCGCAGGGCCTGCAGGCGCGCCGCTTCAGCATCCGCGACCGCGACCGCATCCTCGTCCCGGTGCGCTTCGACGAGCTGCCGACGCGCTATCCGTACACGCTGATGGTGTCCCGCGCGACGACCGAGGCGCTGCTCCTCGAGCGGCTGGCGCAGCTCGGCGGCGGGGTGCTGTGGCAGCGCGGCGTGATCGACGTGGAGCAGGACGGCGACGGCGTGACCGCGCTGCTGTCCGACGGCCGGCGGCTGCGCAGCCGCTACCTGGTCGGCGCCGACGGCATGCGCAGCACCGTGCGGCGGCGCCTAGGCCTGGCGTTGTCCTGCGCGCGCCGTCCGCAGTCGTTCAGCCTCGCCGACGTGCGCCTGGACAGCGATCTGCCGCGCGACGAGGTGATCGTCTATTTCTCGCCCGCCGGCCTGGCGATGCTCGCGCCGCTGCCCGGCGGGCTGCACCGCATCGTCGCCACCGCGCGCGACGCGCCGGAGCGCCCCGACGCCGCGTACCTGCAGGCGCTGCTCGACGCGCGCGGGCCGCGGCGCAGCCGCGCCGTCGTGCGCGAGGTCGCGTGGGGCTCGCGCTTCTTCGTGCAGCGCCGCCTCGCCGAGGGCTTCCGCGCCGGCCGCGTGCTGCTCGCCGGCGGCGCGGCGCACGTGCACGGCCCCGCGGGCGACCCGGGCATGAACACCGGCATCCAGGACGCGATGGCGCTCGCCGAGGCGCTCGCCGCGGCATTGCGCACCGGCTCGCAGGCGCCGCTCGAGCGCTACGACCAGGCGCGGCGGCCGGCGGCGCGCGAAGTGATCGCGCTCGCCGATCGCCTGACGCGTCTCGCCGCGCTTGGCGATGCGCTGCGGCCGCCGCGCAACGCGCTGCTTAATTTCTTCGCGCGCTTCCCCGGCTTCCGGCGGCGGCTCGCCGGGCGCCTGTCGGGGCTGGCACATGAGGGAAAATAGCGTGTTGTGGATGCACGATTACGCGAGGAAGTGCGCCCGTTGGACGCGGCGGCGGTGCGCCGCCGCACCGGCCGCTCGGCGGACGAGGGCCGGCGCTTCGCGCGCCGCATGTACGCGCCGCGCATGGTGGGCCTCGCCATCGGCTCGCTGTGCGTGGGCGGCGGCCTGTGGCCGCTCGGCTACCCGGCCTGGGTCTGGGGACTGCTCGCGGTCCACGCCTTCCTCTGGCCGCACGTCGCCTATCTTCTCTCGCGCGGCAGCCTGGATCCGTACCGGGCCGAGCTCAACAACCTGACCGCGGATTCGGCGCTCGGCGGCGCCTGGATCGCCGCGATGGGCTTCAGCCTGGTGCCGAGCGCCGTCCTGGTGTCCATGCTCGCCATGGACAAGGCCGCGGTCGGCGGATGGCGCTTCCTCGGGCGCTGCCTGTTCGCGCAGGCGGCGGCCGCGCTCGCCGTGGCGATCGCGCTCGGCTTTCCGCTGCACCTGCACGCCGACCTGCCGGCGGTCGTGGCGAGCGCGCCGCTGCTGCTCGTCTATCCGGCGATGGTCGGCATCACGGCCTATCGCCTGGCGCAGCGCGTGCGCCAGGACAACCAGCTGCTCGCGACGCTCAGCACGATCGACGGGCTGACCCGGGTGCTCAACCGCACGAGCTGGGAGCAAGCGGTGCAGAACGAGTTCGAGCGCCGGCGGCGCGTCGACCATCGCGCCTCGCTGCTGATGCTGGACCTCGACGAATTCAAGGCGATCAACGACCGCCATGGCCACGCCGCGGGCGACGAAGCGCTGCGCGTCGTGGCGGCCACCATCCGCGGCTCGCTGCGCATGCACGACGTGGCGGGGCGCTACGGCGGCGAGGAGTTCGGCATCCTGCTGCCGGACACCGACGGCGCCGGGGCGATGCAGCTCGCCGAGCGCATCCGCCGGCGCATCGCCGAAACGGTGCTGGTGCCGCGGCGCCATCTGCGCGCGACGGTCTCGATCGGCTGCGCCGAGCTCGGCCGCGGCGAGGCGAGCCACGCCGGCTGGATCGAGCGCGCCGACCGGGCGCTTTACCGGGCGAAGGCCGAGGGACGCAACCGCTGCGTCGCCGCGCTGCCCGCCTGATCAACAAGGAGACGTTGATGCCGAGAGTAAGCGAAGTCGAAGATGCGCGGGGCGACCCGATCCTGGAGGAGCTGTTCGCCAAGGAGCGCGAGCGCTACGGCGACCTGCTCAACACCACCAAGGTGATGGCGCACTGCCCGCCGATCCTGCGCGCCGCCAAGGCGCTCGGCGCCTCGATCGCCCAGTCGGGCACGCTGCCCAAGGGGCTCGCCGACCTGGTGTCGCTGCGCGTCGCCGCGATCAACGGCTGCCCGTTCTGAGTGGACATCAACTCCGTCCGTGTGACGGAGACCGCGGGCGGCGAGGCCAAGGTCGCCGAGCTTGCCGACTGGCGCACGAGCAAGGCCTTCAGCGACGCCGAGCGGGTGGCGCTCGAGTACGCCGAGCGCATCACCTACACCGACCAGAAGGTGGACGACGCGCTGTTCGCGCGGGTGAAGCGGCACTTCAGCGAGAAGCAGATCGTCGAGCTGACCGCGGCGATCGCGCTGGAGAACTTCCGGAGCAAGTTCAACCCCACGCTCGGCATCGAGGCGCAGGGGTTCTGCCTGCTGCCCAGGCGCTGAGCCGCGCGCCGATCGCGCGAACGCCATCGTGACCCGCGGTGACGAAGTCGCGGCGCGCCGCCGCGTGTCGACGGTCGAAGTGCTCTTCGACCTGGTCTTCGTCTTCGCGCTCACGCAGCTCACCGACTTCGTCGAGCATGCCAACGGGCCGAACGACTTCATCCGGGCGCTCGTCGTGCTGGTGCTCGCCTGGGCGGTGCACGGCGGCTATGTCGCGCTGACGAGCCGCCCGGCGCTGATCGCCGGCGCGGCCGGCTTCCTGGTCATGGCGCAGGCGATCTCGGCGAGCTTCAGCGACGGCACGCTGGTCTTCGCGCTCGCCTACCTGTTCGTGGTGCTGGTGCACCTCGCCGCCGCCGTGCGGTGCGGCGCGCCCGGCCGGGGCGGGCTCGCGCTCGCGGCTTTCGGCTTGGGCGCCGCGCTGCTCGTGGGCCTCGCCGTGCTCGTTCCCATCCAGTGGCGGCTGCCGCTCTTCGGCGGCGGCGCGGCGCTGTTCGTCCTGGAGAGCGTGCTGCGCAGGGATCGCGCCTTCGACCTCGACCCGGGGCGTTTCGTCGAGCGCCACGGCGTGCTCGCCGCGCTCGTGCTCGGCGGGGCGGTCGTCGCGATCGGCACCGCGGCGCTCGGGCGGCCGCTCGATACGGAGCTCGCCGCCCGGATCGTGCTCGCGCTCGTGCTGATCGGCGCTTTCGGGGGGCTGCGCTTCGAGCGCGACGCGCAGGCCATGGCGGCAGCTGACCCGCGCACCCGCGGCCGCATGGCGATTCTCGGCTACTGGTACGGCCAGCTCGTGATGATCTGCGGCGTGCTGCTCTTCGCCGGCGGCGTCAAGCAGGCGCTCGCCACCGCCGGCGCGGCTTCCGGCACGGCGTGGCTGCTCTCCGGCGGCGTCGCCGTCTACCTCGGCGGCGACGGGCTGTTCAGGACCGCGCTCGGTCTGCGGGCATTCGCCGAGCGTGCCGCCGCCGCGGTCATCGCCCTGCCGTTCGCCTTGCTCGGCCGCGGACTCGGAGTTCTCGCGGAGCTTGCCGCTTTGAGCGTCTTTCTCGCGGGCATGCTGGCTCTCGATGCTCTTAGGAGCAAAGGCAGGAGCAAAGGCGCCGGGGCGACTTAGCCGGCTGAATTCGGCGGATGATCATCGTTCCTGGCTGGAAATCCTTTTCAACCGGTTCGCCCACTCCTCGTCCAGATCGGAAAGCTTGTCGGCGAGATTCAGGCTCAGGGTGAGGGCCGGTTTGCCGCCATGGCTGGTAATCGAGACCGCGTACTCGTTGATCCGGATCTGCAGGCCGTGGCCCAGGGTACGCGCGACCTTGTTGTCCGAGACCGTAGTAGCGAACGAAACACCGCGCAGCTTGCTTATCTTGCTGCCGCGCCACTGCCACCATTCGTAACCAAGCCACTGGAAGACCAGGCTCGGCTTGAGCCGGTCGCCATGCGGCTCTTCCGTGTTGTACTGCGCTCCGACGTCGGGATGCAGATAGACGACGTGGTACTCCGGCACTGCCCGCCAGCCGATCGGATTGCCGGAGGTGTCGGTCCGATGCTCGCATTTCTTCCGCAGGAGCCGGGTCATCGGCCAGTTGAAGATGTTGTCGCAGTGCTCCTCGAGGTAGCGGTTGCCCGCGAGCTCCCACCAGTACTGGAAGCCGGTGTCGTACAGGTAGGCGTGCCAGCGTTCGCCGAGCCGGGTCATTGCGGCGCGGAACTTCTCGCGCTCCGGCTTGTGCAGCGCATCGACCGTATAGCGGGCGACCAAGGTGCTGTCGGCGATTTCCACGGCGGTTTCGTAGACGGTGCGGCAAGCTGCGTTCGCTTCGCTCGCGTCACGGCAACCGTTCTCCTCGATCAGGTCCCCCGAGTCTTCGAGTGGCGCGAAATTGTCGAGATCGATCGGGCACGACGTGGTCGGGGTGCGCAGCCGCGCGCAGGCTTGCAGGGCTGCGCCCGGTTCCCGATGGTCGGCGAGGAAATCGATCGCATCGCGGAGGCGCTTACGCAACCCGGCGATGTATCGGTCGCTGCCCGGCGCGACAGGCGCCGGCAACGCCGCCGTCTGGGCGCGCAGCGCATCGCGGATCGCCTCGAGCCATGCTTTCGTCGCTGCCTCGCCGCCATACAGGCCCTGCGTCGCCTGCTCGATGCGCGACTGCAGGGCGGGGTTGTCGCGCATGCAAGTCTCGCCGTAGCGCTTGACCAGGCGGGCGTAGAAAGCGCCGGATTCGCACGCGACCTCCTGCGCGCCTGCCGCGCCGGCGATGGCGTTGAGCGAGGATACGAGCGCCCAGCACAGCGCCCGGTTACGAAACGAGCGCACCGAACTTCTCCCAGGTATCGAAGATTTCCTTCGCGGTCTCGAACTTGCCGTCGCGCAACGCGGCGATGGAGGTTCGCCATGCCGCGGTGATCTGTGCCGCGAGCGTCTCGTTGGTGTAGATGTCCATCTGCGCCTTCATTTCCCGCTCGGTCGGCCCGAGCCGTCCCGCGGGGTCGACCAGAAACCGGAACAGCGTCGTGTGCACCTGGGGATGCCGCAGGTAGTGCTCGAGCGAATGCACTTCCTTGCTCGTCAGGTCCTTCGCCTGCAGGAGAATCGGGTGGTAGAGCTTCTGCGTGAATACTTCGCCGTTGCCCCATGTCGACGGCGGGTCGAAGCGCTTGATGAAAGAGAAGGGATCGAGCTCGTGCGAGACGTTGATATAGCGGTGGCAGACGCCCATGGCCTTGCGGGCCGGGTAGACGATGTTGGTGTAGACATCGCCGGCGTTATACGGCGAGAGCTCCTGCAGCAGATAGCTCGTGTTGGCCACCATCATGACGAAGCGCGCCTTGCCGAAGCTCGCCAGGCTGGGAGCGCCGGTGAAGCCGATCTGCAGCACCTCGGTGGCGACGCGCGTGCCGAGCGAATGCGCGATGATCGACCACGAATCCTTGGCCTTCAGGTCCTTCAGCGCCGCGCCCATCTGCTCGGCGATGCGAGCGCGCACCTGCCAGCCGAGATCCGTGGCCATGAAAAACGCGACGTCGGCCAGATGCGTGATCAGGAAAGACTTGGCGGGCTCCTTGGCGGCGATGCCGACGATGCGCCCCAGCACGCCGGACATCGTCGGATCCTTCGTCTTGACGAGCTTGCCCCAGCTTCCGAGATCGGCCGCGTGCTGCTTCGCCTCGTCGAGATATGCGTCGAAGATGTCGTTGTAGTTGATCTCGACGAACTTGATGTCGCTCAGAGGGAAATCGGCGAGGAACGCATAGGCCTTCTTGTCATAATGGTCCTCGATCAGCTTTTTCGCGTTCTTCGACCAGCCCGTGCTCGAGCTGCCCATTCCGTGAATGAGAAACACGTAGTGCATTCGCCCTCCCCGCGAAATGCGACGCAGCGAACCTACGCGAAGGTGCGTGTCGAGCGCAAGGCGCAAGCCCGATGCGGATTGCGGGGTGATGCCGGCATGACGTTATCCGTCTGACCGACGACTACTGGGAGGCGAAGTACAGCGCGATAAAGTGATCAGGGGTTCGCCGTGCTCGCCGACGCGAGCTTCTGCGAGGCCCAATGCGCCCAGCGCAGCAGCGCGGTATCGCCGTCGAACGCCCCGACGAGCTGCACGCCCAGCGGCAGGCCGTGCGGGCCCTTGCCGCAGGGCACCGTCACGCAGGGCACGCCGAGCAGCGTCCAGGCGCGGTTGAACACCGGGTCGCCGGTGGTGGTCAGGTCGCGCGGCGCTTCGCCGCGCGCGCTCGGCGTGAGCAGGAAGTCGACCTCGCGCATCGCCTCGCCGAGCGCGGCGCGGCAGCGCGCGGCGAGCGCGCGCATCTCGTCGTACTCCTCGCGCGTCACGCGCCAGCCCTCGTCGAGCCGCGCCTTCAGCTTGGCGCTGATCTGGTCCCGGAAGTTGTGGTACTCCCAGGCGAGCGCTCGGCAGTTCTCGTAGCCCTTGATCACCTTGTGCCGGTCGAAGAGCTGCTCGCCGCCGGGCGGCAGCTCGAGCTCGCGCACGCGCGCGCCGGCCTTGGCGAGCGAGCGCGCCGCCGCCTCGAGGTTGGCCTGCGTCGCGGCGTCGGCGTCCTGCCAGCGCGGCGTGCGGCAGAGCGCGACACGCGGCGCCCTGTCGATGGAATCGAAGGCGGGGGCGGCGCGGCCGGTGAGCGGCTCGAGGACGAGCGCGAGGTCCTCCACCGAGCGGCCGTAGACGCCGATCGTGTCGAGCGATTCGGCGTCGAACTTCATGCCGGCGCGGTTGATCGAGCCGAAGCTCGGCTTGCAGGCGTACACGCCGCAGAAGGCGCCGGGGCGGATCACCGAGCCGCCGGTTTGCGTGCCGAGCGCGAGCGGCACCATGCGATCGGCGACCGCGGCGGCCGAGCCGCTCGACGAGCCGCCCGGCGTATGCGCCGGATCGTGCGGATTGCGCGTCGGCGCCGGGTGGTTGTTGGCGAACTCGGTGGTGTGCGTCTTGCCGAGGATCAGCGCGCCGGCGTCGCGCAGCACCGCCACGCAGGCCGCGTCGGCGCGCGGCCGGTGGCCGCGATAGATCGGCGAGCCGTACTCGGTGGGCTGGTCGGCGGTGTCGATGATGTCCTTGATGCCGACCGGCAGGCCGTGCAGCCTGCCGCGCCGCGGCATGCGGTCGAGCGCGCGCGCCCGCGCGAGCGCCTGCCCGGGGTCGACGAACGCCCAGGCGCGCACGGTCCCGTCGCGCGCGGCGATGCGCTCCAGGCACGCAGCGGCGAGCGCCTCGCAGGTGATCTCGCGCGCTTCCAGCCGCCGCGCCGCCTCGGCCGCGCCGAGCTCGTTCAGCTTCGCCATGCTAGGCCGATGGTACCGCGCGGCCGGCGCCCGGGCGGTACCAGTCCACGCGCCGCGTGGCGAGCATGACCGAGGCGAGGAGCGCGAACAGCAGCAGCGCGCCGCCGAGGAGCGCGTAGTCCTCGGCCTGCAGCAGCGCGTAGAGCATGCCGTACAGGCCTGCCAGCGCGGCGCCGAAGGCGAGGCCGAGCCGCGCGCTGCCGAGCACCCGCGCGAGGTAAGCGGTGAGCACGGCCACGCACGCCGCGCTCGCGACCGCGTAGGCGGCCGCGAAGGCGATGTGCTCGGAGAGCGCGGTGAGCAGCAGGAAAAACATGGCGAGCGCGAGGCCGACCAGCGTGTATTGCACCGGATGGATGGCGAGCCGGCGCAGCAGCTCGAAGAGCATGAACGCCGCGAACGTCAGGCCGAGGAACAGGAAGCCGTACTTCGACGCGCGCTCGAGCTGCTGGTAGAGGCCGGCGGGCTCGAGGAAGGAGACGGAAATGGCCTCGCCCAGGCGCTTGCACGGGGACGCGCAATCCGCGGCGTGGCTGCCCTGGGCGAAGCGCGAGACCTGCCAGCGCGCGGTGAAGCCGTCGCCGCGCAGCGCGTGGCTCGCCGGCAGGAAGCGGCCCTGGAACGAGGGATGCGGCCAGTCGGCGCGCATCGCGAGCGACGCGTCGGCGCCGAGCGGCGCGAGCGAGAAGGCTTCCGAGCCGGCGAGCTCCAGGACGAAGGCGAACTCGAGCGTGCGCGGCGCGCCGAGCGCGAGGCCCGTGAGCGGCGCGTGCAGGCCGCCCGGCAGCCCGGCGTCGCCCGGGCCGGGCACGAAGGCAAACGACGCGCCGGCGGCGGAGAGCTGCGGCGCGGCGCGGATGCCGAGCGGGTCGCTCACGCCGAGCACGAGGCGCGGCGTGCCCCACTCGTAGCGGCTCGCCGCGTCTTCCACGCTCTCGCGCGCGGGCAGGGCGAAGCTGCCCGTCGCGGCAAGCCGGGCGCCGTAGAGGCGCGCCTTGTAGATGCCGCGCGCCTTCTCGCCGATCGCCGCGTCGACGTCCCAATGCACCGCGGCGGCCGGCAGGCGCAGCACCGCCTTCTCGCGCCGCTCGGTGCGCTTCTCGCGCGGCTTGCCGTCGACGCGCTCGCGCTCGATCTCGGTCCAGCGGCGCTCGTACGGAATGGCGAGGTAGGGGCCCGCCACGGTCTGGCGCTTGCCCCAGCCTTCGGCGATGCCGGCCAGCGCCTCGCCATGCCGCGCCTGCCGCTCGGCGACCAGGCCCCGGATCATCTGCACCGGTACGGAGAGCGCCAGCGCGAGCGCCGCCACGACCAGCGCCTTCAGCGTCAGCGATCGGTCCATGCGCGCAGTGTCGCCGGCCGGCCTGGCGCGGCGGTGGCGAAACAAGGGCGGCACGCGGGCGCTCGAGCGGTCCGCGTCGCCGGGCCACGACGTTTCGAAACTGGCGCTGGCACAAAGTCACGGCCGGAGCGCCGTGGCTTAAGCGCGTGCGTAATCGTTCATTGCCGGCGCGACGCGCGCTCGCGAGGATCCTGACAATGTCTGACATCGCCACGCGCCTCGCCACGACCGGCCAGTTGCTGGTGCGCTCGGGCATCGAGATCGACCGCATCCTGCAGGCCATGGTCGACGATCACGCCTCGGTGACGGCCAACCTGCCCGGCCAGGTGATCTTCCTTTCGCGCCTGGTGCACTCCGACCCGGTGAAAGGCCGCGTGCTCATCGCGTACTCGGACTACAAGGCGGCGAACACCGCGCTGCTCTCGGCGGGCTCGGTGACCTTTCGCTGCCACCATCGCTGGGGACAGTTCGCGTTCAATTCCACCCGGCCGCGGCCGGCGACCGCGGCCGGCCTGCCGGTGGTCGAGATGACCGCGCCGACCATCGTCATGGGCCTGCAGCACCGGCGGCGCGCCACGCGGCCGCAGCCCCTCGAGCCGGCCGAGCTGCCGTGCCAGCTTCGCCTCGGGCTGATCTCCTTCGACGCGCGCCTCGTCGACATGAGCCTCGACGGGCGCGCGTTCCTGCTCGCCGATGCCGGCCTGCCGGTGTGCGCCGGCACGCGCGTGCAGGGCGTGCGCATCCGGCCGCGCGGCCGCGAGCCGCTGAGCGTCGACCTCGACGTGAGCCACGTCATCCCGGCGGTGCTGCCGAACGGCGAGCGCGCGACGCGCATCGGCTGCCGCATCCTCGCCCCGGACTGGGCGATGGAGCAGCTGGTGCGGCTGTTCGTCGTCGACGTCGAATAAGCCCGCGAAAAGCCATGATTCGCCGCCGCGCGCGCCGCGGCGCGCCCCGGCGCCGCCATCGCCGCCGCTCAGCATGCGCCCGTCGTCATGCACAACGGGAGAACACCATGCCGAGCTTCATGAAACGCAGCCTCGCCGCCGCCGTCGCCGCCACGCTCGCCGGCGGCGCGCTCGCCCAGTCCTACGTCAGCGCCGGCGGCCAGCCGGTGAAAAGCGCCCACGGCCTGCTCTGGCGCACCGGCCAGGCGAAGAGCGAGGCCGCGCCCAAGGCGCGGCCCGAGCCGGTCACCTACAGCGCGCAGGTGCTTTTCGCCTTCGACGACGACACGCTGAGCGGCGAGGCGCGCAAGGAGCTGGACGCGCTCGCCGAGAAGCTGTTCGCGATCGAGGTCGACAAGGTGGTCGCCGTGGGCTACGCCGACGGCACCGGCTCGCCGCAATACAACCGGCGGCTCGCGGCGCGCCGCGCCAAGGCGGTGGGCGACTACCTCGCCGGGAAAGGCCTGGCGGTGGAGCGCCTGCAGCTCGTGGCGATCGGCGAAGCCGACCCGGTGACCGCGGGCGCCTGCGAGTACGCCCGCATGCACGACCGGTACGATCCGCGGCTGATCGCCTGCCTCGAGCCCGATCGCCGGGTGGAGATCGAGCTGGTCGGCCGCAGCAAGCCCGGCCTCTAGAACCTCAGGCCGAACTCGCGGCTGATGCGCGCCGTCTGCTGGTAGGTCTCGGCGAGGATCGCGCCGAGCTCCTCGGGCGTCGAGGAGACCGGGATCGAGCCCGCCTTCTCGATCATCTGCCGGTAGTCGGCCGACTTCACGATCGCCGCGATGTGGCGATTGAGCAGCGCGATCACCGGCTGCGGCGTGCCCGAGGGCGCGCAGATGCCGAGCCAGCCGAAGCGCACGAAGGGCAGGCCTTTCTCGCTCAGCGTGGGCACGTCGGGCGCGACCGCGAGCCGCTCGGGGCTGGTCACCGCGAGGAGCTTCAGCTTGCCCGACTGGTAGAGCGGCATGACCGAGAGCGTCGGCGAGACGTAGAGCTGCACGCGGCCGGGCAGCAGGTCCTTCAGCACGTCGGCGCCGCCCTTGTAGGGAACGCCGGTCATGCGGATGCCGGTCAGCTTGCCGAGCTCGAGCGCGAGAATCTCCTGCGCCGAGCCGCGGCCGAGCATGCCGTAGTTCACCTTGCCGGGATTGGCTTTCGCGTAGGCGACGAACCCGTCCCAGTCCTTCGCCGGCACGTCGTTCGCCGCCACCACGCCGTAGTAGTAGCGCGAGATCTGGCTGATCGGCGCGATGTCCGACAGCTTGTAGTCGACGCCCTTGCGCACCGCCAGGTTGATCGCCTCGAAGTGGGTGCAGAGCAGCAGGTTGTAGCCGTCCTTGGGCTTGGCGAGCACGTCCTGCGTGGCGATCTGGCCGCTCGCGCCGGGCCGGTTCTCGACCACCACCGGCTGGCCGAGCGCGGCGCCGAGCCGCTCGGCGACGAAGCGCGCCGGCAGGTCGGTCGGACCGCCGGCGGTGAAGCCGACCACCAGGCGGATCGATTTTTCGGGATAGCCGCCCTGCGCGGCGGCGGCGCACGACAGGGCGGCCAGGGCGAGGAGCGAAACGGTTCGGGCAAGCATGGACGCGAAGTTAAACTAAACCGCGATGAAACGCATCCGTACCACGCATACCGGCAGCCTGCCGCGGCCGCCGGCCATGCTCGCCGCGCTGCGCGAGCGGGCCGCCGGCAAGGGCGGCGACGAGGCGGCCTACGAGGCGGCGCTCGCGCGGCATGTCGCCGAGATCGTGCGCCGCCAGGTCGAGGCCGGCATCGACATCGTCACCGACGGCGAGTGCAGCAAGCCCTCGTTTCGCGCCTACCTCGCCGAGCGCATCGGCGGCTTCGAGGCGCGCGTGCCGCCGGGCGGCCTGCCCGTGCCCGGCCCGGTGGACCCGAACGGCCGCGACGCGCGCATGTTCCCCGACTACTACCGCGGCGTGCAGGAGCGCAGCCCGTTCGCCGAGGCGGTGCGCGTCGCGCCGCGGGTCTGCGTCGGCCCGATCCGGTATGTCGGCCGGCGCTACCTGGAGCGCGACATCGCGAACCTCAAGCGCGCGATGGCCGAGGCGGGCGCGAGCGAGGGCTTCATGCCCTCGGCGGGGCCGATCCCGCAGGACGCCAACGAGCATTACCGCAGCGAGGAGGAGTACTTCACCGCCTTCGGCGAGGCGATGCGCGAGGAGTACCGGGCGATCCTCGACGCCGGCCTGTACCTGCAGATCGACGATCCGCGGCTCGTCAGCTCCTGGGATTCGCGCACCGACATGGACCTCGCGCAGTACCGCAAGTGGATGCAGCGGCGCATCGAGTTCCTGAACCACGCGCTGCGCGGCCTGCCGCAGGAGCGCATCCGCTTCCACACCTGCTACGGCGTGAACTTCGGCCCGCGGCTCTCCGACCTGCAGCTCGAGCAGGTGCTGGACCTCATCTACACGATCCGCGCCGGCGCCTACTCGTTCGAGGCGGCCAACCCGCGGCACGACCACGAGTGGCGCGTTGCGCTGAAGCTCGGCGTGCCCGAGGGCAAGATGCTTATCCCGGGCGCGGTGACGCATTCCAACGCGACCGTCGAGCATCCGGAAGTCGTCGCCGACCGCATCGAGCGCTGGGCGAACGCCGCCGGGCGCGACAAGGTCATGTTCGGCAACGACTGCGGCTTCTGCTCGACCGCCGGCAACACCGAGATCCCGGAGAGCGTCGCCTGGGCGAAGCTCAAGGCGCTCGCCGACGGCGCGCGCCTCGCTTCGGCGCGGCTGTGGAATTCGGGGTCAGGGTCGTAATTCGGCGCGTCACGGCAACATCGTCTCGGCCGCCGGCTCTCCTGCCGGCAGCAGGTTGAAGAGCACGGCATCCGGTACGGCATGCAGCGCCGCGCGGAGCTCCGGGTCCATCGCTTCGGTCGTATAGATATTGCGCACCCAAAGCAGCTCGCGGGGCTCGAGCAGCGCATCGGCGAGCGCCGAGGCGCGCTCGCAGACCTGCACGAACGTCTCGCCGCGGCGAGTCATCGGCGCCGGGTCTAGGCGTATGACAAGCAGGTAGCCGGCGAACGGACTGCCCGCGGGCCTGCGCACGCCGACGAGGTACGCGGCGCGAATGGCCTCGTCGGCGCCGAGCTGGCGCGCAAGAACGCCGCGCGCATGGGGCGATAGCCGCGGCGCTTCGAAACCGGCGTTGTTGATCGCCGACTCGAGCTCCGCCTGCGCCGCGGCGACCCGCCGGGCCGCATCGTCCAGCGCCGTATTGCACTGGTCGGCGCGCGCCGGATCGCCGAGCGCCAGAGCAAGCTCCTTCATCGCTTCGAAAGCGGCGCAGGCGTAGCCTTCGTCGCGCCGGGCGAGCTGCCCGAGCACGGGAAACGCATCCTGCGAGCGCAGCTCGGCAAGCACGCGGCCATAGCCCAGCAGCACCCGCGAATCGCCCGGTTCGCTGGCCGCGAGCGCGCGCCAGTGCGCCAGCGCGGCGGCTGCGCCGTCGATGACGTGGACGAGATGCGCCAGCTCGAGGCGCTCCTCCAGCGGCAGCGCCTCCGGCGCCTGCGCGCGGAGCTCGGCATAGCGGCGAGCGTGTGCGCCGAGCCGCTGGTGCTGCTCCTTCCATGCTTGCGCGTTGGCTCGCAGCCAGTCGTCGCCCGCATCCTGCAGCGCTTGCGCCCAGCGTGCGCCGAGCAGCGCTTCGCCGGCGTTGACGGCCGGCGGGGCGACCGGCCCCTCGTCCGCTTGCAGTGCGCGCAGGCGTTCCGCCAGGCTGGGATGCGTGTCGACCAGGTCGGAGGTGCGCTGCAGCGCCTGCTGCCGCCGCGCGGCAAGCTCTTCCGGCGGCGCCTGCTTGACCCACAGCGCGAGCCGCGCATAGACGTTCGCCGGCGGGGTCGGTTGCTCGAGCGCTCCGCGCCACAGCGAGGGCCAGAACCGCTCGGCCAGGTACGAATCGAACACGTGCACCGCGGTCAGCGCCTGCGCGGCGCTTCGCGCGCCGGAGGCCAGAGCCGAATCGGCGTCCGCCTCGTACTCGTTCAGGCGCGCGAGCGCAAAGCTGTAGACGCTGAAACGCGGTACGAACCAGCGGTAGAACTGGTTTACCGCGCTGCCGATGCCCGAATCCTCCTGCCCGAGGTTTCGATAAAGATTCTCCCAGCTCTGGCGGATCCGGTAGATCCAGTGACCGAAGCGGCCGTGCGACCTGGAAAAGTGCCCCAGCTCGTGGCCCACGACGGCGAGCAGCTGTTCGCGCGACAGCGCCGCGAGCAGCGGCACGCCGAGCGTCAGGACCCGCTTGTGCCAGCCGAACAGGCCGAGCCTGGGAAACTGTACTGCGCTCGCGTTGAAATCACCGTCGAGCCGCACTCCGTGCAATGCCGGCGCGTTAACCGCGCGCTGCAGCGATTCCAGCGCCTCGAACAGGGCCGGCGCTTCATGCCGCTCCAGGCGCCGTCCGGCAAGCTTCGGCGGCGGAAACCACGACACGCCGAAGAGCAGCAGAAAGACGATGGCGAAGCCGACGATCCAGCGCGTCGGATAGATCGCCAGCGTCAGCACCGCCGGTACGGCGACGAACGCGAAAGCGACCAGCACCCGGTAGCTCAGGCCGATCAGCGCCAGCGCCGTGACCCGCGCCCGGTAGGCGCCCGGCCGCCTGCGCGCCATCTCCTCCAGCTCCGCGATACGCGCGCGGCGCGCTGCGGTTCGGTCCATTGGCCCCCCGACCGGAAGATTAAGGCGCTTTTCGCCGCCGCGGGAAGAATTACGACCCTGACCCCGAATCCAGGGGGCAGCGGACCTTGATGACCACGCCCGAGCCGTCCTCGCGGTCGAGCGCCTGCGCGGTGCCGCCGTGGAACTCGGCGACCAGGCGCACGATGTAGAGGCCGAGGCCGAGGTGCGGCTCGCGCGTGCCGTTGTCGGGACGCACCGAGACCATCGACTCGAAGAGCTTGCCGGCCATCGCCTCCGGAAGGCGCGGGCCGCGGTTCGACACGGTCAGCGTGGCGTGGCCGTCGCGCGCGTCGAGGCGCACGCGAATCGGCTCGCTGCCTCCCTTCTCCCCCGAGTAGGCGAAATCCACCGCGTTCGAGACCAGCTTGTCCAGCATCTGCGCGTAGAGGTCCGGCGCGCCGCGGATGAGCACGGGCTTGTCCGGCAGGTCGATCTCGATCCTGCGCTCGGGGTAGGCGTACGCGCAGCCCTTCACCACGTCGCGCGCGTCGAAGCGCTCGCGCGGCGTCTCGCGCACCGCCTGCTCGAGGCGCGTCGCCTCGCTCATGCGGGTGAGCAGCGTGTCGAGGCGCTTCAGGCCGTCGTTCGCGCGCTCGAGGTACACCGCCGCGTCCGCGGGCAGCGGCTGCAGGCTCAGGTTCTCGAGCGAGGAGCGCACCACGGCGATCGGCGTGCGCAGCTCGTGCGAGAGCCGCCCGGCCATGCTTTCCAGGTAGCGGTTGTACTGCGCGAGGCGCTCGAGCACGGTCGAGAAGCTGCGCGACAGGTCGCCGAGCTCGTCGCGGGCGGCGGAGCCGGCGATCAGCTTGCGCACCCGGCCCTGCGAGTCGATCGCCGCCTCGGCTTCGTCGCGCAGGCGCGAGAGCCGCGTCGACAGGCGCGAGGCGAAGGCGAGTAGCACCAGCCCGCCGGCGAGGAAGGCGATCAGCGTCACGGCGACGAGCTGCTCCATCGCCCGGTTGTAGACCGAGCGGATGCGGTTGGTGGTCTCCTCGGCCACCACCGCGGCGACCACGCGCTCGCCGTCCCACACCGGGTAGGAGGCCGAGAGGATCACGGCGCGCGAGTCGGGCGTTTCGCGCCAGCGCCGCGCGGCGACGCCCTGCAGCGCGCTCAGCGCCACCGGTCCGGTGGTGATCTCGGATTCGGGCAGCGCGTCGTCGAAGTCGTTGCTCGGCGGCTCGAGCACGAACGAGGTGAGCGGGCGCACCAGGCGGATCGCCAGGTCGAGCGGCCCCGCGACTTCCTCCTTCGGCGGCTCGCGCTTCAGGTCGCCGGCGAGCGCCAGCAGGCGGCCGTGCCGGTCGACGATCCAGATGCGCGAGTCGGCGCGCGCCAGGCTCTTCAGAATCAGCTCCATCTCGCCGTACGCCGGCCGCCCGGCGCGCAGGTCGAGCAGCTGCGGCCGGTCGTGCAGCGCGGTGGCGATGGCGCGCGCCGTGGCGAGCAGCGCCTGCTCCTGCCCCTCGCGCAGCAGGCGCTCCATCTGCTGCACGTGCAGGTAGCCGACGAACGGAATCACGGCCAGCACCAGCGCCACCAGGACCATCTTGGCGCGCAGCGACAGCCTCATGCGCCGCTCAGGCGTTCCAGCGGTAGCCCAGGCCGTACACCGACTCGATCGCCGCGAACGCGCCGTCCACCGCCTGGAACTTGCGGCGGATGCGCTTCACGTGCGAGGTGATGGTCGCGTCGTCGACCACGATGTGCGCGTCGCGCATCAGCTGCTCGCGGTCCTTGACGTGCCCGGGGAAGCGCGCGAGCGAGTGCACCAGCCAGAACTCGGTGAGCGTCAGGTCCACCGGGCGCGAGCGCCAGCTCGCCTGGAAGCGCTTCATGTCGAGCCGGAGCGCGCCGCGCTCGAGCACCTCCTCGACGGCGGGCGGCTCCTGCAGCAGGTCGACGCGGCGGAACAGCGCGCTGATGCGCGCGAGCAGCTCGGGCAGGCTGGCGGTCTTGGTCAGGTAGTCGTCGGCGCCCATGCGCAGGCCCGAGACCAGGTCGAAGTCGCTGTCGCGCGCGGTGAGGAAGATGATCGGCAGCGCGGCGGAGAGCGAGCGCAGCTCGCGGCACAGCGCGAAGCCGCCCTCGGGCTCGTCGCCCAGGCCGATGTCGAGCAGCGCGAGGTCGGGCAGGCGCACGCGGAACGCCGCGGCGGCGGACTTGCGGTCGGCGTAGGCGCTTACCTGGTAGCCGTGCTTCTTCAGCATGTCGGCGTAGTTGGCGCGGATCGCCGCCTCGTCCTCGACGATCGCTACATGGCGGGGCATGCGCCGACTATACCGAAACGCCTCCCGGCCGAAGGCGGCGCAATGTCCCATTGCCCGCGCTTTGCCACTATTCGCCGCTGGCTTGCCCGCGGCGGCGCCCGGCCGGACCGCAATCGCGGCGTGCAATGGCGCCATGAGAACGAACCCTAACGTCACCGCCAAGGAATTCCTGAAGGACCTCGCTTTCACCGCCGGCTTCGCCCTGCTCACCGGCGGCTCGGTGAGCCTGGTCGCGGCCCTGGTGATCGTCGTGCTCGCGCGCTGAAGCGCGGCGGCGCTGAGGGCTGGTGGCTGGGGCCTCGCCGGGGCCTCCTCCTCCCCGCCCCCCTCCCGGACGCGGCGCGTCGGCGCTCGAAGCAACGCGCGCCGGTGCCTCAGTCCCTAGCCCTCAGCGCCGCCGGTGATACGCTCGGCGGATGCTCCAGCGATTCGCCGTGCTGCTCGCCTGCGCCGCGCTCGCGGCAGGCGCCGCGCAAGCCGAGATGCGCCGCGACGGCGCGCGTAGCGCGCGTCCCGCGCCGATGGGCGACGTGACGCGCAGCGTGCCCGCCCGGCCGCCGCGCTCGCCGCACGCCGGGCGCTGCGCCAACTTCCGCGCCGAGGTGCGCGATGCGCGGCGCGCCGAACGCGAGGCGATCACCACCACGCAGCGCGACCAGGCGGCCGCCCGCTACTGGCAGACCGAGCAGGCGAGGCAGAAAGCGGGTTGCTGAAAGGCAGGGCGGCGGCCCGCCGCCTACCCGTGCAGCCCGTCGAAGTACCTGCGCAGCGCGCGGCGCAGGAACGGCAGTTGCGCCGCCACGGCGCGGCAGCCGCGGCAGATCGCGAGGTGGATGCGCAGGGCGGCGCTTTCCGCGAGCGTCAGGGCGCGGTCCTCGCGCCGGGAGAGAAGGCGCGTCGCTTCCTTGCAGGAAAGATTCATCTCGCGAACCAGCTTTTTTCCAGGCATTCGCGCAGCGCCATGCGCGCGCGGTAGAGGAGCACCCAGCAGTGGGTCGAGCTGATGCCGAGCTCCTTACAGATTTCCGCGGTCTCGAGGCCCATGTGCTCGCGCAGCAGGAACGCGCGCGCGGTGCGCGGGGGCAGGGCGGCGAGGCAGCGCTCGAGCGCCGCGAGGAACTGCTTGCTCTCCAGCGCCCCGTCGGGGTCGGGCCACGCCGCCGGCGTGCTCTGCCAGTGGCCGCGCGCGTCGAACAGCGCGGCGAATTCGTCCTCGGACGCCTCGTCCTCGAGCGGCTGCTCGCGGCCCGCGCGGCGGATCGCGTCGACGATCTTGTGCTTGAGGATGCCGGTCGCCCAGGTGCGCAGGTTGGAGCGTCCGGCGAAGCCGGCTTCGGCGGCGAGCGCGGCGACCAGGGTCTCCTGCACCGCGTCCTCGGCGGCGTCGCGGTCCCTGAGATGCAGCGAGGCGTAGCGCAGCAGGTAGGGGCGCAGCGCCTCGAGCTGCTCCCGGAACGTCAGCACAAACAAAAAAGCCCGGAAATCCGGGCTTTTTCAGAGCGCGCGACGCTCAATAGCGCTGCTGGCCCTTGATCGACCACGGGATGGTCGGCCCGCTCGATTCGCCGTTCTCGCCGTTCGGCTTGGCGGCGCCTTTCTTCGGCCGGCCGGGCCGGTAGGTGACGGAAAAGATCTTGAGCGGCGGCACCTTGGGGGGCGACTCCAGGAAGCGGCAATCCGATTCGGTCGGCATGCTGAGCAGGGCACCGAGCCGCTTGCCGTTCAGAAGGACCGTGTAGCGCAGCATGTGCATGGAGCCGCTGGCCGGTTGCGCCACGATGTCGTACTTGCCGATCTTGAATTGCCTTCTCTCCTGGGGTTGCATCGCTCTCCGTCGAGGGTAAGTGACCGCGTGGCGGTCTGGCCGCCGAGCGGTCGGGTAGAAGGGTAGACCGCTATTCTACGCCAAAACAAGCCCTTGCGACGAGAGGGGAAGCGACCGGATCGGCTTGCCCTGGAGCGCCAGCAGCGCGTTGGCGAGCGCCGGGGCGATGACCGGGGTGGCGGGCTCGCCGACGCCGCTCGGCTTCTCCCGGGAAGGCACGATATGGGTCTCGATGCGCGGCATCTGGTTGATGCGCAGGACCGGATAGTCGTGGAAATTGGACTGCTCGACCCTGCCGTCCCTTAAGGTAATGGCGCCGCTGAGCGCGGCCGACAGGCCATAGCCGATGCCCGATTCCATCTGCATGGCGACCACGTTCGGATTGACCGCGATCCCGCAGTCGACCGCGCACACCACGCGCTCCATCCTGACCTGGTCCTTCGTTCGCGACAACTCGACCACCTGGGCGACCACGGTGCCGAAGGACTCGTGCACCGCAATCCCGCGCGCTCTGCCGCGACGCAGCGGTTTTCCCCATCCGGCCTGCGCGGCGGCGAGGTCGAGCGCCGCCCGGTGGCGCGGGTGCCGGGCGAGCAGCGCGCGCCGCAGCGTGTACGGATCGCGGCCGGCGGCGCGGGCGATCTCGTCGAGAAAGCACTCGGTGGCGAAGGCGGTATGCGTCGAGCCGACCGAGCGCCACCACTGCACCGGCACGCCGAGCGTCGGCGAATGCAGCTCGACCAGCAGGTTCGGCACCGCGTAGGGCAGGTTCGCCGCGCCCTCCACCGAGGTGGCGTCGATGCCGTCCCTGACCATCGCCGATTCGAACGCGGTGCCGGCGAGGATCGACTGGCCGACGATGGTGTGGCGCCAGGCGACGAGGCCACCCTGCGCGTCGAGGCCGGCGAGCAGGCGGTGGAAGTACATCGGCCGGTAATAGCCGGCGCGCATGTCGTCCTCGCGGCTCCAGACGAGCTTGATGGTCGCCTGGCCGCCGGTCGAGGAGGCGGCCGCCTTGGCGATCGCCGCGGCCTCGAGAAGGTAGTCGGAATGCGGGTTGGCGCGGCGGCCGAAGCTGCCGCCGGCGTAGACCATGTTCAACTTCACCTTGGAGGGCGCGAGGCCGAGCAGCCTGGCGAGCGCCGCCTGGTCGACCGTCTGGAACTGCTCGCCGTTCCAGATCTCGCAGCCGTCCGGGCGCAGCGCCACCACGCAGTTCAGGGGCTCCATCGCCGCGTGGGCTAGGAACGGGAACTCGTAGCTCGCCTCGAGCGTCCTCGCCGCGCCGGCGAGCGCGCGCTCCGCGTCGCCTTCACGGCGCGCCGGCGTGCCGGGCGCCGCGGCGAGGCGGCGGTACTCGGCCATGATTTCGGCCGAGCCCAGGCGAAAGGCCTGCGACTCGTCCCAGTGCGCGACCAGCGCGTCGCGCCCCTTCTTCGCCGTCCAGTAGTCGCGCGCGAGCACCGCGACGCCGCTCCTCACGGGCGTGGAGAAGGGCACCACGGCGACCACGCCGGGGACCTGCCGCGCCCTGAAGGCGTCGAAGCCGGAGAGCCGCGCGCCGAAGCGCGGCGGATGCAGCACCACCGCGGTGAGCATGCCGGGCAGCCGGATGTCCTGCGTGAAGACCGCCGTGCCGGTCGACTTGGCGTGCGCGTCGGTCCTCTGCGCCGGCCTGCCGATATAGACGAACTGCTCCGGCGACTTGAGCGGCGCTTCCGCGGGCACCACCTGCGTCGCCGCCGAGGCGGCGAGCTCGCCGAAGCTCGCCTTGCGGCCCGAGGGCGCGTGCTCCACCACGCCGCGCGACACGGTGATCTCGCCGGCCGGCACGCGCCAGGTCTCGGCGGCGGCGGCGATCAGCATGACGCGCGCGGCGGCGCCCGCCCGGCGCAGCTGCAGCCAGGAGTTGGCGAGCGCGGTGCTGCCGCCGGTGCCCTGCGCGTCGCCCCAGAGCAGGTTGTTGTAGCGCTTGGCGTCCGCGGGCGCGCCTTCGACGCGGATCTGCGACCAGTCGGCGTCGAGCTCCTCGGCGACCAGCGTCGGCAGGCCGGTATAGGTGCCCTGGCCCATCTCGAGGTGCTTGACGATCACCGTGACGGTGTTGTCCTGCCCGATCTTCACGAACGCATTGGGCTCGAAAGGCGCATCGGCCTGGCCGCGCGCCGCCGGCAGGGTGAGCGCGAGCACCAGCGCGCCCGACTGGCGGAAGAACTCGCGGCGGCTGACGTTCTCGATCATCGTTGCGGCGTCTCGCCCGGCGTCTCGACCGGCGCCGTCTCGGCGAGCACCTTGGCGGCGCGCCGGATCGCGGTGCGGATGCGCAGGTAGGTGGCGCAGCGGCAGAGGTTGCCGGCCATCGCCTCGTCGATCTGCGCGTCGCTCGGCTGCGGCGTCGCGCTGAGCAGCGCCGCGGCGCTCATGACCTGGCCCGACTGGCAGTAGCCGCACTGCGGCACGTTCTCCTCCGTCCAGGCGTCCTGCACCGCCTTGCCGACCCGCAGGTTGCCCACCGCCTCGATGGTGGTCACGCGCCGGCCGACCAGCGCCGAGAGCGGCGTGGTGCAGCTGCGCGCCGGCTTGCCGTCGATGAATACCGTGCAGGCGCCGCAGAGCGCCATGCCGCAGCCGAACTTGGTGCCGGTGAGCTGCAGGTGGTCGCGCAGCACCCAGAGCAGCGGCGTGTCGCGCTCCGCGTCGATGGTGAAGGACTGGCCGTTGACGTTGATCGGAACCATGGCCGCTATTCTAGGAATTGCCGCACGGCGTGGATGAAGAGCCCGGGCGCCTCGATCTGCGGGCAGTGCCCGCAGCCCTCCAGGGCCTGGAAGCGGGCGGCCGGAATGCGCGCCGCCAGCTCGCGCGCGAGCGCCGCCGGCGTCGTCTGGTCGAGCTCGCCCGCGAGCACCAGCGTGCGGCAGCCGATGGCGGCGAGCTGCGGCGTCATGTCGAGCTCGGCGAGCGCGAGGCAGGCGCGCGCGAAGGCCTGCGGGTCCGCCTGCGCGAGCGCGCGCTTGCGCTCGGCGACGATCCCGGGATGCGCGGCGATGAAGGCCGGCGGGAACATGCGATTCACCGCCGCGTCGAGCACCGCCGCCATGCCGCCTTCGCGCACCTTCGCCGCCATGACGCGGAACGGCTCGCGCGCCGCCGCGGGGAAGGCGGCGAGCGCGGGCGCGGCGATCAGCGCGCCGAGGCGCGCGCCGTGGCGGATCGCCACCATCACGGCGACGAAGCCGCCGAAGCCGTTGCCGAGGAGCGCCGCGCCCTGCGGTATCTCGGGCGCGATGCGGTCGGCGTACGCCTCGATGCTCGCCTCGCCGCGCGAGGCCGAGCCGCCGTAGCCCGGCAGGTCGGGGATGTGCAGGCGGAAGTCGGCGGCGAGCGCGTCCTTCACACGGTCGAAGGCGCCGCGATCGGTCAGCAGCGAGTGCAGCAGCACGAGGTCGCGCACGGCCCGATTCTATGTCGCGCTACGCGCCGGGCGATAGGCCGTGCGCCCCCACGCCGAGCAGCCGCACCGCGCGGCGGCCGGCGTCGGTGCGCTCGAGCAGCGTGCGCGCGCGCAGCGCGAGGCTCTTCGCCGAAGAGGTGGCGCCCTGCGCGGTATGGCTGCGCGTCACCGTGGTGAAGTCGGCGTAGCGCACCTTGATCGTCACCGTGCGCGCGAGCAGGTTCTTGCGCTGCAGGACGCCGGCCACCTCGGCGGCGAGGGCGTCGAGCTCGCGCTCGATGTCGGCGAGCTCGACCAGGTCGTGCGCGAAGGTGGTCTCGCTCGAGACCGACTTGCGGCTGCGCCGCGGCTCGACCGGGCGCTCGTCGATGCCGTAGGAGAGCTGGACGAGCCAGCCGGCGAGGCTGCCCACCGCGCGCTCGAGCGCCGCGCGGTGGATGCGCCGCACGTCGACCACCTGGGTCACGCCGATGGCGCGCAGCTTCTTCGCGGTCACCGGCCCGACGCCCCACAGCGCCTCCACCGGCAGCTTCTGCAGGAAGCTCTCGACGCGCTCGGGCGCGATCACCGTGAGCCCGTCGGGCTTCTCCCAGCCCGAGGCGATCTTCGCCAGGAACTTGTTCGGCGCGACGCCGGCCGAGGCGGTGAGCTGCAGGCTCGCCTGGATCTCGCGCTTGATGCGCCGCGCCACGTTCATCGCGAGCGGCTCGCCCCACCGGTTCTCCGTGACGTCGAGGTAGGCCTCGTCGAGCGAAAGCGGCTCGACCAGCGGCGTGGCGCTGTGCAGGATCTGCATCACCGTCTCGGAGGCGGCCTTGTACTTGGCAAAGTCGGGACGCACCACCACGAGCTCCGGGCACAGGCGCAGCGCGCGCGCCATCGGCATCGCCGAGCGCACGCCGAAGCGGCGCGCCTCGTAGCTCGCCGCGGCCACCACGCCGCGCGACTCGGGCGGGCCGCCCACCGCGACCGGCCTGCCGCGCAGCGCGGGGTCGTCGCGCTGCTCGACCGACGCGTAGAACGCGTCCATGTCGATGTGGATGATGCGCCGCTGCGTCGCCATGCCGGCCCGGAGGAAAGTCTAACTCCTGACACTCTTTGACCCCTGCCGCGGCGCGGCTTCGCTAGCTTGGCACCATGGACCCGCGCGCCTGTTCCTCGCTGCAGGCGGGGATTCGCGAGCTGTTCCGGGACCACCCGGCGATCTGCGGCTTGACCATCAACCGCAGGGGCGAGGTCGCGCTCGACTGCTGGCCGCGCGAGAGCGCTTCCGACGAGCTGTGCGCCGAGGTGATCCGCCGCCTGCACGAGCTGGTCGAGGGCGACCGCGACGCGGCGCACTGGCTGTTCGGCCGCACGTTCGCGAGGGTGCTGCACTAGGCGCAGCCCGCCGCCTTAGAATGGCGGCATGCAGGCCGAGATCGTCTACACGCGCGACACCGGCGAGAAGCTGGTCAACGAGACCTTCGGGCCGAACAACATCCGCCGGCGCACCACCGGCGCCGAGGACCGGCGGCGCGTCGAGATCCGCGACGGCCGCGCCGTCGACGATCTTTCGCTCGAGCGCAACGGCTTCCTGCTGGCGCGGCACGAGAGCGCGGTGCGGGACTTCTTCGACGGCGCGGCGGTCGAGCGCGTGTACTATCCGGAAGTGGCGGCGCTCGTCCAGCGCCTCACCGGGGCGCGGCGCGTGGTGGTGTTCGACCATACGGTGCGCTCGGGCGACGAGGCGGAGCGCGAGGCGAAGCTCCTGCGCGAGCCGGTGCTTTCGGCGCACAACGACTACACCGAGTCTTCCGGCCCGCAGCGCGTGCGCGAGCTGATGGGCGAGGAGGCGGAGCGGCTGCTCGAGCGGCGCTTCGCCATCGTGCAGGCGTGGCGGCCGATCGTGAGCCCGCTCGAGTCCAACCCGCTCGCCATGGCCGACGCGCGCAGCGTCGCGCCGGAGGACCTGCTGGTCGCCGAGCGGCGCTACCCGCATCGCGTCGGCCAGACCTACCGGCTGAAGTACAGCCCCGCGCACCGCTGGTTCTACTTCCCGCGCATGCGGCGCGACGAGGCGATCGTCTTCAAGGTGTTCGACTCGGAGAAGGACGGCCGGGCGCGCTTCACGCCGCACACCTCGTTCGACGATCCATCGACGCCGCGCGGCGCGCCGCCGCGCCAGAGCATCGAAGCGCGCGCCCTGGCGTTCTTCTAGGCCGGCAGCTCGGGCTTGCGCGCCACGACGAAGAACAGCGACCCCAGGCCCGCGAGCAGCGCGATAATGGTGAAGCCGAGCCGGTAGTCGCCGGTCAGGTCGGCGAGCACCCCCGCGACCATCGGCCCGCCGACCTGGCCGACGACGATGATCATCAGCGACAGGCCGAGGATCATGCCGATCGCGCTGCGTCCGAAGTAGTCGGCGCGGATCGCCTGCATGAACGGCCCGCGCAGCCCCCAGGCGAGGCCGTGCATCACCGCGAAGGTGAGCACCATGGCCAGGTTCAGCGCGTAGGTGAGCAGCAGCAGCGCCGCCATGTGCATCAGCATGCAGGTGGCGGCGATCAGGCGCTTGTCGTAGCGGTCGCCGATCAGCCAGCCGATCACCACGCCGCCCATCTGCGACAGCGGCAGCAGCATGTAGGCGAGCGACGCCTGCTCGAGCGTGTAGCCCAGGCCCTGCGTCATGTGCGTGATGGCGTGCACGCTCACCGCGTGCACCACGAACAGCGCGAAGCCGTGCCCGAGCGAGATCAGCCAGAAGGCGCGCGTGCGCAGCGCCTCGCGCGCGGTGAAGTCTCGCCCGCGGGGCGCGCTTTCCCCGGAAACCGTGGGCGAGCGCGCCGGCAGGCCGTCGACGGTGGTGCCGTAATCCTCGGGCCGGCGCTTCATCATCATGGCGAGCGGCAGGCCGAGCACGATCGCCAGCACGCCCGAGCCGAACGCGGTGGCGCGCCAGCCGAAGGTGGCGAGCGACCAGGCGACCAGCGGCACCGCCGCGCCGCCGATCGCCAGGCCGAAGGAGAGCGACGACAGCGCGCGCGCCCGCCAGCGCTCGAACCAGTTGATCAGCGCGACGTTCATCGGGAAGAAGCCGAACAGGCTGGCACCGAGCGCCACCAGCAGGAACGCGGCGTAGAAGGTGCCGAGCGAGTCGGTCTGGCTGAGCAGCATCAGCCCGAGGCCGAACAGCACCACGCCGGCGCGAATCATGCCCTGCGGGCCGAAGCGGTCGAGGAACCAGCCGAGCACCGGGCCGAGCAGCGCCGACTCCACCTGCTGCAGCGCCGCCGCGCCGGACAGCGCGGTCTTGCTCCAGCCGCGCTCGGCCTGCAGCACGGCGACGTAGGCGCCGAAGGATTGCGTGATCAGGCCCGACTGCAGGCACTGCAGGGCGGAAGCGGCGCCCACCATGTACCAGCCGTAGAACAGCCGCTTGGATTTGCCCCGCATGACCATCTCAATGTATCAGGCTCCCGCCCGGGCCTTTGCGAAACGGGCGCGAACCTGTTCCTGCCGATGCGCGGCGGCGCGCTTCGCTAGCGAAGCGCTAGCGCGGCACGGGCGGCGCGCCGAGCTGCTCGCACTGCTTGCGCGCGTAGTTGGGCCCGATGATCGCGCCGTCGTCCGGGCCGCCGTTGACGTGCACGATCTTCTCGTCGCGCAGCAGGAAGGTCATCGGGTAGTAGCCCTGGTACTCGCCGTCCTTGCGGTCGTTCACCCAGACGCAGACGCCCCAGCCGTACTGCTCGCCGCGCAGCAGCGTGCCGCGCTGGTAGAGCAGCTTGGGGCCGGCGCGGAACTCGACCTTGGCTTCCTTGGGATCGCTCAGGCGCAGCGACAGGTAGTTGCGGATCTCCTCCTGCCAGTGCTCGGGGCGCGGCCCGTACTCCGCGGTCGCCATCTCCTCCTTGGTGACCGTCGTGTCGCACGCCGCGAGCAGGGCCGCGAGCGCGCCAGTCCACAGCAGCTTGCGCATCGTTTCCTCCCGTTCGTTCAGGGCTTCTTGGCGATGGTCTGCAGCACGCCCGACAGGTCGACCTCGTCCAGCTTCACCGCCGCGCGGCTCGCCGCCTCGAGCGCCTCCTTGATGCGCGGCGTCTCGCGGTAGGCCTGCTCGAAGGCCTCGGCGAGCTTGAAGCTGTAGGCGGCGAGCGCCTTCGGATCGGGCTTGCGCTGGTCGGTGCCCGCGAGCGTGCCGTACACGCGCGCGGCCAGGCCGACGTAGATCCTTTCCGCGAGCAGGTAGAAGGGGTCTTCCTGCGCCGGGGCGGCGCGTTTCGCGTCGTGGCCGGGTCCGCTCATGGCGCGATTTTAGACCTTCGAGCGCGCTTGGTCGGCGGCCAGGACGCGGGCGAGCTCGTCGCGCAGCTCGTTCGACACCGTGACGTGGGCGTCGGGCGCGCTCTTGTGCACGGCGTAGAGCTTGGCCTGCACCTCCAGGTCGTGCTCGGCGAACACCTCGGCGGCGCGGCGCGCGCGCTCGGCGTCGCCGCTCACCGCGGCGAGCGCCAGCTCGCCCAGCTTGAGCGCCGACGGCCAGGTCTCGCGCTCGACCCGCTCGACGCCGAGGTCGCGCAGCTCGAAGAGGTGGCGCAGGTCGCGCGCGCGCGCCACCACGCGCAGGCCCGGGAAGTGCAGCCGCGCGGCGCGCGCGAGCTGCGTCACCGCCGCCGGGTCGTCGAGCGTGATCACCAGCAGGTCGGCGCGGTCGGCGCCCGCCGCTTGCAGCAGGTCGAGGCGCGTCGCGTCGCCGTAGAAGACGCGGAAGCCGAGCTTGCGCGACGCCTCGACGTGGTCGGGCTTGTCGTCGAGCACGGTCGGCTGGTAGCCGCTCGCGACGAGGATGCGCGCCACCACCTGCCCGACCCGGCCGAGGCCGGCGATGATCACCTTGGCCGGCTCGGGGCGCTCGGCGGCCCGCTCGGCGGCCTCGTCGGCGAAGCGCGGCAGGAGCACCCGGTCGTGCAGCACGAGCAGGAACGGCGTGGCGAGCATCGACAGCGCCACCGCGAGCGTCATGGCGCGCGCCAGGTCGTCCGGCAGCGCGCCGTTGGCGCCGGCGAGGCCGAGCAGGACGAAGGCGAACTCGCCGCCCTGCGCGAGCAGCAGGATGAACAGCGGCCGCTGCGAGCGCGGCATGCCGGCGAGCCGCGCGATCAGCCAGAGCACCGCGCCCTTGAGCAGGAACAGGCCCACGATCAGCCCGGCCACCAGCCACGGCCGTTCGCGCAGCATGGCGAAGTCGACGCTCATGCCCACGGCGATGAAGAACAGGCCGAGCAGCAGGCCCTTGAACGGCTCGATCGCCGCCTCGATCTCGTGGCGGTACTCCGACTCGGCGAGCAGCACCCCGGCGAGGAAGGCGCCGAGCGCCATCGACAGCCCGACCGAGTGGAAGAGCTGCGCGATGCCCAGCACCAGCAGCAGCGCGAAGGCGGTGAAGATCTCGCGCAGCCGCGTGCGCGCGATGTGGCGGAACACCGGCCGGGCGATGAAGTGGCCGAGCACCAGCGTGCCCGCCACCGCGGCGGCGGCGAAGCCGACGCCCTGCCACGAGAACCCCGACCAGCCGCCCTTCGTGCTGAGCAGCGACAGCGCCGCGAGCATCGGGATGACGGCGATGTCCTGGAACAGCAGCACCGCGAAGGCGGACTGGCCGCCGTGCGTGCCGAGCGCGCTGCGCTCGGCGAGCGGCTGCAGGGCGAGCGCGGTCGAGGAGAGCGAGAGCGCCATGCCGGCGACCAGCGCGACGCGCGGGTCGACGCCCGCGGCGAGCGCGGCGAGCGCGATCGCGGCGATCGTGCCGAGCACCTGCGCGAGCCCCAGGCCGAGCAGCCGGGTGCGCATGCTCCAGAGGCGCTGCGGCTCGAGCTCCAGGCCGATCACGAAGAGCAGCATCACCACGCCGAGCTCGGCGAACGCGTCGACGGCGTGCGGATCGCCGATCAGCGAGAGGCCCCACGGGCCGATGGCGATGCCGGCGAGCAAGTAGCCGGCGACCGAGCCGAGCCCCAGCCGGTGCGCCGCCATGACGGCGATCACGGCGGCCGCGAAGTACACGCTCGCCTGCAGCAGGAAGTGGTGCGCCATGGCGCGCAGTATAGGGCCCGGGGGTGCGGGGGCGGGCCCGTTCCTTGCGGTACGCCGGGCATGAAACCCGTCCAGCTCGGAAGCCTGGAGGCCGATCTTCCGCCCGTCGACGAGGACCTCGCGGCGCGGCTGGAGGTGATCTTCGAGCGCTGTCCGCAACTGCACGGCTTCACCGTGCAGGACTCGTCGGCGCTGCCCGAGGAGCTGCGCTCGCTCGCCCTCGAGCGCGAGCTCGTGGTCACCGACATCGGCGTCTACCCGTTCATCAACGCCGAGCAGTGCGAGGCGATCTACAACGAGATCGCGGTGGCGCTGCTCGACTTCATGTACGAGCGGCCGTCCGCGAAAGACGTGCTGCGCGGCAAGACCTTCGTCCGCCAGCTTCACTAGAATGGCCGGGTGCCGGCCGACCCGTTCTCGAGCGCGCTCGAGCTTGCCGCGGCGATCCGCGCCCGGCGGCTCGCCAGCCGCGACCTCGTCGAGCTCTACCTCGAGCGCATCCGCCGCCACCACGGCGCGCTGAACGCCGTCTGCACGCTCGACGAGGCGGGCGCGCGCCGGCGCGCCGGCGAGGCCGACGCGGCGCTCGCGCGCGGCGAGCTGTGGGGGCCGCTGCACGGCGTGCCGATGACGATCAAGGACGCCCTCGAGACGGCGGGCGTGCGCACCACCGGCGGCCATCCGCCGCTCGCCGACCACGTGCCGGCGAAGGATGCGCCCGCGGTGGCCCGGCTGCGCGCCGCGGGCGCCATCCTGCTCGGCAAGACCAACGTGCCGCCGCTCTCGGCGGACTATCGCGCCGACAACCCGATCTTCGGCCGCACCAACAACCCCTGGGACCTCGAGCGCACGCCGGGCGGCTCGACGGGGGGCGGCGCGGCGGCGGTGGCGGCCGGGCTGTCGGCCTTCGATGTCGGCTCCGACCTCGCCGGCTCGGTGCGCACGCCGGCGCATTTCTGCGGCCTGTTCGCCCTCAAGCCGACCGAGTCGCGCATCCCGAACGCCGGCCACATCCCCGAGCCGCCGGGGCTGCCGCGCGCGGTGCGCCACATGAACGTGCTCGGCCCGCTCGCGCGATCGGTCGAGGACCTCGCTTTGCTGACCCGGATCCTGAGCGGGCCGGCGCCCGAGGAGCCCGACGTGCCGCCCGTGGCGTGGCAGGAGCCGGAGCGAAGGGCGCTGGCGCGCTACCGCCTCGCCTGGAGCACGCGCTTCGGCGGCGTGCCGGTCACGCGCGACACGCGGCAGGCGATCGAGCGGCTCGCGGCCGAGCTGGCGCGCCTGGGCTGCGCGGTCGAGGAGCGCAATCCGGAGGGCTTCGACTTCGACGCCGCCTGGGAAACCTGGGGCGAGATCGCCATCGCCGAGCGCGCCGCGACCGGGCGCGAGCGAAGCGCCGAGCGCGTGGCGGCGCTCAACGCCACGCTCGGCAGCCGCTGGGCCGTGGCGCGCGGCTCGGCGAAAGGGATCGCCGCCGGCGTCGGCGAGTACCTCGCGGCGCTGCACCGGCGCGACGCGCTGATCGCCGCGCTGGAGAAGTTCTTCTCCGAGTGGGACGCGCTGCTCTGCCCGGTGAGCGTCTGCCCGGCGATCGGCCACGTGCCGTTCGGCACGCCGATCGCGGTCGACGGCGAAGAGGTGCCGTACTTCATCGCCGGCACCGCGTACACCTGTCCGTTCAACCTGACCGGGCATCCGGCGGCGGTGCTGCCGCTCGCGCAGAGCGCGCAGGGCCTGCCGATCGGCGTGCAGGTGGTGGGCAGGCGCTGGAGCGAGCCGCAGCTCCTCGCGCTCGCCGAAGCGCTGTCGCGCGTCACCGGCCCCTTCCGGGCGCCGCCGCGGTTCGCATGAACATCCTCAGCGCCGGCGCGGTGGAGCCCGGGCTGTTCGCGGCCCTGGCGCTTTACGAGAAGCAGGGCGGCGCGCGCCCCGCGGTGACCTTCAACACCGCGCCGCAGGTGCGCGGCCGCATCGCCGGGGGTGAGACGTTCGACGTGGTGATCGTGCCGCCGGCGCTGATGGACGCCTTCGCCGCCGAGGGGCGCGTTGATGCGCAACGCGTGGTGCTCGGCGCGGTCGGCCAGGGGCTAGCGGTGCGCGCCGGCACGCCGGCGCCCGAGGTGGCGACGCTCGAGGCGATGATGCGCGCGCTGCGCGAGTCGGAGCGCGTGGTGTTCAACCGCGCGACCGGCGGCCAGTACATCGAGGCGATGCTGAGGAAGATCGGCCTGTACGCCGAGCTCGAGGGCAAGACGGTGCGCTACGACAGCGCCGGCGAGGTGATGCGGCACCTTGCCGCCGGCGCCGGGTGCGAGATCGGCTTCGGGCCGATCACCGAGATCAGGCTCTACACGGAGCGCGGCGTGCGCTACCTCGGGCCGCTGCCGAGCGAGGTGCAGCAGCGCAACACCTACGTCGCGTCGCGCATGCGCGATGCGCGCGACGCGCAGGGTGCGGCGGCGCTACTGGAATTCCTCGCCACGCCGCCGGCGCGCGCCGCGCTCGCCGCCGGCGGGGTGGAACCCTAGGCGCTCAGCGAGACGCAGGCGTCCTCGTAGCGGCCGCTGCCCATCTCCTCGCCCTCGAAGATGTTGCGCTCGCGGATCCAGCGGAACGACTCCTCGAACACTTCCCGGGTGTAAGGCTCGAACACGATGCGCTCGCCCGGGCCCCAGCGCCGGGTGTCCATCATCGGGATGAAGCGCGCCGGGAACTCCTTGCGGTAGTAGTGCGTGTACAGCTCGGGACGCAGGTCGATGTCGCGCTGCGCCCTGCGCAGCGCGCGGAAATACTTCTTCACGTCGTCGGGGTCCGGGTCGCCGTTCAGCATCGAGGCCATCATGAAGGTGGTGTCGATCACCTTGCGGAAGCCCATCTGCTCGAGGAAGTAGTACGGCCCGGAGAACACCGCCGCGGCGGGCACCTGGCGGTCGAACAGCTTCTCCATCCGCGAGAACAGGATGCCGTCGGCGAAGGAGAGCTTGATGTCGGAGAGCGGCATGTACTGCTCGAGCGCCTGGATCGTCGAGTAGTGGCTGCCCGACTGGTGGCCGACCGAGATCGGCACGCCGCGCAGGTCCTCGGGCGTGCGGATCGGCGACTCGGGCGGCACGAACACCGCCGAGGGCGATACCGAATACGCGTCCGCGTACATCTTCGCGTGGCCCTTGGAGGCCGCGACGTTCACCGTCCAGTGGCAGGCGCAGCTCACGTTGCTGTCGCGGCCGGCGGCGATGTTCTGGAACGCGCCGACCTTGTTCGGCGTCGCGTGCGCCGCGGCGAGGTCCTTGCCCTTGAACGCCTCGCGGAACTCGTAGTCGAGGCCTTCGGCCTTGAAGTAGCCCTTGTCCTCGGCGACCCACTCGTGCAGCCGGAAGTGCGGCGTGATCAGGAACTTGGCTTTCGGCATGGCGCTTCTCCTCTTCTCTCCTTCGCAGGTGCGTATCTTTTCACATTACCGGCCGTCATCGCTTTGCGACGGGAAAAAGCGTAGCCCGGCCGGCGGCGGGCGGCAGGCGGGCGGTGCAACGCTCGCGCCGTATGTTGCAGGGCATGGAAATCCGGGCCGAGCTCGAGCAGCAGGTGCGCTCGATTTTCGCGCAATGCCCTGAACTTTGGGGATTTTCCGTCCGGGCGGAGGACGGCGAGCTCTATGTCAGCGACGTCGGCATCGCGCCCCGGCTCTCGGCCGAGCAGTACGGCGCGATCTTCCAGCACATCGCCACCACCCTGGCGCAGCTCCTCGACGAGCGCCCCGAGGTCTCGCAGTGGCTGCGCGGGCGCACTTTCGCCAGGACGCTGCACTGACGCGGCGCAACGGCGCCGCGTAAAAATTTCCTCGGGTTCCGTCTGTCGTAGCGGCTCGGGGAATCCCCGATGCCGGGCGCTCGGGCGCCTCTGTAGTATCTTCCGTGACGCGGCAATACCGGAAGGCGCTACAGATGAAGACATTCGAGTTCAAGCCCGGGCTTCCCGAGACGATGCTCGGCCGGCTGCAGGCGAGCGTCGAGGCGAAGATCCGCGGCTTGTTCGCACGCTGCCCGACGCTGCACGGCTTCTCGGTGCAGGACCGGGCGATGCTGCCGGGCAACATCGACCCGAGCCGCATTCCGGAAGCCGATCTGTTCGTCACCGAGATCGGCATCTTTCCCAAGCTGGACTCGCAGTTCGACGAGATCTACGACGAGATCACGCTCGCCATTTCGGACCTCGTGAAGGACGAGCCGCACGCGTACGACCTGCTGCGCGGCCGCACCTTCGCGCGCAGCCTGCACTGAGCAAGGGAGTCTAAGGGGGGCACAGGGGAGCAACGCAGCTCGCCGCCGCGGCGGGACAGAAACCTGCCGCGGCGGCTGGAGCCGCCCGCTAGCGGTAGCGGTAGACGACGATCTTGTCCGCCGCCGACTCCGGCGTCCAGACCTCGCCGCGCCGGCCGTGGATCTGCCGCACGTTGGCGGTGCGGCTGCTCGAGCGGAAGCTTTCGAACGTCTCGCTCTTCGGATCGAAGCGCAGCATCACCTGCGCGTCCCATTCCGAAGCCCAGACCTTGTCGGTCTCGTCGACGTACACCGCGTAGAGCCGCGGCGAGTCGCCCGGCGCGCGCCAGGTCGACCAGCGGCCGCTCGCCGGCGAGTAGCGGCTGAGGTTGCCGCTGTTCCACTCCGCGACCCAGATGTCGCCGCGCGAGTCGGACCAGACGCGCCGCGCGCCCTGCCGGCGCGTCGGCGGCTCGATCACCATGGCGGCGCCGCTCGCCGGGTCGATGCGCGCGATGTGCGAGCCGGCGAGCGAGGCGTAGTACACCGTGCCGTCGGGCGTGGCGGTGATGCCGTAGGGACCGGGCCCGCGCGGCGCGTCGAACACCTTCATCGCGCCGCTCTTCGGGTCGAGGCGGCCGTAGATGCCGCGCTGCCCGGTGAACCAGTGGATGCCCTGGCCGTCGAAGGACGCGGTGTTGAGGTTGGCGTAGCCGCCCGGCAGCTTCCACAGCCGCACCTCGCGGCTGCGCGGATCGACGCGCGCGATGGCGTTCTGCCCGCCGTCGGTGAGCCAGGCCGCGCCGTCGGGCCCGGCGATCACGCCGTGCGGCGCCGAGCCGCGGCCGAGCGCGACGAGCGCCACCTTGCCGCTCTTCGGGTCGAGGATGCCGAGGTGCCCCGAGCCCTGCGCCGAGAACCAGACCGGATCGCCCGGCTCGCCCGGCGCCCACACGTCGTGGACGCGGTGCCCGGGCGGTATCGGGTATTCCTGGACGCTCACCTGCGCGTGGGCCGCCGTGCAAACCGTCACGGCGAGCGCGCAGCGTAGGGCCGCGGTCTTGAGGTACATTCGCCCGTCAGCTTACCTCTAGAAGAGCCCATTGAGCGAGAACCCGGCCGCCGGCAAGAACGCCGCGGCAGCGATGCTCGACCTGTCCCTGCAGGTCGGCAAATACGACGTGCAGAAGCTGCTCGGCAAGGGCGCGACCGGCACGGTCTACCTCGCGCGCGACACCTTCACCGGCCGCGAGGTGGCGCTCAAGACCATCGAGCCCGAGGTGTTCCGCGACCCCGAGTTCGGCACGGTGTACCGCTCGCAGTTCCAGAACGAGGCCTCGCTCGCCGGCAAGCTGCGCCACCCGCACATCGTCGCCATCCTCGACGCGGTGGTCGGCGAGGACTCGGGGCACATCGCCATGGAGCTGGTCACCGGCGGCGACCTGTCGCGCCACGTCGCGGCGCCGCACCTGCTGCCGGTCGCCGACGTGCTGCAGATCGGCTTCAAGTGCTGCGGCGCCCTCGAGTACGCGGCGCGCGAGGGCATCGTGCACCGGGACATCAAGCCGGCCAACATCATGATCGCCTCGGGCACCGACGTGAAGATCGCCGATTTCGGCGCCGCCTTCCTGCGCAAGAGCCAGGTGGTGCAGACCCAGGCGATGGGCTCGCCCTACTACATGTCGCCGGAGCAGATCCTCGGCAAGCCGCTCACCTTCGCCGCCGACATGTACTCGCTCGGCGTGGTGCTCTACGAGCTGCTCGCCGGCAAGAAGCCCTTCCTCGCCGAGAACCTCGAGGCGCTGCTCGACAAGATCGTCAAGCTCGAGCCGCTGCCGCCCTCGGAGGTGCGGCCCGAGCTGACGCGCGACATCGACCCGGTGATCCTGCGCGCGCTCAGGAAAGCGCCCGAGGAGCGCTACCCGAACTTCGCCGAGTTCGCGCTGGCGCTCGCGCGCGTCGGCCAGTCGGTGCTGCCGGCCGGCTCGATCCCCGACAGCGAGAAGTACGTGGTGCTGAAGAGCGTGCCGATGCTCGCCACGCTGTCCGACGCCGAGCTCTGGGAGCTGGCGCGCGCCGGCAAGTGGCGCCGCCTCGCCAAGAACCGGGTGGTGATCCGCGAGAAGGAGAAGGGCACGAGCTTCTTCTTCCTCGCCTCGGGCCAGGCCAAGGTGACGCTGGGCGGGCGGCTGCTCAACATGGTGAACGGCGGCGAGTGCTTCGGCGAGATGGCGTGGATCGGCGGCGGCGAGCAGCCGCGCCACGCCACGGTCGAGTCGATGACCGAGTGCCTGCTCGCCGAGTTCGAGCCGGCGGCGCTCGAGCGGATGAGCCTCGGCGCGCAGCTTCAGCTCACGCGCGCGCTGGTGCGCAACCTCACCGAGCGCCTGGCGCTCGCCAACACGCGCATCGCCGCCAAGTAGCGCTACAGGCGCTTGCCGAGCACGGCGTCCATGTCGCCGCCAGACTTCACGCAGGTCGCGTAGAGGTTCTCGGCGAACTGCTGCGCCGAGCCCTGCGCCGTGCCGCCCGCGGCGGCGGCCGGCACGGCGTACGCCGCGTCGACGATCTGCTTCATCAGCTCCCGGCCGCGCTCGGAGCCCGAGACGTCGTAGATGCGCGCCATGATGGTGTCGGCCTTGGCGCGCTCGATGCGTTCGGCGGCCAGCGAGCGCGCCACCACGGCCATGTCGGCGGCGATGCCGCACTCGAGGGGGTTTTGCGCGCGCGGCGCGGCGCCGGCGAGCGTCGCGCCGCCGAGCAGGACGGCGGCGGCCGCCCCGGCGAGCGGGCGACGGAGGGATTTCATCGTTCGGTTCTCCTGGAAGGATCGGCTGCGGGACTCGTGTCGCCCGACGCGGCGCTCGGCGCGCCCGGCAGGACCGCCTCGCCGGCGCTCACCAGGCGGTACTCGTCGCGCGACAGCTTGTCGTCGTTGTTCGCGTCGAGCTCGCTGAAGCGGGTCTCGAGCTCGGCCGCGTCCTTCGCCTCGTCGCGCGACAGGAAGCCGTCGCGCGTGCGGTCGAGCTCGTCGAAGCGCCGGTCGAGGGATTGCGGATCGGGGCCCGGCGTGGCGGCCGGCGCGGCCGCCGCCCATGCGGCGGCGGCCAGCAGGACAATCAAAGGCTTGGTGCTCATAGGTTCTCGGCCCGCGCGCCGCAAGCAACGTGCCGAGCTGGCGGTGCGGCTACTGCGGCGGCTTGACGCCGTCCTTGCTCACCACCACGCGCTGCGCCATGAACCTGCCCTCGCCGTCGACCCGCGCGCCGGCGAAGATCGTCTCGCCGGGCTTGAGGTCGTCGCGCGAGCCGGGGCCGAAGGTGTAGTACTCGGTTTCGGGCGTGACCAGGATCTTCTGCTCGCCGTCCTTGTATTTCAGCGTGATCTCGCTGCCGCCGGCGACCCGCGCGCTCGCGACCAGGTTGGCGTTGGTCATCGTCGAGCCGGGGATCGAGTCCCACGCGCCGTGCATCTGCGGCACCTGCGGCCCGAGGGCATGCACGCGCTTGGCGACCAGGCGGCCGCCGGCGTCCCTCACCGAGGTGACGCCGATGTAGCTGCCGGGCTTGAAGTCGGCGGCGCCCGCCTTTTTCGGCACCGAGACCTGGAGGTCGGGGGCGAGCCGCAGCTCGATGTCGCGGCCGTCGCGCGACCTGACCTTGAGCGCGTCGGCGCCGACCTCGCCGATCGTGCCGCGCACGCGGACGTTGGCCTGGGCGAGCAGGGTGGACGAAGCGATCAGCGAGACGACGCCGATCGCGGCGATGGCAAGGCGCTTCATGGGATGTCTCCTCGTGGGTGGTGGTCGCCTCGTGGGCGGCAGCTAACACCTTTCCCCGCTCGGCCATTCCACGGCGCCGCGGCAAACGGCGACCGTCCCCACGAAAGGGTGACAGTCACCGTTTAGCCTGCCGCGTTACTGGAGCTGCGCGCGGATCTCCCCGCCCTTGTGTGCGTTGCTGTGCACGTTGACGTACAGGTTGCCCGCCTGCAGGTCCTTCATCTGCGCCTCGGTGAGCTTGCGGCCCTCCGGCACGCTGTAGGTGTTGCCGTTCTTGACGAGCGGGATGATCACCGGGCCGTTCTGGCCCTTGGCGCCGCGGTGGATGTGCGCCATGGTGCCCTGCATGCCCTCGGTGGTGACGCTGCCGGTGAGGGTGCCGTCGCTCAGCACCCGGAAGGTGCCGCTGCCCTTGGCGCTGGTCCTGACCGACGGCACTTCCTCGGCGCCGGAAAGGCTCACGCTCATCGCCCCGCTGCCCGGCATCCAGGACGGCATCTTGTCGCGCATGCCGGCGCAGCCGGCGAGCGCCACCATGGCGGCCGCCGCAACGAAACCTCTTGCTATTGCCACGTTCATTGTCATCCTCCTAGGATTTAATCGAGCCCACCGAAGAGCCGAACAGCACGACCGCTAGAATATTCCCATGCCTCCCGTACACGCTTCGTCCGCGCTTTCGCGCCTGCGCATTCTAGACCTGTCCCGCGTGCGCGCCGGGCCGAGCTGCGTGCGCCAGTTCGCCGACTTCGGCGCCGACGTGATCAAGATCGAGTCCCCGCCCGGCGTCGACCCGAACGAGAACATGGGCGGGCCGCGCGACGGCCCGGACATGCAGAACCTGCACCGCAACAAGCGGGCGATGACGCTCAACCTCAAGCTGCCCGAGGCGCGCGAGATCTTCTATCGCCTGGTGAAGACGGCCGACGTGGTGATCGAGAACTACCGGCCCGACGTCAAGTTCCGCCTCGGCATCGACTACGAGTCGCTGCGCAAGGTGAACGAGCGCATCATCCTCGCCAGCATCTCCGGCTTCGGCCAGGACGGCCCGTACCGCGACCGGCCGGGCTTCGACCAGATCGCGCAGGGCATGAGCGGCCTCATGTCGGTCACCGGCGCGCCGGGCGGCGGCCCGATGCGGGTGGGCGCCGCGGTGGCCGACGTCACGGCCGGCCTGTTCGCCGCGCTCGGCGTCATGACGGCGCTCATCGAGCGCGAGCATTCCGGGCGCGGCCAGTGGGTGCAGAGCTCGCTCCTGCAGGCGGGCATCGCGCTGCTCGACTTCCAGGCGGCGCGCTACACGATGAAGGGCGAGGTACCGCCGCAGGTCGGCAACGATCATCCGACCAGCATGCCGACCTCGGCGTACAAGACGCGCGACGGCTACATCAACGTCGCCGCCTCGGGCGACGGCATGTGGCGGCGCATTAGCGAGCTGTTCGGTCGCCCCGAGCTCGCTAGCGACGAGCGCTTCAAGAGCAACGAGCTGCGCGCGAAGAACCGCGTGGCGCTGAACGCGCTGATGAACGAGGAGCTCGGCAAGAAGACTTCCGCCGAGTGGATCGAGGCGTTCAACCGCGTCGGCGTGCCGTGCGGCCCGATCTACCGCATGGACGAGGTGTTCGCCGATCCCCAGGTGCAGCACCTCGGCGTGGCCGCCGAGGTGAACCATCCGCGGCTGGGCAAGTTCAAGATCATCGGCCAGGCGGCGCGGCTGTCGCGCACGCCGGCCACGGTGAAGACCGCCGCACCCGACCTCGGCCAGCACACCGACGAAATCCTCGCCGAGCTGGGCTACCGGCCCGAGGAGATCTCGCAGCTGCGCGCGCGCAAGGTGATCTGATGGACGCGCCGCCGGCCGGGCGCATCGCGGCGCGCAAGGAAGGCGCGGTCGGCTGGCTGGTGCTCGACAATGCCGCGCGGCGCAACGCCGTGTCGCTCGAGATGTGGCAGGCGATCCCGGAGGTGCTGGCGGCGTTCGAAGCGGACCCGGAGATCCGGGTGGTCGTCGTCACCGGCGCGGGCGACAAGGCGTTCGCCTCGGGCGCCGACATCTCGCAGTTCGAGAAAAACCGCGCCAGCGCCGAAGGCGTGCAGCGCTACGAGCAACTCGGCGACGCGGCGATGAGCCGGCTGCAGTCCCTCGACAAGCCGACCATCGCCATGATCCGCGGCTACTGCCTTGGCGGCGGCCTGAACATCGCGCTGCTGTGCGACCTGCGGCTCGCCGCCGAGGACGCCCGCTTCGGCATCCCGGCGGCGCGCATGGGGCTCGGCTACCGCGCTTCGGCGATGAAGAACCTGGTGGACCTGGTGGGCCCGGCGTACGCGCGCGAGATCATGCTCACGGCGCGCCAGTTCAGCGCCGCCGAGGCGCTGGCGATGGGCCTCGTGCACCGGGTGGCGCCGGCGCAGGGGCTCGAGGCGCTGACGCGCGAGTACTGCGACACGATCGCCGCGAACGCGCCGCTCACCCTGCGCACCGCGAAGCGGGTGATCCGCGAGGTGACGCGCGTCCAGTACGACGCCGACGCGTGCCGCGCCTGGGTCAGGGAATGCTTCGAGAGCGAGGACTACGCCGAGGGCCGGCGCGCGTTCATGGAGAAGCGCAAGCCGGTCTTCAAGGGAAAATAGCCCGATCCCGGCCACCACCACCACCACCACGTAGGAGGAGGAGCGTATGAAGCGGTTATTGGTATGTGCAGCGGCATTGGCAGCAGGCCTGGCGCTCGCCGCGGGCGCGGCGGCGCAGAGTTTTCCCAGCAAGCCGGTCACCATCGTCGTCGGCTTCGAGCCGGGCGGCGGCACCGACACCACGGCGCGCATCGTCGGCAAGGCGCTGTCGGAGCAGCTCGGCCAGCAGGTGATCGTCGAGAACCGTGCCGGCGCCGGCGGCACCATCGCGGTGGCGCACACGGCGAAGGCGAGCCCCGACGGCTACACCCTGGTGCTCGCCAACGTCGGCGCGCTGACGGCCAACCCGTTCCTCATGCAGCTCAGCTACGACCCGCTGAGGGACCTGACGCCGATCAGCATGGCGGCGGTGTTCGCCAACGTGCTCGTCGTGCAGCCCGACCTGCCGGCGAAGACCCTGCCCGAGTTCGTGCGGCTCGCCAAGGCGAAGCCGAAGACGCTCACCTACGCCTCCTCGGGCGTCGGCGGCGCCGGGCACCTCGCCGGCGAGCTGCTCGCGATCATGGCCGGCATCCAGATGGTGCACGTGCCCTACAAGGGCGGCGGCCCGGCGATGCGCGGCTTCCTCGGCAGGGAGGTCGACGCGTCCATCGCCACGCCGATCTCGTCGATCAAGCAGATCCAGGCCGGCAAGGCGCGCGCCATCGCGACGACCGGCGCGAAGCGCGCCCAGCTTATGCCCGACGTGCCGACCATCGCCGAGCAGGGCTATCCCGGCTACGAGGCGCTGAACTGGTACGGCTTCCTCGGGCCGGCCGGCATGGAGCGGCCGATCGTCGACAAGCTGCACGCCGAGATCGCCCGGGCGCTCGCCGACCCGGCGGTGATCGAGGCGATGAAGAAGACCGGCGTCGAGCCCGAGTCGAGCCGGCCCGAGGAGTTCGCGGCCTACATCCGGCGCGAGTACGAGACCTGGGGCCGGGTGATCAGGCAGGCGGGCATCAAGGCGCAGTAGCGATGCGCACCACGATTTTGCCGACGTGCGTGTCGGCCTCCATCGCTTCCTTGGCCTTCGGCAGGTCGGCGAAATCGTAGACGCGATGCACCAGCGGCTTCAGCTTGCCGGAGGCGAAAAGCGGCAGGAAGTCGCGCCGGAATCCTTCCACGGTCGCCGCGCGCTGCGCCGCGGTGCGCAGCTTGTTCGACACGCCGAACAGCCGCAGGCGCTTGCTGTGCAGCGCCTCGAGGTCGAGCTCGGCGCGCATCGTGCCGTCGAGGTAGCCGACCGTGGCGAGCCGGCCTTCGTAGGCGAGCGAGCGGATGCATTCCGCGAACACGCTGCCGCCGACGTTGTTCACCACGAGGTCGACGCCCTTGCCGCCGGTCGCCTGCATCACCGCGTCGTGGAAGTCGGCGCGGCGCGTGGCGAGCGCCACGTCGAGCCCGAGCGGCGCGAGCTTCGCCAGCTTCTCGCTCGAGCCCGAGGTGCCGATCACCCTGGCGCCGAGCGCCTTGGCCGCCTGCAGCGCCGCCACCCCCACCCCCGAGGTCACCCCGGTGACGAGCAGCCACTCGCCGGCCTTCAGGTTGCCCTGCTGCACCAGCATGTCGTACACGACGAGGAAGGTGATCGGCACCGCGGCCGCCTCCTCCCAGGAGAGCGACGGCGGAACAGGGATCGCGTCTTGCTTGTCCATGGCGCCGTACTCGGCGAAGGCGCCGGGCAGCCGGCCCATCACGCGCTCGCCGGTGCCGACGACTTCCCCCGCGGCGTCCATGCCGGCGGGCTTCTCGACGCCGGGCTTGACCAGCCCCGGGCCGCGGATAAGCTCGCCGCGGTTGAGGCTCGCGGCGCGGATGCGCACGAGCAGCTGGTCGGGGCGCGGCTCGGGCCGCGGCTTGTCGCGCAGCTCGAGGCGCATGGCGTCGGGTTCGGAGCGCAGGACGTAGGCTTTCATGGCAGGGCATTATGCCCTTGACCGCGCGTAACGCAGGATCGGTATATTCGAATCGGTTCTCAACCTGAGGAGTGAAAATGAAGCGAATCCTGGGAATCCTGGCTGGCCTCCTCCTGCTCGCCGCCGCGCCGGCGCAGGCGGGCATGATCTCGAGCGACGCGGCGATCCCGCAGCCGCCGAGCGCGCGCGAGCGCGTCGAGGCGACGCTCGCGCGCCCCGACGTGCAGCAGGAACTGGAGAAGATGGGCATCACGCCCGCGGAGGCGAGCGCGCGCGTTCAGGCGATGAGCGACACCGAGGTGGCGCAGGTCGCCGGGCGGCTCGACAGCCTGCCCGCCGGCGCGGCGATCACCAACGACGAGCTGCTGCTCATCATCATCATCATCCTGCTCGTCGCCCTGCTGATCTAAGTTGAATCGTCGCCCCCGCGAACGCGGGGGCCCCGTTTTTTCGACCTAGCCGGTCAGCTCCACCGGCTCGGCGCGCTCGTTGACCGTGTGCAGGCGCACCGGGCGCCGCCACACCCGGCGCACATACTCGAGCACCTTCTTCGCCCGGGCGAGGTCCAGGCCTCGCCCGTCGCTCGCGTGCGCGTGCGCGAGGGTCAGGCTGCCGTCGTTGCCGAGCTCGACCGCGGCGACGCGCGGCGCGCCGAAGTTGAACTTGGGCGCGAGGATCGCCTCGCGGATGGCGTTGATGTCCTTGCTCGCGACGCGGATCTCGTCGCCCGGGCGCGCCTCGTAGACGAACAGCCCCGACTGCTCGGCGAGCTCCTCGTCGAGCCAGTTGCGGATGAAGCCGAAGTCGTCCTCGTCGCGCCGCACCTCGCGCGCGCGCTCCAGGCCGTGCTTCTCGATGATCCGGTCCCACATGGTGAAGCCCAGGTGGTACGGGTTGATGGCGAGCGCGGTCTGCTCGCCGCTCGCGAACGGCCGCACCACGTCCGAGTGCGCCTTGAGCGCCGCCAGGTAGAGCGGCTGCGGCAGGAACTCCGCCTCGCGCAGCAGCCGCGCGTGCCAGTACGAGGCCCAGCCCTCGTTCATGATCTGGCAGGCGAACACCGGGTAGAAGTACAGCGACTCGGCGCGCACCATGAGGAAGATGTCGCGCTCCCACTGCTCGAGCTCGGGCGCGTAGTGGGCGATGAACCAGAGCAGGTCGTACTCCGGGTGCGGCGGCACGCGCGCGCGGATCGGCCCGACCGGCAGCGCCTCGGGCCGCGACTCGCCGGGCAGCGTCTGGAACTTCTTCTGGAAGCGGCTCTCCGGCGGCGCCGGCGGCTCGCGCACGAACTCCGGGTAGGGCGAGCGGTGCAGCTCGCCTTCCACGTCGACGTGCGACTCGAGGGAGAGCGCCGCGTCGAGCATGGCCTCGACGCGCTCGACGCCGTGCTTCTCGATGGCGAGCTGGATGCGGTGCGCGTGCGCCGCCGCCTGCTCGACGATGTTGCCGCCCGACATCTCGTGGAAGCGCGCGAACAGCTGGTTGTGCTTGGCGAAGTCGGCGTGGCCCAGCACGTGCGCCATGACCAGCGTGTTCTCGGCGAGCGAGTTGCCGTCCATCAGGAAGGCGCGGCACGGGTCGCCGGGGAACATCACCTCGAAGATCTTCGAGTGGCCCATGCTCTGGCGCACCAGCTGGTGGATGTAGCGCACGCCGAACGACCAGTGCGGCATGCGCACCGGCAGCCCGTACACCGCGATCTCGGTCATCAGGCTGGCCGGCGCCAGCTCGAAGTCCACCGGGTAGTAGTCGAGCCCCAGCGAGCGCGCCAGCGCCTCGATGCGGCGGCCGTGCTCCGCGAGCTCGCTCACCGCTCGGCCTCGCCGCGCGCCTGCTCGGTGAAGAAGGCGCGGATCGCCGCCCAGACGTCGTCCTGCGACGCGAGGTGGCTGGTGCCCACCGGCAGGCCGGCGCTCTTCAGCTCGCCGAAGATCTCGGCGAGCTGGGTGTCGCGCGGGCGGAAGGTGGCGACGCCGCCGGTCTCCAGGTAGCCCGCGTAGTTGACCTGGCGGGCGATCTCGCCCAGCGCGGCGCGCGCCTCGTCGCGGTCCTCGGCGGCGTTCTCGCCGTCCGAGGCGTAGAAGAAGTAGACGTTGTAGCGGCCCGGGTCGTAGCGCCGCTTCATCACGTCGAGCGCGAGCCGCGCCACGCTCGAGCTGACCGTGCCGCCGCTCGACGAGGCCTGGAAGAACTGGCTCTCCTCGAACTCCCAGGCCTGCGCGGCGTGCGCGAGGAACACCGTCTCCACCTTGGCGTACTGGCGGCGCACGCCCTGCAGCGCGAAGAAGAAGAACTGCTTGGCGAGGCGGCGCTGCGCCTCGTCCATGCTGCCCGAGACGTCGAGCGCGAAGATCACCGCGGCGCTGGTCGCGGGGCGCGGCCGGCGCACCAGCTGGCGGAAGCGCAGATCGTCGTTGACCAGCGCGATCGGCTCCCCGGCCGGCTCCTGGATGGCGCGGCGCTTCACCGCCTCCTTGAGGGTGCGGCGCCGGTCCAGGCGCGAGCGCGCGCCGCGCCGGTCCCAGCCCTCGCGCACGTAGTCGGTCTCGTCGAGCATCGCCGCGCGCTTGGGCTTGAGCTCCGGCAGCTTCAGCTCCTCCCACAGCCAGTCGACGATCTCGTCGACCTTCAGCTCGACCACGAAGCGGATCTCGCCGTCGCGCGTGCCGCCCGACTGCGCGCCCGGCTCGCCGTCCTCGCGGCCCGGCTGCAGGATGTCGCCCGGCTCGCCGCGCCCCTGGCCGGCGCCGCTCGCCACCTGCGGCTCGGCGAGGCGCAGGCGCGCGTGCTCGAGGAACCTGACCGGCACCGCGACGGTGCGGTTGCCCGGCCGGCTGATCAGGTCGGCGCCCGAGAGCAGATCGGGCAGCGTCTCCTTCACCGCCTCGCGCACCTTCTGGTTGTGGCGCAGCCAGTCGCGCGCGCCGCGCGAGAACAGCTCGTACCAGGGCGTCTCGGCGGCGATGCGGATCGTCATTCCTGCGCGAGCAGCGTGGTGACGTAGTTCAGCGCCTCGCGGGCGCTGTGGCTGTCGTAGCCGTACTCGTCGACCAGGCGCTTCTCGACCACCGAGATCTTCTGCCGCGTCTCCTCGTCGGGGCGCGCCGTCGAGGACACCAGCCGCAGCACGTCGCGCCGGCTGTCGAACAGGTACTGCTCGACCGCGTCGTGCAGCGGCGCGTGCGAGTCGAGGGTGAACTTCTCGCCGCGCTTGTAGGCGCCCATCGCCTTGCGCACCACCTCCTGGCGGAACGACAGCTTGCCCGACTCGGAGATGCGGATCTTCTCCTCGACCGAGCGCAGGAAGCGCTCGTCGGGCTTGCGCTCCTCGTTGGTGATCGGGTCGCGCAGCGTGCGGTTGTCGAGCGTCGCCTCGACCTCGTCGAGGTACTTGTCGAGCAGCTCCTGCGCCTCCTGCTCGAAGGAGACGAACAGCGCCTTGTGCACGTCCTCCTTGACCCAGCGGTTGTAGAAGTCCTTGCGCACCGCGACCAGGAAGTCGACCCACTTGCGCTTCTTCTTGCCGTCGATGCGCACGTCCGACTCGATCGCGTCCTTGAGCGCGATCAGCACGTCCATCGAGGTGAGGCTCTGCGACTGCGACTGGATGATGGCGCTCGAGAGCGCGTTGATCACGAAGCGCGGCGACACGCCCGACAGGCCCTCCTCGGGGTTGCGCGCGCGCATCTTGGCCGCCTCGCCGGGCGGGATGCCCTCGACGTCCTCGCCGGCGTACAGGCGCAGCTTCTTCACGCTGTCGGCGTCGCGCTCGTCGCTCTCGGCGAGGCGCGACAGCACCGCGAACACCGCGGCGACGTGCAGCGCGTGCGGATCGAAGTGCACCTCGCGGAACGCCTGGGTGGCGGAGCACAGCTTGCGGTAGATGCGCGCCTCCTCCTTGTAGTTCAGCGTGTACGGGAACTGGATGATCACCATCCGGTCGAGCAGCGCCTCGTTCTCCGGCTCCTGCAGGAACTTGCGGAACTCGGCGAGGTTGGTGTGCGCGACGATCGCCTCGTCGATGTGGATCAGCGGGAAGCGCGACACCTTGACGTTCTTCTCCTGGGTGAGCGTCAGCAGCAGGTACAGGAACTCGCGCTTCACCTTGAGGATCTCGATCATCTCGAGCACGCCGCGGCTCGCCGCGAACACCGCGCCGGACCACGACCAGGCGCGCGGGTCGCCCTCGTCGCCGAACTCGGACACCTTGGACAGGTCGACCGAGCCGACCAGGTCGGCGATGTCGGCGGTGGTCGGGTCGTGCGGCGCGTAGGTGCCCACGCCGACCCGCGCCGCCTCGGAGATGAAGATGCGCTCGACCGGCATCTGCATGAAGTCGCCGCCGAACTCGAGCTGCAGGCGGCTCGCGCAGTGCGGGCACAGCTCGCCGGCGATCTCCACGTCGAAGGTCTGTCGGAACTGCGGCCGCAGCGTGTGCGGCACGAGGTGCAGCGGCGACTCGTGCACCGGGCAGCCGCGGATCGCGTACAGCGCGCCGGCGTCGGTGTGGCTGTACGCCTCGAGGCCGCGCTTGAGCAGGATCACCATGCTCGACTTGCCGCCCGAGGGCGGGCCGAGCAGCAGCAGCAGCCGTCTGCCAACTTCGGAGCCGGCGCTCGCCGCCTTGAAGTAGTCGAGCACCCGGTCGATCGTGTCATCGATGCCGTAGAGCTCGTCGGCGAACAGCTGACAGCGCAGCCGCCCGCCCGGCTCCTCGGTGCCCTGGGCGCGCAGCATGTCCCAGATGTACTGGTGGCTCGAGCGGGCAATCCCGTGCGGGTCGGTCGGCAATACCGTCTCGAGGAATTCCGCGAGGGTGCCGCTCCAGCGCTGGCCGCGGTGCTCGCGGGTGAAGTCGACGAGCGACTTAAGGAAGCCGACGCGCCGCTCGGTCAGGCCCTGGTTATCTTTCATCCTCACCTCTGTCACGCAGTGCACTCCCTGGGTTAGAGCAAGAATCCGTCCGCGCGTTGCTTCACTATGTCGATCTCCCTTTTGGCACAGATCGTTGCCGGGTGTATTGGCCGGCCCTCCTTCCTCAAACGATCCACTTGGCGCAGAGTTGACCCGGACGGCTTAAACTTGCGCCCGGTAGGGTCGCGGGAGAACCTGACAGGGACGAACGGGTCCAATGCGCGCAGTCAAGGGCCGACATGCTTAAAGAAATCCACGGCGTCGCCGACGACCCGCCGGCGCGCCGCCGCTGGTTCCACGACGACTTCTTCGACCTGTTCGTCTGGCAGAACGGCGGGGAAGTCACGCTGTTCCAGCTCTGCTACGGGGTCGACTCGAGCGACCGGGCGCTGGTCTGGGACAAGAACCGCGGCTTTTTCCACGACGGGCCCCCGGCGCCCGACGAGGTGGTCTCGCGCTTCGACGACGCGGCCGCCGCGCTGCCGCAGGACATCGCCGCGCCGATCCGCGAGAAGATCCACGAGTTCGCCGGCCGGCGCATCGCGGTGACCTCGCGACGCCGGCAGTTCCGCCGGGCCGCCTGGCAGCGCTAGCCGCTCGCGACGGTCGAGGATCGGCGACAATCCCCCCTTCACCATTGAGGGGGAGGGGACATGCAACCCGAATTGACGCTGCTGGCGTGGGCCGTGCTTCTCGCGTTCGCGCAGATGCTCGTCGCGGTGGGCGGCGCCACGCTGCAGGTCGGCCTGCCGGCGCTCGCCGGCAACCGGGAGGGCCTCGCGCCGGTCGGCGGCTGGGCCGGGCGCGCGCAGCGCGCGCACCACAACATGCTCGAGAACCTGGTGCTGTTCGCCGCGCTGGTGCTCGCCGCCGTGGCGGCGCAGAAGACCAACGCCACGACGCTGCTCGGCGCGCAGATCTTCTTCTGGGCGCGCCTCGCCTACGCGGTGATCTACGTCGCCGGCATCCCGTGGCTGCGCACCGCCGTGTGGCTCGTGTCGGTGATCGGCCTCGCCATGATTTTCCTGCAGCTCGTCTGAGCGGCTGGCTGCCGGGCGGCGGATGGCACTAAGATAGGCGCGCATAAGAACCAACAACAAGGGCTGTCGGGAATTCCGCGGAGAAAGTCCAGCTTTCCCTTGAGCACGATGCGCGCCAGGCTGCGTCGCGCGGCGTCGGCTGCCGTGCTCGCCTGCGCGGCGGGCGGCGCGGCCGCCTCGAGCGACCCGTTCGTCGACTGGCTGGCGCCCGGCGGCGCCGCGGTCGGCTTGGTCACGCGCCTCGAGCGCTCGGCGTACCGCGGCGCCGACAGCGCCGCCGACAGCATGCCGCTCTACCTGTACGAGGGCGAGCACGCCTACCTGCACGGCACGAGCGCCGGCCTCAAGCTCCGCCGCGGCGCCTGGCGCATCGACGCGTTCCTGCGCTACCGGCTCGAGGGTTTCACCCAGGACCGCCGCCCGGACGGCAGCGAGGCGCTCGAACCGCGCCTGCCGGGGCTCGATGCCGGCCTCGCGCTGCGCCGGCGCACGCCCTGGGGAACGCCTTACGTCGAGCTGCTGCGCGACGCGAGCCGCCACTCGAACGGCAGCGAGCTGCGGCTCGGCTACTGGAACGAATGGCGGCGCGGCCGCCTGACGCTGCGGCCCAACGCGCTGCTCGCCTGGCGCAGCGAGTCGCTGAACGACTATTACTACGGCGTCCCGGGCGAGTACGCCGCCGGCGCGGGCGTCGACCTGCAGCTCGCGCTGTACGCCTCGTACGCGCTCGACGAGAGCTGGCAGCTGCTCGGCGCGCTGCGCGCGGCGCGCCGCTCGCGCGAGGTCACCGCCAGCCCGCTCGCGCGCGGCGGCCTGCAGGGCGACGCGTTCGTCGGCATCCTGTACGACTTCTCGCCCAAGCAGGCGCGCTGGCGGCCGCCGGCGCAGCCGCTGATCGTCAAGGTGCTCTACGGCTACTCGAGCGACTGCGACGTGCTGCAGATCGTGCGCCTGTCGTGCACCACCACGCACACCGTCGACGACACCGACATCGCGGCGCTGCACGTCGGCCGCAAGCTGATCGAGGGCGCCGGCGGCTGGCCGGTCGACCTCGCCGGCTTCGTCGGCGTGCAGCGCCAGCTCGAGAAGGGCGAGCAGGACGACTTCTTCTCGGTCATGGCCTTCTTCAAGGCCTATTACTACGGCTTCCCCTGGGACCGGGTGCTGCGCACGCGCATCGGCCTGGGCGCCGGCCTGTCCTACTCGGAGCGCGTCATGACCATGGAGGAGCGCGACCAGGGCCGGCGCGGCCGCGGCACCTGGAAGCTGCTCAACTACCTCGACCCGAGCATCGACTTCCGCGTGGCGCGCGACACCTGGCTGGGCATCGGCGTGTCGCACCGCTCGGGCGCGTTCGGCAAGTCGCTGCTGTTCGGCAACGTGAACGGAGGCTCGAACTTCATCTATGTCTCCCTCGAAACCGCGTTTTGAAGGGCTCAGCGTCATCAGCACGCTCGCGCTGAAAGGCGTGCTCGACGCCGCGGCGCCGGCGCAGTCCTGCGGCTACCGCGTCGAGTTCCACGCCACGCAGGCGCTGCTCAAGGACATCGCCGCCGGCAAGCGCGCCGACGTGGTGATCCTCACCGAGGAAGGCATCGCCGAGCTGTCGCGCCAGGGACTCTTGCAGGCCGGGAGCGAGACGCCGCTCGGCAGGTCGGGCGTCGGCCTCGCGGTGCGCGCGGGCGCCGCCAGGCCCGACATCTCGAGCGTCGCGGCGCTCGAGCGGGCGCTCGTCTCGGCCGACTCGGTCGGCCACTCGCGCATGGGCGCGAGCGGCCTGTACTTCGCCGCTCTGCTCGAGCGGCTCGGCATCGCCGGCCGGCTGAGGAAGCGCGTCATCGTCGACAAGGGCCCGGTGGCGGCGGGCGTCGCCGCGGGCGAGATCGCGCTCGGCGCGCAGCTGCTGTGCGAGCTCGCGCCGGTGCGCGGCATCGACATCGTCGGGCCGCTGCCCGACGAGGTGCAGAAGCTCTACGCCTTCTCGGCCGCGGCGATGGCGGGCGCGGCGCAGCCCGGCGCGGCGCGCGCGTTCCTCGCGTTCCTGCGGAGCGACGCGGCGCGCGCCGAGATGCGCCGCTGCCACATTACTTGACAAAAGCAAGTATCTCGGCGGAGGATCGCCGGCATGCACGTCGAGGCGATCCGCGCGTTCAACCGCTTCTACACGCGCCGCATCGGCGTGCTGAAGCCGGCCATGGTCGGCAGCCCCTACACGCTGCCCGAGGCGCGCGTGCTGTACGCGCTCGGGCGCGACGGCGAGAGCACCGCCACGGCGCTCGGCCGCGAGCTGTCGCTCGACCTGGGCTACCTCAGCCGCCTGCTGCAGGGGCTGAAGCGCCGCGGCCTGCTGCGCACGCGGCGCGCGGCGCACGACGCGCGCCGGCAGCGCCTGACGCTCACCGCCCGGGGCCGCCGGGCGTTCACGCTGCTCGACACGCGCTCGCGCGACGAGATGGCAGCGATGATCGCGCCGCTCGGCGGCGCCGCGCGCGAGCGGCTGGTCTCGGCGATGCGCACCGTGCAGTCGCTGCTCGAGGGCGCGCCGGCGCAGGCCGAGGTGCGGCTGCGCGGCCACCGGCCGGGCGACATGGGCTGGGTGGTCGAGCGCCACGCGGTCAACTACCACGCCGAGTACGGCTGGGGCGCGCCCTTCGAGGCGCTGGTGGCCGGCATCGTCAAGCAGTTCCTGGAGCAGCTCGACCCGCAGCGCGAAGCCTGCTGGATCGCCGAGCGCGACGGCGAGCGCGTCGGCTCGGTGTTCCTGGTGAAGGACGCGAAGCAGGGCCAGGCGCGGCTGCGCCTGCTGCTCGTCGAGCCTTCGGCGCGCGGCCTCGGCCTCGGCCGGCGGCTGGTCGAGCAGTGCATCGCCTTCGCGCGCGAGAAGGGCTACCGCAGGATCGTGCTCTGGACGCACGCCCACCTGCACGCCGCGCGCGCCATCTATCGCAAGGCCGGCTTCCGCAAGCTGCCGCGCAGCGAAGCGCACACGACCTTCGGACCGCGCGCGGTGAGCGAATTCTGGGAAATGGATCTGTAGAAACTGGACCCCCGCTTTCGCGGGGGTGACGCGTGTCGCGCTACGCCGCGGCGCGGAACTTGACCGTGCGGTTGCGGCCGTCCTGCTTGGCGGCGTAGAGCGCGCGGTCGGCGTGCGAGGCGAGCGCGTCGAGCGTGGCGCCGTCCTCGGGGAAGGAGGCGATGCCGATGCTCACGCTCGACTCCAGGCGCCGGCCGGGCAGCTCGAGCGGCTGGCCGGCGACGCGCCGGCGGATGCGCTCGGCGACCTCCAGCGCGCCCTTGGCCGGCGTGTCGGGCAGCAGCACGATGAACTCGTCGCCGCCGTAGCGCGCCGCGACGTCGGTGAAGCGCAGCTCCGACTGGATGGCTCGCGCGAGGTGGCGCAGCAGCTCGTTGCCCGCGTCGTGGCCGTGCGCGTCGTTGACCGCCTTCAGGTTGTCCGAGTCGATCATCAGCACGCTGCTCGGCCGCCCGTGGCGCACGCCCTGCGCGAACAGGCGGTTGGCGGCGAGCGCGAAGCCGCGGATGTTGAACAGCCCCGTCAGGTCGTCGGTCTCGGAGAGCACCTTGGCGCGCGCCAGCCCGTAGCGGATGTCGGCCGAGAACATGGTCGTGATGTAGGCCACCAGCAGCACCGGCGCGAGCTGCGCGGCGAAGCCGCCGAGGAAGGGCAGGGTGAGCAGCCCGCCCGGCCCGAGCGAGCCGCCGAGGAACAGGTAGCAGGCGGCGATCAGCGCCACGCCGCCGAGCGTGGGCAGCTTGCCCAGCGTCAGCGCCGAGGTGATCACCGGCAGCAGGTAGGCGTTGAGCAGCGGGCTCGCCAGGCCGTCGGTGTAGTAGAGCACCCAGGTGACGAACGCCACCATGCCGAGCGCCTCGATGCCGATCTTCCAGCGGCTCTCGTGCCGGTAGAAGTTGGCGTAGCGGAAGCTCATCACCAGCGCCGCGTAGAAGAACAGGCCCGCCGACACGGCGGCGCTCGCCTCGGCGTCGTCGGACGCGCCGCCGAAGATCTGGTACAGCAGCACCAGGATCAGCAGCAGCCAGTGAATCTCGGCCACCGTGCGCGAGATGCCGCGCAGCTCCTCCTGCTCGATCGAAACCGCGCTGCCCGTCGCGGAAGGCCGGATCATTTTTCCCCTGTTCCCCTGCGCTATTATCCGACGAAACCGAGCGAGGAGCAGCCATGGCCGCAGCGCAAGGCAAGGTGATCATCACCTGCGCCGTCACCGGCTCGATCCACACGCCCAGCATGTCGCCGTACCTGCCGGTGACGCCCGAGGAGATCGCCGAGGCGGCGATCGGCGCGGCGCAGGCGGGCGCGGCGATCGTGCACCTGCACGCGCGCGATCCGAAGGACGGCCGGCCGACGCAGGACCCGGAGCTGTTCCGCCGGTTCGCGACGCGCATCAAGGCGGCGTGCGACGTGGTGCTTAATTTCACGACCGGCGGCGCGCCGACCATGTCGATCGAGGAGCGCCTGCAGCCGGCGCTCAGGCTTAAACCCGAGGTGGCCTCGCTCAACATGGGCTCGATGAACTTCGGCCTGTACGAGATGCTCGGCCGCTACAAGGAATTCCGGCACGACTGGGAGCGGCCCTACCTCGCCGGCTCCGACGAGCGCATCTTCAAGAACACCTTCCGCGACATCGCCTACATCCTCGAGAGCTGCCGCGACAACGACACGCGCTTCGAGATCGAGTGCTACGACATCGGCCACCTGTACACCGCGGCGCACTTCCTCGACCGCGGCCTGCTGCGCCCGCCGCTGTTCATCCAGTCGGTGTTCGGCATCCGCGGCGGCATCGGCCCGCATCCCGAGGACGTGCTGCACATGAAGCGCACGGCCGACCGGCTGTTCGGCGACGCCTACTACTGGTCGGTGCTCGGCGCCGGCCGCAACCAGATGTTCGTCGCCGCGCTGAGCGCGGTGATGGGCGGCAACGTGCGCGTCGGCCTCGAGGACAGCCTGTGGCTCGGCCGCGGCCAGCTCGCGCGCTCGAACGCCGAGCAGGTCGCCAAGGCGCGGCGCATCCTCGAGGAGCTCGGGCTCGTCGTCGCCGCCCCGGACGACGCGCGCCAGATGCTGAAGCTGAAGGGCGGACGCAACGTCGCTTTCTAGCCGATGAGGCTTTCGTACCTGCCGCCGCTGCTCGTCTACGCGGCGTACGGGGTCTCGGGCCTGACCGGCATCGTCGGCGCGTTCTTCGTCAAGGACTACCTCGACGCGCCGGCGGCGTTTCTCGCCGCGCTCGGCTTCTGGGCCGGCATCCCGTGGGCGCTGAAGATGCCGGTCGGCCACGTGGTCGACCTGATCTGGCGCTGGAAGGCGGCGCTGGTGTGGCTGGGCGCCGGCATGATCGCCGCCGGCCTGCTGATCATGATCGGCCTGATCAGCCATCGCGAGGCGATGAGCGCGCTGATGAGCCCGACCGCCTGGTTCGTCACCGCGTCGCTCGTCTCGCCGACCGGCTACATGATCCAGGACGCGGTCGCCGACGCGATGACCGTCGAGGCGGTGCCGCAGGTCGACGAGCACGGCCGGCCCTACGACGAGGCGGCGCTCAAGTCGATGCATACCACCATGCAGACGCTCGGCCGGGTGGCGGTGATCGGCGGCTTGGCGGTGGTCGCGCTCGCCAACGTGTTCCTGTTCTACGGCACCGAGGACCTGCCGCGCCCCGAGCGCGGGGCGCTCTACGCGCGCGTCTACTGGCTCGCGCTCATCATCCCGGCGCTCTCGGTGACCGGCGTGGTGCTGCACGGCTTCACCAAGGCGCGCGACGCGGCCGAGCGCGCCGAGAAAACGCGCCCCAACTGGACCATCCTGGGCGGCAGCCTCGCCTTCGTCGTGATCACGCTCGCGACGGGCCTCGGCGGCCTGCCGGCCGCGCAGGAGATCATCTTTTTCGGCTCGCTGGCGATCATCCTGTTCCTGCTCTGGCGCCTCGCGCGCGAGCTCTCGCCCGCGGCGCGCGAGACGCTGGTCGCCACCGCGCTGATCATCTTCGTCTACCGCGCCATGCCGAGCGTCGGCCCCGGCTACCAGTGGTGGGCGATCGACGTGCTGAAGTTCGACGAGTCGTTCTTCGCGCGGCTGCAGCTCGTCGCCTACGCGCTGACGCTGGTCGGCATGTTCGTGTTCCGCCGCTACATGGCCGAGAAGCCGATCTCCAGCATCATCGTCATGCTGACGCTGGCCGGCACCGTGCTGACGCTGCCCAACATCGGCATGTACTACGGCCTGCACGAGTGGACCGCGCGCCACACCGGCGGGCTGGTCGACCAGCGCGTCATCGCGCTCATCGACACCGCGCTCGAGTCGCCGCTCGGCCAGATCGCCATGATCCCGATGCTCGCCTGGATCGCCAACTCGGCGCCCGCCAACCTCAAGGCGACCTACTTCGCGGTGATGGCGTCGTTCTCCAACCTCGCGCTGTCGGCGAGCCAGCTCGGCACCAAGTACTTCAACCAGATCTACGTCGTCAGCCGCGAGGTGCGCGAGCGCGCCAGCGGCGCCGTGCGGGTGGCCGAGGACTACAGCGAGCTCGGCGAGCTGCTGATCGCCGTGACGCTGGTCGGCCTGCTGCTGCCGCTCGCCTCGGTCGCCGTCGTGCGCCTGCTGCGGCTGCGCACGGCATGAACATTGCCCCTCGGCCAGGGGAAAAGGAGACGCGATGAACCCCCGCGAAACGATCACCCGCCGCATCCACGGCCTGCTCGAGCGCGAGCGGCGCATCAACCTGCACCGCTTCCCGATCCAGATCTCCAACGCCGACGGCGTCGCGGTGCTCGAGGGCGAGGTGGGCGACATCGCGGCGAAGAAGCTCGCCCTGGAGCTCGCCGCCTCGGTGCCCGGGGTGCGCGGCGTGGTCGACCGGCTGCGCGTCGCGCCGGGCAGCCGGCCGGGCGAGGGACGGCGCGGCGACGGCGAGGTGCGCGACTCGCTGGCGCGGCGCTTCCTCGAGCAGCCGGAGTTCCGCAACTGCACGCTGCGTACGCACACCAACGAGCGCGACCAGCTGCTGCGCGAAGCGAACGGCGACGGCGTGGGGGACATCGAGATCTCGGTGAGCGACGGCGTGGTGGTGCTGGAAGGCCGCGTGATCAGCCAGCCGCATCGCCTGTTCGCGGGCGTGCTCGGCTGGTGGACGCCCGGGCGGCGCGACGTGGTGAACGCGCTCGAGGTGCGGCCGCCCTACGAGGAGCGCGACGACGAGGTCGCCGAGGCGCTGCGCCTGGTGCTCGACGCCGACCCGGAGCTCGACGCGGCGCAGGTGCGCCCGAGCTGCCGGCAGTGGGTCGTCACCCTGGAGGGCAACGTGTCGAGCGAGGAGCAGAAGCGGCGCGCCGAGATCGATGCGTGGTACCTCTCGGGCGTCGACCGGGTGATCAACAACCTGCAAGTCACCAGCTGATCCGCTATCTCCTCGCCTGGCTGCCGATGGTGGCGATCGCGGTCGCCAACGGCGCGGTGCGCGAGGCCGGGCTGAAGAAGCGGCTCGGCGAGGCGCGGGCGCGCCAGGTCTCCACCTTGCTGCTCGTCGCCTTCTTCGCGATCTACATGGCGGCGATCTTCCGGATCTGGCCGCTCGCCTCGGCAGCGCAGGCGGTGCAGGTCGGCGCCCTGTGGCTCGCGCTGACGCTCGCCTTCGAGCTCGCTCTCGGACGCTGGGTATCGAAGCTTTCCTGGCCGGAGATCGTCGCCGAGTACAACCTGCTCGCCGGGCGGCTGTGGCTGCTCGTGCCGCTCTGGGTGGCGCTCGCGCCGTACCTGTTCTTCCGATGGCAGGCGCCGCGCTAGGCCGGCTACCATCCGTCATTGGTGACAGTCACCCTTTTCCAGAAGGGCGAGCGCTTCCGCGAGCTGCACCGCGGCCCGGGTGCGTTCGTCATCGCCAACGCCTGGGACGGCGGCTCGGCGCGGCTGCTCGCCGGGCTCGGCTATCCGGCGCTCGCCACCTCGAGCGGTGCGGCTGCCGGCGTGCTCGGCCGGCGCGACGGCCGCATCACGCGCGAGGAATCGCTCGCGCAGGCGCGGCTGATCGTCGAGGCGACCGACCTGCCGGTGTCGGCCGATCTGGAGAAGGGGTTCGGCGATACGCCGCAGGCGGTGGCCGAGACGGTGAAGCTCGCCGCCGGGGCGGGGCTCGCCGGCTGCTCGATCGAGGACGCGACCGGCGACAGCGCCAAGCCGCTCTACGACTTCCCGCTCGCCGTGGAGCGCATCCAGGCCGCGGCGGAGGCGGCGCGGCGCGTCGGCTTCCCGTTCACGCTCACCGCCCGCGCCGAGAACTTCCTGCGCGGCACGGCGGACCTCGAGGACACGATCCGGCGCCTGCGCGCTTTCGCCGACGCCGGCGCGGACGTGCTCTTCGCGCCCGGCCTGCCGGACCTCGCGGCGGTGCGCGAGGTGTGCGCCGCGGTCGGCAAGCCGGTGAACTTCATGGCCGGCATCAAGGGAAAGTCGTTCAGCGTCGCGCAGCTCGAGCAGGCCGGGGTGCGCCGCATCAGCCTCGCCACCTCGCTCTACCGCGCGGCGATGACCGGCCTCATGCAGGCGGCGCGCGAGGTGAAGGAGCAGGGCAGCTTCGGCTATATCGAGCGCTCGCTCGCGAGCGCCGAGCTCGCCCGCTTCATGCGGGACTGAGCGGCTCCTCCTGCATCAGCGCGATCTGCTCGCGCAGCTCGAGGATGCGGTCCTGCCAGTAGCGCGCCGTGCCGAACCAGGGGAAGGCCGCGGGGAAGGCCGGGTCGTCCCAGCGCCGCGCGATCCACGCCGAGTAGTGGATCAGCCGCAGCGTGCGCAGCGCCTCGACGAGGTGCAGCTCGCGGCGGTCGAGCTCGGCGAACTCGCCGTAGCCGGCGAGCACGCGGCCGAGCTGGCGCGCCATGGCGGCGCGCTCGCCCGAGAGCAGCATCCACAGGTCCTGCATCGCCGGCCCCATGCGCGCGTCGTCGAGGTCGACGAAGTGCGGGCCCTGGTCGGTCCACAGGATGTTGCCCGGATGGCAGTCGCCGTGCAGCCGGATGGCGCGCACCGCGCCCGCGCGCTCGTAGCAGCGCTCGACCGCCGCCAGCGCCTGCTCGGTCGCCGCCTGCCAGGGCTCGGCGAGCTCCGCGGGAACGAAGCCGCCCTCGAGGAGGAACCGGCGCGGCTCGTGGCCGAAGCTCTGCGGCGTCAGCGCCTCGCGGTGCCGGAAGCTCCGCGTCGCGCCCACGGCATGGATGCGGCCGATGAAGCGGCCGAGCCATTCCAGCGTCCGCTCGTCTCCCAGCTCGGGCGTGCGCCCGCCGCGGCGCGGGTAGACGGCGACGCGGAACTCGCGGAACCTGAGCGAGCAGAGCGGCGCCACTACCGGGATCTCCCGCTCCGCGAGCTCGCGCGCGAACGCGTGCTCCTCGTCGATCTGCGCGTCGCTCCAGCGCCCCGGGCGGTAGAACTTCGCGACCACCACGCTGTCGCGTCCCTCGGCATCGTCGAGCCACACCTGGTAGACGCGGTTCTCGTAGCTGCCGAGGGCGAGCAGCCGGCCGTCGGGCGAGAAGCCCGCCGCGGCGAGCGCGTCGAGCACCGCGTCGGGCGTGAGGCGGGCATAGGGGTGCGCGGCCGGGGGCTTGTCCACGGCTAGAATTGTCCTCGATGGAGCACGTCGTCGACGTCCAGGACCTGCAGTTTTCGTACGGAGACCTCGAGATCTTCCGCGGCCTGACGCTCGGCATCCCGCGCGGCCAGGTAGTGGCGATCCTCGGCGGCAGCGGCAGCGGCAAGTCGACGCTGCTCAAGCTGATCGGCGGCCAGCTGCGCCCGAGCGGCGGCACGGTGACCGTCGCCGGCCAGGACGTGCACAAGCTCTCCTCCGAGGCGCTCTACCGGCTGCGGCTCGAGATCGGCATGATGTTCCAGACCAGCGGCCTGTTCACCGACCTCTCGGTGTTCGACAACGTCGCCTTCCCGATCCGCGAGAACTTCGACGTGCCCGAGGAGATCCTGCGCCGCGTGGTGCTGATGAAGCTGCACGCCGTGGGCCTGCGCGGCGCGCGCGACATGATGCCGAACGACCTGTCGGGCGGCATGACGCGCCGCGTGGCGCTGGCGCGCGCCATCGCCACCGATCCGAAGCTGATGATGTACGACGAGCCGTTCGCCGGGCTCGACCCGATCTCGCTCAATCACATCGTGCATCTCATCCGCGACCTGAACGAGGCGCTCGGCCTCACCTCGGTGGTGGTGACCTACGACGTGAAGGAGGCGCTCGAGGTGGCCGACACGGTGTACGTGATCGCCGACGGGCAGGTGATCGGGCGCGGCACGCCGCAGGAGCTGCGCGCCTCGCAGAGCCCCTATCTCAAGCAGTTCCTGAACGCGCTGCCCGACGGGCCGGTGCGCTTCCACTTCCCCGGCCCGCCGCTCGAGCAGGACCTGAGGCTCGCGCCGCCCGAGCGCTGATCGGGCGGCGCGCGCGGGCTAGGCCGCGGCGTCCCTCGGGATGAACTTCAGCGCCACGCCGTTGTTGCAGTAGCGCAACCCGGTGGGCGGCGGGCCGTCCTCGAAGACGTGCCCGTGATGCCCGCCGCAGCGCACGCAGTGGTACTCGGTGCGCGGATAGATCAGGTAGAAGTCCTTCTTCGTCTCGAACACCCCGGGGATGTGCGTGAAGAAGCTGGGCCAGCCGGTGCCCGAGTCGTACTTCATCGCCGAGGTGAACAGCGGCAGGCCGCAGCCCGCGCAGGCGAACACGCCGGGGCGCTTCTCGTGGTTGAGGGGGCTCGAGCCCGCGCGCTCGGTGCCTTCCTCGCGCAGCACGTGATAGCTCTGCGGCGGCAGGCGCTTCTTCCATTCTTCCTTGGAGAGCTTGAGCGGCTCGCCAGGCGAGGGCACGCTCGTCCCCGCCGGCAGGAAGGACTTCCAGTTCTTCTGCAGCTCCTCGATCCCTTTCATGTCGGCCGGAGGCGCGGCGAGCGCGTACTGCGCCGCCCAGGGGCCGGCGAGCAGCAGCTTGAGCACATTTCGCCGTTCCATCGATCTCCTTTCAGCAGGCGAAGAAAACAGGCCTGCGCGCCGTTGGTCGGCGTACAGGCGGCGTCCTGACAGTCTACAGCGGGATGCGGAAGCGGATGGAGAGGCTCGGCGCGGAATAAGCCGGCGCCGGACGCACCACGACCGGCGCCGCGTAGTACGGGTACGCGACCCGGGGAGCAGGGGCGTACACGACCCGCGGCGCCGGTACGACGACGACCGGGCGAGCAACGTAGTGCCGGTGCGCATGGGAGGGGTGGTGCTTGAAATGGCCCCAGCCGTGCCCGCGGTGGTGGCGGCCGTCGGCGAGCGCGCCGGTGGCGACGAGCGCCGCGGCCGCGGCCGCGGCGGCGAGAAGGGTCTTCTTCAGCATGTGCTCCTCCAGTTCGTTGGAACGCATGGCCATTTGACGCGACCGGGCCTTAACAAAGAAGCCGCGAGCTGCAACAGGTGTAACAGGCTGTATCCGGAGCGCCGGAAGAATTACGACCCTGACCCCGAATTCAGGTGCGGCGCTTGCGCTTCTGGCGGGCGCTGCGCAGGCGCTCGTCGCGCTCGACGAGCGCGCGCGGCTTGGGGTACTGGGCGAGCAGGCCGACGCGCCGCTCGAAGGGGTCGCGGCGCACGACCGCGGCGAGCTGCCGCCGCTCGAGCAGCCGGAAGTGCCGCACGGCGTCGAGCGCTTCGCAGACCTGCCAGGCGTGCCGGGTGCCGCTCGCCCAGATCGCCGGGTCGATGCGCCGCAGGTCGAACGGCAGCGAGTACTCGCGCAGCGTCTTGTGGTCGCGCCGGTTGTAATACTCGTGGAAGTACGACATCGCCAGCTCGCGCAGCGTGCGGTACACCGGGTCGCGCCAGCGCAGGCCGATGCCGTTGGTCTTGGAGATCGCGCCCCAGCAGCCGTTGCGCCGGAACAGCGCGATGACATGGTCGAAGTCCTGCTCGGCGCGCATGTCGAGCAGCAGCGGCGGCTCGCCGTGTATCCAGAGCGCCGCGGCGGCGAGCATCGCGCCTTCGATGCAGTGCGCGCGCCCGGTGCGCAGCACCTCCGCGACCGGCCGGCAGGTCTGGCCGTCGACTTCCCAGTTCTGCTTCAGGTCGTACAGGAACGCCTGGATCTTGTACGGCGTATCGAGGCGCTCGAGCACGGCGTAGTGCGCCGCCGTGAGGCCCAGATCGGACGGCCGGGCAAAGCGCCTTTTCGCCATGGCGCGAAAAAGATAAGGCGCGCCGCCCGGCGCGGCAATCGCCGCTGCAACTGCCTGATAGGAAAGGCCGCCGGCGCTGTCGAAATGCCGGCCGGCCGCTCGACTAGGGGGCAGGATGAGCCCGGGAGCGCGCGCCAGGTCTTGCCGCCTTCATCGGCGCCTCGTGCAGCAGCGCCTCGGCGAGCGCGTAGAGGCGCGAGCCCGGGCCCTCGCGGCCGACGCTTTGCAAGCTGACGCGCGCGCCCTCGATGAGCAGGAACAGCTCGTCGGCGAGGCGCTCGGGCCGCGCGTAGCCCGCGTCGCGGCACAGGCGCACGAGGCGCGCGCGGCTGCGCCGCTTGTGCGCCTCGATCACCTTGCGCGCCGGGTGGCTCGGCTCGGCGAGCTCGACCGCGGCGTTGGCGAGCGGACAGCCGCGGCCGCTGAGCTCGTCGGCGAAGCGCGAGACCTGGCGCAGCAGCGCGCGCAGCTGCGCCTGCGGGTCGTCGGGATGCGCGCTGCGCACGCGCTGCCACAGGCCGTCGGAGCGCGCCGACAGCTCGCGCAGGTAGTCGACGACGAGATCGTCCTTGGAAGCGAAGTGCCGGTACAGCGTCATCTTGTTGGTGCCGGCGGCGGCGGCCACCGCGTCGACGCTCACCGCGCGGATGCCTTCGCGGTAGAAGAGCGCGCGCGCCGCGAGCAGGATGCGTTCCCGGGGACGCAACGCGTCGCGTTTCAAACGTAATGATTTTAGTGTTGACAAAAGACCTTACCGATCAATACCATGGATGTTACTCCCCAGTAACATCCCGCAGCAACAAGAACGTCCGGAGCCCCGTCATGCGCAGCGCGGCTGTCCGCTTTCTGTGTCTCGTCCTGGTGCCGCTCGCGCTGGCGGGCTGCGACGCGTCGAACGGCTCGGAGAAGGGCCACGGCGGCGGCAACCCGTTCGCCGGCATGCCGCCGCCCGAGGTGAACGTGGTGCGCGTCGCGCCGCGCACGCTCGAAGAAACCTTCTCGTACGTCGGCCAGACCGCGGGCTCGCGCGAGGTCGAGGTGCGAGCGCGCGTCACCGGCATCCTGCTCACGCGCAACTTCACCGAGGGCGCGCCGGTGAAGAAAGGCCAGTCGCTCTACACCATCGACCCGGCGCCGTTCCAGGCCGCCGTCAACCGGGCGGCCGCCGACGTGGCGGCCGCCGAGGCGCGGCTCGAGCAGGCGCGGCGCAACGCCGCGCGCCTCAAGCCGCTCTACGCCGAGAAGGCGGTCAGCCAGAAGGACTACGACGACGCGGTGTCGGCGCAAGCGATCGGCGAGGCCGACCTCCAGGCCGCGCGCGCGCGCCTCGTCGAGGCGCGGCTCAACCTCGCCTACACCCGGGTCGAGGCCCCGGCCTCCGGCATCACCGGCCGCTCGCTGCGCCAGGAGGGTTCGCTCGTCTCGGGGCCCGACGTGCTGCTCACCACCATCACGCAGATCGACCCGATCTGGGTCAACTTCGCCATCCCCGACCGCGAGAGCCAGGCGATGCAGGCCGAGGCGCGGGCGGGCCGGCTGGTGCTGCCCAAGGGCGGCGCGTTCGAGGTGGCGCTCGAGCGCGCCGACGGCACGCGCTATCCGCACACCGGGCGAGTCAACTTCGTCGACGTGCGCGTCTCGCCCGGCACCGGCACGCGCGAGATGCGCGCCGAGCTGCCCAATCCCGACGGCGTCCTGCGCCCGGGCGAGTTCGTGCGCGTCATCCTGCGCGGCGCGACGCGGCCCGACGCGATCACCGTGCCGCAGCGCGCGGTGCTGGAAGGGCCGCAGGGCAAATTCGTCTACGTCGTCAACGACAAGAGCATGGTCGAGGTGCGGCCGGTCGAAGTCGGCCGCTGGTGGGGCGACGACTGGATCATCACCCGGGGCCTGCAGCCGGGCGACCGGGTGGTCACCGACGGCGTGATGAAGCTCGGGCCCGGCGCGCCGGTGCGCATCGCCGAGGCCGCGCCGAAACCCCCGGCGAAGGCCGCGCCGAAGCCGCCCGCGAAGAACTAGCGCATGTTCTCCCGCTTCTTCATCGACCGGCCGATCTTCGCCGCCGTGCTGTCGATCTTCATCGTGCTCGCCGGGCTGGCGGCGATGCGCACCCTGCCGATCGCCCAGTACCCGGAGATCGCGCCGCCCGTGGTGACGGTGCGCGCCATCTACCCCGGCGCCTCGGCCGAGACGCTGGAGCAGACGGTCGCGGCGCCGCTGGAGGCGCAGATCATGGGGGTCGAGAACATGAGCTACATGAGCTCGACCGCCGGCTCGAACGGCCTGCTGGAGATCCAGGTCACCTTCGACATCGGCACCGACGCCGACCAGGCGGCGCTCAACGTCAACAACCGCGTCAAGCAGGCCGAGCCGCGCCTGCCCGAGGAGGTGCGCCGCCAGGGCGTCACGGTGGAGAAGGGCTCCTCGGCGTTCCTGCAGGTGCTGGCGTTCTACTCGCCCGAGGGCCGCTACGACAACCTGGCGATCTCCAACTTCGTGACGCTCAACGTGCTCGACCAGCTCAAGCGCGTTCCCGGCACGACCAACGTGCAGATCTTCGGCGCCAAGGACTACGCCATGCGCGTCTGGCTCAAGCCCGACCGCCTGACGCAGCTGCGGCTCACGCCGAACGACGTGATCCGCGCGCTCACCGAGCAGAACGCGCAGTTCGCGGCCGGCAAGATCGGCCAGCCGCCTTCGAGCGACGGCCAGCAGCTCGTCTACACGGTGACCACGCGCGGCCGGCTCTCGGACGCGCGGGAGTTCGAGGAGATCATCCTGCGCGCCAACCCCGACGGCTCGAACCTGCGGCTGAAGGACGTGGCGCGCGTCGAGCTCGCCTCCAAGGACTACGAGTTCGTCGGCCGCATCAATGGCGTCGAAGCGACGCTGGTCGGCGTGTTCCTGCTGCCCGGCGCCAACGCGCTCGAGGTGGCCGACAACGTGGTGCGGACCGTCGAGGAGATCGTGCCGCGCTTCCCGCCCGGCATGACCTACAAGGTGGCCTACGACACGACGCGCTTCGTCAAGGTGTCGATCCGCGAGGTGGTGATCACGCTGCTCGAGGCGATGGCGCTGGTGGTGCTGGTGGTGTTCCTGTTCCTGCAGAACTGGCGCGCCACGCTGATCCCGATGGCCGCGGTGCCGGTGTCGCTGATCGGCACCTTCGCCGGCCTGTACCTGCTCGGCTACTCGATCAACACGCTGACGCTGTTCGGCATGGTGCTCGCGATCGGCATCGTGGTCGACGACGCGATCGTGGTGCTGGAGAACATCGAGCGCATCATGCACGAGGAGCACCTGCCGGCGCGCGACGCGGCGATCAAGGCGATGCGCGAGGTGAGCGGGCCGGTGGTGGCGATCGTGCTGGTGCTGTGCTCGGTGTTCGTGCCGATCGCCTTCCTCGGCGGCCTGGCGGGCGAGCTGTACCGCCAGTTCGCCGTGACCATCGCCATCGCGGTGGTGATCTCGGGCGTCGTCGCGCTGACGCTCACGCCGTCGCTGTGCGTGCTGCTGCTCAAGCGCGAGCACAAGCTGCCGGGGCGCTTCTTCGGCTGGTTCAATTCGGCGTTCCTGAGAACGACGAATCATTACGTGAACGGCGTCGCCTGGATGATCCGCCGCGCCGCGGTCGGGGTGACGCTGTTCCTCGCCATGGTGGCGCTCGCCGCCTTCCTGTGGCGCATCACGCCGGGCAGCCTGGTGCCCGACGAGGACCAGGGCTTCTACATCGCCGCGGTGATCCTGCCCGACGGCGCGACGCTCGAGCGCACCGACGCGGTGGTGAAGCAGGTGGTCGAGGCGATCAAGTCCAACCCGGCGAACCTCGACGCGGTGGCGTTCACCGGCTTCGACTTCCTGGGCGGCTACTTCCGCAACAACGCCGCCACCATCTTCGTCTCGCAGGTCCCGTGGGACGAGCGCGAGGTGAGCACGCCGCAGCTGGTGGGCGAGCTGTTCGCCAAGACCGCGCACATCAAGGAGGGCCTGGTGCTCGCCTTCGGCCCGCCGGCGATCTTCGGCCTGGGCACCGCGGGCGGCTTCGAGCTGTACCTGCAGAACCGCGGCGAGGGCGACGCGAAGCGCATGGCGCAGGTGATGGGCGCCTTCGTGCAGAGGGCCAACGCCGATCCCCTGCTCGCCGGCGTGCAGACCCTCTGGCGGCCGGCGACGCCGCAGCTCTACGTCGACGTCGACCGTGACAAGGCAAAGGCGCTCGGCGTGCCGCTCACCGACCTGTACAGCGCGCTCGCCGCGACGCTCGGCACGTACTACGTGAACGACTTCAACAAGTACGGCCGCACCTGGCAGGTGCTGCTCTCGGCCGCGCCCGAGTACCGCGCCAGCCCCGATGCCATCGGCGACATCTACGTGCGCTCGGTCGACGGCAAGATGGTGCCGGTGCGCGCGCTCGCCAACGTGCGCTACGCCGCGGGGCCCGATTCGCTGGTGCGCTTCAACAACCTGCCGGCGGTGAAGCTGTTCGGCCAGGCGGCGCCCGGTATCTCTTCCGGGCAGGCGATCGCCGAGGTGGAGAAGATCGCCGCCGAGGTGCTGCCCGCCGACTTCAGCTACGACTGGGGCGGCGCCTCCTACCAGGAGAAGCGCTCGGGCGGCACCTCGGTGCTGGCGCTCGGCCTCGCGGTGATCATGGTGTTCCTGATCCTCGCCGCGCAGTACGAGCGCTGGTCGCTGCCGCTCTCGGTGCTGCTCGCGCTGCCCTTCGGCACCTTCGGCGCGCTCGCCGCGGTCTGGCTGCGCGACTACACCAACGACGTGTACTTCCAGATCGGCCTGGTGACGCTGCTCGGCCTCGCGGCGAAGAACGCCATCCTGATCGTGCAGTTCGCGGAGCTGCAGGAGCGCGAGGGCCTGAGCGCGGCCGCCGCGGCGGTCGAGGCGGCGCGGCTCAGGTTCCGGCCGATCCTGATGACCTCGCTCGCTTTCATCTTCGGCGTGCTGCCGCTCGCCGTCTCGACCGGCGCCGGGGCCGGCGCGCGCCGCTCGGTGGGCACCGGCGTGATGGGCGGCATGATCGCCGCCACCTTCCTCGCCATCTTCTTCGTGCCGATGTTCTTCAAGCTGCTCGCCGCGCGGCGGCTGCGCGAGCGCCGCTCGACCGCCGAGATCAAGGAAGAGATCGCGCGCTCGCGCAGCGTCACGCACGCGCCGGTGCACCATCCGCACGTCGCGCCGCACGGCAATGAATAGAGCGCTCCCGGCACTGCTCCTCCTGGCGGGCTGCGCCACGGTCGCCCCGTACCAGAAGCCGGCGGTCGAGCTGCCGCAAGCCTGGCCGCAGAGCGCGCCGCGCAGCGCCGAGCGCGACGCGTGGTGGAAGATCTACGGCGACCCGGCGCTCGACGCGCTGGTGCAGGAAGCGTTCCGCGGCAACGCCGACCTGGTGGTCGCCGCGGCGCGCGTCGACGAGGCGCGCGCGCTGCTCGCCGAGGCGGGCTCGTACCTGTGGCCGCGCCTCGACGCGCAGGCGAGCGCCGCGCGCAGCCAGGCCTCGCGCCGCACCGCCACCGCGTTTCCCGGCGTGCCGCGCACCTTCAACGACTACCGGGCGACGCTCAACGTGTCCTACGAGCTGGATCTCTTCGGCCGGCTGCGCGGCGGCGTCGAGGCGGCGCGCGCCGAGCTGCAGGCGAGCGAGGCTTCCCGCGACGCGGTGCGCCTGGCGCTCGCCGCCGAGGTGGCGAAGTCCTACTACGCGATGCAGGCGTTCGACCAGCAGGTGGCGCTGACGCGCGAGACGGTGAAGCTGCGCGAGGAGGCGCTCGAGCTGCAGCGCAAGCGCTTCCGCGCCGGCGTGATCTCGGAGTTCGAGCTGCGCCAGCTCGAGGCCGAGACCGCCGCGGTGCGCGCGCGGCTGCCGCCGCTCGAGCAGGCGCGCGAGGCCGAGGAGGCGGCGCTCGCCGTGCTGCTCGGCCGCACGCCGCGCGAGGTGATGCAGCAGGTCGTCAAGGTGTCGGCGCCGCAGGAAGCCATGGTCGACGCGCCGGTGCTGCCCGAGGGGCTGCCTTCCGAGCTGCTGCTGCGCCGTCCCGACCTGGTGGCCGCCGAGCGGCAGCTCGCCGCGGCGCACGCGCAGATCGCCGCGGCGCGCGCCGAGATGTTCCCGTCGATCGCGCTCACCGGCTACCTCGGCCGCGAGAGCGCCGAGCTGTCCGACCTGTTCAGCGGACCGGCCGGCATCGCCAGCATCGCGGTGGGCCTCGCGCAGCCGATCTTCGCCGGCGGGCGGCTCGAGGCGCGCACGCAGCAGGCGGAGGCGCGCGAGCGCCAGGCGCTGGCGCAGTACCAGCAGGCGATCCGCAGCGCCTTCGCCGAGGTGCGCACCGCGCTCGCGGTGCAGACGCGCTCGCGCGAGAGCTTCGAGGCGCAGGCGGCGCGCGAGCGCGCGCTGGTCGAGACGCTGCGCCTCGCGCGCCTGCGCTACGAGAACGGCGTGGCGAGCCAGCTCGACGTCATCGACGCCGAGCGCAACCTGCTCGCGGCGCGCATCGCGCGCATCGACGCGCTGCGCCAGCACCGCGCCGCGATCGCCGATCTCTTCCGCGCGCTGGGGGGTTGATGGCCGAGGTGACGAAGCTCGGTCCGGCCGACGTCGCGCGGATGCGGGCGATGCCGGCCCAGGCCGACCTCGGCGACGCGCCCGCCATCGCGCTCTACGGCAAGCTCGGCAGGCGCGAAGACGTGCCGCACTTCGACATCCCGGTCGAAACCTTAAGAAACTGACCGCGCCGAGCGGTTAGGCTTCGGCGCCATGACGCCCGTCGAAGTGAACGGCCGCCGCTACGCGCCGCCCGCCGGGCCGGTGGTGGCGGTGTGCGTCGACGGCTGCGAATACGATTACCTTACCGAGGCGGCGCGCGCCGGCGCGACGCCGTTCCTCGCCACGCTGCTGCAGCCGGGCCTCGCGTTCAAGGCCGACTGCGTGGTGCCTTCCTTCACCAACCCGAACAACCTGTCGATCGTCACCGGCGCGCCGCCGTCGGTGCACGGCATCTGCGGCAACTACTTCTACGACCGCGAGGCGGACGCCGAAGTGATGATGAACGACCCGAAATACCTGCGCGCCGGCACCGTGCTCGCCGCTTTCGCCGGGGCCGGCGCCAAGGTGGCGGTGGTCACCGCGAAGGACAAGCTGCGCAGGCTGCTCGGCCACGGCCTGCGCGGCATCTGCTTCTCGTCGGAGAAGGCCGCAGAGGCGACGCTGGAGGAGAACGGCATCGACCGCGTGCCCGAGCGCCTCGGCATGCCGGTGCCCTCGGTGTACAGCGCCGAGCTCTCCGAGTTCGTGCTGGCCGCGGGCGTGCGGCTCCTCGAGAGCTGGCGGCCGGACCTGATGTATCTCTCGACCACCGACTACATCCAGCACAAGTTCGCGCCGGGGAGCGACGGCGCGAACCGCTTCTACGCCATGATGGACCGATACCTGGCGAAGATCGACGCGCTCGGCGCGGTGATCGCCCTCACCGCCGATCACGGCATGAACGCCAAGACCGCCCCCGACGGCAGCCCGAACGTCATCTACCTCCAGGACCTGATCGACGGATGGATCGGCAGCGAGCGCGGCCGGGTCATCCTGCCGATCACCGATCCGTACGTGGTGCACCACGGCGCGCTCGGCTCGTTCGCCACGGTGTACCTGCCGCCCGAGGCGCGCGGCGCCGTCGCGGAAAAGATCGCCGCGCTGGCGGGCATCGAGCTGGTGCTCGACAACGCCGCCGCGGCGCGGCGCTTCGAGCTGCCGCCCGACCGCCTGGGCGACCTGGTGGTCGTCTCCGCGAAGCACTTCGTGCTCGGCACGAGCGCCGCGAGACACGACCTCTCCGGCCTCGACGCGCCGCTGCGCTCGCACGGCGGCCTCTCCGAGCAGGAGGTGCCGCTGGTATTCAATCGGCGCGCGAAAGGGCTGGGAGGGCGGCGCCTGCGCAACTTCGACCTGCTCGACATTGCGCTGAACCGCCTCGAAGCCTAGATGGCGGTCGAAACCCCGTACGCGCCGCCGAAGGCGAGAGTTGCAGCAGAGATCCGCTTGCCGCCGTCCACGCCGCTCGCGGCGTTGGGGAGGCGCGTCGTCCACTTGCTGCTCGACTGGGTTTTCGCGTGGCTGTTTTCGATCCTGTGCGGCTTCCTCGTCGGGGTTGCGATCGGGCTATTGGACATCGAAGGCGTGAATCTCAGTCGCCTCGCCGGGATTGTCGCGCTGGCCGGTTTCATCCTGTACTACGTCGTGTTCGAGGCGTCGTTCGGCTGGACGCTGGCGAAGCTCATCACGGGCTCGCGGGTGGTCGACCAGACCGGCGGCAAGCCGTCGTTGCTGAAAGTGCTGGGCCGAACCCTCGCGCGCGGCGTGCCGTTCGAGCCGTTCTCCTTTCTCGGCAGGACCGGCATCGGCTGGCACGACCGATGGTCGGGCACCCGGGTGGTGACGACCCGTGCCGTCGACGGTCCGGCGTTCGCCGATTCCTTCAGGCCGGGCTTCCGCCGCGGCCGGGCGCCGGAGCGCGTCGAGCCGGGCTGACTTGCCCTGCCTCAGTTGAAGACGTACGCGTCCATCGCCAGGACGCCGGAATAGACGGACTTCAAAATGCGCTCCGCCTGGTAGTCGTCGCGCGCCGCGCCGAGCGCGACGAACAGCGGCAGGAAATGCTCGTCGGTCGGGTGCGCGCGCACGCCGTGCGGCGAGCGCGAGCGGTAATCGGCGAGGGTGTCGAGGTCGCGCGTCTCGAGGCGCTCGCGCACCCACTCGGCGAACTCGACCGCGTAGGCGACGGGCTCGCTCTGGCCGCGCACCGGGTCGCGCAGGTTGTGCGTCATGTGGCCGGAGCCGATGACGAGCACGTTGTCTTCCTCGAGCTTTCTCAGCGCGCGGCCGAGCGCGAGGTGGTGCCGCGGGCCGAGCTCGGGCTGCAGCGAAAGCTGCACGACCGGCACGTTGGCGTCGGGGTACATGTAGAGCAGCGGCGCCCAGGCGCCGTGGTCGAGGCCGCGGCAGCCGTCGATCGCCGCGGTGAAGCCCGCCTCCTTGAGGAGCTGCGCGGCCTGCTGCGCGACCGCCGGCGCGCCCGGCGCGGTGTAGCGGATGCGGTAGAGCGGCTCGGGGAAGCCGTAGAAGTCGTGGATGGTTTCCGGCCGCGCCGCGCCGGTCACCATCGGCATGTGGGTCTCCCAGTGCGCCGAGGCGATGAGGATCGCCCGGGGCTTGCCCAGGCGCCTGCCGAGCGCCGCCCACGCGAGGCCCGCCTCGCCCGCCTGCAGCGCGTGCATCGGCGAGCCGTGCGAGATGAAGACGCTCGGCAGGGGGACCATCGCCCTCGCGCTCAGGCCGCCGCCTGGGCTTCTTTCGGCAGCAGCCCTTCTTCCTGCATCGCTTCCTTCACCTTCGGCCGCTTGCGGATGCGCTCGACGTACGCCGCGAGGTTGGGCCACTGCTTCAGGTCGATCTTCATCGGGACCGTCCAGTTGAGCACGGTGAAGAGATACGCGTCGGCCACCGTGAACTGCCCGCCCATCAGGTACTCCTTGCCGGCGAGCTGCTGGTCCAGCCACTTGAAGCGGGCGGCCAGGTTCTCGCGCGCTACCGGCTTGTAGTCCTCGGGCGTGTTCGGCTTGAAGAGCGGCGAGAACTGCTTGTGGATCTCGGACGTGATGAAGTTCAGCCACTCCTGGAGCCGGTAGCGCTCCAGCGTGCCGGCCTTGGGCGCGAGCCCCGACTCGGGCTTCTGGTCGGCGAGGTACTGGACGATCGCCGGTCCTTCGGTGAGCACTTCGCCGTTGTCGAGCTCCAGCGCGGGCACGTAGCCCTTGCCGTTCACCCGCCAGTAGTCGCCGCCGCCTTCGAAGGTCTTCGCTTTGTTGTCGACCTTCTTGAGCTGGATCGGCAGCCCGAGCTCGCGCGCGACGATGTGCGGCGAGAGCGAGCAGGCACCGGGGGCGTAGTAAAGCTTCATTCGATTCTCTCCTTTGCGTGTCGGATTAAGACCAAGCTTGCACGACCGCGGGCGGCAGGCACACCACCCGCGCATCGTACGACGTGACCTGCACGGCGCCGAATGCGGCCGCGGCAAGCGCCGCGAGCGCCGCAGCGGTGATCAGGTACCGCTTCATGCATAGATCTCCTGCCGGTGCAATTTGCGTGCACGAAGCGCGTTTGCAAGGGCGAAGCTGCCGTCGCCGAGCAGGGCCTGCGCGGCCGCCGCGGCGGCGAGGAAGGCCGGATATTCCCAGCCGCCGTTCGGCGCGCTGAACACCCAGCCGTTGCCGGCGTGCGCCCAGGTGGCGCCGAGGAGAATCGGGATCAGCGCCGCGGCCACCCAGCGGGTCTGCCAGCCGGCGAGGATCAGCGCTCCGCCGGCGAGCTCCGCCCAGAAGGTCAGATAGGCGAGGGCGGCCGGCAGGCCGATCGAGGCGAAGAACCCCACCGTCCCCGGCAGGGTGTAGACGAAGTACTTCAGGCCGGCGTGGGCGACGAACATCGTGCCGAGCGCCAGCCGCAGAACCAGTGCACCGTGCTTTTCCATGGCTTGTATCCCTGTGTTGTACATGGCGGGTACTGTGCCCGTGCATAAAATCGGGATAAAGATGGAATCCGGAAAATGATTGTCCTGAATTTAGGGATAATATGCCGTGAATGGACCGATTCGCCGCGATCCAGGTGTTTGCCCAGGTGGTCGAGTCGGGAAGCTTCGCCAGGGCTGCCGAGCGGCTCGGCCTGTCCACCTCGGCAGCCTCGCGGCACGTCGCCGAGCTCGAGGCGCACCTGCAGACGCGGCTCCTCAACCGCACGACCCGCAAGGTGAGCCTGACCGAGAGCGGGCGCGCCTTCTACGAGCGCTCGGTGCAGCTGCTCGCCGACCTGGCCGAAGCGGAGCAGGAAGCATCAAGCGCCGCGGTGGAGCCGCGCGGCACGATCAGGCTCACTACCTCGGTGAACTTCGGCGTGCGCCATGTCGCGCCCGCGATCGCCGATTTCCTGAGGAGCCATCCCGGCGTGCGCTTCGACGTCTCGCTGTCCGACCGCATCGTCGACCTGGTCGAGGAGGGATTCGATCTCGCGGTGCGCATCGGCTCGCCGGGCCCGGACAACCTGGTGGCGCGCAAGCTCGGCGAGACGCGCCTCGTGCCCTGCGCCTCGCCCGGCTATCTCGCCGAGCGCGGCGCGCCGGCCGTGCCCGAGGATCTCGCGCGGCACAACTGCTTCACCTACGAGTACGTCTCGCCGCGCAACGTCTGGCGCTTCCGCGACCGCGACGGCGCCGAGCGCTCCGTGCGCGTCTCGGGCTCGCTGCACTCGAACAACGGCGACCTGCTCGCCGAGGCGGCAGCGCGCGGCGCCGGCATCGTGCTCGGGCCGGCCTTCATCGTCGGGCCCGACGTGCGCGCCGGGCGGCTGGTGCCGCTGCTGCAGGAGTACGAGCTGCCGCCCGTGCCGATCTACGCCGTCTACCCGAGCCGCAAGCACCTGTCGGCCAAGGTGCGCCGCTTCGTCGAGTTCCTGGTCGAGCGCTTCGCCGATTCGCAGGACTGGAGCTCGGCGTGAGGGCGGCGCTGCTCGCGCTGCTGCTCGCCTGCGCCGGGGCCGCGCACGCGCTCGGCCCCGAGTGGCTGCTCGTTTCGCCCGACGGCAAGGCGGAAGCCGGGCAGCGCTTCGACCTGATGCTCGTTTCGCCGGGCGAGCCGTTCCCGGACGAGGTCGCGGTGCGCATCCGCATCGACCTGTCCGAGGTGCTGGTGACGATGCGCGGCGAAGGGCCGCCGCAGGGGCTGCGCCGCATCTATTCCGGGATCATGCCCGACGCGGCGACCGGCACGGTGCCGGTGCAGCTCGCGGGCCGCCCCTCGAACACCGTGCTGCTCGAGGTGCTGCGCCGCGACGACGTACAGCGCGTGCTCGCGCAGCCGAGCCTGGTCGAGGAGGCGCCGCTTTCCGAGGAGGACCCGGTGTATTTTGTGGTCGGGCCGCGCGGCGGCTGGAACGCCCGCTTCCAGCTCTCCTTCAAGTACCGGCTGTTCGACCCGGGCAGCGGCTTCGGCGCCGGCCGGCCGTGGCTGTCGAGCTTCTACTTCGGCTATACGCAGAGCTCGGCGTGGGACCTCGAGTCCACCTCGAAGCCCTTCCGCGACACGAGCTATCGGCCCTCGCTCTTCTGGAAATGGGAGCGCGCGGACGAGCAAACGTGGATCGACGCCGCGCGGCTCGGCGTCGAGCACGAGTCGAACGGCCGCAGCGGCCTCGATTCGCGCTCGATCAACATCCTGTTCCTCAGGCCGGAATGGCGCTGGCGCGGCGGCGGCGGGCGCCTGCTCGAGCTCACGCCGAAGGTCTACACCTACCTCAGCAAGGGCGAGAACCCGGACATCGCGCGCTACCGCGGCCACGTCGACTGGCGCGTGCGCTACGACTCGGGCGGACAGTGGATCGCGACGGCGATCGCGCGCGTGAGCGAGGCCGGGCGCGGCAGCCTGCTCTTCGACCTGTCGCGCCGCACGCGCGACGTACGCGTCGGCCCGCTCTCGGGCTACCTGCACCTGCAGTTCTTCAACGGCTACGGCGAGACGATCGTCGACTACAACGTGCGGCGCAAGGCGCAGATCAGGATCGGGCTGGCGATAGTGCCTTAGGAATTCGGGGTCAGGGTCGTAATTCAAGACAAAATTCGGGGACGGAGCCCAAAAAAAGAAAATTCGGGCTCCGTCCCCACGAATTACGACCCTGACCCCGAATTCCGCTATTTTTCGATGCGCGGCGGCTGCCAAGCCGCCGGAAGCGGCCCCGGCACGCGCAGCACGCGCAGCATGCGCAGCGCGCCTTCTTTGCGCCCTTCGCCGCCGCGGTAGTAGCCCGGCACGAGGACGGTCTCGTAGAAGCCCATGGCGCGGTAGAAGCGCCGTCCCGCCTCGTTGCCGGCGCGCAGCTCCAGGTGGATGCTGGCGATGCCCGCGGTGCGCGCCGACTCGAGCAGCCACTCGAGGAGCCGCCGGCCGATGCCGGTGCGCCGGTGCGACGGGCGCACGGCGAGCAGCACGAGGTGCGCGCGCTCGTCGCCGAACTCCATGATGGCGAAGCCGTTGATCACGCCGCGCGACGCCTTGCCGCTCTCGCAGGCGACCAGCGCCACCGTGTCGCGGTCGCGGATGGCGCGCAGCACGCGCGGCGCGTCGTACTTCCAGCCCAGGCCGGTCTCGATGAAGTCGCGCGACATGAGCGCGATCGCCTGCGCGTCGCGCGGCTCGGCAAGGCGGATGGTGATCGCTCGCTGGGACATCCGGGCCATTGTGCCACGATCCGTCATAAACTGAGCGCCGAGGGAGGGGGGAACGATGGCTGCAGCGGTGCAATCCGCCACCGTCGCCGTGGACGTGGCGGAGGAGGTCAAGAGCCGCTCGGCGGGCGGCGCGGCGGCCAAGCTGGAGCGCCTGGGCGGCGGCGACATCGCCGCGGCGCTGGCGCGCCTCGCGCCGGGCTTCGCGCAGGACGTGCTCGACGCGCTGCCGGAAGACGCGCGCGAGCGGGCGCTGCTCGCCGCGCCGGCGGAGCTGGCGCGGCAGTGGCGGCGCAACGCGCGCTACGCGAGGGACGCGATCGGCCGCATGATGGAACCGGTGGTCGCCGCCTACCCGCCGGAGCAGACGGTCGGCGAGACCGTCGACCAGCTGCGCGAGCGGGTCAAGACGACGTTCGTCACCTACGTCTACGTGGTCGACACCGGGGAGCGCCTGCTCGGCATCGTCACCATGCGCGACCTCCTGTTCAACGACGCGGCGCGGCGGCTGGAGCAGGTGATGCTGCGCAACGTGTTCGCGCTGCGCGCCACCGCGACGCTGATGGACGCGATGAAGCTGGTGCTCGACCGCCATTACCCGATCTACCCGGTGCTCGACGAGGAGGGCCGTCTCGCCGGGCTGGTGCGCGGTCAGACGATGTTCGAGGCGCAGGCGGTGGAGATCTCGCTGCAGGCCGGCAGCATGGTCGGCCTGGAGAAGGAGGAGCGGCTCGCCACGCCGCCGCTGCACAGCCTGAAGATGCGCCATCCCTGGCTGCAGCTCAACCTGCTCACCGCCTTTCTCGCCGCGGCGGTGGTCGGCGTCTTCCAGGAGACCATCGACCGGCTGGTGATCCTGGCGCTGTTCCTGCCGGTGCTCGCCGGCCAGTCGGGCAACACCGGCTGCCAGGCGCTCGCGGTGACGCTGCGCGGCATGACGCTCGGCGAGCTGCAGCACGACAAGACGCGCGCGCTGCTCAGCAAGGAGGCGTGGCTGGGCATGATGAACGGCGCCGGCGTCGGGCTGATGGCCGGCCTGGGCATGTACATCGCCGCCACCGGCCAGCAGCTCGATCAGCCGGTCCTGCTGTCGTTCGTCGTCTTCCTGGCGATGATCGGCTCGTGCATCGCGAGCGGCGTTTCCGGCGCGCTGGTGCCGCTCACCCTCAAGCGCCTGGGCTTCGATCCCGCGACCGCGTCGAGCATCTTCCTCACCACCGCGACCGACGTGGTCAGCATGGGCATGCTGCTCGCGCTGGCGAGCATCATGATCCGCTAGAGGTAGATCATCTTGCGCGTCATGCCGCCGTCGATCACGAAGTTCTGCCCGGTGACGAACCCGGCGCCTTCCGAGATCAGGTAGGCGACCAGCCCGGCGACGTCCTCCGGCCGGCCGACGCGCCCCGCCGGATGCTGCGCATGGTCGGCGCGGCGCAGCCTGAGCGGCCTGCGCGCCGAGCGCTTCTTCCATTCGCCGCTCGTGTCGATCCATCCCGGGCTCACGCAGTTGACGCGCACCTGCGGGCCGAGGCTCATCGCCATGGCGTGCGTCAGCGCCACCACGCCGCCCTTGCTCGCGCTGTACGCCTCGGTGCCGGGCTCCGACTGCAGGGCGCGCGTCGAGGCGATGTTCACCACCGCGCCGCGCGCCGCGCGCAGGTGCGGCGCGGCGTGCTTGGTCATGAGGAACACGCCGGTCAGGTTGACCGCGATGCGGCGGTTCCATTCGGCGAGCGACAGCGCCTCCAGCGGCCCGCTCGCCGGGCCGGCCAGCCCGGCGTTGTTGATCAGCGCGTCCAGCCGGCCGAAGCGGCGCAGCACCTGCGCGACGCAGCGCCGCACCGACGGCTCGCGCGCCACGTCGCAGCGCACGAAGAAAAGCTCCGGGACGTCGAGCTCGCGCCCCGCCTCGGCGTCGCGGTCGGCCGCCGCGACGCGGTAGCCGCTCGCCGCGAGGCGCAGCGCGATCGCCTTGCCGATGCCCTGCGCGCCGCCGGTCACCAGGGCGACCTTGCCGCGCTGCGGCGGCGCATTTTTTGCGTCCCGCGGCGCCTTTTTTCCCATAGTGCTTGAGAGTATTCTTAAGCGCGCGAGGAGGTCCACCATGCAAGTGAAGGAAATCCTGCGTGTGAAGGGCAGCCGTCTCGTCGCCATCGAGCCTTCGGGCCGGGCTGCCGACGCGGTGGCGACCATGGCGAAGGAGAACCTCGGCTCGCTGGTGGTCATGGAGCAGGGCCGCATGGTCGGCATGCTCACCTTCCACGAGCTCCTGCGCGCGCTCGCCGAGCGCTCGGGCTCGCTCGGCGAGGTGCGGGTCGCCGACATCATGGTGCGCGCCCCGGTGGTGGCGACGCCCGACATGGAAGTGAACGACCTGCGCCGCACCATGCTGGAAAGCGGCGCGCGCTACCTGCCGGTGATGCAGGACGGCCGGCTGCTCGGCGTGATCTCTTTCCGCGACGTGGCGAAGGCGGTTCTCGAGGAGCAGGACTTCGAGAACAAGATGCTCAAGGGATACATCAAGAATTGGCCCGCGTAGGAAGCTCCTCCTAGGCGCGCTCGGCCTCGCCGCCGGCGGCGCCGCGGGCGCCGCCGCCTGGCGCTACTGGCCCGAGCAGGGGCTGTGGAATCCCTGCCGCGCCGCGCTGCCGGCGCGCCTCGCGCGCCACGAGCTGGTGCAGGCGGCATGGCAGGGCATCGACCCGGCGCAGGTCTGGGACAGCCACGTGCACCTGGTCGGCACCGGCGACTCCGGGAGCGGCATTTACGTGAACCCGGCGATGGAGAGCCTGCTCAACCCGGGCCTCTATGCGCGGCGCCTGTTCTTCATGAACGCCGGCTGCGTGCACCAGGCGCCCGGCAGCGTCGACCGCTCCTACGTCGAGCGCATGCGCAACCTCGTCGCCGCGCTGCCGCCCGGCGTCAAGCTGCTGCTGCTCGCCTTCGACCGCGCGCACGACGACGCCGGGCGGCCCGACCTCGCGCGCAGCGGCTTCTGGGTGCCCGACGACTACGCGCGCGACACGGCGCGCGCGTATCCGCACACCTTCGAATGGGCGGCGTCGATCCACCCGTACGCGCCCGACGCGCTGGAGCGCCTGGCGCGCGCGAAGCGCGACGGCGCGCGCGCGGTGAAGTGGCTGCCCGCGGCGATGAACATCGACCCGGCGTCGCCGCGCTGCCAGCGCTTCTACGAGGCGCTTGCCGCGCTCGGCCTGCCGCTCATCACGCACGCCGGCCTGGAGCGCGCGGTGCTGGGCCCGGAGCTGCAGCATTACGGCCGGCCCTCGCGCCTGCGCCGCGCGCTGGAGGCGGGCGTGCGCGTGGTGGTCGCGCACTGCGCGTCGATCGGGGACGAGGACTTCGCCGAGTTCGCCGCGCTGACGGGCGAGCGCGCCTACGAGCAGCGCCTGTACGCCGACATCTCGGCCATGACGCAGCTCAACCGCGCCGGGCCGTCGCTCGTGCGCGTGCTCGAGGAGGAGGGCTGGCATGCGCGGCTCCTGAACGGCTCGGACTACCCGCTGCCGGGCGTCATGCCGCTGTACTCGGCGGGCTACCTCGCCTCGCTGGGCCTGGTGCCGCCGGCGGCGGTCGGCGTGCTGCAGGAGATCCGCAGCCACAACGTGCTGCTCTTCGACTTCGTCCTCAAGCGCACCCTCGCCTCGCGCGGCAGGCGCTTCCCGGCGCGCGTTTTCGAGACGCGCGGCTTCTTCGCGGCGCCCCCGCCGGCCTGAGGCGCGGGGTGGGTAGAATGCCCGCTCCATGTCGGGCAACAGCTTCGGCGTCCTCTACTGCGTCACCTCGTTCGGCGAGTCGCACGGCCCGGCGTACGGCGGCGTGGTCGACGGCTGTCCGCCCGGCCTCGAGCTGAGCGAGGCCGACCTGCAGAAGGAGCTCGACCGGCGCAAGCCCGGCACCTCGCGCCACGTCACGCAGCGCCGCGAGTCCGACCGGGTGGAGATCCTGTCGGGCGTGTACCAGGGGCGCAGCACCGGCACGGCGATCGGCTTCCTGGTGCGCAACGAGGACGCGCGCTCCAAGGACTACGCCGCGATCGCCGACAAGTTCCGCCCGGGCCATGCCGATTTCACCTACACGCAGAAGTACGGCTTTCGCGACGCGCGCGGCGGCGGCCGCGCCTCGGCGCGCGAGACGGTGGTGCGGGTCGCCGCCGGCGCGATCGCCAAGAAGTGGCTGAAGGAGCGCCACGGCGTGCGCATCCGCGGCTACCTCGCCGAGCTGGGCGCGACGCGCATCCCGTTCGAGGACTGGAAGTTCGTCGACCAGAACCCGTTCTTCGCCCCGAACGCGTCGCTGATCGCGCGGCTCGAGCGGCAGATGGACGAGCTGCGCGAGGCGGGCGACTCGTGCGGCGCGCGCGTCAACGTGGTCGCCGAAGGCGTGCCGGCCGGATGGGGCGAGCCGGTGTACGGGCGGCTCGACGCCGACATCGCCGCGGCGATGATGTCGATCAACGCCGTGAAAGGGGTCGAGATCGGCGCCGGCTTCGCGGCGATCGCGCAGAAGGGCTCCGAGCACGGCGACGAGATGACGCCCGAGGGGTTCGTGTCGAACAACAACGGCGGGGTGCTGGGCGGCATCTCGACCGGGCAGCCGGTCACCGTGTCGCTCGCCCTCAAGCCGACCTCGAGCATCCGCCTCGCGCGGCGAACGATCGACGCGCGAGGCAATCCGACCACCATCGAGACCACCGGCCGGCACGATCCCTGCGTCGGCATCCGCGCCACGCCGATCGCCGAAGCCATGCTCGCTTGCGTACTGATGGACCACGCGCTGCGCCATCGCGCGCAGTGCGGCGACGTCGAGCCGCCGCTCGCCTTTCGCAAGCCCCCCGAGACGGCGCGCAAGTGACGCCCGCGAGGCCAGGCCGCGCTAGAAAACCTTAAGAAAATCAATTACAGTATGGTGACAAAATCCCCAAGAGAGAAGAACATGAGCAACAAAGGGCAGTTGCTACAAGACCCGTTTCTGAACACGTTGCGCAAGGAGCACGTCCCGGTCTCGATCTACCTCGTGAACGGCATCAAGCTGCAGGGCCAGATCGAGTCGTTCGACCAGTACGTGGTGCTGCTGCGCAACTCGGTCACGCAAATGGTCTACAAGCACGCCATCTCTACGGTGGTGCCGTCGCGTCCCATCAACCTGGGGGCGGAGAAGGACTCGGAGTAGTTTGCCCGAGCGCGCCAGCGACGCTGCAAGAACGCCCGACCCGCGGGCGGCCGTCATCGTCTGCCTCGACTTCGGCGAGGACGGCTACGAGGAGAACGTCGCCGAGGTGGTGCGCCTGGTGGAGAGCGCCGGCGTGCTGCGCCACCGGGTGATCCGCGGCCGGCGCGACCGGCCCGACCCGAAGCTCTACGCCGGGCGCGGCAAGCTGGAGGAGATCGGCCGCGCCGCCGCCGAGCTGAACGCCGCGTACGTGGTGTTCAACCACGACATGTCGCCGGCGCAGCAGCGCAACGTCGAGCGCGAGCTGGGCGTGCGCACCCTGGACCGCACCGAGCTGATCCTCGAGATCTTCGCCCAGCGCGCGCAGACCAGCGAAGGCAAGCTCCAGGTGGAGCTCGCGCGCCTGGAGCACCTGGCGACGCGCCTGGTGCGCGGCTGGACGCACCTCGAGCGCCAGCGCGGCGGCTTCGGCCGCACCGGCGGCCCGGGCGAGACGCAGCTCGAGCTCGACCGGCGCTACATCGCGAACCGGGTCAAGGTGCTGCGCCACAAGCTGCAATCCCTGCAAAAGCAAAGAACCGTGCAGCGCCGCGCGCGCGCGCGCGGCGACGTGCTCTCGGTGTCGATCGTCGGCTATACCAACGCCGGCAAGACGACGCTGTTCAACGCGCTGTCGCACGCGCGCGCCTACGCCGCCGACCAGCTGTTCGCCACGCTCGACACCACGACGCGCCGCATCTGGATTGGGGAAGGAAATGCGGCCCGCTCACCGGTGGTGATCTCCGACACGGTGGGCTTCATCCGCGATCTGCCGCACACGCTGGTCGCCGCGTTCCGCGCGACGCTGGAGGAGACCGTGCGCGCCGACCTGCTGCTGCACGTGGTGGACGCGGCGTCGCCGGCGCGCGAGGCGCAGCGCCAGCAGGTCGACAAGGTGCTCGCCGAGATCGGCGCCGCCGGCACGCCGCAGATCGTGGTCTGGAACAAGATCGACGCCGCGGGGCTCGCGCCGGGGGTCGAGCGCGACCAGTATGGTAGGATTTCGCGCGTTTTCGTAAGCGCGCGCAGCGGCGCTGGGCTCGAGGAGCTGCGCGGCGCGATCGCCGAATTTGGCACAATGCGCGGCGCGGCGCGCAGCGCGGAGCGCGATCCTCGCAAAGCGTCGATAAGCCTTTAATCCTTCTTTTCATGTCCTTGAACGACCCCAACTGGGGACGCGGCTCCCGCGGCCCGCAAGGCGGCAACCAGGGGCCGCCGGACCTCGACGAGCTCTGGCGCAACTTCAACCGGCGGCTCTCCGAGCTGTTCGGGCGGCGCCGCACGGGCGGCGACGAGCCGCCGCGGCCGCCCTCGGGGCGCGCGATCGGCGGCGGCGCCGGCCTGATCGTCGTGCTGGTGCTGCTCGTCTGGCTGGCGAGCGGCCTGTACATCGTCGACGCGGCCTCGCGCGCCCTGGTGCTCACCTTCGGCAGGGTGAGCGGCGAGACCGGCCCGGGCCTGCACTGGCGCATGCCCTGGCCGATCCAGTCGCACGAGACCGTCAACGTGTCGAGCGTGCGCACGCTCGAGGTGGGCTACCGCAACAACCTGCGCGCCAAGGTGCTCAAGGAATCGCTGATGCTCACCGACGACGAGAACATCGTCGACCTGCAGTTCGCGGTGCAGTACGTGATCAAGGACCCGCGCGCCTATCTGTTCAACGTGCGCCGCCCCGACGAGTCGGCGATGCAGATCGCCGAGACGGCGATGCGCGAGGTGATCGGCAAGCACCGCATGGACGCGATCCTGTACGAGACGCAGGTCGACGTCGCCAACCGGGCGCGCGACCTGATGCAGGAGATCCACGACCGCTACAACACCGGCATCGAGGTGAGCGCGGTGACCATCCAGAACGCGCAGCCGCCCGAGCAGGTGCAGGCCGCGTTCGACGACGCGGTGAAGGCGGCGCAGGACCGCGAGCGGCAGAAGAACGAGGGTCAGGCGTACGCCAACGACGTGATCCCGCGCGCGCGCGGCGCCGCGGCGCGCCTCGCGCAGGAGGCGCAGGGCTACCGGCAGCGCGTGATCGCCAACGCCGAGGGCGACGCGTCGCGCTTCCGCCAGGTGCTCGCCGAGTACGCCAAGGCGCCGGCGGTGACGCGCGAGCGCATCTACATCGACACGATGCGCGAGATCCTGTCGTCGACCAACAAGGTGATCATGGACTACCGCGGGCCGGGCAACCTGCTGATGCTGCCGCTCGACAAGCTGCTGCAGCAGGCGGGCGCGGCGCCGGGCGGCGAGGCGCAGAGCGCGCAGCGTCCCGCGGAGGCGGCGCCCTCGGGCGGCGAGGCGAGCCCGCGCAACCGCGACAGCCTGCGCGGCCGCGAGCGGATGGAGCGATGAGGCGCGAGCGGAGGCACGGATGAGGGCTCTCGGACCGCTGGTCGCCGTCGCGATCGTCGTGGCGCTGCTCATCTCGGGCACGCTGTTCACGGTCGACCAGCGCCAGAACGCGATCGTCTTCCAGCTCGGCGAGGTGAAGGACGTGATCACCGAGCCCGGCCTGCACTTCAAGCTGCCGCTGGTGCAGAACGTGCGCTACTTCGACATGCGCATCCTCACCTACGACGACGCCGAGCCGCTGCGCTTCCTCACCCAGGGCAACCGGCCGGTGCTGGTCGACTCGTTCGTGAAGTGGCGCATCGAGGACGCGCGGCAGTACTACATCAGCGTGCAGGGCGACGAGTTCCGCGCCCAGACGCGCATCCGCCAGACCGTGTCCGGCGCGCTGCGCGACGAGTTCGGCCTGCGCACGGTGCACGAGGTGGTCTCGGGCGAGCGCGACAACATCATGGAGCAGGTGCGCGAGAAGGTCGACCAGGACCTGCGGCGCATCGGCGTCGGCATCATCGACGTGCGCCTGAAGCGCGTCGACCTGCCGCAGGAAGTGAGCGAGTCGGTCTACCGGCGCATGGAGGCCGAGCGCAAGCGCATCGCCAACGAGCTGCGCTCGACCGGCGCGGCGGAGGCCGAGAAGATCCGCGCCGACGCCGACCGCCAGCGCGAGGTGATCCTCGCCGAGGCGTACCGCGACGCGCAGAAGGTGCGCGGCGAGGGCGACGCGCGCGCCGCGGCGATCTACGCCAGCGCCTTCTCGCAGGACCCGGAGTTCTTCGCTTTTTACCGCAGCATGGAGGCGTACCGCCAGTCGCTGCGCGGGCGCAACGACCTGATGCTGCTCGATCCGAACTCCGACTTCTTGCGTTACTTCAGGGACTCTCTCGGAAAGCAGGCCGGCGCCGCGCCGCGCCGCTGAGCGATGGGCCCGACGTTCCTCATGGCGCTCGCCCTGATGCTGGTCCTGGAGGGCGTCCTGCCCTTCGTCGCGCCCGGCCTGTGGCGCGACACCTTCCGGCGCATCACGCAGATGACCGACGGGCAGATCCGCTTCGTCGGCCTGTCGTCGATCATTGTCGGCCTGCTGCTCCTCGCCTGGGCGAGGAGCTAGCCGGGCGCCGCGCCGCCATGAAGTGGCTGCTGCCCGAGTTCGTCGAGGACATCCTGCCCGCCGAGGCGATGCGCATCGAGCGGCTGCGGCGCAGGATCCTCGATCTGTTCTTCAAGCGCCGCTATGAGCTGGTGATCCCGCCGCTGCTCGAGTACCTCGAGTCGCTGCTCACCGGCACCGGCCACGACCTGGAGCTGCGCACCTTCAAGGTGGTCGACCAGCTCTCGGGCAGGATGATGGGACTGCGCGCCGACATCACGCCGCAGGTGGCGCGCATCGACGCGCACCTGCTCAACCGCAAGGGCGTGACGCGGCTGTGCTACTGCGGCAGCGTGCTGCACACCCGCCCGGCGAGCCCCGGCGCGACGCGCGAGCCGATGCAGATCGGCGCCGAGATGTACGGCGCCGCGGGCGACGGCGCCGACGTGGAGATCCAGAAGCTGCTGTGCGACGCGCTGAAGGCCTGCGGCGTGAAGGGCCTGCGGCTCGACGTCGGCCACGTCGCGGTGTTCCGCTCGATCGTGCGCTCGGCGCGCGTCGCGCCCGCGCTGGAGGGCGAGCTGTTCGAGGCGCTGCAGCGCAAGGACCGGCCCGGGCTCGAGCGGCTCGCCCGGCCGCTCGGCCGCGCGGCGTGCGAGGCGCTGCTCCTGCTGCCGCAGCTCTACGGCGGCGCCGAGGTGCTCGACCTCGCGGCGCGCCGGCTGCCGAAGATCCCCGAGCTGCGCAAGGCGCTGCGAACCCTGCGCGCGCTGGCAAAGGCCTGCCCGGTGCCGGTGAGCTTCGACCTCGCCGAGCTGCGCGGCTATCACTACCACTCGGGCGTGGTGTTCGACGCGTACTGCGCCGGCCCCGCCGGCGCGCCGTCGATCCTGGCGGCGCGCGGCGGGCGCTACGACGAGGTCGGCAGGGCGTTCGGCCGCGCGCGGCCGGCGACCGGCTTCTCGATCGACCTGCGGGCGGTGGCGGCGGTGGTGAAATGAGCGCGAGAAACGTGGTCGTGGTCGGCACCCAGTGGGGCGACGAGGGCAAGGGCAAGATCGTCGACTGGCTGACCGACCGCGCGCAGGGCGTGGTGCGCTTCCAGGGCGGGCACAACGCCGGCCACACGCTGGTGGTGGGCGGCAAGAAGACGGTGCTGCACCTGATCCCGTCGGGGATCATGCGTGACAACGTGCACTGCTACATCGGCAACGGCGTGGTGCTCTCGCCGCAGGCGCTGGTGCGGGAGATGGACGAGCTCGAGCGCGCCGGCGTGCAGGTCGCCGCGCGCCTGCGCGTCTCGGAAGCCTGCCCGCTGATCCTCGCCTACCACGTGGCGCTCGACCAGGCGCGCGAGAGCGCGAGCGGCGCCAACGCCATCGGCACCACCGGCCGCGGCATCGGCCCGGCGTACGAGGACAAGGTGGCGCGGCGCGCCATCCGCCTGCACGATCTCTTCAAGCCGGTGCGCTTCGCCGAGAAGCTGCAGGCGCTGCTCGACTTCCACAACTTCGCGCTGGAGAAGTACTACAGCCAGCCGCCGGTCGACTACCAGAAGACGCTCGACGAGACGCTCGCGCTCGCGCCGCGCATCGCGCCGCTGGTGGCGGACGTGCCGCGCGCGCTTTACGAGGCCAATCGGGCCGGGAAAAACCTGCTCTTCGAAGGCGCGCAGGGGTCGCTGCTCGACATCGACCACGGCACCTATCCGTTCGTCACCTCGTCGAACTGCGTCGCCGGCGCGGCGTCGGCCGGCGCGGGCATCGGCCCGATGCACCTGCACTACGTGCTCGGCATCACCAAGGCGTACAGCACGCGCGTCGGCGGCGGGCCGTTCCCGACCGAGCTCTCCGACGGCGTCGGCGAGCGGCTGCGCCAGCGCGGCCAGGAGTTCGGCGCCACCACCGGCCGGCCGCGCCGCACCGGCTGGTTCGACGCGGCGGCGCTCAAGCGCTCGCTGCAGCTCAACGGCTGCTCGGGGCTGTGCATCACCAAGCTCGACGTGCTCGACGGCGTCGAGGCGGTGAAGATCTGCGTCGGCTACGAGATCGACGGCAAGCTCTCCGACATCCTGCCGGTGGGCGCCGAGGAGCTGTCGCGCTGCGTGCCGGTGTACGAGGAGCTGCCGGGCTGGCAGGAGAGCACCGTGGGCGTGAAGACCTACCAGGGGCTGCCCAAGGCGGCGCGCGCCTACCTGCAGCGCATCGAGGAGCTGTGCGCGGTGCCGATCGACCTGATCTCCACCGGGCCCGACCGGGAGGAGACCATCGTCATGCGCCACCCCTTCGACCCCGTCTAGGTTTTCCGGAAAAATTGCTCTGACCCTTTTTCCGTTAGACTAGACCGTCTAGTCTAGTTTTCGGGGGCCCGGGGAGTGACCAGCCAGAACCGCGAGCGCGTGCTGCGCGCCGCCGCCGAGGCGTTTCTGCGCCGCGGCTACCACGCGAGCGTCGACGACATCGCGCGCCGCGCCGGCGTCGCGAAGCAGACCGTCTACCACCATTTCCCGAGCAAGGACCGCCTGTTCAAGGCGGCGGCCTGCGACCTCGCCAAGCACGTGCTGGTCGAGCTCGACGCCGACCCCGCCGACGTGCGCGCCGGGCTGCTCGGCTTCGCGCGCGCCTACCGCAAGCGCGTGCTCGGCCCGCAGGGTCTCGCGATGTTCCGCACGCTGACCGCCGAGGTGCCGCGCTTCCCGGGCCTCGCGCGCGCCGTCTACCAGGGCGGCGCGGGTGCCATGGTGGCGCGCCTCGCCGCGTTCCTCGGCGACGCGATGGCCGCGGGCAAGCTGCGCCGCGACGACCCGCAGTTCGCCGCGGAGCTGTTCCTCTCGATGCTCGCCGGCCAGGAGCGCGTGCGCCGGCTCTACGGGCTGAACGGCGCGGAGGGGGAATCGCGCCGCGTGCCGCGCATCGTCGACTGCTTCCTGCGGGCGTACCGGCCATGAGGCGCCTGCTTGCCGCAGGGGTCATCGCCGCCGTCGCCGCCTGCAGCCAGGGCGACGCCAAGCAGCAGAAGAGCGCCGCAGCCGCGGCGCTGCCGGTCGGCACGATAGAGACGGCGCTCACCGAGGTGCCGGTCACCTTCGAGGCGGTCGGGCGCACCGAAGGCTCGCGCGAGGTGGTGGTGCGCGCGCGCGTCGCCGGCATCCTCGAGAAGCAGCTCTACAGCGAGGGCGACTCGGTGAAGGCGGGCGCCGTGCTCTTCCAGATCGAGCGCGCGCCCTTCGAGATCGAGCTCGCCCAGGCGCGCGGCGCGCTCGAGCTGGAGATCGCGCGCAACCAGCTCGCGCAGGCCGAGTACCAGCGGCTGAAGGGCCTCGCCGACCGGCGCGCCATCAGCCAGAAGGAAGCCGACCAGGCGGCCTCCAACGCCCGCCAGGCGGCCGCCGCGGTCGAGGTGGCGCGCGCGCGCGTGCGCCAGGCCGAGCTGAACCTCTCCTACACGACGGTGCGCGCGCCGATCGGCGGCATCACCGGCCGCGCGCAGCAGTCGATCGGCAGCCTGGTGCAGCCGGGGAACGACTCGGCGGTGCTCACCACGATCACGCGCGCCGACCCGCTCTGGGTGCGCTTCGGCCTGTCGGAATCGGAATACGCGGCGGTGCGGCGCAACGACGCGAACGACATCGCCGTCTCGCTGGAGCTCGCCGACGGCAAGCCCTATCCCGGCAAGGCCAGGATCAACTTCGCCGGCTCTACCGTCGACGCGCAGACCGGCACGGTGCAGATGCGCGCCGGGGTGGCCAACCCCGAGTTGCAGCTTCTGCCCGGCCAGTTCGTGCGCGTGCGCGTCACCGCGGGCACGCGGCAGGCGATCGTGGTGCCGCAGAAGGCGGTGCAGCAGAACGAGTCGGGGCGTTTCGTCTGGGTGGCGAGCCCGGAAGGCAAGGCGGTGCAGCGCCCGATCAAGGCCGGCGGCTGGGTCGGCGACGACTGGGTCGTGCTCGAGGGCCTGCAGCCCGGTGAGCGCGTGATCGTCGACAACCTGGCGCGCCTGCGCCCCGACGCGCCGGTGCAGCCGGTAGCCCCGGCGCAGCCGGTCGGAAAGCGCCGCGCGGGATAGCGGTGTCGCGGTTCTTCATCCACCGGCCGGTGTTCGCCGGCGTGATCGCGATCATCATCGTGATCGCCGGCCTGGTCGCCGCGAACCTGCTCGCGGTGGCGCAGTATCCGGAGATCGCGCCGCCGACCGTGCTCATCACCACGAGCTACCCGGGCGCGAGCGCCGAGACGCTGTCGCGCACGGTCGCGGCGCCGATCGAGGAGCAGCTCTCCGGGGTGGAGAAGCTCTCCTACTTCAGCTCCAACGCCTCGTCGAACGGCTCGCTCACCATCACCGTCACCTTCGAGCCCGGCACCAACGTCGACGCCGCGATCTTCGAGGTGAACAACCGCGTGCAGCGCGCGCTGCCGCGCCTGCCCGACGAGGTGCGCAGGAACGGCGTCATCGTGCAGAAGCGCTCGTTCGACATCCTGCTGGTGGTGTCGCTCCTGTCGCCCGACAACAGCCGCAACACGCTCTATCTCTCCAACTACGCGTCGATCAACCTGGTCGACGAGCTGAAGCGCATCCCGGGCCTCGCCGACGTGACGGTGTTCGGCGCGCGCGACTACTCGATGCGCGTCTGGATCAACCCGGAGAAGATGGCGCGCCTCGGCGTCACCACCTCGGAGGTCGCCGCCGCGCTGCGCGCGCAGAACGCGCAGTACGCCGCGGGCAAGATCGGCACCGAGCCGGCGCCGCCCGGCCAGAGCTTCGTCTACACGGTGACCGCCACCGGGCGGCTGGTCGAGCCCGAGCAGTTCGGCGAGATCGTCATCCGCGCCACGCCGGGCGGCGGCGTGCTGCGCCTGAAGGACATCGCGCGCATCGAGCTCGGCGCGCTGAACTACGACACCTCGAACACGCTCGACGGGGCCGAGACGATCGGCATGGCCGCCTACCTGCAGCCCGGGGCGAACGCGCTGGAAGTCGCGGGCCGGGTGCGCGCGCGCATGGAGGAGTTGAAGCAGAGCTTTCCCGAGGGCGTCGACTACACCATCCCGTTCGACACCACGCGGGTGGTCGACGCCTCGATCGGCGAGGTTCGGGCCACCATCATCGAGGCGGCGCTGCTGGTGCTCGCGGTGGTGTTCCTGTTCCTGCAGACCTGGCGCGCGACGCTCATCCCGATGATCGCCGTGCCGGTGTCGCTGATCGGCGCCTTCGCGGGGCTGTGGCTGGTGGGCTTCTCGATCAACACGCTGACCCTCTTCGCGCTGGTGCTCGCGATCGGCATCGTGGTCGACGACGCGATCGTCGTGCTGGAGAACGTCGAGCGGCTGATGCGCGAGAACGGGATGCGGGCCTTCGAGGCGGCGCTCGAGGCGATGCACGAGGTATCGGGGGCGGTGGTGGCGATCGTGCTCGTGCTTTGCGCGGTGTTCATCCCGGTCGCCTTCCTGGGCGGCATCGCCGGCCAGCTCTACCGGCAGTTCGCGGTGACGCTCACCTTCGCGGTGGTGATCTCGGGCTTCATCGCCCTCACGCTCACGCCGGCGCTGTGCGCCATCCTGATGAGGAAGGGCGACCACCATTCGCGACTTTTCGACCCGTTCAACCGCGGCTTCGCCTGGCTGACGCGGCGCTTCCTCCAGGTGGTGGAGCTGCTGCTGCGTCACCGCTGGCTCTCGCTCGCCGGCTTCCTCGCGGTGGTCGCGGTGTGCGTGGGCCTCTTCCTGCGCGTGCCGTCGAGCTTCGTGCCCTCTGAGGACCAGGGCTACATCTTCGCCGGCGTGCAGCTTCCCGACGGCGCCACCATGGAGCGCACGCGCGCGGTGAGCGCGGCGCTTTCCGACATCGCGCGCGCCGACCCTGCGGTGCGCAACGTGATGGTGATCAACGGCTTCGACCTGCTCGGCGGCGGCAACAAGACCAACGCGGCGACGCTCTTCATCCCGCTCAAGCACTGGGACGAGCGCGAGGGCCGGCCGGCGCAGGCGATCGCCGCCGAGCTGGCGCGCAAGGCCGCGCGGCTGCGCGACGGGATGGTCTTCGCCTTCAACCCGGCGGCGATCCGCGGCCTGGGCACCGCCGGCGGCTTCGAGTTCTACCTGCAGTCGCGCGCGAGCGCCGACCCGCAGAAGCTCTTCGAGGTGACGCAGTCCTTCCTCGCCGCGCTGCGCGCCGATCCGCGGCTCGCCGGCGTCAACTCGTTCTTCCGGCCGATCGTGCCGCAGCTGCGCGTCGAGGTCGACCGCGAGAAGGCGATCGCCCTGGGCGTGCCGGTGCAGGACGTGTTCGAGGCGCTCTCGAGCACCATGGCGGCGCTCTACGTGAACGACTTCAACAAGTTCGGCCGCACCTACCGCGTGCTGATGCAGGCCGATGCGCCCTACCGCGCGCAGCCCGAGGACCTCGGCGCGGTGTACGTGCGCTCCACCACCACGCGCGAGATGATCCCGCTCAAGTCGCTGATCCGGGTCTCGAACGTCGTCGGCCCGGAGCAGCTCGAGCGGTTCAACGGCTTCGTCGCGGCGCGCGTGCTCGGCAGCGGCGCGCCCGGCGTCTCCTCGGGGCAGGCGATCGCCGCGGTGGAGGAAATCGCCGCCCGGGCGCTTCCCGAGGGCTACCAGGTCGCCTGGTCGGGCCAGGCGTTCCAGGAGAAGCGCACCGGCAAGCAATCGGCGATCGCCTTCGCGCTCGCGCTGGCGATGGTGTTCCTGATCCTCGCCGCGCTCTACGAGCGCTGGCTGCTGCCCTTCGCCGTGGTGTGCGCCGTGCCCTTCGCGGTGATGGGCGCGCTCGCCTTCGTCTGGGCGCGCTCGCTCGAGAACGACATCTACTTCCAGATCGGCCTGGTGGTGCTGATCGGCCTCGCGGCGAAGAACGCGATCCTGATCGTGGAATTCGCGCAGGCCGGCTTCCTCGAGGGCAAGAGCGCGGTCGAGGCGGCGCTCAACGCCGCGCGCCTGCGCTTCCGGCCGATCATCATGACCTCGCTCGCCTTCGTGCTCGGCGTGCTGCCGCTCATGCTCGCGAGCGGCGCGGGCGCGGCGTCGCGCCGCTCGATGGGCACCGGCGTGGTCGGCGGCATGCTCGCCGCCACCTTCCTCGCCACGCTCTTCATCCCGCTCTTTTTCGTCGTGGTGGCGCGGCGGCGCAGGTCGCGGCACGGCGAGCAGCCGGCGGCGCAGGCGGCCGAATGAGGCTCGCCTGCGGAAAATGGGGTCCGTCCCTGATTCTCTCCCTGGGGCTCGCTTGCGCGGCGTGCACCACGGTCGGCCCCGACTACCGGCGGCCGGAGGTCGAGCTGCCGGCGCAGTACGCGGCGCCCGCGGTGCAGGAGACGGCGCCGCTCGCCGCCGACTGGTGGCAGCTCTACGACGATCCGACGCTCGCGTCGCTGGTGGAGAGCGCGCGGCGCCACAACGCCGACTTGCAGCTCGCCGCGGCGCGGGTCGAGGAGGCCGAGGCGGCGCTGCGCGAGGCGCGCGCCGCGTTCTTCCCCGAGGTGTTCGGCAGCTACTCGTACACGCGCAACCGGGTGAGCAGCGCCGCTTCGCCGCCGCTGCCCGCCAACGTGCCGGTGCAGCGCGCGAACCACCAGCTCCTCGCCTCGACCAGCTTCGAGGTCGACTTCTGGGGGCGCTTCGCGCGCGCCAGCGAGGCGGCGCAGGCGGCGCTGCTCGCTTCGCGCTTCTCGCGCGACGTCGTCGAGCTGACGCTGGCGGGCGCCGTGGCGCAGGCGTATTTCGCGCTGCGCTCGCTCGATGCGCAGATCGCCGTGCTCGACAGCTCGATCAAGGTGCGGCAGGAGTCGCTCGAGATCGCGCGCACGCGGCTCGAGGCGGGGCTCGCCTCCGAGCTCGACGTCTACCAGGCGCAGGGCGCGCTCGCCGACGCGCAGGTGCAGCGCCGCGAGGCGCTGCGCAGCCGCGGCGTGGTCGAGCACCAGCTCGCCGTGCTCACCGGGCGGCTCGACCTTCAGCTCGCGCCGGGTGAGCTGTTCTCGCTGCCGGCGGCGCCGGTGCCGCCCGCAGGGCTGCCCTCGGCGCTGCTCGAGCGGCGCCCCGACATCCGCCAGGCCGAGGAGGCGCTGGTCGCCGCCAACGCGCAGATCGGCGTGGCGCGCGCGGCGCTCTTTCCGACGCTGTCGCTCACCGCCTCGGCGGGCGCGCAGAGCGAGGAGCTCGCCGATCTCTTCACCGGCCCGGCGCGCCTGTGGTCGCTCGGCGCCGCGGTGACCGCGCCGCTCTTCGACGCCGGGCGGCGCGAGGCGCGGGTCGAGCAGGCCGAGGCGCGCCGCAGCCAGGCGCTCGCCGCGTACCGGCGCACGATCGAGGCCGCCTTCCGCGAGGTGTCGGACGCGCTGGTCAACGTCCAGGCGGCGGCGGCGAGCGAAGCCGAGCTCGCCGGGCGCCTCGACGCGGCGCGCAAGGCGCTCGAGCTCTCCAACGCGCGCTACCAGGCCGGCTACTCGCCCTACCTCGAGGTGCTGGACGCGCAGCGCACCGCCAACGAAGCCGAGCTCGCCTACGTGCGCAACCGCCAGGCGCGGCTCGCCTTCAGCGTCGACCTGATCAAGGCGCTCGGCGGCGGCTGGCGTAATTCGGGGTCAGGGTCGTAATTCTTGGGACGGAGCCCCTGGGGACGGAGCCCGAATCTTCCTTTTTGGGCTCCGTCCCCGAATTCAGAAGGTAATGCCCGTGAAGTGACTGCCCAGCACCTGCACCGGCCCGAGCGGGTTCTGGTTCTCCTCGGTCTGCTGGATCGCCGGCTGGCCGCTGGTCAGCTTGTAGACCACCACCTCGTCCTTGAGAAGGATCAGGCCGTTGAAGCGCCAGCCCGCGGTGTGCGTCTCGCGGTAGAAGCCGAGCACGTCGAGCAGCACGTTGCCGTTGCGGCTCTTCTGCACCGAGGTCTGGTTCACCTCGAAGCCGCGGCAGCTGATCTTGGCCGTCACGCACTGGCGCACGCCCTCGTCGAGGTCGTCGATCGACAACGACGGGCTGAGCATGAACTTGCGCATCACGTCCGCGTAATTGAGGATCGAGATGTTCGGGTTGCTGCTCGGATGGAGGTTCATGCGCCGCAAGTCGGCGAGCGTGGTCGACCCGGGAACGATCTTGTCGAACGCGTTCTGCGCGTCCTCGAAGCTGCGCCAGGGGCTGGCGGTCGTCTCCTTGGAGCTTGGCAGCAGCGACGAGCAGCCCGCGGCGAGCGCGAGCGCCAGGAGCGGCAGGAGGCGCGGCATGGCCGGGAATTTGTATCACCCGGGGCCCATTCTCCTCGCCGGGCGTCAATAGTCCGGCAGGCGGTGGCAGTCGTCCCTGTAGTCGCGCGCCTACAGAAAAAGGACGACCCGGAAGAAGCGCCGCTAGCGCGGCGGCTCGTCGTATCTTAGTGGTGCCGAGGAAGGGACTCGAACCCCCACAGTGTTGCCACCGCTAGGACCTGAACCTAGTGCGTCTACCAATTCCGCCACCTCGGCAGGGGAGGCGCGATTTTAGCGGAAAATCGCCGCTCCGATGCCCAAGAAACCCACCCGAACCGCGCTGCGCCGGCGCGCGCGCAGCGAGCGCGCCGCCCCGAAGGACGACTATGCCGAGGAGATCCTGCGCGAGCTCGAGCGCGCGGGCGAGCCGCTCACCGCGAAGGAGCTCGCCAAGCGGCTCGCCGTCCGCCCGCGCGGGCGGCGCCGCTTCGCCGAGGGCGTCGCCGCGCTCGAGCGCTCCGGCGAGGTGGTGCAGAACCGCGCCGGCGCGCTGCTCGTCGCGCGGCGCATCGCGCTCGTCGCGGGGCGAGTCGAGGGCCATCCGGACGGGCACGGCTTCCTGATTCCCGACCAAGGCGGGCCCGCGATCTTCCTGCCGCCCCACGAGATGCGCGCGCTGATGCACGGCGACCGCGCGGCGGTGCGCGTGGCGGGCAAGGATCATCGCGGCCGGCCGGTGGGCACGGTGGTCGAGGTGCTCGAGCGCGCGAAGCGCCGCATCGTCGGCCGCCTGCACTCGGAGCACGGCGTGCTGCTGCTCGTGCCGGAGGACCGCCGCATCGCGCACGACATCCTCGTGCCGCCGGGCGAAGCGGGCAGGGGACGCCCCGGCCAGGTGGCGACCGTCGAGCTGGTGGCGCCGCCCGCGCCCTACACCCAGCCGATCGGCCGTGTCGTGGAGATCCTCGGCCAGCACGGCGATCCGGGCATGGAGATCGAGATCGCGGTGCGCAAGTTCGACCTGCCGCACGAGTTCTCGCGCCGCGCGCTGGCCGCCGCGAAAGCCTTGCCAGACGAAGTCCGCGAGGAGGATCTTCAGGGCCGCAAGGACCTGCGCGCGCTCGAGTTCGTCACCATCGACGGCGAGACGGCGAAGGACTTCGACGACGCGGTGGTCTGCCGCCGCGACGGCAAGGGGTTTCGCCTGTGGGTGGCGATCGCGGATGTCAGCCACTACGTGCGCCACGGCGATCCGCTCGATCTCGAGGCGCGCCATCGCGGCACCTCGGTGTACTTCCCGCGGCGCGTGATCCCGATGCTGCCGGAGAAGCTCTCCAACGGCCTTTGCTCGCTCAACCCGGACGTCGACCGGCTGGCGATGGTGTGCGAGATGGCGATCACGCCGGGCGGCGAGGTGGCGCGCTACGAGTTCTACGCCGCGGTGATCCGCTCGCACGCGCGGCTCACCTACACCAAGGTGTGGGCCGACCTCTCGTCGGGCAGGCCGCCCGAGCACCTCGCGCGCCTCCACGAGGTGTTCCAGGCGCTGCACAAGCAGCGCAGCCGGCGCGGCGCGATCGACTTCGAGACGGTGGAGACGCGCATGGTGTTCGACAGCCGCGGCCGCATCGAGAAGATCGTGCCCGAGCCGCGCAACGACGCGCACCGGCTGATCGAGGAATGCATGCTGGCGGCCAACGTGTGCGCCGGCAGCTTCGTCGCCAGCCGCGACCAGCCGGTGCTCTACCGGGTGCACGACGTGCCCGCCGAGGACAAGGTCGCGGCGCTGCGCGACTTCCTCGCCGAGCTGGGGCTGGCGCTGCCCGGCGGCGCGGTGCCCAGGCCGCGCGACTATGCGCAGCTCCTCGAGCGCATCCGCGGCCGGCCGGATTTCAGCCTGCTGCAGACCATCCTGCTGCGCTCGATGAAGCAGGCGCTCTACACGCCGCGCAACGTCGGCCACTTCGGCCTGGCGTTCGACGCCTACGTGCACTTCACCTCGCCGATCCGCCGCTATCCCGACCTGCTGGTGCACCGGGCGATCAAGGCGCAGCTCGCCGGGAAGTCCTATACCGGCCTCGACTGGGAGGAGCTCGGCCGGCACTGCTCCGAGACCGAGCGGCGCGCCGACGAGGCGAGCCGCGACGTGGAGAGCTGGCTGAAGTGCGTCTACATGCGCGAGCTCGTCGGCGGCGTGTTCTCCGGCACCATCACCGGCGTGGTGCCCTTCGGCCTGTTCGTCACGCTGGACGACTATTTCGTCGACGGACTGGTGCACATCTCGGAGCTCGGCCGCGACTACTTCCAGTACGACGGCGCGCGGCACATGCTGTTCGGCGAGCGCACCAAGAAGCGCTTCCGGCTCGCCGACCGCATGCAGGTGAAGCTGGTGCGCGTCGACGTCGACCAGCGCAAGATCGACCTCGTCCCTGCATGAGCCGGGAACGACAGCCGCGAGTGGTGTTCGGCTTCCACGCCGTGCTGGCGCGGCTGCGCGCCGACCCGCGCTCGGTCCTGGAGGTCTACCTGGACGAGACGCGGGGCGATGCCAGGATCCGCGACGTCGCGGCGGTCGCCGAGCGCGCCGGCGTGCGCGTGATGCGCGTGCCGACCCGGCGCCTGGACGGCTTTTACGGCGGCGGGCGTCACCAGGGGGTGGTCGCGCGGGTGGAGGTGAAGTCCGCGGGCGCGACCCTGGACGAGATCCTGGAAGGCGTCGAGAACCCGCTGCTCCTCGTCCTCGACGGCGTCACCGATCCGCACAACCTGGGCGCCTGCCTGCGCGTCGCCAACGCCGCCGGCGCGCACGCGGTGCTGGCGCCCAAGGACCGCTCGGCCGGCATCACCCCCGCGGTATCCAAGGTGGCGAGCGGGGCGGCCGAGTCGACGCCCTACCTGATGGTCACCAACCTGGCGCGCACGCTCGGCGAGCTGAAGGAACGCAATATCTGGGTGGTCGGCGCCGACGAGCGCGCGGAGCAGACGCTCTACGACGCCGACCTGCCAGACCCGATCGCCTGGGTGCTCGGCGCCGAAGGCGAGGGCATGCGCCGCCTGACTCGCGAGTCCTGCGACCTGCTGGTGCGCATTCCCATGGGCGGCGAGGTCGAGAGCCTCAACGTCTCGGTGTCCGCCGGGATCTGCCTCTTCGAGTCGGTGCGGCGCCGGCGCGCGAAAAAACGCTAGCCGGGCACGCCGGTTGCGATCCGCGCCGGCATGGCCCAGTCCGGACCCGAGTACACGCCGCCCGACCCTACCGAGATCGCGCTGGAGCCCGAAGCGCTCGACTTCTGGGCGCGCACCCTGGAGATCCCGCCGGACAAGATCCGTAGCGCGGTGCAGAAGGTCGGCCCCTCGCTCGAGCGCGTGAAGGCCGAGCTCGGCATCGCCGGCCCCGGCTAGGCCGTACAACGGCCTAATTTTCAAGTACAATTCGCCCCCTTCCTGTCGCGGCGCTGCGCATGGCGCCCGGCTGAACCCATAGGAAACCGGAGGTCAACGAGAGACATGCGTCATTACGAGATCGTTTTCATCGTCCATCCCGACCAGAGCGAGCAGGTGCCGCAGATGGTCGAGCGCTACAAGGGCCTGATCGCCGCCCGCAACGGCACGGTGCACCGCCTGGAGGACTGGGGACGCCGCCAGCTCGCCTACCCGATCGCCAAGGTGCACAAGGCGCACTACGTGCTCATGAACATCGAGTGCGACAACGAGACGCTCGCCGAGCTCGAGCACTCGTTCAAGTTCAGCGACGCGGTGCTGCGCCACCTGATCGTCAGGATGCCCAAGGCGGTCACCACGCCCTCGCCGATGATGAAGGAAGAGAAGTCCAAGTCGCTGATGGAGGGACGCAGCGGCGAGGCACGACCGGAGGCGGCGGCCGCTGAACCGGCTAGAGCTGAGCGGCCGGCTGCTTGAGCTCGGGCCGCTGCGCCACACGCCGGCCGGGCTCGCGGCGATCGACTTCAAGGTCGTCCACGAGTCCGAGCAGGACGAGGCGGGCGGCCGGCGCAAGGTGAGCGCCGAGCTCGCCGCCGTGGCGTTCGAGGCGCACGCCCGCCTGCTCGCCGCCCGGCCGCTCGGTAGCGCCTTGCGGCTCGAGGGCTTCCTCGCCGCCCGCAGCAGGCGCTCCAGGAGACTGGTGCTGCACGTGACCAACATGCAATTCGTTGAAGGAGATGGAAATGCCACCGCCCCGTAGAGGCAAAGGCAAAGGCAAGGACAAGAAGGACCGCGGCCAGCGGGCGCTGTTCCGGCGCCGCAAGTTCTGCCGCTTCACCGCGGAGAAGGTCGAGTGGATCGACTACAAGGACATCGACGTCCTGAAGGACTTCGTGAACGAGACGGGCAAGATCATCCCGGCGCGCATCACCGGCACCGCCGCGGGCTACCAGCGGCAGCTCTCGGAAGCGATCAAGCGCGCCCGGTTCCTCGCGCTCCTGCCCTACACCGACCTGCACTGAGGAGGGCGCATGCAAGTCATCCTCATGGAGAAGGTCACCAACCTCGGCGAGCTCGGCGACGTCGTCAAGGTGAAGGACGGCTACGCGCGCAACTTCCTGATTCCGAAAGGCAAGGCGAAGCGCGCGACGCCCGAGAACCTGAAGGCCTTCGAGGAGCGCCGGGCGGAGCTCGAGAAGGCGCAGGCCGCCGCGCTCGCCGAGGCGAAGAGCCGGGCCGAGAAGCTGGAAGGCCTGACCCTGCAGATCACGCAGAAGGCGGGCCCCGACGGGCGGCTCTTCGGCTCGGTCACCAACTACGATATCGTGGAGGCGCTCGCCAAGCAGGGTCAC
>DASVDO010000025.1:0-9028 GCA_036381055.1 Burkholderiales bacterium | reverse complement strand
GGAACTGGGCCGCCTCGGCCGCGCCCTTCGGCCATCGCGCCGTGACGACCTTGTTGCGGGTGTAGAACTGCACGCCGTCGGGCCCGAAGACGCCGCGCTCGCCGAACAGCGAGTTCTTCCACCCGCCGAACGTGTGGAACGCCACCGGCACCGGGATCGGCACGTTGATGCCCACCATGCCGACCTGGATCTCACTCGAGAAGCGGCGCGCCGCGCCGCCCGACTCGGTGAAGATCGCCGTGCCGTTCGCGTACGGGTTGCGGTTGACGAGCGCGATCGCCTCCTCGAGCGTCTGCGCGCGCAGCACCACCAGCACCGGGCCGAAGATCTCGTCGCGGTAGATCGTCATCTCGGGCTTCACCTGGTCGAAGAGCGTCGTGCCGAGGAAGAAGCCCTGCGCGAGCGGCGGCTGGCGGCCGTCGACGACCAGCTTCGCGCCCTCGGCGATGCCCTTCTCGATGTAGCCGGCGACCCTGGCGCGGTGCTCGGCGGTGACGAGCGGCCCCATGTCGACGCCTGGCGCGTCGCCCGGCCCGACCTTGATCGCGCGCGCCTTCTTCTCCAGCAGCCTGACCAGCGGATCGCCCGCCGAGCCGACCGCGACCACCGCCGAGATCGCCATGCAGCGCTCGCCGGCCGAGCCGTAGGCGGCGCCGGCCAGCGCGTCGGCGGCGAACTCCAGGTCCGCGTCGGGGAGGACCACGGCGTGGTTCTTGGCGCCGCCGAGCGCCTGCACCCGCTTGCCGTTCTTCGCCGCGGTCTCGTAGATGTATTTGGCGATCGGCGTCGAGCCGACGAAGGAGACCGCGGCGATGCCCGGGTGCTCGAGCAGCGCATCGACCGCCGCCTTGTCGCCGTGCACGACGTTCAGCACGCCGTCGGGCAGCCCCGCCTCGCGCAGCAGCTCGGCCATGCGCAGCGAGGCCGACGGCACCTTCTCGGAAGGCTTGAGGACGAAGGTGTTGCCGCAGGCGATCGCCACCGGGAACATCCAGAGCGGCACCATCACCGGAAAGTTGAACGGCGTGATGCCGGCGCACACGCCGACCGGCTGGCGCAGGCTGTGCGCGTCGACCTGCGTGCCGACGTTCTCGGAGTGCTCGCCTTTCAGGAGATGCGGGATGCCGCAGGCGAACTCGACCACCTCCATGCCGCGCTGCACCGAGCCCATCGCGTCGGGCAGCGTCTTGCCGTGCTCGGCGGTGACCAGCTCGGCGAGCTGCTTCTGGTTCTTCTTCAGCAGGTTCAGGAATTCCTGCAGCACGCGCGCGCGGCGCAGCGGCGGCGTATCGCGCCACGCGGGCAGCGCGGCGCTCGCCGCCTTCACCGCCGCGTCGACCGTCGCGACGTCGGCGAAGGCCACGCGCCTGCTGACCTGTCCCGTCGCCGGGTTGAACACGTCGCCGTAGCGCTGCGCGCTGGCGACGGGCTTGCCGTCGATCCAGAAAGGAACGGTATCGAGCTTAAGATCGGCTGGCTTGTTCATCGGCGGCCTCTTGCGGAAGAGCCGCCAATGATACTTCGATCAGAATAGCCTCATGCCGGGCGGCGTGATCCCTGCCAAGCTCGATTTCAAGGGCGAGACGCCGTACTCGCCCACCTATCGCGACGTCTACCACAGCGCCGACGGCGGCCCGGCGCAGGCGCGGCACGTGTTCCTCGCCGGCAACGGCCTGCCGGAGCGCTGGCGCGGCCGGGAGCGTTTCGTCATCCTCGAGACCGGGTTCGGCGCGGGACTGAACTTCCTCGCCACCTGGCGCGCCTGGCGCGACGATCCGGCGCGCTGCCGCCGGCTGCATTTCGTCTCGGTGGAGAAGCATCCCTTCTCCGCCGGCGACCTGGCGCTCGTGCATCGAAGGTATCCCGAGCTGCGCGACGAGGCGGCGGCGCTGCATGCGGCATGGCCGCCGCTCGTCTCGGGAGCGCACCGCCTCGAGTTCGGCGAGGTGGTGCTGACGCTTTTCTTCGCCGACATCGCCGTGCTGCGCGAGCTGAGCCTCGCCGCGGACGCGATTTACCTCGACGGCTTCGCGCCGGCGAAGAACCCCGAGATGTGGAGCCACCAGGCGATGCGCCACGTCTCGCGGCTCGCCGCGCCGCAGGCGAGCCTCGCCACCTGGAGCGTCGCCGCGCCGGTGCGCGACGCGCTCTCGGAAGCCGGCTTCTCGGTCGACAAGCGCGCCGGCTTCGGCGGCAAGCGCGAGATGCTGGTCGGGCGCAACACGCGCGGCAAACCGGTGACTGTCACCCATTTCGAGCGCCGTGCCGCGGTGGTCGGCGCAGGCCTCGCCGGCGCGGCGATCTGCGAGCGCCTGTGCGCGCGCGGCTGGCAGGTGGAGCTCTACGAGCGCCACGCCGCGCCGGCCGAGGAGGCTTCGGGGAACCACGCCGGCGCCTTCCATCCGATCGTCACCCCGGACGACAGCGTGCTCGCGCGCCTGACGCGCGCCGGCTTCCTCTACGCCCTGGCGCGCTGGAAGAAGCTCGCGGCGCTGCGCTGGGACGCCTGCGGCGCGCTGCAGCTCGCGCGCAGCGACAAGGAAGCGCGCTCGCAGGAGCAGGCGGCGCGCGACCTGCCGGGCGACTACGCGCGCTTCGTCGACGCCGGCGAGGCGACGCGGCATGCGGGCGTGCCGCTGCGCGCGCCCGGCGTCTGGTTCCCCGCGGCGGGCTGGGTGCAGCCGAGGAGCCTCGTGCGTGCGCAGCTCGAGGCGTGCGGCGAGCGCCTGAGCCGGCGCTTCGGCGTCGAGCTGCAGTCGCTGCCCGACGCGCCGGTCGTCGTGCTCGCCAACTCGGGCGACGCGCCGAGGCTCGCGCAGGTGCCGCACCTGCGACTGCGCCGGGTGCGCGGCCAGCTCAGCTACCTGCCGCAGGACGCGCTCGACGCGCCGCGCGTGGTGTTGCTGCGCGGCGGCATGGTGCTGCCGCCGCTCGACGGCGTGTGCGTCGTCGGCGCGAGCTACGACCTCGAGGACGAGGAGCGGGCGCTGCGCGAGGACAGCCACGCCGGCAACCTCGAGCGCCTGCGCAACATCGTCGCCGTGCACGCGGTGCCGGAGAAGCTGGACGGCCGGGTCGGCTTCCGCGCTGTCACGCCCGACCGGCTGCCGGTGATCGGGAGGGTCGCCGGGCGCGTCTACGGCGCGTTCGCGTACGGCTCGCGCGGGCTCGTCTGGGCGGCGCTCGGCGCCGAGCTCGTCGCCAGCGCGCTGGAAGGCGAGCCGCTGCCGCTGGAAGCGAGCCTGCTGAAGGCGCTCGACCCGGAGCGCTTCAGGCGGCGCGCAGAATCGCGGGCGAGGCCTGGCTGACGTCGCGGATGCCGGTCAGCGCCATCGTGACGTCGAGCTCCTTCTGGATCAGCTCCAGCGCGCGCAGCACGCCCGCCTCGCCCATCGCGCCCAGGCCGTAGACGAAGGCGCGGCCGAGCAGCACCGCGCGCGCGCCGAGCGAGAGCGCCTTGAGCAGGCTCTGGCCGCTGCGCACGCCGCCGTCGAACCACACTTCGATGCGATCGCCGACCGCGGCGGCCACCTCGGGCAGGGCGCGGATCGAGGACACGGCGCCGTCGAGCTGCCGGCCGCCGTGGTTGGAGACGACGATCGCGTCCGCGCCCGAGGCGGCGGCGATCTTCGCGTCCTCCACGTCGAGGATGCCCTTGAGGACGAGCGGGCCGCCCCATTGGCGCTTCACCCACTCGACGTCCTTCCACGAAAGCGTCGGATCGAACTGGCCGGCGATCCATTGCGAGAGCGTGCTCAGGCTCTTCGCGTCCGGGACGCGGCCCTCCAGGTTGCCGAAGCTCTTGCGCTTGCCGCCCAGCACGTTGAGCGCCCAGCGCGGCTTGCGCACCACGTCCCAGAACGTGCTCCAGGTGAGCTTCGGCGGCACGGCGAGGCCGTTCTTCAGGTCGCGGTGGCGCTGGCCCTGGACCTGCAGGTCGAGCGTCAGCACCAGTGCCGAGCAGCGCGCCGCCTTGGCGCGCTCGATGAGCGCCGCGGCGAAGCCGCGGTCGCGCATCACGTAGAGCTGGAACCAGAACGGCTGCTCGGTGCCCTGCGCCACGTCCTCGATCGAGCAGATCGACATCGTCGAGAGCGTGAACGGGATGCCGAAGCGCTGCGCGGCGCGCGCGGCGAGCACCTCGCCGTTCGCCCAGTTCAGGCCGAGCAGGCCGATCGGCGCGAGCGCCGCCGGCATGGTCACCGGCCGGCCGAGCATGGTGCTCTTGGTCGAGCGGTTGTCGACGTCGATGCCGACGCGCTGGCGCAGGGCGATCGCCTCGAGGTCGGCGCGGTTCGCGCGCAGCGTGCACTGGTCGTAGGAGCCGCAGTCGACGTACTCGAACACGGCGCGCGCGACGCGCTTGCGCGCCATCTCGCGCAGATCATCGATGCAGGTCACCACCGGCATGTCTTCTCCCCCGTCATGGCGGCGCATTTTACAATGCGCAATGGCGATGCCCCGCACCCCGCGCAAGGACGCGGCGAAAAGCCCGATCCAGGTGATCGACCGGATGATCCGGCTGCTCGACGTGCTGTCGCGCCATCCCGAGCCGCTGGGCCTGAAGCAGATCGCCCAGTACAGCGGGCTGCATCCGTCCACCGCGCATCGCATCCTGACGTCGATGTCGGCCGACCGCATCGTCGACCGGGTCGAGCCGGGCAGCTACCGGCTGGGCATGCGGCTGCTCGAGCTGGGCAACCTGGTGAAGTCGCGCATCAGCGTGCGCGAGCTGGCGCTGCCGCTGATGCGCGAGCTGCACGCGCAGACCGGCGAGACGGCGAACCTCTCGGTGCGCCACGACGACGAGATCGTCTACGTCGAGCGCAGCTCCTCCGGGCGCTCGGCGATGCGCGTCGTGCACGTGATCGGCGCGCGCGCCTCGCTGCACGTCACCGCGGCGGGCAAGCTGTTCCTGCTCGAGGACGGCGTGCAGCGCCTGCGCGAGTACGCGAAGCGCACCGGCCTCGCGCCGCACACCCGCAACACCGTCACCAGCCTGCCGCTGCTCGAGCGCGAGCTCGAGCGCATTCAGCGCCAGGGCTGGGCGAGCGACAACGAGGAAGCCGAGCTCGGCGTGCGCTGCGTCGCCGCGGGCATCCGCGACGACGCCGGCCGGCTGGTCGCCGCGCTGTCGCTGTCCACGCCGGCCGACCGGATGAAGCCGCAGTGGGGACCGCTCGTCAAACAAACCGCCGAGCGGATCTCGCAGGCGATCGGCTACCGCCGGCTGAATTCGGGGTCAGGGTCGTAATTCCAATTCGGGGACGGAGCCCGGGAATTACGACCCTGACCCCGAATTCAGGCCGTGGATGGAGAACCAGCGGCGCGCGTCGGTCCAGACTTTCGCCGCGGCGAAGCCGGCGCGCGCGGCGAGCGCCTGGAACTCGCCGATCGAGTACTTGTAGGAGTTCTCGGTGTGGATCGACTCGCCGCGCTCGAAGGAGAAGCGCCGCCCGGCGACGGTCACGACCTGCGGCTCGGCCGAGACGAGGTGCATCTCGACGCGGCCCGCGGTCGGGTCGTAGAACGCGTAGTGGCGGAAGCGGCGCAGGTCGAAGTCGCCGCCCAGCTCGCGGTTGATGCGCTTCAGCACGTTGCGGTTGAACGCCGCCGTCACGCCCTCCGCGTCGTTGTAGGCGGCGTGCAGCAGGTTGGCGTCCTTCTTCAGGTCGACGCCGACGATCATCGCGCCGCCGGCGCCGACCTGCGCGCGGCTCCTCTCCAGGAAGGCAAGCGCCTCGTCGGGCGTCAGGTTGCCGATGGTCGAGCCGGGGAAGTAGACGACGCGCCGCGCGCCGCGCGGCAGCGCCGGCATGGCGAGCGGCCGCGAGAAGTCGCCGCGCACCGGAACGATGCGCAGCCAGGGAAACTCGCGGGCGAGCCGCGCCACGGCGCGCTCCAGCGCGTCGCCGGAGATGTCGACCGGGGTATAGAGCGAGGGCCGCAGCGCCGAGATGAGCAGGCGCGTCTTCACGCCCTCGCCGCTGCCGTACTCGATCAGCGCGCAGCCCTCGCCGGCGAAGCGCGCGATGTCGCGCAGGTGCCTGCGGGTGATCCCCAGCTCGGTGCGGGTCGGGTAGTACTCGCGCAGGCGGCAGATGCGCTCGAAGAGCCGGCTGCCTGCGGCGTCGTAGAAGTACTTCGGCGGGAGAGACTTGCGGGGCCGGGACAGCCCCTCGAGGACGTCGGCGGCGAACTGCCGGTCGGCTAGCTCGAGTGCCCGCCCGGCGCGTGGCTCTCGACCCACCTCCTGATGCGATTCGCGTCGCCGATCCTGGAATAGCGGCCCCACGAGTCGAGTAGTACCACGATCAGATCGCGCGACGCCAGACGCACTCGCATGACGAGACAGCGCCCCGCCTCGCTGATGTAGCCCGTCTTCGAGAGGTCGACGTCCCAGCGGTTGCCGCGCACCAGGCTGTTGGTGTTCACGTAGGTGAGCGGCCGGCCGCGCGAGGAGACGCGCACCGTGGCGCGGTCGCGGGTCGAGAAGTCGCGGATCACCGGGTATTCATACGCGGCGCGCACCAGCTTCGCGAGGTCGCGCGCGCTCGAGACGTTGAGCGGCGAGAGGCCCGTCGGGTCGACGAAGCGGCTGTCGTGCATGCCGAGCGCCGCGGCTTTCGCGTTCATCGCGGCGATGAACGCGTCCATGCCGCCGGGATAGGTGCGGCCGAGCGCCGCCGCGGCGCGGTTCTCCGAGGCCATCAGCGCGAGCAGCAGCAGCTCGCCGCGCTCGAGCACGTTGCCCGGGCGCAGCCGCGAGCGCGTGCCCTTGATCGTGTCCTTGTCGTCGCGCGAGATGACGATGCGCTGCTCGAGGTCGAGATGGCGGTCGAGGATCACCATCGCGGTCATCAGCTTGGTGATCGAGGCGATCGGCGTGATTTCGTCGGAGTTCTTGTCGACCACCACTTCGCCGGTGTCGGCGTCGAGCACCAGCGCGGAGGAGGATCTCAGGAAGACCGGCTTGCCTTCGCCGGCCTGCGCGAAGCCGAAGCTCAGGGCGAGAACGAAGAACAACGCGAAGACAGCGACGATTCCCTCGAGCGGGTGCAGTTTGCGTTGCATGGCGCGAAATCTTGTTGGGGCTGCCGTTTATTCGTTGCGTTTTGGCCATGCCCTAGCCGGCGCATGGAAGTCGCAGTCTGCCCTACGTCCTAAAAAAACGCAAACAAAATCAGCGGGTAGGCAGTAGTTCCTGTGAAAGTCCGTGAAATCCGTCGCTGTCGTGCGACGGCTACGCGGACTAGAGAGTGGCCGCTCGCTCCAGCACCGCCGCGGCCTCCGCCTGCTCTTGCTGCAGCGCCCACATCCGAGCGTATTCGCCTTTCAGCTCAAGGAGTTGCTGGTGGGTGCCGCGCTCCACGATGCGGCCGTGAGAGAGCACCAGGATCTGATCGGCGTCCATCACCGTGGAGAGACGGTGCGCGATGACCAGCGTCGTTCGCCCCTCGGAGATCCGCTCGAGCTCCGCCTGGATCGCCTTCTCGGAGCGCGAGTCGAGCGCCGAGGTGGCCTCGTCGAAGATCAGGATGCGCGGGTTCTTCAGCAGCGCCCGCGCGATCGCCACGCGCTGCTTCTCGCCGCCGGAGAGCTTGAGGCCGCGCTCGCCGACCAGCGTCGCGTAGCCCTGCGGCAGCGACTCGATGAAGTCGTGGATGTGCGCCGCGCGCGCCGCCTCGTGCACCTCGTCGTCGCTCGCCTCGGGCCTGCCGTAGCGGATGTTGTAGAGGATCGTGTCGTTGAAGAGCACCGTGTCCTGCGGGACGATGCCGATCGCCGCGCGCAGGCTCGCCTGCCTGAGATCGCGCACGTCGACGCCGTTCACGCGGATGCTGCCCCTGGAGATGTCGTAGAAGCGGTAGAGCAGCCGCGCCAGGGTCGACTTGCCCGAGCCCGAATGCCCGACCACGGCGACGCGCTGCCCGGCGGGGATGGCGAAGCTCACGTCGAACAGGATCTGGCGCGCCGGCTCGTAGGAGAAATCGACGCCGCGGAACTCCACCGTGGCCGGCCCGCCCGGCAGCTCGCGCGCGTCGGGCCGGTCGTCGATCTCGCGGTGCGCGCCGAGCAGGCGGAACATGCGGTCCATGTCGAGCAGCGCCTGCTTGATCTCGCGGTACACCATGCCCAGGAAGTTGAGCGGGATGTAGAGCTGGATGAGCAGGCCGTTCACCAGCACCAGGTCGCCGAGCGTGAAGCTGCGCGCCGCGACGCCCTGCGCGACCAGCAGCATCAGCGCGGTCACCGCGCCGGCGATGATGAAGCTCTGGCCGATGTTCAGGACGCCCAGCGAGGCCTCGTTCTTCACCGCCGCGGCCTCGTAGCTGCGCAGGTTGTCGTCGTAGCGGCGCGCCTCGAACTCCTCGTTGCCGAAGTACTTGACCGTCTCGTAGTTGAGCAGCGAGTCGATCGCCCGGGTGCTGGCGCGCGAGTCGAGCTCGTTGGCGCGGCGGCGGATCTCCATGCGCCACTCGGTGACCAGCACCGTGAAGGCGATGTAGACGATCACCGCGCCGAAGGTCACCGCGGCGAAGCGCCAGTCGAAGCGCGCGAGCAGCACCGCCGCGACCAGCGCGAACTCGAGGACCACCGGCAGGATGGAGAAGATCACGTACGACAGCAGCGTCGAGATGCCGCGCGTGCCGCGCTCGATGTCGCGCGTCATGCCGCCGGTCTGGCGCTCCAGGTGGAAGCGCAGCGACAGGCTGTGCAGGTGGCGGAACACGCCGAGCGCGACGCGCCGGATCGCACGCTGCGTGACGCGCACGAACACCACGTCGCGCAGCTCGGCGAAGAGCGTCGTCGAGAAGCGCAGCGCCCCGTAGGCGGCGAGCAGCGCCACGGGGACGGCGACGGCCTGCAGGCGGGGGTCCAGCCCGTCCACGACCCGCTTCAGGATGAGCGGCACCCCGACGTTGGCGAGCTTGGCGGCGACCAGGCAGGCGAGCGCGACGGCCACCCGCCACCGGTATTCAAGGACGTAGGGCGCGAGCAGCACCGCCGCGACCAGCGCGAACTC
>DASVDO010000024.1:0-25021 GCA_036381055.1 Burkholderiales bacterium | reverse complement strand
TGGCTTACCGGCTCGATGCGGTCCACGCGGCGGCGCTCGTAGATCTTCGGCAGATAGGCCTGCGGCCACTTGCGGATGCCGGGGATCTGCGACCCTTCCTCGGGCTCGCAGCCGACGATCTCGATCTTCGGGTTCTTCTCCTTGAGGTACCTCGAGCAGCCCATGATCGTGCCGGTGGTGCCCATGCTCGAGACGAGGTGCGTGATCTTGCCCTCGGTGTCGCGCCACAGCTCGGGCCCGGTGGTCTCGTAGTGCGCGAGCGGGTTGTCCGGGTTGGCGAACTGGTCGAGCATGATGCCCTTGCCCTCGGCGACCATCTTGTCGCCGAGGTCGCGCGCGCCCTCCATGCCGCCCTTCTGCGGCGTCAGCACGATCTCGGCGCCGTAGGCGCGCATCGTCTGGCGGCGCTCGATCGACAGGTGCTCGGGCATGATCAGCACCATGCGGTAGCCGCGCACCGCGGCCGCCATGGCGAGCGCGATGCCGGTGTTGCCCGAGGTCGCCTCGATCAGCGTGTCGCCCGGCTTGATCCGGCCGCGCTTCTCGGCCTGGCGGATCATCGAGATCGCCGGGCGGTCCTTGACCGAGCCGGCGGGATTGTTGCCCTCCAGCTTCGCCAGCACGATGTTCTTCGTCTTGCCCGGCAGCCGCTGCAGCCGCACCAGCGGCGTGCCGCCGATGACGTCCTCGATGGTCTTTTTCATTGCCCTTGCAGGTGCTTGACGTAGGCGGCGACGCCCTTGTCGACGTCCATGAGCTCGCCGGGATAGCCCGCGGCGCGCAGCTTGGCGAGATCCGCCTCGGTGAAGCTCTGGTACTTGCCCTCGAGCTGCGGCGGGAACGCAATGTACTCGATCAGCCCCTTCGCCACGGCGTCGTGCAGCGTGAGCTGCGTGCCCTGCACCGCGTTGATCACCGCGCAGGCGAGCCGGTTGAAGGTCTGCGCCCGGCCGGTGCCGCAGTTGAAGATGCCCGAAGCGCCGCGGCGCTCGAGGAACCACAGGTTCACCGCCACGCAGTCGTCGACGTGCACGAAGTCGCGCCGCTGCTCGCCGTCGCGATAGCCCTCGGAGCCGACGAACAGCTTCACCTTGCCCTCGGCGAGCAGCTGCTTGTAGGCGTGCCAGGCGACCGAGGCCATGCGGCCCTTGTGCGCCTCGTTCGGCCCGTAGACGTTGAAGTAGCGCAGCCCGACGACCTGGGCGCGCGACTCCCTGAGCATGCCTCTCACGACCTGGTCGAACAGGAACTTCGAGTACGCGTAGACGTTGAGCGGCCGCTCGCAGGCCCGCTCCTCGCGGTAGTCCGGCCCCGCGCCGTACACCGAGGCCGAGGAGGCGTAGATGAGCGGGATCTCCTCCTCCTGGCACCACTCGAGGAGCCGGCGCGAGTACGCGTAGTTGTTCTCCATCATGTAGCGGCCGTCCGACTCCATGGTGTCGGAGCAGGCGCCCTGGTGCAGGACCGCCTCGACCGCGCCCTCGTACTTCTCCAGACTGGAGATGAGCTGCGACTGGTCGACATAATCCGCGATCTCGCAGCCGGCGAGGTTGCGGAACTTCTCGCCCTGCGCGAGGTTGTCGACGGCGATGATCTCGGCGATGCCGCGCCGGTTGAGGCCCTCGATCAGCCGCGAGCCGATGAATCCCGCCGCGCCGGTGACGATGTAGTACGTCATCTTGCTCCGAACACCTCCTCGTACGTGGCGACCGCGGTGCCGAGCTTGCCGACCACGATGCCCGCGGCCCGGTTCGCGGCGCGCACCGCGGCGGCGAGGTCGGCGCCCGCGCCGAGCATCGCCGCGAGCGCGGCGATCACGGTGTCGCCGGCGCCGGTCACGTCGAACACCTCGCGTGCCTCGGTCTTGACGTGCAGCCTGCGCGCCGGCTGGAACAGCGTCATGCCTTCCTCGCCGCGGGTCACGAGCAGCGCCTCGAGCCGCAGCGCGCGGCGCAGCCGCTCGGCGCGCCGCGCCAGGTCCTGCTCGTCGCGCCAGGCGCCCGCCACCTGGCGGAACTCCTGGCGGTTGGGCGTGATCACGCTCGCGCCGCGGTAGCGCGAGTAGTCGTCGCCCTTCGGGTCGACCAGCACGCGCCGGCGGCTGCGGCGCGCCAGCTCGATCATCTGGCCGATGTGCGTCATGCCGCCCTTGCCGTAGTCCGACAGCACCACCACGTCGCAGTCGGCGAGCGCCGCGCGGTAGTCGGCGAGCTTGGAGGCGAGCACCTCGCGCGAGGGAGCGCGCTCGAAGTCCAGGCGCAGCAGCTGCTGCTGCCGGCCGATCACGCGCAGCTTCTCGGTGGTGCGGATCGAGCGGTCGCGGTGCAGCTTGGCCTGCACGCCCTGCCGGCGCAGCAGCTTCTCCAGACGCCGGCCCGACTCGTCGGCGCCCACCACCGAGAGCAGCGTGGTGCGCGCGCCGAGCGCGGCGCAGTTGTGCGCGACGTTGGCGGCGCCGCCCAGGCGCAGCTCCTCGCGGCCCTCGTTCACCAGCACCACCGGCACCGGCGCCTCGGGCGAGATGCGCGACACGTCGCCGTACCAGTAGCGGTCGAGCATCACGTCGCCCACCACCAGCACGCGCGCCTTCGAGGTGTCGGGCCGCTTCACGGCACGGGCTTCCTGCCGATCGGGTAGTACTCCAGGCCCTCGGCCTTCAGCGCCGCCGGGTCGTACAGGTTGCGGCCGTCGAACACCGCGGGCGTCTTCAGCGCCTTGCGGATCGCGGCGAAGTCGGGGCTGCGGAACTCCTGCCACTCGGTGAGCACCGCCAGCACGTCGGCGCCGGCGAGCGCCGCCTCGGCCGAGTCGACGATCTCGACCGCGGCGTTGCGGCCGAAGCGGCGCCGCGCCTCGTCGCGCGCCGCGGGATCGTAGGCGCGCAGCCGCGCGCCCGAGCGGGTCAGCTCGTCGATCAGCGTCAGGCTCGGCGCCTCGCGCATGTCGTCGGTATTGGCCTTGAAGGCGAGGCCCCACAGCGCGACGCACTTGCCGCTCAGGTCGGCGCCCAGCCGGCCCCGGATCTTCTGCGCGAGCACGTGCTTCTGCGCCTCGTTCACCTCCTCCACCGCGGCCATCAGCTTGAGCGGCCGCCCCGCCTCGGCGGCGCTGCGCTGCAGCGCCTTGACGTCCTTGGGGAAGCACGAGCCGCCGTAGCCCGCGCCGGCGTACAGGAACTGGTAGCCGATGCGCGGGTCGGAGCCGATGCCGCGGCGCACCTCCTCGATGTCGGCGCCGATCGCCTCGGCGAGGTTGGCGAGCTCGTTCATGAACGAGATGCGCGTGGCGAGCATCGAGTTGGCCGCGTACTTGGTGAGCTCGGCCGAGCGCACGCCCATGACGATGATGCGCTCGCGGTTGCGCTGGAACGGCGCGTAGAGCTGGCGCAGCGCGGCGATGGCGCGCGGGTCCTCGGAGCCGATGATGATGCGGTCGGGGCGCATGAAGTCCTCGACCGCTGCGCCTTCCTTGAGGAACTCCGGGTTGGAGACCACGGTGAAGTCGTTGCCACGGCCGCGCTTCTTGTGCTCCTCGATGATCGCATGCTTCACCCGGTCGGCGGTGCCCACCGGCACCGTCGACTTGGTGACGACGATCTTGTAGCCCTCCATGTGCCGGCCGATGGCGCGCGCCGCGGCCACCACGTGCTGCATGTCGGCCGAGCCGTCCTCGCTGGGCGGCGTGCCGACCGCGATGATCTGCACCTCGGCGTGCGCCACGCTCGCCGCCACGTCGGTGGAGAAGCGCAGGCGCCCGGCGGCGCGGTTGCGCTTGACCACCGGCTCGAGCCCCGGCTCGAAGATCGGGATGCCGCCCTCGTTGAGCGTCTGGATCTTGCGCTCGTCGAGGTCGAGGCAGAACACGTGGTTGCCCGCGTCGGCGAGGCAGGCGCCGGTGACCAGGCCGACGTAGCCCGTTCCGATGACCGTGACGTTCATGGCGTGAGATCGAACTCCTCGGTTCTGCGCGGCGGATAGGTCTCCCAGCCGCCGCAGGCGGGGCAGCGCCAGTGGAACTGGCGCGCCTTGAAGCCGCAGGTCTCGCAGCGGTAGCGCGCGAGGCGGCGGGTATGGCCGTGCACCAGGCTCCTCACCAGCTCGAGGTCGCGGCGCCGGTCGGGCGAGCCGGCGGCGATGATCTGCGCCTCGAGCAGGCGATCCAGGCCGAGCAGGGTCGGGTTGCGGCGCAGCTCGTCGCGCACCAGGCGGTAGGCCTCCTCGTGGCCCTTGGCCTCGAGGGTGTGCTGGAACACCGTGTCGAGCAGGTCGAGCGACGGGTAGCGCTCGAGGTAGCCGGCGAGCAGGCGCAGCCCTTCCTCGGCGCGCCCGGCCTGGCGGTACGCCTCGTAGAGCCGCTGCGCGGCGAGCGCCAGGTAGGCGGGGTTCTGCTGCTCGATGCGCTTCCAGTGCTCGATGGCGCGCTCCAGGTTGCCGGAATCCTTCTCCAGGTCGCCGAGCTGCAGGCTGGCGCGCACGCACTTGCGGTTCTCGTCGAGCGCCTGCTCGAGGTGCGCGCGCGCCGCGTCGAGCCGCGAGCTCGCCGCCTCCGAGGCGGCCAGCTCACAGAGGTACTGCGCCAGCGCGCGCGGATCGGAGGCCACCTGGCGCGTCATGTCGATGGCGCGGCGCCACTCCTTCTCCTGCTCGTAGATCTCCAGCAGGTGCCGGCGCGCCGTGGCGCCGAGCGGGCTCTTCTCCAGGCGCGTGAAGATCTCCTCGGCGCGGTCCAGGATGCCGGCCTTCAGGTAGTCCTGGCCCAGCTCGGCGAGCGCGATCAGCTTCTGCTCCTCGGCGAGGTCGGCGCGCTCGAGCAGGTTCTGGTGCATGCGGATCGCGCGGTCGTACTCGCCGCGCCGCCGGAACAGGCTGCCCAGCGCGAAGTGCAGCTCGATGGTCTCCGGGTCGACCTTGACCACCTCGATGAACGCCTCGATCGCCTTGTCGGGCTGCTCGTTGAGCAGGAAGTTGAGGCCCTTGAAGTAGGAGCGCGGCAGCGCGCGCGACTCGTGCACGATCTGCCGGATGTCGATGCGCGCGGCGAGCCAGCCGAAGACGAAGAACAGCGGGAAGCCGAGCAGCCACCAGTACTCGAACTCGGGCACCTAGACCTTCACCGGAAGTCGGTCGTCGAATGCGCCGCCGCCTCGCCCGGCTCGGCCGGCGCGGGCGGCGGCACGCGCTTGCGCAGCGCCGAGATCTCGCGCCGCTGGCGCGCCAGCGGGCCGAGGAGCGCCAGCACGCCGAACAGCGCGCCGGCGGCGAAGAAGGCGAGCAGCAGGACCACCAGCGGCGCCTCGAGCGCCACGTCGAAGTAGAAGCGCAGCGTGACCGGCTCGGCGTTCTTGGCGGCGAACGCGACGAGCAGCAGGAAGACGACGAGCCGGATCGCCCAGGTGACGAGACGCACCCGGGCTCCCTTATCTCACCGGCTGGGTGGCGCGTTCCTCGGGCGCCGGCGTGCTGTGCGGCGCGCCGCCGCCGTCGACCCGCTCGCGCAGCTCCTTGCCGGCCTTGAAGTGCGGCACGTACTTCTCCGGCACGTGCACCTTCTCCCCCGACTTGGGATTGCGGCCGGTGCGCGGCGGCCGGTAGTTGAGACCGAAGCTGCCGAAGCCGCGGATCTCGATGCGATGACCGTTGAGCAGGCTCTGCGTCATCGCGTCGAGGATCATCTTCACCGCGTACTCGGCGTCCTTGGCCACCAGCTGCGGATAGCGCTGGGCGAGGCGCGCGATCAGTTCGGACTTGGTCATGGCGACCTACCCTCCCCTTGTCAGCCGCCGCCCTACTGCTGCGGGTTGTTGCCCTTGTCGAGCTTCGCGCGCAGCAGCGCCCCGAGGTTGGTCGCCCCGGCGCTCGCCGCGGCGTTCTCGCTGCGCAGCTGCTTCATCGCCTCGCTCTCCTCGGAGAGGTCCTTGGCCTTCACCGAGAGGTTGATCGAGCGGTTCTTGCGGTCGACGTTGATGATCATCGCCTGCACCTTGTCGCCCTCCTTGAGATGCGCGCGCAGGTCGTCGACGCGGTCGCGCGAGAACTCGGAGGCGCGCAGGTAGCCTTCCACGCCGCCCATGTCGATCACCGCGCCCTTGGCGTCGACCGACTTCACCTGGCCGGCGACGACGCTGTTCTTGTCGTGGCTGGCGATGAAGTTGGTGAACGGGTCGCCCTCGAGCTGCTTGATGCCGAGCGAGATGCGCTCGCGCTCCACGTCGATCGACAGCACCACGGTCTCGACCTCGTCGCCCTTCTTGAAGCTCTTGACCGCCTCCTCGCCGGGCGTGGTCCAGGAGAGGTCCGAGAGGTGCACCAGGCCGTCGATGCCGCCGGGCAGCCCGACGAACACGCCGAAGTCGGTGATCGACTTGATCGTGCCGCGCACCTTGTCGCCCTTCTTGTACTCGCGCGCGAAGTCTTCCCAGGGGTTGGGCATGCACTGCTTCATGCCGAGCGAGATGCGGCGGCGCTCCTCGTCGATCTCGAGGATCATCACCTCGACCTCGTCGCCGACCTGCACCACCTTGGAGGGATGCACGTTCTTGTTGGTCCAGTCCATCTCCGAGACGTGCACCAGGCCCTCGATGCCCGACTCCACCTCGACGAAGGCGCCGTAGTCGGTGAGGTTGGTGACCTTGCCGAACAGCCGCGTCCCCGGCGGATAGCGCCGCGCGATGCCGACCCAGGGATCCTCGCCGAGCTGCTTCAGGCCGAGCGACACGCGGTTCTTCTCGGCGTCGAACTTGAGCACCTTGGCGGTCACCTCGTCGCCGACGCTCAGCACCTCCGAGGGGTGCTTGACGCGCCGCCAGGCGAGGTCGGTGATGTGCAGCAGGCCGTCGATGCCGCCCAGATCGACGAACGCGCCGTAGTCGGTGATGTTCTTGACGATGCCCTTGACCACCGCGCCTTCCTGCAGCGTGGCGAGCAGCTGCTCGCGCTCGGCGCCGGCGGTCTCCTCCAGCACGGCGCGGCGCGACACCACCACGTTGTTTCGCTTGCGGTCGAGCTTGATGACCTTGAAGTCCATTTCCCGGCCCTCGTAGGGCGTGGTGTCCTTCACCGGCCGCAGGTCGACCAGCGACCCGGGGAGGAAGGCGCGGATGCCCTTGGTCATCACGGTGAGGCCGCCCTTCACCTTGCCGGTGATTACGCCCTTCACCTTCTCGCCCGACTCGAGCGCCTTCTCGAGCTCGAGCCACGCCGCCATGCGCTTCGCCTTGTCCCGCGAGAGCCGCGTCGCGCCGAAGCCGTCCTCGAGCGCCTCGATCGATACGGAAACGAAGTCGCCGGGCTTGACGTCCACCTGCCCGGCGTCGTTGCGGAATTCGTCGGCCGGAATGATGCTTTCCGACTTGAGCCCCGCGTTCACCACCACCCAGTTCTCGTCCACGCTCACCACCTCGGCGGTGATGACTTCGCCGACGCGCATCTCCTTGCGGTTCAGGCTTTCTTCGAAAAGCGCCGCAAACGATTCGCCGGCGGGCTGTTGCTGGGACTTCGTGGTCGCGGGGGAAATACTGGCCATTGAGTTGAGAAAAACCTTTTCAAGCCGCGGGCTTGCGCCCTCGGGTCAAGTTGGACAATGAACCGGCGCTAGGCCGGTCCGCTCACTTTCCTTTCCCGGTAAAGCTGCAGGATCCTTTCTACCACCTGCTCGATGGAAAGTGTCGAAGAATCGAGCACTTGCGAATCGGGCGCCGGAACCAGAGGTGCGACGGCGCGCCTCGTGTCGCGCTCGTCCCGTTCCTGAAGATCTCGGGAGAGGGCGCGCAGATTAGCATCGATTCCTTTTTCTTTCAACTGCTTATATCGGCGCTCGGCCCTCACCTCCGGGCTCGCTGTCAAGAAGATCTTGAGGGTCGCGTCGGGGAATACCACCGTGCCCATGTCACGCCCGTCGGCCACCAGGCCGGGGGGCCGGCGGAAGGCCCGCTGCCGGCGCAGCAGCGCCTGGCGCACGGCCGGCAGCCGGGCCACCTCGGAGGCGCGCACGCCGCAAGGCTCGGCCCGGATCTTCTCGCTCACGTCCTCGTCGTCGAGCAGCACGTCGCCCTCGTGGAAAGCCACGTCCATGTGCGCCGCCAGCTCGGCGAGCCGCGCCTCCTCCAGCGTGTCCTCGCGCAGCGAGATCAGCGCGAGCACCCGGTAGAGCGCGCCGCTCTCCAGGTAGTGGAACCCCAGCGCGCGCGCCACGCGGCTCGCGATCGTGCCCTTGCCCGAGGCCGAGGGCCCGTCGATCGCGATGACCGGCGCGTCCATGAATCAGGGACGGACCACGATTTCCCCGAAGCGTTCGAAGTACTCCGGGAAGGTCTTCGCCACGCAGCCGGGATCGCGGATCGCCACGGGCACGCCGCCCAGGGCGACCAGCGAGAAGCTCATCGCGATGCGGTGGTCGTCATAGGTATCGATCGCCACGCCGGGCTTCATTTTCCCCGGGGTGATCTCGAGACGGTCGGCGCCCTCCTCCACGCTCGCCCCGAGCTTCCTCAGCTCGGTCGCCATGGCGGCGATGCGGTCGGTCTCCTTGACGCGCCAGCTCGCGATGTTGCGAATCGTGCTCGGCCCGTCGGCGAAAAGGGCAAGCACGGCCGCGGTCATCGCGGCGTCCGGGATGTGGTTCAGGTCCATGTCGATCGGGCGCAGCGGCGCGCGGCCCGCGCACTCGATCCAGTCCTCGCCCATCGTCACGCGCGCGCCCATGCGCTCGAGCACCTCGGTGAAGCGCACGTCGCCCTGGATGCTGCCGCGCCCGACGCCCTGCACGCGCACCGGCCCGCCGCCGAGCGCGCCGGCGGCGAGGAAGTAGGAGGCGGCGGAAGCGTCGCCTTCGACGAGCACCTTTCCCGGCGAGACGTAGCGCCCGGCGGGAACCGCGAAGGAGCGCCAGCCCTCGCGCTCGACCGGCACGCCGAAGCGGCGCATCACGTTGAGCGTGATCTCGACGTAGGGCCGGGAGATCAGCTCGCCCTCGACCTCGATGCGCGCGTCGCGCCCGGCGAGCGGCAGCGCCATGAGCAGCGCCGTGAGGAACTGCGAGGACACGTCGCCTCGGACTTTCACCGCCTTGCCCAGGGCGATCTTCCCCGGGAAGACATGCAGCGGCGGAAAGCCCTGCCGGCCCGCGTACTCGATGCGCGCGCCGATGCCGCGCAGCGCGTCGACGAGGTCGCCGATCGGCCGCTCGTGCATGCGCGGCACGCCGGAGAGCCGGTACTCGCCGCCGCAAAGCGCGAGCGCGGCGGCGAGGGGGCGCAACGCCGTGCCCGCATTGCCGAGGAAGAGCTCCGCCTGCTTCACCGGAAACGGCCCGCCGGCGCCGCTCACCGTGCCGTCGCGGAACGACACCCCGAGCCGGCCGAGCGCCTCGCGCATCACGCGCGTGTCGTCGGCGTCGAGCAGGCCGTGCAGCTCGGTCTCGCCGGCGGCGAGCGCGGCGAGCAGCAGCACGCGGTTGGAGATGCTCTTCGAGCCGGGCAGGCGCACCGTGCCGCGCGCGCCGCGCGCGGGCTTCAGCTCGAGCGCCTCAGCCACTGGTCGCGCGCCTCGCGCGCCGCGGCGAACAGCCGCTCGAGGCCCGGGCCGTCGCCCGCCTCGAGCAGCGCCTTGAGCGCGCCGAGCTTCGCCTGGTAGCGCTCGAGCTCGGAGAGCAGCCGGTCGCGGTTGGCGACGCAGATGTCGCGCCACATCTCCGGATGACTCGAGGCGATGCGCGTGAAGTCGCGGAAGCCGCCGGCGGCGAAGGCGAACAGCCGCTCGGCGTCGGGCCGGCTTGCCACCTCGTGCACCAGCGCGTAGGCGAGCAGATGCGGCAGGTGGCTCACCGCGGCGAGCACCGCGTCGTGCGCTTCGGCGTCCATGCGCATGACGCTCGCGCCGCAGGCCTGCCACAGCGCGTGCACCTTCTGCACCGTGCCCGGATCGTTCTCGGCGAGCGGCGTCAGCACCACGCGCCGGCCGCGGAACAGCTCGCCGCTGGCGGCGGCGGCGCCGCTCTTCTCCGCGCCGGCGATCGGATGGCCGGGGACGAACTGCGCGATGCGGCCGCCCAGCGCGCCGCGCGCCGCGGCGATCACGTCGCGCTTCGTGCTGCCGGCATCGGTCAGCACCGCGCTCGCCCGCAGCGCGGGCGCGAGCTCGGCGAACAGGCGCGGGAACTGCGCCACCGGCGCGGCCATCAGCACCACGTCGGCGTCGCGCGCCGCGCGGGCCGCGTCCGGCGCCACCGCGTCGATCGCGCCGCGCTCGAGCGCGAGCCGCAGGTTCGCCGCGCTGCGCCCGACGCCCACCACGTGGCTGGCGAGCCTGGCGCTCTTCAGCGCCAGGGCGAACGAGCCGCCGATCAGGCCGACGCCGATGACGGCGATGCGCATCTAGTCCTTCAGGCTCGCGGCGAGCGCGGCGAGGAACTTCTCGTTTTCCTGCGCCGTGCCGACGGTCACCCGCAGGTGCTCGGGCAGCTGGTAGCCGCCGCCCACCGGGCGCACGATCACGCCGCGGCGCAGCAGCCGCTTGTAGATCTCCGGCGCGCTCTTGCCCGACTGCGCGACGCGGATGGTGAGGAAGTTGCCGAACGACGGGATGAAGTCCAGGCCGAGCGCGCGCGCGCCTTCCTCGAGCTGGCGCATGCCCTGCAGGTTCTCGGCGTAGCTCTTGGCGACGAACTCCATGTCGTCGAGCGCGGCGGCCGCCGCGGCGAGCGCCAGGCTGTTGACGTTGAAGGGCTGGCGTACCCGGTTCATCACGTCGGCCACCGAGGCGTGCGCGAGCGCGTAGCCGACGCGCAGGCCGGCGAGCCCGTAGGCCTTGGAGAAGGTGCGCGTCAGGATCAGGTTGGGATGGCGCTTCAGCCACTTCACGCTGTCGGCGCGCAGCTCGGCCGGCAGGTACTCGTTGTACGCCTCGTCGAGCACCACCAGCACGCGCTCGGGCACGCGGCGCAGGAAGGCGTCGATCGCCTCGGCGCGCGCGTAGGTGCCGGTCGGGTTGTTCGGATTGGCGATCCAGACGACGAAGGTCTCGTCGTCGATCGCTTTCGCCATCGCCTCGAGGTCGTGGCCGTAGTCCTTGGCCGGCACCACGATCGAGCGCGCGCCGCGCGCCTGCGTGGCGAGCGGGTAGACGGCGAAGCAGTGCTGCGCCATCACCGCGGCGCGCCCCGGCCCGAGGAACGCCGAGGCGACCAGCTCGAGCACGTCGTTCGAGCCGTTGCCGAGCACGATCGAGCCCATCTCGACGCCGTAGCGGCGCGCCAGCGCCTGCTTCAGCTCGAAGCCGTTGCCGTCGGGATAGCGCGCCACCTCGGCGAGCGCCGCCTCGATCGCGGCGCGCGTGCGCGGCCCGATGCCGCGCGGGTTCTCGTTCGAGGCGAGCTTGACGATGCCGGCCTCGTCGAGGCCCATCTCGCGCGCGAGCTCCGGGATCGGCTTGCCGGGCTGGTAGGGCGCGATGGCGCGCACGTACGAGGGGGAGAGTTCGCAGGGATCGATGAGCATGTCAGTTCACGGCCGCGGGATAGGAGCCGAGGATCTTCAGGAACGACGCCTTGTCTTTCAGCTCGGCGAGCGCCTGGGCGAGCGCGGGGTCGCGCTGGTGGCCTTCCACGTCGATGAAGAACACGTATTCCCAGAGCCCGCTCTTCGAGCCCGAGCGCGACGGCCGCGACTCGATGCGCGTCATGCTCACGCCGTGGCGCGCCAGCGGCGTGAGCAGCGCGTGCACCGCGCCGGGCTTGTTCTCCGCCGACATGACGAGCGAGGTGCGATCGCGCCCGGTCGGCGCGGCGACGACGTTGCCGAGCACCAGGAAGCGCGTGGTGTTGTCGGGCGAGTCCTCGATCGAGCGCGCGAGCAGCGCCAGGCCGTAGCGCTCGGCGGCCGCCTCGCCGGCGATCGCCGCGGCGCCCTCCTCGCGCGCCGCGCGGCTCGCCGCCTCGGCGTTCGAGGCGACCGGCACCTGCGCCACGCCGGGCAGGTGCTGCGCCAGCCAGCGCGCGCACTGCGCGAGCGACTGCGCGTGCGAGTAGACGCGGCGTATCGCCTTGAGCTCGCCGCGGCCGAGCAGGTTCTGCTGCACGCGCAGCTCGACCTCGCCGCAGATCACGAGCGGCGTGGCGAGCAGCAGGTCGAGCGTGCGGCCGACCACGCCCTCGGTCGAGTTCTCCACCGGCACGACGGTGAACTGGGCGGCGCCCGACTCGCAGCGGCGGAACGCGTCGTCGACCGACGCTTCCGGCAGCGCCTCCACCGCGGCGCCGAAGTGCCGGCGCACCGCCTGCTCGCTGAAGGTGCCCTCCGGGCCGAGGTAGGTGACGCGGATCGGCTCCTCCAGCGCGCGGCACGCCGAGATCACCTCGCGGAACACCGCCGCGAGGCGCTGCCCGGGCAGCGGCCCGCCGCCCGCCTGCGAGACGCGGCGCAGGATCTCGGCCTCGCGCTCCGGGCGGTACACCGGCGCGCCGCCCTTCAGCGCGCCGATGCGCTGCGCCAGCGCGGCGCGCCGGTTGAGCAGGCGCACCAGCTCGTCGTCGAGCCGGTCGATCTCGCCGCGCAGCTTGTCGATCTCACTCATCGACCGGAAGGTAGCGCACGGCGAGCACGCCCTCGGTATGGCGCAGCTCGTCGATCACCGCCTCTTCGACCGGGCTGTCGGTGTCGACCAGCGTGTATGCCATGTCGCCCTTCGACTTGTTCAGCATGTTGTGGATGTTGATCTTGCGCTTGCCGAGCGTGTGCGAGATGCGCCCCAGCATGTCGGGCACGTTGGCGTTGGCGATCGCCAGGCGGTAGGGCGCCTCGCGCGCCATCTGCGCGTCGGGGAAGTTGACCGCGTTCTGCAGGTTGCCGTGCTCGAGGTAGTCGCGCAGCTGGTCGACCACCATCACCGCCGAGTTGTCCTCGGCCTCGGCGGTCGAGGCGCCGAGGTGCGGCAGCGCGATCACCCGCGGGTGCCCGAGCAGCGCGGCGGCCGGGAAGTCGGTGACGTACCAGCGCAGCCGTCCGTCCTCCAGGCCCTGGCGCACCGCCGCCTCGGCGACCACGCCCTCGCGCGAGAAGTTGAGCAGCACCGCGCCGCTCTTCATCTGCCCGATGCGCCGGGCGTCGATCATGTGCCGCGTCTTGTCCACCAGCGGCACGTGCAGCGTGACGAAGTCGCTCGCGCGCAGGATCTCCTCGATCGAGTTGGCGCGGCGCACCTGCGAGGGCAGGCTCCACGCCGCCTCGACCGTGAGGTGCGGGTCGTGGCCGAGCACGTTCATGCCCAGGCGGATCGCCGCGTCGGCGACCAGGCTGCCGATCTTGCCCAGGCCGATCACGCCGAGCGTGTGCCCGGGCAGCTCGAAGCCGGCGAACGCCTTCTTGCCCGACTCGATCTGCTTCTCGAGCTCCGGCGAGTCCTTCTGCCGCGCCACGAACTCGAGCGCCGGCGGCAGGTTGCGCGCCGCCATCAGCATGCCGGCGAGCACCAGCTCCTTCACCGCGTTGGCGTTCGCGCCCGGCGCGTTGAACACCGGGATGCCGCGCCGGGAGAGCGCCGGCACCGGGATGTTGTTCACGCCGGCGCCGGCGCGGCCCACGGCGCGCAGCGACGGCCCGAACGGGAACTGGTGCAGGTCCTGCGAGCGCACCAGGATCGCCCAGGGGTCCGCCGACTCCTTCACCACCGCGTAGCGCTCGCCGGGAAAGCGCTGCAGCCCTACCTGCGCGATCTGGTTGATCACCAGGATCTCGCACTTCCTGCTAGCCATGTTGCTTTTCGAAGTCCTTCATGTAGTCGACCAGGCGCTGTACGCCCTCGAGCGGCATGGCGTTGTAGATCGACGCGCGCATGCCGCCCACCGAGCGGTGTCCCTTGAGCTGCACCATGCCCCGCTCGGCCGCGCCCTTCAGGAACGCCTCGTCCAGCCGCGCGTCGTGCAGCGTGAACGGCACGTTCATGCGCGAGCGGTCCTCCTTCGCCACCGGGTTGCGGTAGAACTGCGTGCTGTCGAGATAGTCGTACAGCAGCCGGGCCTTCGCCACGTTGCGCTTTTCGATCTCCGCCACCCCGCCCAGCGCCTTGAGCCACTTGAACACCAGCCCGGCGATGTAGATCGCGTAGCTCGCCGGCGTGTTGAGCATCGACCCGGCGTCGGCCTGCAGCTTGTAGTCCATGACGCTCGGCGTGCCCTTCTGCGCACGGCCCAGCAGGTCCTCGCGCACGATCACGATGGTCAGCCCGGCCGGCCCGACGTTCTTCTGCGCCCCGGCGTAGATCAGGCCGTACTGCGAGACGTCGATCGGCCGCGACAGGAAGTGCGAGGACATGTCCGCCACGAGCGGCAGCTCGGTCTTCGGCGTCTCGTGGTATTCGACGCCGCCGATCGTCTCGTTGGTGCACACGTGAAGGTAGGCGGCGTCCTTGCGGGTGGCAAAGCGCTTCGGGGCGTAGGTGAAGCCCCGGTCCTCGGACGACGCGGCGATGTGCACGTCGCAGTATTGTCTGGCCTCCTTGATCGCCTTCTTCGACCACTCGCCGGTGTTGACGTAGTCCGCCTTGCCCTTGCCGGCGAGCAGGTTCATCGGCACCTGCGCGAACTGCAGCGTCGCGCCGCCCTGCAGGAACAGCACCTTGTAGTGCGCCGGGATGGCGAGCAGCGCGCGCAGGTCCTGCTCGGCCTCGGCGGCGATGCCGATGAACTCCTTGCCGCGGTGGCTCATCTCCATCACCGACATGCCGCTGCCGTGCCAGTCGAGCATCTCGTCGCCGGCCCGGGAAAGCACCTCGGCGGGCAGCATCGCGGGGCCCGCGCTGAAGTTGAAGATGCGCGACATCAATGCACCGTGGGTGCGGGCGGGGCGTCGAGGTCGGGACCGGCGTCCGGCGCGTCGTCGGCCGGCGCCTCGCCGGGGCCGCCGTTGCCGTTGCCGCCGTTGCCGTTGCCCTCCAGCTCGCGCTCCTCGATGCGCTCGAGGCCGGCCAGCTTCTCGCCTTCGCCCAGCGCGATCAGCGTCACGCCCTGCGTCGAGCGGCCCTGCTCGCGGATCTGCGCCACCGCGGTGCGGATCAGCACGCCGCCGGTGGAGATCAGCATCACCTCGTCGTTGTCGTCGACCAGCACCGCGCCGACCAGCAGGCCGTTCCGCTCGGAGGTCTGGATGGCGATCACGCCCTGCCCGCCGCGGCCGTGGCGCGGATACTCGCCGATCGGCGTGCGCTTGCCGAAGCCGTTCTGCGTCGCCGTGAGCACCGCCTTGGACTCGTCCTTCGCCGCGAGCATGCACACCACGCGGCTGCCTTCGCTCAGGCGCATGCCGCGCACGCCGGTCGCCTGGCGGCCCATCGGCCGCACGTCGCCCTCCTGGAAGCGCACCGCCTTGCCCTCGGAGGAGAACAGCATCACGTCGTAGCTGCCGTCGGTGAGCACGCAGCCCACCAGGTAGTCGCCCTCCTCGAGGCCGACGGCGATGATGCCCGAGGGCCGCGGCCGCGAGAACTCGTCGAGCGGCGTCTTCTTCACCGTGCCCTTGGCGGTGGCCATGAACACGTAGTGGTTCTCGTCGAACTCGCGGACCGCGAGCACCGCGGTGATCTTCTCGCCCTCCTCGAGCGGGAACATGTTGACGATCGGCTTGCCGCGGCTCGAGCGGCTGCCGACCGGCACCTCGTACACCTTGAGCCAGTACAGGCGGCCGCGGTTGGAGAAGCACAGCAGCACGTCGTGCGAGTGGGCGACGAACAGCCGCTCGATGAAGTCGTCCTCCTTGATCGCCGCGGCCATGCGGCCGCGTCCGCCGCGGCGCTGCGCCTTGTACTCGGTGAGCGGCTGCGACTTCACGTAGCCGCCGTGCGAGAAGGTGACCACCATGTCCTGCGGCGCGATCAGGTCCTCGATCGAGATGTCCTCGGCGACGGTGACGATCTCGCTGCGGCGCTTGTCGCCGAAGGTCTGCTTGAGCGCGGTGAGCTCGTCGGCGATGATCTGCGTGATGCGCGCCGGCTTGGCGAGGACGTCGAGCAGATCGGCGATGGTCGCCATCACCTCCCGGTACTCGTCGCGGATCTTCTCCTGCTCGAGGCCGGTCAGGCGCTGCAGCCTCAGCTCGAGGATCGCCTGCGCCTGCTCCTCCGACAGGCGGTAGCCGTCGGCCTTCAGCCCGTAGGCCTCGCTCAGGCCCTCGGGCCTGAACTGCGCGACCGCCTTGTCCCCGACCATGGCTTTCACGAGATCGGAGCGCCACGGGCGCTCGAGCAGGCCGCGCTTCGCCTCGGCGGGCGAGGGCGCCTTCTTGATCAGCTCGATCACCTCGTCGACGTTGGAGAGCGCCACCGCCAGGCCCTCCAGCACGTGGCCCCGCGCGCGCGCCTGGCGCAGCTGGTACACCGTGCGCCGCGTCACCACCTCGCGGCGGTGCGAGATGAACGCCTCGATCAGCTCCTTCAGGTTGAGCAGCTTCGGCTGCCCGTCGACCAGCGCCACCATGTTCATGTGGAAGGCGTCCTGGAGCTGGGTCTGCTTGAACAGATTGTTCAGCGCCACCTCGGGCAGCTCGCCGCGCTTGAGCTCGATCACCACGCGCATGCCCGACTTGTCGGACTCGTCGCGGATGTCGGCGATGCCTTCCAGGCGCTTGCTGGTGACCAGCTCGGCGATCTTCTCGAGCAGCGCCTTCTTGTTCACCTGGTAGGGCAGCTCGTCGACGATGATCGCCTGGCGCTCGCCCTTGCCGATCTCCTCGAAGTGGGTGCGCGCGCGGATCACCACGCGGCCGCGCCCGGTGCGGTAGCCCTCGTGCGCGCCGGCGATGCCGTAGACGATGCCGGCGGTCGGGAAGTCGGGCGCCGGCATGCGCTTGATGATCTCCTCGATCGCGCAGCTCGGCCGCTCGAGCACCAGCAGGCAGGCGTCAACCACCTCGCCCAGGTTGTGCGGCGGGATGTTGGTCGCCATGCCGACCGCGATGCCCGAGGAGCCGTTGACCAGCAGGTTGGGCACCCGCGTGGGCAGCACGATCGGCTCCTGCTCCTTGCCGTCGTAGTTCGGCTGGAAGTCGACCGTCTCGGCCTCGATGTCGGCGAGCAGCTCCGCGGCGATGCGCTCCAGCCGGCACTCGGTGTAGCGGTAGGCCGCCGCCGCGTCGCCGTCGACCGAGCCGAAGTTGCCCTGGCCGTCGATCAGGGTGTAGCGCATCGAGAAGCCCTGCGCCATGCGCACCAGCGCCTCGTAGGTCGCCGAGTCGCCGTGCGGGTGGTACTTGCCGAGCACGTCGCCGACGATGCGCGCGCACTTCACGTACGGCCGGTTCCAGACGTTGTTCGCCTCGTGCATGGCGTACAGCACCCGCCGGTGCACCGGCTTAAGGCCGTCGCGCACGTCGGGCAGCGCCCGGCCGACGATCACGCTCATCGCGTAATCGAGGTACGAGCGGCGCATCTCCTCCTCGAGCGAGATCGGGAGGGTTTCTTTGGCGAACGATTCCATTCGGGAGCGGCGGAGACGGCGGCGCGGAGAGCCGAAATTTTATCACCCAAGCGCCGGTTTTCCCTCGAAAAAAGGTTGTTCGCCGGCTCGCCTCGGGCTTAGAATCCGCCGGTCTTCAAGACAATAAACCGAGGGGGATCCATGCACGTACGCACGCTCGTTCTCGGCACTTTCGCCGCGGCGCTGCTCGCCGCCTGCGCCACCCAGGAGCCGGCCGAGCCGGCGCCGCAGCCCGCGCCGGCGCCCGCGCCGCAACCGGCGCCGCGGCCGGTCGAAGCGCCCAAGCCCGTCGCCAAGCCCGAGGCGCCGAAGCCCGAGGCGCCGAAGCCCGAGGCGCCGAAGCCCAAGCCGCCCTCGGTGGTGAACCTCTCGGCGACGCAGCTCTTCGCCTACGACAGCGCCACGCTCAGCGACGCGGCGAAAAAGGTGCTCGACGAGCAGGTGGTGACGAAGCTGAAGGACCTGGCGAGCATCCGCTACATCAACATCAACGGCCACACCGACCGCATTGGCTCGCCGCAGTACAACCAGCGGCTCTCGGAGAAGCGCGCCGAGGCGGTGCGCGACTACCTCGCCTCCAGGGGCGTCGACGCGTCGAAGATGGAGATCTTCGGCTTCGGCAAGACGATGCCGGTGCAGCACTGCTCCGGGCGCATGCCGCGCGACGTGCTGATCGCCTGCCTGCAGCCCAACCGGCGCGTCGTGGTCGAGATCCAGGGCACGCCGAGATAGCGCGCAAGCTCCTCCTGCGGCCGCGCTGGGTGGTGCCGGTCCAGCCGGCCGGCGCCGTCCTGAGCGAGCACGTCGTCGCGCTGCGCGACGGCGCCATCGAAGCGGTCCTGCCGGCGTCCGAGGCGCGCGGCCGCTTCGCCGGCTACGACGAGCTGGCGCTCGCCTCGCACGTCCTGATCCCGGGCCTGGTCAACGCGCACACCCACGCGGCGATGTCGCTGATGCGCGGCCTCGCCGACGACCTGCCGCTCATGCGCTGGCTCGAGGAGCACATCTGGCCGGCCGAAGGACGGCACGTCTCGCCGCAGTTCGTCGCCGACGGCACCCGCCTCGCCTGCGCCGAGATGCTGCGCGGCGGCGTCACCTGCTTCAACGACATGTACTTCTTCCCCGAGGCGTCGCTGGAGGCGGCGCTGGCGGCCGGCGTGCGCTCGGCGCACGGCATCATCGTGATCCAGTTTCCTTCCGCGTACGCCGCCGACCCGGCGGACTACCTGCGAAAAGGCCTCGAGCTGCGCGATCGCATGCGCGACGAGCCCCTGGCGAGCTTCTGCCTCGCCCCGCACGCGCCCTACACCGTGGCCGACGACGCGCTGAAGAAGGTGGCGACGCTCGCGGCCGAGCTCGACCTGCCGGTGCACATCCACCTGCACGAGACGGCGCACGAGGTCGAGCGCTCGGCCGCCGAGCACGGCGTGCGCCCGCTCGAGCGGCTGCGCCGGCTCGGCCTGGTCACGCCGGGCCTGCTCGCGGTGCACGCGGTGCACCTCGAGCCGCAGGAGATCGCGCTGCTCGCGCGCCACGGCTGCTCGGTCGTGCACTGCCCTTCGTCGAACCTGAAGCTCGCGAGCGGCTTCGCGCCCGTCGCCGCCCTGCTCGAAGCGGGCGTCAACGTGGCGCTCGGCACCGACGGCGCGGCGAGCAACAACCGGCTCGACATGTTCCAGGAGATGCGCACCGCGGCGCTGCTCGCCAAGGCGGTGGCGGGCAACGCCGAAGCGATGCCGGCGCACGCCGCGCTGCGCGCCGCGACGCTCGCCGGCGCGCAGGCGCTCGGCCTCGGCGGCCGCATCGGCTCGATCGAAGCCGGCAAGCGTGCCGACCTCGCCGCCGTCGACCTCGGCGCAGCCGAGCTCGCGCCCTGCTACGACCCGGTTTCGCACCTCGTCTACTCCGCCGGGCGCGAGCATGTCACGCACGTCTGGGTGGACGGCGAGCCGAGGCTCGTCGACGGACGGCTGCTCGGCGATGCCTTCGCCGGCTTGGATTCGCGCGTGCAACTGTGGCAGAATGCCCTCGCCGGTCTTGCAGGGCGTTGATACACAATCGGTTTTTAAGAACTAGGGAAGGACAAAACGATGAAAAAGCTCAGCCTGCTCGCCGCGGCCGCGCTGCTCGCCGCGGGATGCGCCACGCAAGAGCCGCAGGAGCCCGCGCCGCAGCCGGCTCCCGCGCCAGCGCCGACGCCCACGCCGGCACCGCAGCCGGCGCCTGCGCCCGCGCAACCCCCGGCCGCCAGGCCGGAGCCCAAGCCGGCGCCCAAGCCCGCGCCGAAGCCGGTGGCCGAGAAAGTCACCTTCGCGACTGACGTGCTGTTCGACTTCGACCGCGCCGATCTCAAGCCCGAAGGCCGTTCCAAGCTCGACGACCTCGCGAGCCGCGTGCGCGGTATCAACCTGGAAGTCGTGATCGCCATCGGCTACGCCGACCGCATCGGCTCCACCGCCTACAACCAGCGCCTCTCGGTGCGCCGCGCCGAAGCGATCAAGAGCTACCTCGTCTCGCGCGGCATCGAGGCGAACCGCGTGTACACCGAGGGCAAGGGCGAGTCCAACCCGGTGACCGGCGACAAGTGCCGCAACATGGGCCGCGACCATCGCAGCAACAAGAAGCTGGTCGAGTGCCTGGCGCCCGACCGGCGCACCGAGATCGAGGTCATCGGCACCCGGCGCTAGCCCGCTCGGGGCGGCGCTCCTCCCGGAAACCCCGCTGCGGCGGGGTTTCCGCTTTCTGGGAACACGAATTGCTGGTCCATCCGGCGGATGCCGGCCTGATCCATTCGGCGCGGCAGTTTTTGCAACCGTTTTCCACAAGGAGACGAGGATGGACAAGCGAATCTTGGCAGTGCTGCTCGCCGCCATGGCCGGCACGGCATACGCGCAAAGCGGCTCGAGCGGTGCCGGCGCCACCGCGCCCGCCGCCGCGGGCGCCGATCCCGAGGGCTATCTCGTGTCGAGCAGCGGCACGCCGGTGCTCGACTCTTCCCGCCATTGCGTGCGCACCAACAGCTGGAGCCCGGCGAACGCCGCGGAGCCCTGCGACGTGGTGCCGCGCGCCTCGCTCGCCCCTGCGCCGGTCGCCAAGGCCGAGCCCGAGCCCGCGCCGCAGCCTCTCGCGCAGGCCGCGCCCGAGACGCCGCCGCCCCCGGTGCTGGAGAAGATCACCATCGCGACCGACGTGCTGTTCCCGTTCAACCGCGCCGAGCTGCGCGAGAGCGGCAAGGAGAAGCTCGACGAGCTGGCGCAGAAGGCGAAGGGCGCCGAGGTCGACCGCATCGTGCTCGCCGGCTACGCCGACCGCATCGGCTCCGAGGAGTACAACCGCGAGCTCTCCGAGCGCCGCGCGCAGGCGGTGGCCGAGTACCTCGCCTCCAAGGGCATCGACGAGAACCGCGTGCAGGTCGAAGGGCGCGGCGAGGAGAACCCCGTGACCGGCGACCAGTGCAAGCGCATGGGGCCGGAGCGCGCGAGCAACCGCAAGCTCGTCGCCTGCCTGCAGCCCGACCGACGCGTCGAAGCCGAGCTGCTGGGCAGCCGCGAGGTGGCGAGCACCACCAGCTCGCCGACGACCGGCGCGACCACCGGAGCGACCTCGAGCGGCTCGGGCACCTCCGCGAGCGGCGGCGCCGGCCAGTAAGGCGTTCCCGCCACCGGGAAAGCCCCGCTGCGGCGGGGCTTTTTTTTGGGACAATCGCCGCGATGAACGTCGATCCGGCAGAGCTCGCCAAGTTCAGCGAGCTCGCGCATCGCTGGTGGGACCCGCAGGGCGAGTTCCGCCCCCTGCACGACATCAACCCCCTGCGCCTCGACTGGATCGACGAGCGCGCCGGCCTGCAGGGCAAGCGCGTGCTGGACGTCGGCTGCGGGGGCGGCATCCTCGCCGAGGCGATGGCGGCGCGCGGCGCGAGCGTCACCGGCATCGACCTGTCGGAGAAGTCGCTGCGCGTCGCGGAGCTGCACCGGCTGGAAAGCGGCGCGGCGGTGACCTACGAGCGCGCCATGGCCGAGGAGTTCGCCGCGCACCACGCCGGCGAGTTCGACGTGGTCACCTGCATGGAGCTGCTCGAGCACGTGCCCGAGCCGGCGAGCATGGTCGCCGCGTGCGCCAGGCTGGCGCGGCCCGGCGGGCAGGTCTTCTTCTCCACCATCAACCGCAACGCCAAGTCGTATCTCTTCGCGGTGATCGGCGCCGAATACGTGCTGCGCCTGCTGCCGCGCGGCACGCACGACTACCTGCGCTTCATCAAGCCCTCTGAGCTCGCGCGCTACTGCCGCGCCGCGGCGCTGCGCCCGGTCGAGCTGCTCGGCATGACGTACAACCCGCTCACGAAGCGCTATCGCCTCGGCCGCGATACCGGCGTGAACTACCTGTTGCGCTGCGCCGCTTGAGCATCCGCGCGGTGCTCTTCGACTTCGACGGCACGCTCGCCGACACGGCGCCCGACCTCGCCGCGGCGCTGAACCGCATGCGCGCCGTGCGCGGCCTCGCGCCCCTCGCGCCGGCGGCGGTGCGGCCGTATGCCTCGATGGGCGCGCGCGGCCTGCTGCGCGTCGGCTTCGGCATGATGCCCGAGGACGAGCGCTACCCGGCGATGCGCGAGGAGTTCCTGGCGCGCTACGCCGAGGCGATCTGCGCCGAGACGCGCCTTTTCCCCGGCATGGCCGAGCTGCTGCAGGAGCTCGCGCGCCGCGCGATCGCCTGGGGGATCGTCACCAACAAGGCGCGGCACCTCACCGAGCGCATCGTGCCGCAGCTCGGCGTCTCGCCGGCGTGCGTGGTGTGCGGCGACTCGACGCCGCACCTCAAGCCGCATCCCGCCTCGCTGCTCCTCGCCGCCGGGCAGCTCGGGCGCGAGCCCGGCGAGTGCCTGTACGTCGGCGACGACCTGCGCGACGTGCAGGCGGCGCGCGCCGCCGGCATGCGCTGCGCGGCCGCCGAATGGGGCTACCACGGCACGGAAAGCGGCGGGCCGGCCGTGTGGAACGCGGACCTTCTTCTTTCCCACCCGCGGCAGCTGCTGGAGAGCCTATGAAAGCCGTCGCCCATACCGGAAGCGACATCGACTCGCTCGTCGACATCGAGCTTCCCAAGCCCTCGCCCGCCGGGCGCGACCTGCTGGTCAAGGTCGAGGCGGTCTCGGTCAACCCGGTCGACACCAAGCAGCGCAAGCAGGGTACCCGCGCGCCGCGCGTGCTGGGCTGGGATGCGGCGGGCGTGGTCGTCGCCGCGGGCGACCAGGCTTCGCTCTTCAAGCCGGGCGACGAGGTCTATTACGCCGGCGACGTCACGCGCGCCGGCTGCGACAGCGAGTACCACCTGGTCGACGAGCGCATCGTCGGGCGCAAGCCGCGCTCGCTCGACTTCGCACAGGCCGCGGCGATCCCCCTCACGGCGATCACCGCCTGGGAGGCGCTCTTCGACCGGCTGCGCGTGAAGCGCGGCGGCTCGATCCTGATCATCGGCGGCGCCGGCGGCGTCGGCTCGATCGGCATCCAGCTCGCGCGCCTCGCCGAGCTGAAGGTCATCGCCACCGCCTCGCGGCCGGAAAGCGCCGCCTGGTGCCGCGCGCTCGGCGCGCAGCACACCGTCGACCATCGCCGGCCGATGCGCCCGCAGCTCGAGGCGCTGGGATTCCCGCAGGTGGACTACATCGCCAACTTCAGCGAGGTCGACGAGCACTGGGCGGCGATCGGCGACCTGATCGCCCCGCAGGGCGGCATCGTGCTGATCGTCGCGAACAAGGCGCCGCTCGACGTCGACGCCATCCGGGCGAAGAGCGCGACGCTGTGCTTCGAGCTGATGTTCACGCGCCCCCGCTTCCGCACGCCCGACATGATCGAGCAGCACCGGCTGCTCAACCAGGTCGCCGAGTGGCTCGACGCCGGGCGGCTCAAGGGCACGCTCCGGGAGACGCTCTCGCCGATCAACGCGGCGAACCTGCGCCGCGCGCACGCCCGGCTCGAGTCCGGGACGATGATCGGCAAGCTGGTCCTGAAAGGCTGGTCAGGCAGCTAAAAGCGGAAGTGCGCCATGATGAGGATCATGGCGAGCTGCATCACCCCCTGCCCGCCCGCGAGCCAGATGTTGTAGCGGTTCAGGCGCACCACGCGCTCGCGATCGGGCTCGGGCTTGTGCAGCTCGAACCAGATGCGCAGGTTGTTCGGCAGCAATAACCCCAAGCCCACCACCGTCATCACGGCGACGAGCGCAAGCGCGACCATCGCCCAGAAGAAAAACGGGCTGCCCGCGGTGGTGTAGCCGAGGCGCTCGGCGAGGAAATAGCCTGCCGTGCCCGCGGTGATCGCCACCGCCGGGAAATAGAGCAGCGTGCGCGGCACGAGATAGCTGATCACCGCCACCCGGCCGCGCATGTCGAGCGAGCGGATCACCGGCCCGACGATGAAGCCCATGAAGAGGTCCGCGCCCGTCCAGAGCACGCCGGAGAGCACGTGCACCCAGTTGAGGAGATACAGGCTGCCCAGCGCGAGCGCCAGCACCAGCGCCGCGGGAAAAAGCAGCACCCACCAGGTCATCTGTCGCCAGAGCGGCGACAGGGTCTTGGCCGTCGCTTCCATGCGCACAATCTAGCGCCTTGAAGCTGCGCGGACGAGCCCCATATGGGACAATGCGCAAGGTTCACAGCGAATCCGGGGGCGACCTGGTTTCGACGTGGGTCACGAAGCAGCGCAGGGCATGCCGAGGACCAGATGACCTCGTAAATCCAGTCTGGAAACACACAAACGCCAACGACGAGCGTTTCGCTCTCGCGGCCTAACACCCGCGGGACGCTGCACTAGATTGCTGATGGTCTAGGCCCCGCAAGGGGTGCAGCGTCATTTACATCAGCCTCTCTTCCGGGTCTGGCCGCTTGGCCCGGGGGATCCGTCGAAGCGGCTAGCCGAGCGTCAGCCTGCCGGTGGGCGGGCGCAAGGTGAAGCTCAAATCGCCAGGCTAAGCATGTAGTCCTGACTGTCTAGGGCTTGCGGACGCGGGTTCGATTCCCGCCGCCTCCACCACTACCGTAGTTCACGGCTTTTCAGGCCGTTTCAGGAATAGCCAATTCCGCCTAAAAATCATGGACAAGGCCCCACCATGCCTTGTCACAGCGGTTCGCCATACGGCAGGTCTGATGGCGGTATATTTGACGGTATCTCGACAACACCCAGAAGAAATACCGTCACGTGGCTCTCACCGACCTCTCGGCGCGTAAGGCAAAGCCGACCAGCAAGCCGTACAAGCTCTCTGATGAGAAAGGGCTCTACCTGCTCGTCAATCAAACCGGGAAGTATTGGCGGTTTGATTATCGGTTCGCCGGCAAGCGTAAGACGCTGGCGCTCGGGGTCTACGACGAAGTGGGTTTGCGCGAAGCGAGAGACCGGCGCGACGAGGCTCGGAGGCTTTTGGCCAAGAGTGTCGATCCTTCCGTGGAGCGCAAGCTCGCGAAGGGTCAATCTGCCGACCGGGCGGGAGATTCCTTCGAAGCGATCGCAAGGGAATGGTTTGCGAAGTACTCATCTGGATGGGTCCCCACCCATGCCGATCGTATTCTGCG
>DASVDO010000023.1:0-13893 GCA_036381055.1 Burkholderiales bacterium | reverse complement strand
CGCCGCCGCGAAGCCGGCGTCCGGCGCGGGGCAGGGCTCGTTCGGACTGGCGATGATCTTCGTGCTGCTCACCTACGGCGGCTGGAACGAGGCGGCCTACCTCGGCGGCGAAGTGCGGGATCCCCGGCGCAACATGACGCGCATCCTCGTCGGCGGCATCCTCACGGTGACCGTCTTCTACCTGCTGGTGAACCTCGGCTATCTCGCGGCGCTCGGCCTCGGCGGCATGCGCGAATCGAAGGCGGTGGCGGCCGACGTGATGCGCGTGGTGTCGGGCGACACCGGCGCGCTCCTCTTCTCGCTCATCGTCTGCGTTGCCGCCCTCACGACCATGAACGCCGCGATCTTCACCGGCGCACGCACGAACTACGCCCTCGGCCGCGACTTCCGGCTGTTTCGGGCGCTCGGCGCCTGGCGCGAGGCGGGGAGCACGCCGGCGAATGCGCTGCTCGTGCAAGGGGCTATCACGCTCGTGCTCGTCGTGGCGGCTTCCGTGACGCCCGACGGCTTTACCGCCATGGTGGCCTACACGGCGCCGGTCTTTTGGACGTTCTTTCTGCTGACCGCGCTCACGCTCTTCGTCCTGCGGCGCCGCGAGGGCCCGTCGCCCGCGTTTCGCACCCCGTTCTATCCGATCGTGCCGCTCGCCTTCTGCGCCATGTGCGTATACATGCTTTATTCGAGCATCAACTACGTGCGCTTCGCGGTGGAGTTCGGCGTTGCGGTGCTCGCCGGTATCGTCCTGATGGCCGCCGGGATTCCTCTCTACTTCATCGCCCGGAAGGGATGACGCTCACGGAGCTGCGCTACATCGTGGCCGTGGCGCGCGAGCGCCATTTCGGGCGCGCGGCCGAAGCCTGCTTCGTCGCGCAGCCCACGCTCTCGGTGGCGGTGAAGAAGCTCGAGGAAGAGCTCGGCGTCACGCTCTTCGAGCGCGGCCCGGGGGAGGTGAGCGTCACGCCGGCGGGCCGGCCGATCATCGAGCAGGCGCAACGCGTGCTGGAGGAGGCCTCGCGCATCAAGGAGCTCGCCGCCGCGGGCCGCGACCCGCTCGCGGGGCCGCTACGCCTGGGCGCCATCTATACGATCGGGCCTTATCTGCTGCCCAAGCTCATCCCGATCCTGCGGCGCGCCGCGCCCGGCATGCAGCTCCATATCCAGGAGAACTTCACGCATCGCCTCGCCGAGATGCTGAAGAGCGGGGAGGTCGACGTGATCCTGATCGCGCTGCCGTTCGCCGAGCCGGGCATCGAGACGCGCGCGGTGTACGACGAGCCGTTCGTGGTCGCGGTGCCGAAGGGCCATCCCTGGGAAGGCCGCAAGCGCGTGAGCTCCGAGGAGCTGACCCGCGAATCGCTGCTCCTGCTCGGCGAAGGGCACTGCTTCCGCGACCAGGTGCTCGAGTTTTGCCACACCGTGCGCGCGCGCGACCGCAGCCCGCTCGCGCGCACCGTGGAAGGCGGGTCGCTCGAGACGATCCGCCAGATGGTGGCGAGCGGCGTCGGCGTCACCGTGCTGCCGGCGACTTCCGTGGGCAGCGGCGGCGCGGGCGAGCTGATCCGCATCCTGCCGTTCTCGCGGCCGGTGCCGCGGCGGCGCGTCGCGCTCGCCTGGCGGCGCACCTTCCCGCGGCCGGAGGCGATCGAGGCGCTGCGCCGGGGCATCCTCGCCTGCAACCTGCCGCAGGTCGACAAGCTCGCCGCATGAGCGGCGCGCATGGCTTGCCTGCGCGAATTGCAGGCGGCGGCGGCGCAAGGGACGGTAGACTGCGCGCATGATCTCCCGACTGCGCACCCCGGCGATGGTGCTCGCCTGCGGCAGCCTCATCCTGCTGATCGGCTTCGGCGTGCGTTCGAGCTTCGGCCTGTTCCTCACGCCGATGAGCGTCGAATACGGCTGGGGACGCGAGACGTTCTCGTTCGCCATGGGCATCCAGAACCTGCTCTGGGGCGCGCTGATGGCGGTGGCCGGCGGCTTCGCCGACCGCTACGGCGCGGGGCGGGTGGTCGCGGGCTGCGGCGTGCTGTACGTGCTCGGCCTGGTCGCCATGGCGTTCGCCGATACGCCGCTCACGCTGCACCTCGGCGCCGGCTTCCTGCTCGGCCTGGCGCTCGCCGGCACCACCTTCGGCGTGGTGCTCGCCGTGATCGCGCGCGTCACGCCGCCCGAGAAGCGCAGCACCGCGCTCGGCCTCGCCACCGCCGCCGGCTCCTTCGGCCAGTTCACGCTCCTGCCGGTCGGGCAGTGGCTGATCGCCGCGCTCGACTGGCAGATGGCGCTCGTCGGGCTGGCGCTGATCGCCGGGCTGATCATCCCGCTCGCCGCGTCGCTCGCCGGGCGGCCGGCGAGCTCGGGGCCGACGCAATCGGCGGGCGAGGCGCTCGGCGAGGCGTGGCGCGACCGGGGCTTCCACCTGATCTTCTGGGGCTATTTCGTGTGCGGCTTCCAGCTCCTGATGTTCAGCGTGCACCTGCCGGCGTTCGTGGTCGACGCCGGCCTCGGGCCCGAGCACGGCATGATGGCGCTCGCGCTGATCGGGCTGTTCAACGCCATGGGCACCTTCGCCTTCGGCTGGCTGGGCGGCCGGTTCAGCAAGAAGTACCTGCTGGCGGGCATCTATTTCGTGCGCGCGCTGATCATCCTGCCGCTCATCCTGTTCCCGCTGTCGCTCGTGACGCTCTACGGCTTCGCCGTGCTGATGGGGCTGGTGTGGCTCGGCACCGTGCCGCTCACCAACGGGCTGGTGGGGCAGATCTACGGCCTGCGCTACATGGCCATGCTCTCGGGCCTGGTGTTCTTCGGCCACCAGATCGGCAGCTTCGTCGGCATCTGGCTCGCCGGCTGGCTGTACGACCACACCGGCTCGTATCAGGTGGCGTTCGTCATCTCCGTGGGCCTGGGCGTGTTCGCCGCGCTGGTGCACCTGCCGGTGAACGAGAAGCCGCTCGCCGAGCGCCGGCCCGCGCCGGCCGCGGCATGACGCAGTTCTGGCTCAAGGCGGCGGCGGTGGCGGCGGTGGCGTTCGCCGCCGCGGCGGCGTTCTCGGCCTATCTCAAGCCGGGCATGCTGATCGAGTTCGCCAACGTGATCCTCTGCCAGTAGGCTGAAGGACGCAGGCCGGGCGGCGCAGCCGCGGGCTGCGCTTTCACGCCCCTTGCCCTATCTTTGCGGCCATGGCGCTGAAGGAAGGCCTGCCGCATCCGCGCGGCGCGACGTGGGACGGCAAGGGCGTCAACTTCGCGCTGTTCTCGGCGCACGCCACGCGGGTCGAGCTGTGCCTGTTCGACGCGACCGGCAGCCGCGAGACCGAGCGCATCGAGCTGCCCGAGTACCGCGACGAGGTCTGGCACGGCTACGTGAGCGACATCGGCCCGGGCACCATCTACGGCTTCCGCGTGCACGGGCCGTACGCGCCCGACGAGGGCCACCGCTTCAACCCGAACAAGCTGCTGCTCGACCCCTACGCGCGCGCGCACATCGGCGAGCTGAAGTGGGACCCGGCCATCTTCGGCTACCGGGTGGGCGAGGAGGACACCACCTTCGACGAGCGCGACAGCGCGCCGTTCGTGCCGAAGTCGGTGGTGGTCGACCCGAACTTCGACTGGCGGCGCGAGCGCGTCTGGCGCCGCGTGCCTTGGGACCGCACCATCATCTACGAGACGCACGTGCGCGGCTACACCAAGCTGCACCCGGCGGTGCCCGAGCACGAGCGCGGCACCTTCCGCGGCCTCGCCCACCCGGAGGTCGTCGACTACATCAAGTCGCTCGGCGTCACCACGGTCGAGCTGCTGCCGGTGCACACGTTCCTCGACGACGACTTCCTGCTGAAGAAGGGGCTGAAGAACTACTGGGGCTACAACTCGATCGGCTTCTTCGCGCCCGATCCGCGCTACGCCGCCGACCCGGCGAAGACGCTGCAGGAGTTCAAGGAGATGGTGGCGCGCTTCCACGACGCCGGGCTGGAAGTGGTGATCGACGTGGTCTACAACCACACCGCCGAGGGCAACGAGAAGGGGCCGACGCTCTCGTTCCGCGGCATCGACAATGTCTCGTACTACCGGCTGCTGCCCGACAACAAGCGCTACTACATCAACGACACCGGCACCGGCAACACGCTCAACCTGTCGCACCCGCGCGTGATCCAGATGGTCACCGACAGCCTGCGCTACTGGGTGCGCGAGATGCACGTCGACGGCTTCCGCTTCGACCTGGGCACCATCCTGGCGCGCGAGCCGGGCGGCTTCGACACCTACAACGGCTTCATGAAGGCGGTGATCCAGGACCCGCTGCTCGCGCGCGTGAAGCTGATCGCCGAGCCGTGGGACTGCGGGCCGGGCGGCTACCAGCTCGGCCGCTTCCCGCCGGGCTGGGCCGAGTGGAACGACCAGTTCCGCGACACGGTGCGCGACTACTGGAAGGGGGACGCGGGCGCGGCGCAGCTTGCGCCCCGGCTGTGCGCCTCGCCGGAGATCTTCAACCACCGCGGCCGCCAGCCCTGGGCGAGCGTCAACTTCGTCACCGCGCACGACGGCTTCTCGCTGAACGACCTGGTCTCCTACAACGACAAGCACAATGAGGCGAACGGCGAGGACAACCGCGACGGGCACTCGCACAACCGATCCTGGAACCACGGCGCCGAGGGCCCGACCGACGACCTGGCGATCCGCCAGCTGCGCAAGCGGCAGATGAAGAACATGCTCGCCACGCTGCTGCTCTCGCAGGGTACGCCGATGATCCTCGCAGGCGACGAGCGCGCGCGCACGCAGCGCGGCAACAACAACGCCTACTGCCAGGACAACGAGATCTCGTGGCTGGACTGGAAGAGCGACGACGCGATCGAGCGGCTGATCCGCTTCGTGCGCAAGCTCACCGGCCTGCGCCACCGCTTCCCGATCCTGCGCCAGCGGCGCTTCCTGTCGGGGGTGTACAACGAGGAGCTCGGCGTGCGCGACGTCACCTGGGTCAGCCCCACCGGCCGGGAGATGACGCCCGAGGAATGGCAGAACGGCCACACGCGCTGCTTCGGCATGCTGCTCGACGGACGCGCGCAGCAGAGCGGCATCCGCCAGCGCGGCCACGAGGCGACCATGCTGATCGTCTTCAACAGCTGGCAGGACGTGGTGAAGTTCATCCTGCCCGAGGCGCCCGACGGCGCCGGATGGGACCTGCTCGCCGACACCAACATGCCCGACCTGCCCGAGGGCAGCCGCTTCCCGTTCGGCCATGTCTACGAGGTGACGGCGCGCTCGCTGCTGCTGTTCCAGATGGTGTAGCGCGGTGGCGAGCTCCGCCCCGCTGATCGGCCTGCTGATCGCGGCGGCGATCCTCTATCTCGCCAAGGAGGTGCTGCTGCCGCTCGCCCTGGCGATCCTCATCGCCTTCCTGCTCGCGCCGGCGGTGGCCTGGCTGGAGCGCCGGCGGCTCGGCCGCGTGCCGGCGACGCTCGTCGTGTCGCTCGCCGCGCTGGCGCTGGTCGCCTCGATCGGCACCGTCGCCGCGCTGCAGGCGGTGTCGCTCGCGGCGAAGCTTCCCGAGTACCGCCACACCATCGCGCAGAAGATCCGCGACCTGCGCGCGCCGCGCGGCGACAGCGCGCTCGGGAAAGCGAAGCAGGCGCTGGAGCAGATCGAGCGCGAAGCGCAGCCGGAGAAGCCGCTGCCGGTCCGGGAGACGCCGGCGAGCGCCTACGAGGAGCTGGTCGAGTACGCCGAGCCGCTCGGCAAGCCGATCGCCATGGCGCTGGCGGTCGTGGTCTTCACCATCCTGATGCTGATCGACCGCGAGAACCTGCGCGAGCGGCTGCTGGCGCTGGTCGGCGCGGGCCGGCTGAACATCACCACGCGCGCCATGGCCGAGGCGGCGTCGCGCGTCAGCCGCTACCTCGGCATGCTGATGGTGGTCAACGCCTGCTTCGGCATCCCGTTCGGCGTCGCCCTGTACCTGATCGGCATCCCGAATGCGCTGCTGCTCGGGCTGCTCGGCATGCTGCTGCGCTTCATCCCCTACGTCGGCGTGTGGGTCGCCGCGGCGCTGCCGATCGGGCTCGCCTTCGCCATCGCCGACGGCTGGTCGACGGTGTTCTGGACGCTCGGCGTGTTCCTGGCGCTCGAGCTGGTGCTCGCCTACGTGCTCGAGCCCTGGCTCTACGGCCGCAGCGTCGGCCTGTCGCCGATCGCCATCATCGCCGCGGTGCTGTTCTGGACCTGGCTCTGGGGATCGGCCGGGCTGCTGCTCGCCACGCCGCTCACGGTGTGCGTGGTGGTGATCGCCCGGCACATCCCGGAGCTCGGCTTCCTCAACGTGCTGCTGGGCGTCGAGCCGGTGCTGGCGGACGAGGAGCGCTTCTATCAGCGCCTGCTCGCGCTCGACCACGACCAGGCCGCGGCGCTGCTCAGGAAGCACGCCCAGGCGAGGGGGCTCGCCTCGGCGCTCGACGACGTGCTGGTGCCGGCGCTGGCGCTCGCCGGCCGCGACCGTGCGCGCGGCCTGCTCGAGCCGGCGCGCAGCCGCTTCATCTTCGAGCACGCCGAGACGATCGTCGACTCGCTCGAGGCGCCGCCGGCCGCCGGCCGCATGGCGCCGGTGTGCCTCGTGCCGGCGCACGACGCGGCGGACCAGGTCGCGGCGGCGGCGCTCGAGCGCCTGCTGCCGGGCGGTTGCGCGCAGCTCTTCTCCGCGCCGGCGATGGCCTCCGAGGTGAGCGAGGCCGCGGCGCGCGCCGGCTGCCGCGCCGCGTGCATCTCCTCGGTGCCGCCGCAGGCGGCGGCGCACGCCGCGGTGCTCACGCGCCGGCTGCGGCGCCAGAGCCCCGAGCTGAAGATCGTCGTCGGCCTGTGGGGCGCGGAGCAGGCGGCGAGCGCGCGCGAGCGCCTGACGCGCCTGGGCGCCGACGCGGTGGTGACGCGCCTGAGCGAGGCCGCCGAGGCGCTGCGCCTGGCCGCCCGGCCGGCCTAGCTCAGGCCTGCGCCTCGGCCGGCGCGGCTTCGGCCGGCGCGCCCAGCTGCGAGGCGGTCATCAGCGCGAGGTTGAGCAGCTCGAGGCTGCGCCGCGCGGCGATCATCACCTGGCGCTGCATGCGCTCGGTGACCGCGTAGTGCTTGACGATCTCGAGCGCGAACTTCGGATGCTCGTCGTCGTAGTGCGAGTGCTCGCGGATCCACTTGTAGGTCTTCGGGTTCATGTCGACGCCCGGCCGGTCGCGGTAGGCCTCGAAGCCGGCGGCGACCTTGCGCGCCAGCGCCCCGGCGACGCCCTCGATGGCGAAGCTGGTGGCCGCCACCGCCTCGGCGAGCGAGCCCTTGGTGTTGACGCGCCACATCCAGTCGGTGAGCGACTGCACGTCGCGCATCACCTGCGCGTCGCCCTCGGCGAGCTCGACCATCTGCTGGCGCGTCAGGCCGAAGCCCTCGCCCATCCAGATCCAGTGCTCGGCGTGCGCCTTCTCGATGCGGATGTTCTCGATCAGGAAATTGCGCGAGAAGTCGTCCTCGACCTTGATCAGCGCCTCGGCCAGGAACTTCGGGAAGTCGTAGATGAAGGGATAGAGCTGCAGGATCCAGCCCTGCATCTGCTCGACGCTCAGGCGCGTGGCGGCGACCGATTCGGCCCAGACGCCGTCGACCAGCGCCTCCCAGTCGGGCGCCACGTACTCGTAGAGCGTGGCCACCCAGCGCGGCGTCGCGGTGACCTTGCGGATTGCGGCTGTCTTCATGACGTGCTCTCTCAGTGGGTGGTATCGGCAACGGGCGCCGCCGCGGCGACGACGGCCGGCTCGACGCGCGTGGCGCGCGCCGCGATGCGGCCGAGGCGCACGCGCGGCCGCGCCTGCGCGGGCTGCGCGTCGAACGGCTGCGGCGGCGAGATCCAGTGGCCCTGTGCGAAGTCGACGCCGATCTCGCGCAGCGCGGCGAGCCCGGCCTCGCTGTCGACGAATTCGGCGATGGTCTGCTTGCCCATCACGTGGCCGACGTCGTTGATCGCGCGCACGGTCGCGAGGTCGATCGGGTCGTCGCCCAGGTCCTTGACGAAGCTGCCGTCGATCTTGATGAAGTCGACCGGCAGGTGGCGCAGGTAGCCGAACGAGGACATGCCGGCGCCGAAGTCGTCGAGCGAGAACAGGCAGCCGAGCGCCTTCATCTCGCCGAAGAAGCGCGCCGCCTTGTCGAAGTTGGCGACCGCCGCGGTCTCGGTGAGCTCGAAGCAGACGCTGCGCGGCGGCATCGCGTAGCGGCGGAACTGCTGGCGCACGAAGTCGAGGAAGCGCTCGTCGGCGATCGACATGCCGGAGACGTTGATGGCGAAGGTGCCGCAGCCGGGGCCGAGCGCGCTGATTCTCGGGAAGGCGTCCTTGATCACCCACTCGTCGATCAGCGGCATCATGCTGTAGCGCTCGGCGGCCGGGATGAAGGCCATGGGCGGCACGACGCCGCCGTGCTCGTCGAGCATGCGCACCAGCAGCTCGTGGTGCTGGCTCGGCTCGCCGCTGTCGGCGATCGCGTGGATGCGCTGCGCGTAGAGCACGAAGCGGCCTTCCTGCAGCGCCTTGCGCACGCGCGGCACCCATTCCATCTCGCCGCGCCGCAGCGACACCTCGCTGTCGTGCGGGCGGTAGAGCTGCACGCGGTTGCGGCCCTTGTCCTTGGCGGTGTAGCAGGCGGCGTCGGCCGCGCTCAGCACGTCGGTCAGGTTGAGCATGCCGTCGCTCACCTGCACCACGCCGATGCTCACGCCGACGCTGAACGAGCCGCCCTCGCTGACGAAGCGGAAGTCGGCGATGCAGCGGCGCAGGTCGTCGGCGATGCGGATCGCGTCCTGCAGCGGGCAGTTGTCGAGCAGCACGCCGAACTCGTCGCCGCCCAGCCGGGCGATGGTGTCGCCCTCGCGCACCTGCTGGCGCAGCAGCGCGCTCACCTGGCGCAGCAGCTGGTCGCCCGCGGCGTGGCCGGCGGTGTCGTTGACGATCTTGAACTGGTCGAGGTCGAGGTACATCACCGCGTGCTGGCGCTCCTGCGTCGCCGCGGTGTGCAGCGCGAGCTTCAGGCGGTTCTCGAACTCCAGGCGGTTGACCAGCCCGGTGAGCGGGTCGTGCGCCGCATGGTAGGCGAGCTTGGCGGCGTACTCCTGGCGCAGGCGCAGCTCCTCCAGCTCGCGCTCGGCGCGCTCGACGCGGCTCACCATGCGCTGCGTGAGCAGGATGCCGAGCGGCACCAGCGTCCCGGCGACCGTCAGGATGACGATCAGCAGCGTCGCCTGGATCCAGCGCGTCGCCTCGCCCAGCGTGTTGGAGAACTGGTTCTGCCAGGGCTTCAGCTCCTCGTTGATCTGGAAGATCTTGCGCAGGATGGCGTCGCGGTCGGCGCTGTCCGCGCGCGTCTTGCGGTACAGCGCGCCGGCGGCCTCGTCGAGCTCGGCGATGAACTGGTCGCCGATGCGCCAGATGCGCAGCACCTTCTTCATGTAGCCGACGTCGTGGAAGCGCTGGTACAGGCGGATCACGCCGGGGATGTCGTCCGGGTGCGTGCCGCCCGCCAGGAACCCGCCCACCACCACGTCGTAGTTGGGCTCCGGCTTCTCGAGCTCCAGGCGCGCGCGGCGGAAGCCGAGCGGCACCTTCATCGCCGCCTGGTACTGCCGGAAGTCGTCCTCGGCGCCGGTGCGCGCGAAGCGCAGCAGGTGGAACACCGCTTCCTTCTGGTTCTTCGACCACAGGCTCTCGCCCTCGACGTAGGCGCGGCCCGCGGCGAGGATGTCGATGCTGGCGATGGCGAGCCAGACGAGCACCACCACGATCGCCAGGAACGGCGAGATGATGAGCAGCATGCCGCGGCTTTTCGCCAGCCAGCGAAAGGCCTGCGCGACCGGCTTGATCGGCGTATTGCTTTCCACTGGCGCTACGCTCCCCCCGGACCGGACTTTTTCCGGCCCCCCGATCCTCCAAGCGGCGCAAGCCGCCGCATAGAGATTCCGGCGCGATTGACGAACTCTTACAATCGGCAGCCATGCTGCGCGCCGCCGCCGCCGTCGTCCTCGCGCTCGCCGCCGGCGCGGCGCAGGCGTGCATGTTCGTGCGCGACGTGCCGCCCGAGTCGTGGTACGAGTGGTCGAGCGCGCTGTTCGCCGGCGAGGTGACGCGCGTCGAGGAGGACGCCGCGAAGGCCATCGACACGATCGCGGTGAAGGTGACCGAGGTGTTCAAGGGACCGCCGGCCGAGTCGGCGACGCTCACCATGACGGTGCGCCTGCGCCGGCTGTGCCGGCTCGAGCTGCCGAGGATCGGCGAGCGCATCCTGGTGGCGCTGAACGAGCACAACGACAGCGCGTGGGTGCCGCTCGGCGAGGCTTTCGCCGAGCGCCTGCGCCGGGAGAAGAGGCGATGATGCCGGGCGCTTCCTTCGACGGGCGAAGCCGTTAGGTTGCACGCGCCGCTCGAGCTCGCCTCCGACTGGGTGCGCCGCTGGGCGCCTCTGGTGACGCGCGGCCCGGTGCTCGACGTGGCCTGCGGCGGGGGGCGGCATGCGCGGCTCTTCCTGCGCAAGCGCGTCCCGGTCGTCGCGGTCGACCGCGAGCCGCAGGCGATCCCGGGCGCCGAGTTCGTGCAGGCGGACCTCGAGGCCGGCCCGTGGCCGTTTCCCGGACGCCGCTTCGCCGCCGTGGTGGTGACCAACTACCTGCACCGGCCGCTGCTGCCGCGCCTGCAGGCGTCGCTGGAGGAGGGCGGCGTGCTGATCTACGAGACCTTCATGGTCGGCAACGAGCGCTTCGGCCGCCCGTCGAATCCGGCGTTCCTGCTCAGGCCCGGCGAGCTGCTCGCGGCCTTCGCCGAGCTGGAACCGCTCGCCTTCGAGCAGGGCCGCGTCGAGCGGCCCAGGCCGGCGGTGGTGCAGCGCCTGTGCGCGCGCAAAGGCCCGGCGGGAGAGGTTAGAATCGACGCACCGATAGAAGAGGCCGCACCATGATCACGGGAAGCCTGGTCGCCATCGTCACCCCCATGCGCGAGGACGGGAGCCTGGATCTCGCGCGCTTCCGCAACCTGATCGACTGGCACGTCGCCGAGGGCACCGACGGCATCGTGGTGGTCGGCACCACCGGCGAGTCGCCCACGGTCAGCTTCGACGAGCACAAGGAGCTGATCCGCATCGCCGTCGAGCACTCGCACGGCCGCATCCCGATCATCGCCGGCACCGGCGGCAACTCCACCGCCGAGGCGATCGAGCTCACCGAGTCGGCGAAGAAGGCCGGCGCCACCGCCTGCCTGTCGGTGGTGCCCTATTACAACAAGCCGACGCAGGAAGGCCTGTACCGGCACTTCCGCAAGATCGCCGAGACGGTCGACCTGCCGATGATCGTCTACAACGTGCCGGGCCGCACGGTCGCCGACCTGGCGAACGACACGACGCTGCGCCTCGCGCAGGTGCCGGGCATCATCGGCATCAAGGACGCGACGGCGAGCATGGAGCGCGCCACCGACCTCATCCGGCGCGCGCCGCGCAACTTCGCCGTGTACTCCGGCGACGACGCGACCGCGCTGCCGCTCATCCTGCTCGGCGGCCACGGCGTGATCTCGGTCACCGCCAACGTGGCGCCCAAGCTGATGCACCAGATGTGCGCCGCGGCGCTGGTCGGCGACGTGAAGAAGGCGCGCGAGCTGAACCTGCGGCTGTTCCTGCTGCACCAGCGGCTGTTCGTCGAGGCGAATCCGATTCCGGTGAAGTGGGCGATGGCCGAGATGGGCCTGATCGAGGGCGGCCTGCGCCTGCCGCTGGCGCCGCTCGCCGAGCGCTTCCACGAGACGGTGCGCGAGGCGCTGCACGAGGCGGGCATCGCCCTGCCTGGACTGCGGGTGGTGGAAGGCCGAGCCTGATGCACAAGAAGGGGTTGGCGCTCGCGGGCGTGCTTCTGCTCGGGGCCTGCTCGTCCGTCGGCGACTGGCTGGAAGGCAAGAACAAGGCGCCCTACCAGACCGCGTCCACGCTGCCGCCGCTCGAGGTGCCGCCCGACCTCACCGCGCCGTCGCGCGACAACCGCTACGTCGTGCCGGAGTCGGCCACGCTTTCCGGCTACCAGGCCGAGCGCCGGCAGGCGAAGCCCGGCGCGAGCGGCGTGCTGCCGACCTTCGACGACATGCGCGTCGAGCGCGCCGGCACGCAGCGCTGGCTGGTCGTCGCCCAGCCGCCGGAGAAGGTCTGGCCGGCGGTGAAGGACTTCTGGCAGGAGAACGGCTTCCTGCTGAAGACCGAGCTGCCGCAGGTGGGCGTGATGGAGACCGAGTGGGCCGAGCACCGCGAGCGCGTTCCCGAAGGCGGCATCCGCGGCCTGGTCGGCCGCCTGCTCGAGCAGTCGTACACGACCGCCGAGCGCGACAAGTTCCGCACCCGCCTGGAGCGCGCGGCGCACGGCAAGGGCACGGAAATCTACATCGCGCATTACGGCATGGAGGAGGTGTACACCTCGCGCGATGCGTTCACCGGGCAGCCGACGGACACGCGCTGGCAGCCGCGGCCGAGCGACCCGGGGATCGAGGCCGAGTTCCTGCGCCGGCTGATGATCCGTCTCGGCGCGAGCGAGGAGGAGGCCGCCGAGGCGCTGAAGACCGCGGCGGCGGCGCCGGAGCGCGCGCGCATCACGCAGGGCGCGAACGGCGCCCTGCTGGTGGTCGAGGACCCGTTCGACCGCGCCTGGCGCCGCGTCGGCCTGGCGCTCGACCGGGTCGGCTTCACCGTCGAGGACCGCGACCGGACGAAGGGCGTCTACTTCGTGCGCTACGCCGATCCCGAGGCCGACGTCAACAAGCCGAGCTTCCTCGACCGCATCCTCGGCACCGGCCGCAAGCTGGTCGCGCACCAGTACCAGGTGCACATCACCGAGGCGGGCAGCAACAGCCGGGTGAGCGTGCTCGACAAGGACGGCGCGCCGGTCGAGTCGGCGAGCGCGCAGCGCATTCTCGCGCTGCTGCACGAGCAGCTGAAGTAGCGTTGCTGCGCTTCGCGTCCCTGGCGAGCGGCAGCGCAGGCAACTCGCTGGTGGTCGAGGCCGACGGCACCCGCGTGCTCGTCGACTGCGGGCTCACCCTGCGCGACACCGAGCGGCGCCTGGCGCGGCTCGGCATCGCCGCGTCGTCGATCCGCGGCATCCTCGTCACGCACGAGCACGACGACCACGCCGGGCGGGTGTTCGACTTCGCGGCCGCGCACGGCGTCACCGTGCACTTGAGCTACGGCACGCTGGTCGCGCTGCAGGCCGAGGGCAAGGTGCTCGACGGCGTGCGCCTGTCGATCCTCACCTCGCGCGAGCCGCTGGCGCTCGAAGGGCTCGAGGTGCAGCCGTTCACCGTGCCGCACGACGCGCGCGAGCCGGTGCAGTTCGTGCTCTCCGACGGCGCGGCGCGGCTCGGCGTGCTGACCGACATCGGCGTCGGCACGCCGCACGTGGCGCAGACGCTGTCGGGGCTCGACGCGCTGGTGCTCGAGTGCAACTACGACCGAGAGCTGCTGTGGAACGGCAGCTACCCGCGCTGGCTGAAGGAGCGCATCGCCGGCCCGTTCGGCCACCTCGACAACGAGGACTCGGCGCGCCTGCTCGCCGCGCTCGACCGCTCGCGGCTCAAGCACGTCATCGGCGCGCACCTCTCGCAGCAGAACAACCGGCCCGAGCTCGCGCGCCGCGCCCTCGCCGGCGCGCTCGGCTGCGAGGAGCGCTGGATCTGCCTCGCCACCCAGGACGAAGGCTTCGACTGGCGCGACGCCTGACTCGACCCTAATTCGGGGACGGGGTGATGTAAATCCGTCGATGCAACACCTTTGATTGAATCATGGGAGGGAGGGTGTTGCATGTCGAGAAGGTTCACGCCCGAAGAGCGGGCGGCGTTGTGGCGTGGTTGGAAGAGCGGCTTAACGA
>DASVDO010000022.1:0-6386 GCA_036381055.1 Burkholderiales bacterium | reverse complement strand
GACTTGCGCGAGATCTTGTCGATCTCGTCGATGTAGACGATGCCGCGCTTCGCCTTGTCGACGTCGTAGTCGCAGTTCTGCAGCAGCTTCTGGATGATGTTCTCGACGTCCTCGCCGACGTAGCCCGCCTCGGTGAGCGTGGTCGCGTCGGCGATGACGAAGGGAACGTTCAGCAATCTCGCCAAGGTCTGCGCGAGCAGCGTCTTCCCGGAGCCCGTCGGCCCGATCAGCAGGATGTTCGACTTGGCGAGCTCCACCTCGTCGTTCTTCGACAGGTGCTTGAGCCGCTTGTAGTGGTTGTAGACCGCGACCGAGAGGATCTTCTTCGCCTGGTCCTGGCCGATCACGTAGGAGTCGAGGATCTGGCGGATCTCGCGCGGCGTGGGCAGGTCCGACTTCGCGCCCTTGCCGCCCTTATCGGAGGCGGTCTCTTCGCGGATGATGTCGTTGCAGAGCTCGATGCACTCGTCGCAGATGAACACCGACGGGCCGGCGATCAGCTTCCTCACCTCGTGCTGCGACTTGCCGCAGAACGAGCAGTAAAGGAGCTTTTCCCCCGAGGAGCTCTTGTCCGACATGGCCTTACGTGTTCTCCCTGGATATCAGGACCTTGTCCACGATGCCGTACTTTACCGCGTCTTCGGCGCCCATGAAAAAATCGCGCTCGGTGTCCCGGGCGATCACCTCCACCGCCTTGCCGGTGTGCTTGGCGAGGATCTCGTTCAGGCGGGCGCGCAGATAGAGGATTTCCTTGGCGTGGATCTCGATGTCGCTCGCCTGCCCCTGGAAGCCGCCCATCGGCTGGTGGATCATGACGCGCGAGTTGGGCAGGCAGAAGCGCTTGCCCGGGTCGCCCGCGGCGAGCAGCAGCGAGCCCATGCTGGCGGCCTGGCCGACGCACAGGGTCGACACGTCGGGCTTGATGAACTGCATGGTGTCGTAGATGGCGAGCCCGGCCGACACCGAGCCGCCGGGCGAGTTGATGTAGAAGAAGATGTCCTTGTCGGGATTCTCCGACTCGAGGAACAGCAGCTGCGCGACGATCAGGTTGGCGGTGACCTCGGTCACCGGGCCGACCAGGAACACCACCCGCTCCTTCAGCAGCCGCGAATAGATGTCGTAGGCGCGCTCGCCGCGCCCCGACTGCTCGATGACCATCGGGATCAGCCCGAGGCCGTGGACGTCCGAGGTGTGCTTTTCCCAGTTCAAGTGTTGCTTCCCATCAGATCATCGAAGGAGACGGGCTTGTCGACCACCTTCGCTTTGGACAAGACCCATTTGACGACGTTGGCTTCCAGCGCCACACCTTCCATTTCCGAAAGCCGCTGCGGCTGCATGTAGAACCATTTTACTACCTCGGCCGGATTCTCATACGACTGCGCCTCCTGCTCGATGACCGCGCGCACCTCGGCCGGCTTGGGCTGCAGGTTCTCCGTGCGCGCCAGCTCGCCGATGATCAGGCCGAGCGCCACGCGGCGCTTCGCCGGCTCCTCGAACGCCGCCGGCTGCAGGGGCATCTGCTCCGGGCGGATGCCGCGCGCCTGCAGGTCGGCGGCGGCGCGCTGCATCAGCTGCTGCGTCTCCATCTCGACGAGCGACTTGGGCAGCTCGAGCGGCGCCACGTCGAGCAGCGCCTGCAGCGCCTGGTTCTTCACCGCCGCGGCGATGCGCTTCGCCGCCTCGCGCTCGACGTTGGCGCGCACTTCGCTCCGCATCTTCGCCACGTCGCCGTCGGCGACGCCGAGCGAGCGCGCGAACTCGGCGTCGATCTCCGGCACGCGCGGCTCGTCGACCGCTTTCACCCGGACGCGGAACCGCGCCTGCTTCCCGGCGACCTCCTTGCCGTGGTAGTCGTCGGGGAACTTCACCGCGAATTCCTTCTCCTCGCCCGCCGATGCGCCGCGCAGCGCGGCGTCGAACTCGGGCAGCAGCCGCCCTTCGCCCAGCGCGAACACGAAGTCCTTCGCCGAGCCGCCCTGGAACGGCTGGCCGTCGATCGTGCCCTCGAAGTCGACGGTCAGGCGGTCGCCGTCGCGCGCCGGCCGCGCGGCGCTCGCGTAGGTGGTGCGCTGCCTGCGCAGGATCGCGAGCGTCTTCTCGACCGCCGCGTCGTCGACCGTGGTCTGCGGGCGCTCGATGGTCTTGTCCGACAGGTCGCCGACCTTGACCTCGGGATAAACCTCGAACGTGGCGCTGAACTCGAAGTCGTTCTTGCGCTCGATGCGCGGATAGCCGGCGACCCTGAGGTTCGCCTCCTTGACGGCGTCGCTGAACGCCTTCTGCACCGCGTCGCTCATCACTTCCGAGCGCACCTGCGTGCCGTAGGTCTGCGCGACCAGCTTGAGCGGCACCTTTCCCGGGCGGAAGCCGGGCATCTTCACGTTGCGCGCGAGCTGCTTCAGGCGCGCGTCCACCTGGCGCTCGATCTCGTCCGCGGGCAGCGTCATCGACACCCGCCGTTCCAGGCTGCTCAGCGTTTCCACGTTTGCCATTTGCTCACTGTTCCTTGGTGCGAAGGGAGGGACTCGAACCCACATGCCTCGCGGCGCCAGCTCCTAAGGCTGGTGCGTCTACCAATTCCGCCACCCTCGCCCTGCCTCTGCGCGCGCCCGAAAAGCCGAAGAGAAAACAACGTATTATACCGGCGCCGGCGCGCCGCCTGCCGCGGATAACGTGGTCGATCATTACGAAAATTTCCCGGTCGCATCGCTCCTGCTGCCGCGCAGTCTGCGCGCGCCGATCGAGGTCATCTATCGCTTCGCCCGCAGCGCCGACGACATCGCCGACGAGGGCGACGCGAGCGCCGGGGCGCGGCTCGCCGCGCTGGAGGCGTACCGCGAGGAGCTGCGCCGCATCGCCGCCGGCGCGCCGCCGCGCACGCCGCTCTTCGCCGACGTGGCGCGGATCGTGCGCGCCCACGACCTGCCGCTCGCGCCTTTCGAGGCCCTGCTCGACGCCTTCTCGCAGGACGTGACGCAGAAGCGCTACCGCGACTTCGCCGCGCTCGCCGACTACTGCGGCCGCTCGGCGAACCCGATCGGCCGGCTGCTGCTGCACCTTTTCAAACGAACGTCGGAGCGAGAGCTGGCCCAGTCCGACGCGGTGTGCACGGCGCTGCAGCTCATCAATTTCTGGCAGGACGTGCCGATCGACTACGCCAAGGGGCGCATCTACCTGCCCGAGGATGAAATGGCGCGCCACGGGGTCGGGGAGCGGCACATCGCCGAGCGGCGCTGCGACGCCGCCTGGGCTTCGCTGATGAAGTACCAGGTGGACCGCGCGCGCGCCATGATCCTGAGCGGCGTGCCGCTCGGCCGCTCGCTCCCCGGCCGGGTCGGCCTCGAGATCCGCGCCACCATCCAGGGCGGGCTGCGCATCCTCGAGAAGATCGAGCGCATCGGCTACGACGTGTTCCGCCGCCGGCCGGTGCTGGGCGCCGCCGACTGGCCGCTGATGCTGGTGCGCGCGCTATGAAGAAAAACGTGGTCCGTCCCTGTTTTCGGGTTCGCGCGTGACGCCGGACGAGTACTGCCAGCGCAAGGCCGCGGCGAGCGGCTCGAGCTTCTATTACTCGTTCCTGTTCCTGCCCGCGGAGCGCCGGCGCGCCATCACCGCGCTGTACGCGTTCTGCCGCGAGGTCGACGACGCGGTCGACGAGGGCGGCGACCCGCAGGTGGCCGCGGCCAAGCTCGCCTGGTGGCGCACCGAGCTCGCGGCGCTCTTCGCCGGGCAGCCGCAGCACCCGGTGACGCGCGCGCTCGCGCCGTTCGTCGCGAAATACGCGCTCTCGCAGCCAAGGATGGCCGAGATCGTCGACGGCATGGAGATGGACCTGCGCCAGTCGCGCTACCTCGACTGGCCCTCGCTCGAGGCGTACTGCCACCGCGTCGCCGGCGTCGTCGGCCTGCTCGCCGCCGGCATCTTCGGCTACCGCGACGAGCGCACGCTCGAGTACGCGCGCAAGCTCGGCATCGCCTTCCAGCTCACCAACATCATCCGCGACGTCGGCGAGGACGCGCGCAAGAACCGCATCTACCTGCCGATGGACGAGCTCAGGCGCTTCGGCGTGCCGGCGGCCGACGTGCTGTCGGCGAAGCAGACGCCGGCCTTCCGCGAGCTGATGGCATTCGAGGCGCGGCGCGCGCGCGCCTATTACGAAGAAGCGATGGCCGCCCTGCCGGCGGTCGACCGGCGCGCGCAGCGCGCCGGGCTGGTGATGGCCGCGATCTACCGCACGCTGCTCGACGAGATCGAGCGGGACGGCTTCCGGGTGCTCGCGCAGCGCACCTCGCTCACGCCGCTGCGCAAGCTCTGGATCGCATGGCGCACCTGGGTCAGCGCGTAGCGGCCCGGGTCGCCGTCGTCGGCGCCGGCTACGCCGGCATGGCGGCCGCGGTGGCGCTGACGCGCGCCGCGGTCCCGGTCGCGGTGTACGAATCCGGGCCGCTGCCCGGCGGCCGCGCCCGGCGCGTCGCGAGCCAGGGCGTCGAGCTCGACAACGGCCAGCACGTCCTGGTCGGCGCCTACCGCACGCTCTACGGGCTGATGCGCGAGGTAGGGGTGCCCGCCTCGGCGCTGCTGCGCATGCCGCTCGAGATCCGCTACGCCGGCGGCGCGGCGCTGCGCCGGCTGCCGCTGCCCGGGCGCCTGGGCCTCGCCGCCGGCCTGCTCGCCGCGCGCGGCATCGCCTGGCGCGAGCGCTGGGCGGCGATGCGCTTCCTGTCGGCGCTGCGCGCGCGGCGCTTCACGCTCGAGCGCGACGCGACGGTCGCCGAGCTGCTCGCCCGGCACCGCCAGGACGGCGCGATCGGCCACTTCCTGTGGCGGCCGCTGTGCGTTTCGGCGCTGAACACGCCGCCCGAGCTCGCCTCCGCGCGCACTTTCCTCGCGGTGCTGCGCGACACGCTCGGCGCCGGCCGCGGCGCGAGCGACCTCCTGCTGCCGCGCGTCGACCTGTCGCGCCTGTTTCCCGAGCCGGCGGCCGAGTTCGTGCGCCGGCACGGCGGCGAGGTGCGGTTGAAGGAGACGGTGCGCGACATCGGCGCGCTGCGCGCCGCGCACGACGCGGTGATCGTCGCGGCGGCGCCGCACCAGCTCAAGACGCTGCTGCCGCAGGCGCCCGAGTTCTCGTACCAGCCGATCTACACCTGCTATCTGCAATACGGCCCGGCGGCCCGCCTGCCGCTGCCGATGCTCGGCCTCGCCGAGGGCATCGTGCAGTGGGTGTTCGACCGGGGCGCGCTGCTCGGCGAGCGCGGCCGCTTCGCGTGCGTGATCAGCGCGCAGGGCGACCACCAGCAGATGCAGGGCGACGAGCTCGCCGCGCGCTGCCACGCCGAGCTGGCGGCGCACCTGCCGGCGCTCGGCCGCCCGGCCTGGTCGCGCGTGATCGCCGAGAAGCGCGCCACCATCACCTGCGGCGTGGCGCGCCGGTCGCCGCCGCTCGAGCCGCTTCCCGGCGTGTTCCTCGCCGGCGACTACACCGACCCCGAATACCCGCCGACGCTGGAAGCGGCGGTGCGAAGCGGCATTCGCGCCGCGCAGGACGTGCTGCGCGAATTACGACCCTGACCCCGAATTACAGGTCGCGCAGGAGGCGCACGGCCTGGTCGACGCGCTCGACGGGCAGGACCTCGAGGCCGGCGATTCTCGCCCGGGGCAGGTTGGCCTTGGGCACGATCGCCTTCTCGAAGCCGAGCTTCGCCGCTTCGCGCAGCCGGTCCTGGCCGCGCGGCGCAGGCCGCACCTCGCCGGCGAGGCCGATCTCGCCGAAGGCGACGACCCGCTCCGGGATGGCGCGGTCGGAGAGCGAGGAGACGACCGCCAGCGACACCGCGAGATCGGCCGCCGGCTCGCCGATGCGCACGCCGCCCACCGCGTTGACGAACACGTCCTGCTCCCAGGTGGCGATGCCGGCGTGGCGATGCAGCACGGCGAGCAGCATCGCCAGCCGGTTCTGCTCCAGGCCCACCGAGAGCCGGCGCGGGTTGGGCGAGTGCGCGGCGTCGACCAGCGCCTGGATCTCCACCAGCAGCGGCCGCGTGCCCTCGAGCGTCGCGAGCACGCAGGCGCCGGGCACCGGCTTCTCGTGCGTGCCGAGGAACAGACGCGACGGGTTGCTCACGCCCTTCAGCCCGCGGTCGGTCATCGCGAACACGCCCAGCTCGTTGACCGCGCCGAAGCGGTTCTTCACCGCGCGCACCAGGCGGAAGCTGGAGTGCGCGTCGCCCTCGAAGTAGAGCACCGTGTCGACGATGTGCTCGAGCACGCGCGGGCCGGCGATCGCGCCCTCCTTCGTCACGTGGCCGATCAGGAACAGCGCCGTCCCGGCGCGCTTGGCGTGGCGCGTGAGCTGCGCCGCGCATTCGCGCACCTGCGCCACCGAG
>DASVDO010000021.1:0-5282 GCA_036381055.1 Burkholderiales bacterium | reverse complement strand
TTGGTAGGTCGTGGCGGATTCGAACCGCCGACCAACGGATTAAAAGTCCGCTGCTCTACCAGCTGAGCTAACGACCCGTACCGGGGATGAATTCGGGGACGGAGCCCGAACTCCAAGGGTGCGAATTTTATCCTAGAAGCTGCGCGTCGCCGAGTTCGGGCTCCGTCCCCGAATTCGCTAGCTGCGCCAGTACTGGTACTTCATGGTCGCGGCGGCGCCGGCGACGATGGCGGCGAAGGTGAGGATCGAGCCCAGCGCGAGGGTGGAGAAGCCGCTGATGCCCTGGCCGATGGTGCAGCCGAGCGCGGTGATGCCGCCGAAGCCCATCAGCGCGCCGCCGACGATGTGGTTCGCGGTGTCCTCGGCGTCGCGGAAGCCCTCCCAGCGGAAGCTGCGCGTGGCGAGCGCATAGGCGGCCGAGCCGGCGATCACCCCCGCGGCGGAGGCGATGCCGTAGGTGATGATCTTCGACTTGTCGGTCCAGAACATGAGGTACTCGAGCGTGTAGGCGAGCGGCGCGACGAAGGAGAAGGACTCCATGCGGCCGGTGTTGGTCGCGACGAACGCCTCCTGCAGCGTCTCGGGGTCCTCGGCGACGTAGCCCACCACGCCGCTCACGTACCAGCCGCCCACCACCACGAGGCCGGTCACCACGCCGCCCAGCGTGTAGTCGAAGCTCGAGCGGAACTGCCGGCTCGAGTAGACGAAGGCGAGCAGCGCGCCCGCCACCGCCAGCGCGAGCACGACCATCGCGGTGGCCTTCGGCATGCCGGTGGCCGCGGCCACGAGCGACGGCAGGTCCTGCCCGGGAGAAAGGGTGACTGTCACCTTTTCCAGCACGCCGACGCGGAAGGCGCCGAGGATGCCGCGCAGGGTCATGTAGGCGGCGATGCCGAGGAACACGTAGACGACGAGCGACTTCAGGCTGCCGTGGCCGATGCGGATCAGCGTCTTCGAGCCGCAGCCCGAGCCGAGCGTCATGCCGACGCCGAACAGGAAGCCGCCGACGAGGTGCGACAGCCAGGTCAGGTTCGCGCCGGTGTAGATCGACTTGGAGAAGTCGACGAGGCCCGCCGCGGCGAGGCCCGCGGCGCCGAGGATCGCCACCGCGATCGCCAGCAGCCACATGCGCATGCGCGACAGGTCGCCCATGTTCACCCAGTCGGAGACCGCGCCCATGGTGCAGAAGCGGGTCTTGTTGCCGACCGCGCCGAACACGAAGGCGAGGACGAAGGCGCCGCCGGCCACCCAGGGGGCCAGCTGCGCCGGGCTCGCTTCGCTCAACGCTTGCTGAAGGCGGCGAGCCGCTGCTTGGCGGCGGCCGCGGAGCTCGAGCTCGGGTAGCGGGCGATCAGCTCCTCGAGCGTGCGCACCGCGCTCTTGCGGTCGCCCATGGTCTCCTGCGCGCTGGCGATCGAGAGCATCGCGTCGGGCGCCTTCTCGCTGTCGGGCCAGGCGGCGAGGAGCTTGCGCTGCGCCTCGATCGCCTCCTTGTAGTTGCGCTGCCCGGAGTGCGCCATGCCGATCCAGTACTGCGCGTTCGGCGCGAGCTTGCTCGACGGGTAGGTGACCAGGAACCCCTGCATCGCCGCCACCGCGAGCGCGTAGTTGCCGAGCTTGAACTGGTCGAGCGCCGCCTGGTAGGCGCGCGTCTCGGCGGGCGTCGGCTCGGCCTCGGCGGCCGCGGCGCCCGGCGTCGCGGGCGGCGCGAGCGCCGCCTGCTCGCGCGCCTGCTCGAGCTTGCGCAGCCGCGTGTCGATGTCGAGGTAGAGGTCCTTCTGCCGCTGCCCGGCGGTCTCGACCTGGTGCGCCAGCACCTCGACCTGGCCGCGCAGCTTGGCGAGCTCGCCGCGCAGGCTGTCGATCTGGCTGGCGAGCTCGATGATCGCGTCGCGGCCCGGGTTGACGTTCAGGCTCTGCTCGATCTTGCCCAGCCGCTCGTCCAGCGCGCGCTGGCTCTCCTGCACCTGCTGGCGCAGCGTCTCGATGCGCCGGCGCGCTTCCTCGTCGCCGCCGAAGAGCTGCGCGTGGGCGCCCGCCGCGAACAGCAGCCCTTGCGCGGCGACGAGCAGCAGCCAGGCTTTTTTGGCGAGGCGCATCAGTATTCGCCGTTGTACAGCATGTCGTCGCGCCGGTTCTTCGCCCAGCAGTCCTCGTTGTGGGCGGTGCACGAGGGCTTCTCCTCGCCCAGGCTCACCGCCTCGATCTGCTCCTCGCGCGCGCCGAGCAGCACCAGCATCTTCTTCAGGCTGTCGGCGCGGCGCTGGCCGAGGCCGACGTTGTACTCGCGGCTGCCGCGCTCGTCGGCGTTGCCCTGGATCAGCATGCGCGCGGTGGGGTTCTCGCGCAGGAACCTGGCGTGCGCCTCGACCAGCGGCCGGTACTCCTCCTTGATGTCGAAGCGGTCGAAGTCGAAGTACACCGAGCGCTTGGAGAGCGGGCTCGAGGGATCCTTGAGCTGCGCGAAGGGCGACACGCCCGCCGCGCCGCCCGCCTCCACCGGCGCCACGGGCTTGGACTCGACCGCGCCGGGCTTGGCCGGCGTCACGGCGCCGGGCGCGCCCTCGACCGGCGCGCCGGGCTGCGTCTCGCCTTCCGGGGTGCTGGTGGCGCAGCCGGCAAGCAACAGCGCCGCGGCCGCGGCGATGAGGATGGCACGCATGTTCTGTCCTTTCTTCACTCTACGCTCGGTTCAGTCAACGAACGGGCCCCAGGCCGGCTCGCGCACGTCGCCGGCATTGGTCGCGGTGAGGCGCTGCTTGACGCGGCCGTCCACCGAGACCGCCGAGAGCACGCCGCGCCCGCCGATCACCGTCGCGTGCAGGATCATGCGCCCGTTGGGCGAGAAGCTCGGCGACTCGTCCCGGTCGCTGTCGGTCAGGACGGTCCTCTGGCGGTTGGAGAGGTCGAGCAGCGCCACCTGGAACTTGCCCTCGTTGCGCGTTATGTAGGCCAGCGTCTTGCCGTCGGGGCTGATGCGCGGCGTCACATTATAGCTACCCTCGAAAGTGATGCGCTGCGGGTCGCCGCCCGAGGTGCTCATGCGGTAGATCTGCGGCGAGCCGCCCCGGTCGGAGGTGAAGTAGATCCACTGCCCGTCGGGCGAGAAGCGCGGCTCGGTGTCGATGGCGCTCGAGCTGGTCAGCCGCCGCACCCCCGAGCCGTCCGGGTTCATGAGGAAGATCTGCGAGCCGCCCTCGCGCGAGAGCGTCACCGCGAGCTTCGAGCCGTCGGGCGACCAGGCGGGCGCCGAGTTCGAGCCGCGGAAGTTGGCCGCCACCTGGCGCTTGCCGTCGGCGATGGTGTGCACGTAGACCACCGGCTTCTTGGCCTCGAACGACACGTAGGCGAGCCGGCGCCCGTCGGGCGACCAGGCGGGCGAGATGATCGGCTCGAACGAGGCGAGCGCGGTCTGGGCGCCGGCGCCGTCGGCGTCGGCGATCTGCAGCTCGTAGCGGTTGCCGCGCTTCACCACGTAGGCGATGCGCGTCGAGAACACGCCGCGCTCGCCGGTCAGCTTCTCGTACACGTAGTCGGCGATGCGGTGCGCGGTGGCGCGGATCTGCTCCCGCGACATGGTGTAGGCGATGCCGCCCAGCGGCGTCTGCTTCACCACGTCGAACAGGCGGAAGCGCACCTCGAAGCGCCCGTCGGAGCGGCTCGCCACCGAGCCGAGCACCAGCGCGTCGGCGAGCCGGGCGCGCCATTCCGGGTAGCTCACCGGCGTCGCCTCGGTGGGCGCCGGCGAGAGCGGCGGCACCTCCAGGCCGCGGAACACGCCGCTCCTCTCGAGGTCGGCGCGCACGATGCCGGTCAGCGACTGGCCGTTCGACTGGCCGAGCGCCTGCTCGCCCGGGAAGGGCACGATGGCGATCGGGATGCGCTGCGCGCCGGCGCCGGTGATCTCGATGGAAAGCTGTGCCTGCGCGGCGAGCGGCACGAAGAGCATGAGCAGGAGCAGGACTGTTCTTGGCAAAGCGTGATCCTCCCGATCTGTCGATCTATTGATCCTGGGGACGGAAATGAAGTTCCAGCTGCCGGCGGAACACCCCCGGCGAGTCCGGCTTGGGCAGCGGCGAGGACTTCCAGATCGCCCGCTCGACCGCCTCGTCGTAGCCGGGATTGCCGCTCGATTTTCGCTTGTTCACGTTAAGCACTTCGCCGGTGGGCAGCAGCGTCACGTCGAAGATCGCCTCCGGGTTCCCCGGCACGCGCGACAGATCGTAGACGATGTTGCCACGTATTTTGGTCCGGATCTTGTCCTGCCAGGCGGCGAGCGCCTTCGACGCCGCGGCGGCCTGCTGGCGCGCGATCAGCTCCTTCAGCTCGCGCTCCCGGCGCGCCGCCTCGGCCGCCTTCAGCTCTTCCTGAAGGCGCTGCTGCTCCATCGCGAGCTGCTCGCGCATGCGCCGCTCGAAGTCGGCGTCGGGCTTGGGCGGCGGCTTGGGCTCGGGCCTGGGCTTCGGCTTGGGCTCGGGTTTCGGCTCGGGCTTGGGCGGCGGCTTCGGCTTGGGCTTTTCCTGCTCGACGATGTCGGGCTTCTTGATCGGCGGCGGCTCGGGCTTGGGCTCGGGCTTGGGCTCGGGCTTGGGCGGCGGTGGCGGCGGCTCGGGCTTGGGCTCGGGCTTCGGCGCCGGCTTGCTTTCCACCTTGGGCTCCGGCTTCGGCTCCGGCGCCGCCGGCTCCCAGAGCTCCACCGTCACCACGTCGGGCGCGCGGCTCGGGATGCGCACGCCGAACACCAGCACGCCGACCAGCACGAGGTGCATGAGGAACGCGAGCGCCGCCGAACGCCAGAGGCCCGGCTGCTTGCTGCCGTAGCGGTACAGCGGGTCGTTGAAGGCCGCTTCGGTGCCGGAGCGGCCTTCCCTGCGGCTGCGGATGGAGACGACGCGCTGCAAGCGGTCTTACCGGGCGAGCTTCACCTGCAGGCCGACCCGGGTGACGCCCTGCTTGCGCAGCTCGTCCATTGCCTGCAGCACCGTCTCGTAGCGCGCGTTCCTGTCGCCGCCGACGAGCACGGAGAGCTCGCTGTTCTTGCCCTTCATCGCCTTCACCACCGCGCCGAGCTCGCGCTGCGACACGGTGCGCTCGGAGATGATCGCGCCGGCGCGGTCGCGCGCGCGCACCACCAGCGAGCGGTCGGCCTTGACGTACACCTCGAGCGGCACGATGCGCGGCGCGCTCGCCTTGTCGACGGTGGGCAGGTCGATCACCGCCGGCGTGATGAGCGGCGCGGTGACCATGAAGATCACCAGCAGCACCAGCATCACGTCGACGTA
>DASVDO010000020.1:0-27690 GCA_036381055.1 Burkholderiales bacterium | reverse complement strand
GGAGGCGTTGAGCACGTCGAGGTTGTCCTCGAGCGCGCCCATCCAGGGCTGCATCTTCTCCTCCTCGGTGCCGGGCAGGAAGCCGATGTCCTCGCCGAGCGGCACGGTGACGCGCGTCATGATGATCTCGGAATAGCGCTTCTCGTCCAGCACCTGGGTGAGCCCGGCGGCGAGCGCGAGCAGCGTCTTGCCGGTGCCCGCCTGGCCGAGCAGCGTGATGAAATCCACCGCCGGGTTCATCAGCAGGTTGAGCGCGAAGTTCTGCTCGCGGTTGCGCGCCGTGATGCCCCAGACCGCGTTCTTCGCGTGCGTGTAGTCGCGCAGGGTCTCGATCACCGCGACGCGGCCGTTCGCCTCCTTGACCACCGCGTAGAGCGGCTTGTCGCCCGACTCGTCGTAGACGAACTCGTTGACGTGCAGCTTGGCGACCAGCGGCCCGCGCACCCGGTAGTAGGTGTGGCCGTCCTTCTTCCACGACTCGACGTCGCGGCCGTGCGTGTCCCAGAAGTCCCTCGGCAGGCGGCGCACGCCGGTGTAGAGGAGGTCGGCGTCCTCCAGCACCTTGTCGTTGGTGTAGTCCTCGGCGGCGAGCCCCAGCGCGCGCGCCTTGATGCGCATGTTGATGTCCTTGGACACCAGCACGACCTGCCGCGCGGCATACTTCTCCTGCTTTTCGCGCAGTTCTTCGCGCTCCTGCAACGAGCGCACGACGGCCAGGATCTGGTTGTCGGTCTTGCCCGAGGCGAGGGTGGCGGGCAGCTCGCCGTTCATCGCCTCGGTCTGCAGGAACAGGCGCCCCTTCGCCGCCTGCCCGTCGCGCACGCGGATCGGCAGCCCGGCCTTGATGTCGGTCACCTTGCCCGAGACGATCTCGTCGAGGAAGCGGCTCGCCTGCCGGGCGTTGCGCGACACGTCCGAGAGGCCGCGCTTGTGCGCGTCGAGCTCTTCCAGCGTGGCGATCGGCAGGTACACGTCGTGCTCGTCGAAGCGGAACAGGCTCGTCGGGTCGTGCATCAGCACGTTGGTGTCGAGGACGAACAGCTTCTTCACCTTCGGCTTGCGCGCGGGGCGCGACGACTTCGGCATCTCTGCGGCGGCGTAGGGCTCGGAGACGGACGGCTCGACATCATAGGGCTTGAGCAAAGTTCGATACCTCCTGGACGTGGCGCAGCGCGCCTGCGGGAACCTCGGGGATGCAACCGGAGGACCAGCCGGGGCCCGCGCTGGTCGATGATTCGGTGGGTACTGCCGCCGGTGCGCTGAAGGCTGAAACCGCGACCGGCTTGCCGAGCGTTAGCAGAGGTTTTAAGTCCCCTTCTTAGCAGCGTGCTCTAACATTTTCATTGAACATGTTTTTTCCGGCGGCTGCAAGCACCGCGTAGGGGGCTGATCGAAAAGGCCTTTCGGCGGCGCGGTACGGCGATTGCGGCATCCCGGGCAAGTTGGACCGCGCCACCTCCACGCTTTCGCAGCGGCTGCTCGACGTGCTGGAGCAGCTCCTGCAGATACCCGGCGGCGACCTCAGGGCGACGCTGTCCCGGGTGAGCGACGTGCTGGCGCGCAGCTCGGGCGCCGACAAGGTCGACGCGTTCCTCTACGACCCGGGCCGGGACTCGCTGGTGGCGGTGGGCTCGAGCACCCAGCCGATGTCGCAGCTGCAGCGCCAGCTCGGCCTCGACGTCCTTCCCCTGTCGAACGGCGGGCGTGCGGTCGAGGTATACCGGACCGGCAAGACCTTCTGCTCCGGCCGCATCGAGCAGGACGGCGCCGAGCTGCCGGGCATCCGTGACGCGCTCAAGGTGAGGTCCGAGATCGGCGTGCCGCTCGAGGTGGGCGGCAGCCGGCGCGGCATGCTCATGCTCGCCTGCGCCGAGCCCGACTTCTTCAGCGACGAGGACGCGCGCTTCCTGGAGACCGCGGCACGCTGGGTGGGCCTGGTCACGCACCGCGCCGAGCTGGTCGAGGAGATCGGCCGCAACGCCGCGGCGCAGGGCCGGCGCGCCGGCGCGGAGGAGCTGGTCACCGTGCTGGCGCACGACCTGCGCAACTACCTGGCGCCGCTCACCACGCGCCTGCACGTGCTGCGCCTGCGCGCCGAGAGCGAGCGGCGCGCGGAAGAGCTGCGCGACATCGAGCTGCTCGGCCGCTCGATTCGCCGGCTGGGCGAGCTGGTGAACGACATCCTCGACGTGTCGCGCATCGACGGCGGCGTGTTCCGGATCGAGCCGCAGCGCATCGAGCTGTGCGGCCTGGTGCGCGAGATCGTGCGCGCGTTCGAGTCGGCGCAGCACGCGATCCAGCTCACCGTGCAGCAGGGCGACGCCATCTTCGCCGCCGGCGACCCGGCGCGCCTGCGCCAGTGCCTGGAGAACGTGATCGCCAACGCGATCCAGAAGTCGCCGGCCACGGCGGCGATCGACGTCTTCGTGCGCCGCGAGGAGCGCGCGGGCCGGCCGCCGCGCGCCACGGTGGAGATCGTCGACGAAGGCCCGGGCATTCCGCCCGAGCAGCTGCCCCATCTCTTCGAGCGCTTCAGCACCGGGCGCGGGCGCGAGGGCGGCCTGGGCCTCGGCCTCTACCTCGCCAAGCGCATCGCCGCCGTGCACGGCGGCGACCTCACCGCCGAATCCCAGCCCGGCAAGGGCGCGCGCTTCACCCTCACGCTGCCCGCGCTGGACGGAGAACGCTAGCTGCGCATCGACGATAATCGAGTCGGGAGCCGACTCGTGAGCCGCTACGTCAAGCCGCGCGCAGAAGAACCGCTCGTTCTCGCCGCCGTGGAGCGAGGCGTCGCCGAGGCGCTGGACCGCCATCGTGCGCGGGGCGAGCCGGTCGTCGTCTGGCGCGACGGGAAAGTGGTCTGGCTGCGGCCCGGGGAGTACTGAGGGAGGTCAGTGCCGGGCGAGGAAGCGGCGCAGCTCGGCGAGCAGCTCGCGCGGCTTTTCTTCGGGAATGAAATGCCCGCAGTCGAGGGCGCGGCCGCGCACGTCGACGGCGACCTCGCGCCAGTCGGCGAGGCAGTCGAACAGCGCCTCGATCACGCCGTGCCTGCCCCACAGCGCGAGCAGCGGCATGCGCAGCTTTTTCTTCAGGTCCTGCCGGTCGTGCACCAGGTCGATGGTCGCGGCGGCGCGGTAGTCCTCGCAGGTGGCGTGGATGGCGCGCGGGTCCTTGAAGGCCTTGGCGTACTGGGCGACGGCGCGCTTGTCGAAGTGCTTCATCCCCGACTTGCCGCGCCCGAGCCGCTTGAGGATGTACCAGGGCGCGTGCCCGGCGAGCAGCCGCTCGGGCAGCGGCGCCTCCTGGATCAGGAAGAACCAGTGCCAGTAGGCGCGCGCGAACTGCTGGGTGGTGCTCTGGTACATCTTGAGCGTCGGCGAGATGTCGAGCACCGTGAGCGTGCGCACGCGCCGGCCGAAGTCGCGCGCCAGGCGGTGGCCGACGCGGCCGCCGCGGTCGTGGCCGACGACGTGGAAGGTCTCGAAGCCGAGCGCCGTCATGACCCGCGCCATGTCGCGCGCCATGGCGCGCTTGGAGTAGTTGGCATGGTCGGGCAGGCCGCGCGGCTTGGACGAGCCGCCGTAGCCGCGCAGGTCGGCGCACACCACGGTGTAGTCGCGCGCGAGCTGCGGCGCGACCTTGTGCCACATCGCGAGCGTCTGCGGATAGCCGTGCAGCAGCAGCACCGGCGGCCCGTCGCCGCGCGTCAACAGGTTGATCGTGATGCCGTCCTCGGTGCGGATGCGCCGGCTCGCGAAGCCGGGAAAGAGCGCGCTCATGCGGGAACCTCCTTGCCTTGCAGGGCGAGGCGGCCGGAGCGCCCCGGCACCTCGCCGTAGACGACCTCGCACACCGGGATGCCCGGCGAGAGCTCGCGGAACACGTCCTCGGTCCTGACCAGCGAGTAGCCCTGCGCCTTCCAGCCGGCGAGCAGGCGCTCGAAGAGCGGCAGCAGCCTGCCGCCTTCCAGCTCGGCGTGCGCGGTGAAAACATGGTCCTTTTTCCCGGTGAGGCCGAGCAGGTGCTGCACCACGTCGCCGTGCAGGCCGAGCAGCTCGTCGAGCGTCGGCAGGGTGGTCGGGATCTGCGGGCAGCCGAGCAGCGCGCCGTTCCAGGCGGGCTGGAAGGGATGCCGGCCGCGCGTGTCGGAGGCGTAGGCGAAGCGCTCCTGGAAGCGCGCCGCGTGCGCGTTGGTCTGCCAGCCTGCGGCGCCCCACGTTCTCGCCGGCTCGCCGAAGATCTCCTCGAAGCGCTCGCAGGCGAGCTGCATCTCGCGCTCGGTCCACGCCGCGTCCTTGCGCGCCACGAAGTCCTGCCAGCGCACGTGATCCCAGCAGTGGATGCCGACTTCGAAGCCCTCGTCGCGCACGCTTTTCAGAATGCTTTTGCAGCGCAGACCGATGTCGGGGCCGGGCAGCAGCGTGCCGTGGAGCAGCGTGCGGATGCCGTAGTGCTCCACCACCGATGTCCGCGCGACCTTCCTCAGGAAATTTTTACGAAAGACCCTGCGCAGCGCCCGGCCGGTGTGGTCCGGGCCGAGGCTGAAGAGGAAGGTCGCGCCGGCGCGGTGCTTCTTCAGCAGCTCGACCAGGCGCGGCACGCCCTCGCGCGTGCCGCGCAGGGTATCGACGTCGATCTTCAGCGCCAGCTTCAACGGACGAGGTGGCGCGCCTCGGCGACGTGGCTGCGGTAGGCGTCGTAGATCCGGCGCAGCGCGTCCTTCATGCCGACGCGCGGCCGCCAGCCGAGCTCGCGCATGGTGTTGTCGATCTTGGGCACCCGGTTGCGCACGTCCTGGTAGCCGCGTCCGTAATACCGGTCGGCGCTGGTCCTGACGATGCGCACGCGGCGCGCCGCCGCCCGGTACTCGGGGTACTCGAGCGCCAGCTTCACCATGGCGCGCGCCAGCTCGTGCACCGAGACGTTGTTGCGCGGGTTGCCGATGTTGTAGATCTTGCGCGTCGCCACGCCGTCGCGGTTGGCGATGATCTTCATCAGCGCGTCGATGCCGTCGTCGATGTAGGTGAAGGCGCGCTTCTGGCGGCCGCCGTCGACGAGCTGGATCTTCTCGCCGCGCACGATGTGGCCGAAGAACTGCGTCACCACGCGCGAGCTGCCTTCCTTGGGCGTGGCGAGCGAGTCGAGGCCGGCGCCGATCCAGTTGAACGGGCGAAACAGCGTGAAGTCGAGCCCGACCTGCTCGCCGTAGGCCCAGATCACGCGGTCCATGAGCTGCTTCGAGCAGGCGTAGATCCAGCGCTGCTTGGCGATCGGCCCGTAGACGAGCGGCGAGGTCTCCGGATCGAAGCGCGCGTCGGGCGACATGCCGTACACCTCGGAGGTCGACGGGAAGACCAGGCGCTTCCTGTGGCGCACGCAGGCGCGCACGATCGGCAGGTTGGCCTCGAAATCGAGCTCGAAGACGCGCAGCGGCTCCTTCACGTAGGTCGCCGGCGTGGCGATCGCCACCAGCGGCAGCACCGTGTCGCATTTGCGGATGTGGTACTCGATCCACTCGCGGTTGATGGTGATGTCGCCCTCGAAGAAGCGGAAGCGCGGCTCGCCCAGCAGGTCCTCGATGCGGTCGGTCTGCATGTCCATGCCGTACACCTCCCAGTCGGTGTCGGCGAGGATGCGCTTGGACAGGTGATGGCCGATGAAGCCGTTCACCCCCAGGATCAGCACGCGTTTCATTGTTTTTCCCGCACGTCGAGAAGGCGCAGGACTTTACCATCGCCGCAGCGCGCGAACCATTCGCCGTTCTCGCGGTACGGGCCGAGCGGGCCGGGCGGCGCGGCTCGCTCCTCGAGGCGCGTGCGGTAGACGAGCAGGCGATCGCAGAACGCGCCGGGATACGGCGGCGCCACCGCGCGCACGAGGTTATGGATCTCGCGCGCGCTCCTGCGCCAGTCGATGCGCCCGTCCTCGGGCCTGCGGCCGCCGAAGTAGCTGCCCTGCGCGAGCTCGTTGGGCCTGAGCCGCGCCTTGCCCTCGACGAGAGGCTTCAGGGAGCGAACCAGGACCCGCTCGGCAGCATCGGTGACGCGGCGAAAGACCTCCGCGGCGGTGTCGTCCGGCCCGATCGGCACCGCCTCCTGGTCGACGATGCGCCCGGCGTCGGGCTTGGCGGTCATCTCGTGCAGCGTCGCGCCGGTCTCCCGCTCGCCGTGCAGCACCGCCCAGTTGACCGGCGCGCGGCCGCGGTACTTGGGCAGCAGCGAGCCGTGCATGTTGTAGGCGCCGCGGCTCGCCAGCCGCAGCACGGCCTCCGGCAGCAGGCGCCGGTAGTAGAACGAGAAGATGAACTCCGGGGCGATCTCGCGCAGCCGCGACTCGATCTCCTCGTTCCCCGGGTCGAGCAGCGTCGGGATGCCGCGCTCGCGCGAGAGCTCGGCGACGCTCGCGAACCAGACGCGCTCGCGCGGATCGTCGCGGTGCGTGACCACCAGCGGCACGGCGACGCCCGCGTCGAGCAGCACGCGCAGGCAGCGCACGCCGACGTCGTGGTAGGCGAACACCGCCGCGCGGCTCACGAATCGGCCGGGCTTTGCTGGACCTCGTTCTCGAGCACCGCCTGGACGATGTAGCGCGGCCGGTCGCGCACCTGCTGGTAGATGCGGCCGACGTACTCGCCCACCAGGCCGACGCCGAAGAGCACGATGCCGGTGAGGAAGAACTGCAGGATGTCGCGGTCCCAGAAGGTGCGCAGCGCCGAGAGCGGCTCGCCGGACAGCGCGCGCTGCAGCATCACGACGAGGTACACCACCACCGAGAGCACCGCCACGGCGATGCCGAAGAGCGAGAAGAGCTGCAGCGGCACCAGCGAGAAGGCGGTGACCAGGTCGAAGTTCAGCCGCACCAGGCGGTAGAAGGGGTACTTGGATTCGCCGGCGGCGCGCTCCTCGTGCGCCACCTCGACCTCGACCGGCGAGCGCGCGTAGGTGTAGGCGAGCGCCGGGATATAGGTGCTCACCTCGCGCGACTGGTTGATCGCCGCGACGATGTCGCCGCTGTAGGCGCGCAGCATGCAGCCCTGGTCGGTCATGCGGATGCGCGTGATGCGCTCGCGCACCCGGTTCATGAGGCGCGACAGCGCGCGGCGCAGCCACGGGTCGCGGCGCCTGCGGCGCACGCCGCCCACGTAGTCGTGGCCCTCGTCCATGCGCGCGAGCAGCTTGCCGATCTCCTCGGGCGGGTTCTGCAGGTCGGCGTCGAGCGTCACCACGCGCCGGCCGCGGCAGCGCTCGAAGCCGGCCATGATCGCGAGGTGCTGGCCGAAGTTGCCGTTCAGCAGCACCACGCGCGTCACGTCCGGGCGCCGCGCGAACTGCTCGCGCAGGATCGCCGCCGAGCGGTCGCGGCTGCCGTCGTTGACGAAGATCACCTCGTAGCGCAGCCCCAGCGCGTCGAGCGCCGGATAGAGCCGCGAGAACAGCGCCGGCAGCCCGGCCTCCTCGTTGTACACCGGGATGACCACCGAGACCTCGGGCGAGGGAATCGTCGAAGAAAGGGTGGCTGTCACCAGTTCCCCAGGATGTTCTTGGCGGCGGCGCAGACGCGGTCGACGTCCTCGTCGCGCATCGCCGGGAAGAGCGGCAGGGTGACCAGCGAGCGGCCGAGCCGCTCGGCGTGGGGGAACTGCCCTTCGCGCCAGCCGAGGCGCCGGTAGAGCTTGAAGAGATGCATCGCCGGATAGTGCACGCCGGTGCCGATGCCCGCCTCGCGCATCCTGCGCATGAACGCGGCGCGCTCGACGTGCGCCGGCAGGGCCACCTGGAACATGTGCCAGTTCGACTGCGCGAAGTCCTCGACCGGCAGCTCGCAGCCGAGCGAGCGGTCCCAGAGCGAGAAGTAGCGCCGCGCCAGCGCCCGGCGCCGCTCGGTGAAGCGCTCGAGCGAGTCGAGCTGGCCGAGGCCGATGCGCGCCGCGACGTCGGTCAGGTTCCACTTGCCGCCGAGCACGTCGACCTCCATGCCGTCCTCGCCCGAGCGCGCCACGCCCTGCAGGCGCAGCTTCTCGCAGAGCGGCGCGAGCCCCTCGTCGGGCAGCACCAGCGCGCCGCCCTCGCCGCAGGTGACGTTCTTGTTGGCGTGGAAGCTGAAGGCCACCAGGTCGCCGAAGCTGCCGAGCGCGCGGCCCTGCCAGCTGGCGCCGAACGACTGGCAGGCGTCCTCGACCACGCGCAGCTTCTTCTCCCTCGCCAGCGCGTACAGCCGGTCGCGGTCGACCGGCAGGCCGGCGAGATCGACGGCGATGATGGCGCGCGTCGCCGGCGTGACGGCCTTTTCCGCCTGCTCGAGGTCAAGGTTGCGCGTGCGCGGGTCGACGTCCGCGAACACCGGCCGCGCGCCGACCTCGAGCACCACGTTGGCGGTGGCGACCCAGGAGAGCGGCGTGGTGATCACCTCGTCGCCCGGGCCGATGCCGGCGAGGCGCAGCGCCACCTCGAGCGCCGCGGTGCCGGAATTGAAGCTGCGCACCGCGCGCCCGCCGCAGCGCCGCGAGAGCTCCGCCTCGAACGCCCGCGCCTGCGGCCCCGAGGTGAGCCAGCCCGAGCGCAGCACCTCGGCCACCCCGGCGATCGTCGCCTCGTCGATCTGCGGCCGGGTGAAGGGCAGGAATTCCACGGCGCGATGATACGAGATGCGCGACTCAGGGCTTGCGCACGATCACGTAGACCGGCCCGCGCGCCACCTCCCGCATCGGCAGGTCGAGCGTGCGGCGCAGCACCTCGAGCTGCCTCGCGCGCACGAACGCCCAGGTCTCGGGCGCGGCCCGCCAGGCGCGCGCGAAGGCGTCGAGGTCGGGCAGGTAGCCCTCGGGGTCCCACGAGATGGGCTTGGCGAGCTCCTCGGTGACGCTCACCATGGTCACGGTGCGCTTGAGCGCCCAGGGCATGGTGTGGTCGTAGGCGTCCACGGCGAACACCGGGACGTCGGGCGGCGGCAGCTCGGCGAGGCGCGCCACGGTCGGCGCGACGCTGAAGCGCTCGGCGAGCGTCACGTGGCCGGCGAGCGCGATCTGCGTCGCGGCGAAGCCGCCCGCCGCGAGCGCGAGCACCGCGGCGCCGCGCCGCTCGCGCCGTATGCAATAGCCGGCAAGCGCGGCGAGCGCGGCCATCAGCGCGAGCGCGCCGGCCACCCAGGGCGCGTAGCCGCGGTAGCTGTCGATGAGCGGCAGCAGCGCTGCCGCCGTGCCGCAGGCGAGCGCGGCGAGCACGCTCTGGAAGAAGGCGAGCCGCGCCGGCCACTCGCGCGCGAGCAGCCGGCCGACGAGCAGCGCCGCCGCGGGGAAGATCGGCAGGATATAGGAGCCGAGCTTGGAGCCCGAGGCCGAGAAGAAGACGAACACCACCGCCGTCCAGACGATCAGGAAGCGGGTCGCGTCGTCGGCCGGCTTGAGCGAGCGCAGGAAGGCGAGCATCCACGGCCCGAGGCCCGCGAGCAGCACCGGCACGAAGTACCAGAACGGCTCGTCGCGCCGGTGCATCTCGGTGGTGAAGCGCTGGAAATGCTCCTGGACGAAGAAGAAATGCAGGAACTCCGGGTTGGCCGCCGACACGGCGACGAACCAGGGCGCGGCGAGCGCGAGGAAGAGCAGCGGCCCGGCCACCGGCCGCATCTTCGCCAGCGCGCCGAGCTCGCGCTTCCAGAGCAGGTACAGGAACACCGCCGCCCCGGGCAGCACGATGCCGACCAGCCCCTTGCTCAGCGTCGCGCCGGCGCACGCCGCCCAGAAGGCGAGCATCCGGCCGCGCAGGAAAGCGACCAGCGCCGCGGCGAGGAAGAACGCGAGCCCCATGTCGAGCGCGTTCACCTGGCCGAGCAGCACGTAGAGCGGGCTGCCGGCGAGCGCCGCCGCGGCGTAGGCGCCGGCCGGCGGCCCCCAGAGGCGGTTGCCCGCCTGCAGCACGAGCAGCACGCCGGCGAGCGCGAGCAGCGCGGTCCACAGGCGCGCCACCCAGTCGTGCGTGCCGAGCACCGAGAACAGCGCCGCGGTCGCCCAGTACTGCAGCGGCGGCTTCTCGAAGTAGCGGAAGCCGTTCAGGCGCGGCGTCACCCAGTCGCCGCTCGCCAGCATCTCGCGCGAGATCTCGGCGTAGCGGCTCTCGTCGGCCTTGTAGAGCGGCCGCACGCCGAGCGTGCCGAGCCACGCCAGCGAGAGCACGACGAGCAGCGCCGCGACCCGGCCGCGGGTCACTCGAACAGCAGCGCCAGTCCTACCTTGCGCTCTTCGGCAACGAGGATGTTGTAGGTGCGGCAGGCGGCCTTGAGGTCCATCACCTCGAGGCCGACGCCCGCCTGCGCGAGCGGCGCGGTGAGCCGCGGGTGCGGAAAGCGCTGCCGCGGCCCGGTGCCGAGCAGCACGATCTCCACGCCGAGGCCCGCGAGGAAGGCGAAATCCTCTCGCGTCAGGCGCTCGAACGTGCGATTTTCCCAGGCGATGGTGCGCCCGGCGGTGAGCACCGCGCTCGAGTCGCGGCGCTCGCCGTTCACCATGACGTAGTCCTCGCCGTAGCCCGTGATGGTCTGTGCGGCGGACGGTGCGGTGGCATGCAGCTTCATGAGCCTCATTCTAAATGGTGACGGTCACCATTTCGGCACGCTAGAATCCTCGAATGCGTGAGTTTTCAAGGATTAAGCGCTTACCGCCGTACGTCTTCAACATCACCAACGAGCTGAAGATGGCGGCGCGGCGGCGCGGCGAGGACATCATCGACCTGTCGATGGGCAATCCCGACGGGGCGACGCCGAAGCACATCGTCGACAAGCTGGTCGAGGCCGCGCAGCGCCACGACACGCACGGCTACTCGGTCTCGAAGGGCATTCCCAGGCTGCGCAAGGCGATCTGCGACTGGTACCGCCGCCGCTACCAGGTCGAGCTCGATCCCGACGCCGAGGCGATCGTCACCATCGGCTCGAAGGAGGGCCTCGCGCACCTGATGCTCGCCTGCCTGGAGCGCGGCGACACGGTGCTGGTGCCCAACCCGTCGTACCCGATCCACATCTACGGCGCGATCATCGCCGGCGCCGACATCCGCTCGGTGCGCATGACGCCGGGCGTCGACTTCTTCGCCGAGCTCGAGCGCGCGATCCGCGAGCTCACGCCCAAGCCGAAGATGCTGATCCTCGGCTTCCCCTCCAACCCGACGGCGCAGTGCGTCGACCTGCCGTTCTTCGAGAAGATCGTCGCGCTCGCGCGCCAGCACGGCATCCTGGTGGTGCACGACCTCGCCTACGCCGACATCACGTTCGACGGCTACCGCGCGCCCTCGATCATGGAAGTGCCCGGCGCGCGCGAGGTGGCGGTCGAGTTCTTCACCATGTCGAAGAGCTACAACATGGCCGGCTGGCGCGTCGGCTTCATGGTCGGCAACCGGGAGCTGGTGCACGCGCTGGCGCGCATCAAGAGCTACCACGACTACGGCAGCTTCGCGCCGATCCAGGTGGCGTCCATCGTGGCGCTCGACGGCCCGCAGAGCTGCGTGGAGGAAATCCGCAGGAACTACGAGAAGCGGCGCAACGTCATGGTGAAGGGGCTGCACGACATCGGCTGGATGGTCGAGAAGCCGAAGGCGTCGATGTACGTCTGGGCGAGGATCCCGGAGTTCTACGCGTCGCTCGGCTCGCTGGAGTTCACCAAGCGGCTGCTCGCCGAGGCGAAGATCGCGGTGGCGCCGGGCATCGGCTTCGGCGACTACGGCGACGACCACGTGCGCATCGCGCTCATCGAGAACGAGCATCGCCTGCGCCAGGCGGTGCGCGGCATCCGCGACATGTTCCGCAGGGACGGCGTGCTCAAGGCACCCGCCAGGGCTCCCAGCACGACCCTGGCATGAAACCCATCCGTGTCGGCCTGCTGGGCATCGGCACGGTCGGCGGCGGCACCTGGGAGGTCCTGAACCGCAACGCCGGCGAGATCGTGCGGCGCGCCGGCCGCGCGATCGAGATCACCCAGGTCGCGGACAAGGACGCCGGGCGGGCGCGGCGCATCGCGGGCGACAAGGCGAAGGTGGTGGCCGACGCGTTCGCCGTGGCGCGCTCGCCCGAGGTCGACATCGTGGTCGAGCTGATCGGCGGCACCGGCGTCGCCCGGGACCTGCACCTGGAGGCGATCGCGCACGGCAAGCACGTCGTCACCGCCAACAAGGCGCTGCTCGCCGTGCACGGCAACGAGATCTTCGCCGCGGCGCAGAAGAAGGGCGTGATGGTCGCCTTCGAGGCCGCGGTGGCGGGCGGCGTGCCGATCATCAAGGCGCTGCGCGAAGGCCTCTCGGCGAACCGCATCGAGTGGATCGCCGGCATCATCAACGGCACCTCCAACTTCATCCTCTCGGAGATGCGCGACAAGGGCCTCGCCTTCGACGCGGCGCTGAAGGACGCGCAGGCGCGCGGCTACGCCGAGGCCGACCCGACCTTCGACATCCAGGGCGTCGACGCCTCGCACAAGCTGACCATCCTGGCGGCGCTCGCCTTCGGCATCCCGATGCAGCTCGAGAAATGCTACGTCGAGGGCATCCACGACCTGGACGCGGTGGACATCGCCTACGCCGAGGGGCTCGGCTACCGCATCAAGCTGCTCGGCATCGCGCGGCGCGCCGCGCGCGGCATCGAGCTGCGCGTGCACCCGACGCTCATTCCGGCGAAGCGCCTGATCGCCAACGTCGAGGGCGTGATGAACGCCATCCTGATCAAGGGCGACGCGGTCGGCGCGACGCTCTACTACGGCGCCGGCGCCGGCGCCTACCCGACCGCGAGCGCCGTGGTCGCCGACCTGGTCGACGTGACGCGCCTGATCACCGCCGACCCCGAGCACCGCGTGCCGCACCTCGCCTTCCAGCCCGACCAGTTGTCGGATGAGCCGGTGCTGCCGATCGGCGAGGTGGAGAGCTCGTACTATCTGCGCCTGCGCGTCACGGACAAGCCGGGCGTGCTCGCCGACATCACGCGCATTCTCGCCGACGGCAGGATCTCGATCGAGGCGATGGTGCAGAAGCAGCCCGCCGAGGGCGAGAGCCAGGCCGACATCGTGATGCTGACGCACCGCGCGCTGGAGAAGGACGTCCAGCAGGCGATCGCGCGCATCGAGAAGCTCTCGAGCGTCGCCGGCCGCATCGTGCGGCTGCGCATGGAGACGCTGCTGTGAAGGCCGCTGCCGTGAAAGCCATTCGGGCTCCGTCCCGGAACTAGCGTGCGCTACGTGAGCACCCGCGGCGGCGCGTCGCCGCAGCGCTTTTCCGCGATCCTGCTGGAGGGTCTCGCGCCCGACGGCGGCCTGTACCTGCCGGAGCGCGTGCCGACCGTCGACGTCGCGGCGCTTCGCCCGCTGCCGTACGTCGAGCTGGCGAAGGCGATCCTGCGCCTGTTCATGGACGACGTGCCGGAGCTCGAGGCGCTGGTCGAGAAGAGCTACAGCGCGGCCGTCTTCGGCAGCGCCGAGGTGACGCCGCTGCGCACGCTCGAGCCGGGCGTGCACCTGCTCGGCCTGTCGCACGGCCCGACGCTCGCCTTCAAGGACGTGGCGATGCAGCTGCTCGGCAACCTGATGGAGGGCCGGCGGCTCAACATCCTGGGCGCGACCTCGGGCGACACCGGCACGGCCGCCGAGTACGCGATGCGCGGCAAGCGCGGCCTGCGCGTGTTCATGCTGTCGCCGCACCGGCGCATGAGCCCGTTCCAGGCGGCGCAGATGTACAGCCTGCAGGACGAGAACATCCACAACCTGGCGGTGAAGGGCGCGTTCGACGACTGCCAGGACCTGGTGAAGCAGGTGAACGCCGACGCCGCCTTCAAGGCGCGCCACCGCATCGGCGCGGTCAACTCGATCAACTGGGCGCGCGTCGCCGCCCAGGTGGTGTACTACTTCAAGGGCTACTTCGCGGCGACGCGCAGCGACCGCGAGCAGGTGAGCTTCGCCGTGCCCTCGGGCAACTTCGGCAACGTGTACGCGGGCTACGTGGCGCGCGCGATGGGTCTGCCGGTGCGCCGGCTGGTGGTGGCGACCAACGAGAACGACGTGCTCGACGAGTTCTTCCGCACCGGGCGCTACCGGGTGCGCAAGAAGGCGCAGGCCACCTCCAGCCCGTCGATGGACATCTCCAAGGCCTCGAACTTCGAGCGCTACGTCTACGACCTGGTCGGCCGCGACGCGGCGGCGCTGCGCGAGCTGTGGCGGCGCCTGGACGCCGAGGGCGAGTTCAACCTCGCGGGCACGCCGTACTGGCCGCGCGTCGCGCAGTCGGGCTTCGTCTCGGGGCGCAGCACCCACGCCGACCGCCTGCGCACCATCAAGAGCGTCTACGACAGGTACGGCGCGATGATCGACCCGCACACCGCCGACGGCGTGAAGGTCGGCCTCGCGCACCGCGAGCCCGGGGTGCCGCTGGTGTGCCTGGAGACGGCGCTGCCCGCCAAGTTTGCCGATACCCTCCGCGCGGCGCTCGGCCGCGACCCCGAGCGGCCGGCCGAGTACGCCGGGCTGGAGCAGCGGCCGCAGCGCTTCGAGCTGATCGAGCCCGACGTGGAGCATCTGAAGCGCATCATTGCCAGGTACGACGATGGAGACTGAGAAGAACGTGCTGGGCGGCGAGCTGCGCGCGTGCAGCTACGCCCCGCTGACCGGCTACTTCCGCGACGGCTGCTGCGCCACGCACGACCAGGACGGCGTCGCGCACCTGGTGTGCGTGCAGGTCACGGACGAGTTCCTCCGGTTCAGCGTCTCGCGCGGCAACGACCTCGTCACGCCGCGCCCCGAGATGCGCTTCCGCGGCCTGAAGCACGGCGACCGCTGGTGCCTGCACGTGCTGCGCTGGGTCGAGGCCTGGGAGGCCGGGCGCGCCCCGCGCGTGATCCTCGAGGCGACGCACGAGAACGTCCTCAAGTACGTGCCGCTCTCGGCGCTCAAGCGCCACGCCCTGGACCTTAATTAAGCCCCCCGGGCGGTGTTAGAGTAGCGCCCGGCACCTTAAGAGGAGGAGGCCATGGCACTTCGCATCGCGCTGGGCGCGGCGGCGCTCGGCATCGCGCTCGCCGCGCACGCCCAGAAACTGCCCTCGACGCTCACCTTCACCGCCTACGACACCGGCTCGTCCGGGTTCAACATCGCGGTGGCGGTGGGCAAGACGCTCAAGGACCGGCACGGCACCGACGTGCGCGTGCTGCCCGCGGGCAACGACGTGGCGCGCCTCGCGCCGCTCAAGGCCGGCCGCGCGCAGGCCTCCGCCATGGGCATCGGCGTGTACTTCGCGCAGGAAGGCGTGTTCGAGTTCGGCGTGCGCGACTGGGGGCCCCAGCCGCTGCGCCTGATCCTCTCGTCGAGCTCGTGCAACGCCATCTCGCTCGGCGTCGCCAAGGACACCGGCGTGAAGGAGATCAAGGACCTGCGCGGCAAGCGCATCGGCATGGTGGTCGGCTCGCCGGCGCTCAACCAGAACGCCTTCGCCATCCTCGCCTTCGGCGGCCTGACCCGCAACGACGTGAAGCTGGTCGAGTTCTCGAGCTACGGCGCGATGTGGAAGGGCATCGTCAACAACGAGGTGGACGCGGCGATCGCCTCCACCATCTCCGGCCAGGCGAAGGAGGCGGAAGCCTCGCCGCGCGGCCTGGTCTACCCGCCCACGCCGCACGCCGACAAGGCGGGCTGGGAGCGGCTGCACAAGTTCGGGCCGTACTACGCGCCGCACGTCGCCACCTGCGGCGTCGGCATCAGCAAGGACGATCCGCGCGAGCTGCCGAACTACCCGTATCCCATCTTCATGGCCTACGCGAGCCAGCCGGCCGGGCTCGTCTACAACCTCGCCATGGCGATGATCAAGGGCTACGACGGCTACAAGAGCGGCGCGCCCGGCGCCGACGGCCTGGAGCTCAAGCGCCAGATCCTCACCTGGGCGCTGCCCTACCACGAGGGCACGGTGCGCGCCATGAAGGAGGCGGGCGTCTGGAAGCCCGAGCACGACGCCCACAACCGCAAGCTCGTCAAGCGCCAGGACACGCTCGCCGCGGCGTGGCGCTCGTACCTGAAGTCCAATCCGCCCGACGACACCGAGGCGTTCCGCAAGGGCTGGATGAAGGCGCGCGCGGCGGCGCTCGAGAAGAACGGCATGGACCCGATCTTCGAGTAGCACCGGGTCGAGGGAGGCCCGACGATGCAGGGCGGCGAGGCGGACGCGATCCGCGTCCGGGCTCTCCGCGGCGGCTGGCGCTGGGCGCTCGCCGGCGCCGCCGCCTTCACGATCTTTCTCTGCGTCAACCAGCAGTTCGTCCTGCGCTTCTTCGTCGGCTTCACGCCGCTCAACACCGAGTACTACTACGCGCTGGTGCTGGCGATGCTGCCGTTCGTGTTCGTCCTGTTCCCGGGCAGCAAGCGCGCCCCGCTGGACCGCGTGCCGTGGCTCGACGTGGGTTTATTCGCTCTGACGATCTTCACATCGCTTCTCCTGTTGCTGAATATTCGAAAAGCGGCGGAGCTCGGCTGGGAGTTCGCCGGCGCGCCGGCGCACGTGGTCTGGGCGGGCTACGCGATCTGGGCGCTGCTCATGGAGGGCCTGCGGCGCACCGGCGGCTGGAGCCTGATGCTCTCGGTGCTGCCGTTCACGCTGTACCCGCTGTTCGCCGACGCGGACTGGCTCGGGCCGCTGAAGGGCGCGCAGTCGACCCTGGCGCAGGCGAGCGCGTATCACGCGCTGTCGATCGAGAGCGTGCTCGGCATCCCGCTGCAGGCGTTCGCCGAGGTGGTGATCGGCTTCCTGGTGTTCGGCACCGCGCTGATGATGACCGGCGCGGGCAAGTTCTTCATCAACCTGTCGTTCGCGCTGTGCGGCACCTTCCGCGGCGGCGCCGCCAAGGTGGGCATCTTCGCGAGCGGCCTGCTCGGCATGATGTCGGGCTCGATCGTCGCCAACGTGCTCACCGCCGGCACCATGACCATCCCGGTGATGAAGCGCACCGGCTTCACGCCGTCGTACGCCGGCGCGATCGAGGCCTGCGCCTCCACCGGCGCGGTGCTCGCGCCGCCGGTGATGGGCGCCACCGCGTTCGTCATGGCGCAGTTCCTCAACGTCAGCTACGCCGACGTGGCGCTCGCCGCCGCGGTGCCGGCGCTGCTCTACTACTTCGGCCTGTTCATGCAGGTCGACGCCTACGCCGCGCGCCACGGCCTGCGCGGGCTGCCGCGCGAGGAGCTGCCGAAACTGCGCGAGACGGTGAAGGAGGGCTGGTACTACCTGCTGGTGATCGCGCTGCTCATCTACATGCTGCTAATCATGAAGCGCGAGAGCCACGCGCCGTTCTACGCCACGCTGCTGCTGCTCGTGCTGAACCAGCTTTTCAGCCGGGAGCGCTGGACCTGGACGACCGTGCTGCGCTTCCTCGAGCTGAACGGCCGCACCTTCGTCGAGCTGGTCGGCATCCTCGCCGGCTGCGGGCTGCTGATCGGCGCCTTCTCGCTCACCGGCGTGGTGTCGAGCCTCGCCAACGACATGCTGACGCTCGCCGGCGGCAGCGCGCTGCTCCTGCTCGCCATGGCGGCGATCACCAGCCTGGTGCTGGGCCTGGGGCTCACCACCACCGCGTGCTACATCTTCCTCGCCATCCTGGTCGGCCCGGCGCTCGAGAAGGCGGGCCTGAACAAGATGGCGGTGCACATGTTCATCTTCTACTGGGGGATGCTGTCCTCGATCACGCCGCCGGTGGCGATCGCCTCCTTCGCCGCCGCCGGCATCGCCGGCGCGCCGCCGATGAAGACGGCGTGGGAGTCGATGACCGTGGGCAGCATCATCTACTTCATCCCGTTCTTCTTCGTGCTCAATCCGGCCTTCGTGCTGCAGGGGCCGCCGTGGGAGACCGCGTACCTGACGCTGTGCGCCGGCGCGGGCGCGATCTTCATCTGCGCCGGGCTGCAGGGCTGGCAGCTCGGCGTCGGCGAGCTGGCGCGCGCCGGCGCGCTCGCGACGCCGGCGCGCGTGCTGCTCGTGCTGGGCGGCATCGTGCTCGCCGCGCCCGGCGGCGGCATCCTGGCGCTCGGCCACCTGGAGATGCTGGGCCTCGCGGCCGCGCTGCTCGCGCCGGCGCTGGCGGTTGCCGTCTGGGCGAACGGCCGCCGGCGGCGGTGGTGCGCCAGCCCTAGCTCGCCAGGCGCTGCGGCCGCCCGGCGGCGCTCAGCCCCGCCGGGTCGAGGATCGCGATCGTGCCGCGGCTCACGCCGATGATGCCGCCCTGCGCGAAGCGCTTGAGCAGGCGCGACAGCGTCTCCTTCTTCATGCCGAGCCGCGCCGCGAGCAGCGTCTTGCTGCACGGCAGGCGCACCACGCCGGGCTCGCTCGCCCCGGCGAGCGAGGCGAGGTACGAGGCGAGGCGCTGCGCGCTGTCGCGGAACGCGGCGGCGTGCAGCTCGGCGCACAGCTCCAGCTCGCGCTCCGCCAGCTCGCGGATCAGCGCCCGTGCGAGCGGCACGTCGCGCTCGAGCAGCGCCTGCAGCGCGCGCCGCGGCACCACCAGCACCTCGCAGGGCGAGAGTGCGGTGGCCTGGTAGGGCGCCGGCCGGTCGAGCACCGCGGAGGCGAGGTAGAAGCTCTGCGGCGGCGTGGCGATGCGCAGCACCCGCTCCTCGCGCGTCCCGTCGTGAAGCGCGAGGCGCACGGCGCCCTCGCATAGCGCCAGCACGCCGGGCACCGGATCGCCCGCCGCGATCACCACGCTGCCGCGCGCATAGGCGGCGCGGCCGGCGCAGCGCGCCAGCGCGGCGAGCGAGGCGCGGCCGAGCCCCGCGAAAAGCGGGACGGCGGCGAGGACGGTCTGCACGGCCTGCGGCACGTTTCGCAGTCTCCGGCGCGACGCGGTGTCGCCGTTTGATCTACATCAAGCCGCGACGCGGCGCTCCGGCGCTCAATGGACGCGAGCCACCCGACGAGCACGAAAGGGGACACCGTGAAGCTCAGGGCAACAGCGCTGGCGGCCGCGGCCGCCGTCTTGGGTCTGGGCAGCGCGCAAGGCGCGGTCGACACGGGCGCCGCCGAGGCGCTGATGAGGAAAAGCGGCTGCATGAAGTGCCACTCGGTGAGCGCCAGGAAGGACGGGCCGTCGTACAAGTCGGTCGCCGAGAAGTACCGCGGCAAGGGCGACGCGCAGGCCGCGCTGCACAAGCACCTCACCACGCAGCCGACGGTCAAGATCGACGGCAACGAGGAAAAGCATCCGTCGCTCAAGACCGCGAGCGAGGCCGAGATCCGCAACGTCGTCGAGTACATCCTGAGCCGCTAGCGCCACGCGGATCCGCCACAGGGGGCGACCGGCATGAAGTGGTGGAGCAACCTCAAGCAACGCTGCGCGACCTGCTCGCGCGTCACGCTGGGTCTCGGCTTCTTCATCCTGGCGCTCGTCGTGGCCGGCCTGCTGATGACCGCCGGCGCCTACGGCCTGGCGTGGACCAACACCGAGCGCTTCTGCATCGGCTGCCACGAGATGCGCGAGAACGTGTACGCCGAGTTCAAGGGCACGATCCACGACGTCAACCGCTCCGGCGTGCGCGCCATCTGCTCCGACTGCCACGTGCCGCACGAGCCCTGGCCGCTCATCAAGCGCAAGATGCGCGCGAGCTTCGAGCTGGTCGGCCACTTCCGCGGCGTGATCGACACCAAGGAGAAGTTCGAGGCGCACCGCTACACGCTCGCCAAGCGGGTATGGACGCGCATGAAGCAGACCGACTCGCTCGAGTGCCGCAACTGCCACCACGCCGACGCGATGGATCCCGAGAAGCAGTCGGAGAGGGCGAGGGCGCGCCACGCGCGCATGAAGACCGAGGGCCTCACCTGCATCGACTGCCACTTCGGCATTGCGCACCAGGAGCCCGACGGCCCGGGGCCGCAGGAGCTGCCCGAGTTCCGGCGCAAGGCGAAGGTGGTGCGCCAATGACGCTCACCAGGCTGACCCTTTTCCTCGCCGCTGCCCTGTGCGCCGGCGCGGCCCTCGCCCAGGACGCGCCGCGCAAGGACCTCGTCCTCCGCGGCGACGCGCAGTGCACTCGTTGCCACGACGCCGAGGACAACCCGCAGATCCTGGAGATCGGCAGGACCAAGCACGGCACGCTCGCCGACGGCCGCACCCCGACCTGCACGAGCTGCCACGGCGCGAGCGAGGCGCACCTCAAGCCCTCGGGCGGCCGCCGCCCGCCGCCCGACCGCACCTTCGGAAGCGTCTCGAAGACGCCGATGGAGGAGCGCAGCGCCGCCTGCCTCGCCTGCCACCAGGGCACGACGCGCATCCACTGGCAGCTCTCGGCGCACGCCGGCAACGAGGTGGCGTGCAGCTCCTGCCACCAGGTGCACATGCAGTTCGACCGCGTGCGCGACAAGCGCGCGCAGCCCGAGGTGTGCTTCGCCTGCCACAAGGAGCAGCGCGCGCAGCTTCGCCGGCCCTCGCGCCATCCGATCCTCGAGGGCAAGGTGGCGTGCTCGGACTGCCACAACGCGCACGGCGGCGCCGCGCCGAAGATGCTGGTGCGCGACAGCGTGAACGACACCTGCTACGCCTGCCACATGGAGAAGCGCGGGCCGTTCGTGCGCACGCACGAGCCGGTGCAGGAAGACTGCTCGATCTGCCACAACCCGCACGGCACCACCAACCCGAACCTGCTCAAGCTGCGGCCGCCGTTCCTGTGCCAGTCGTGCCACGAGCCCGACTCGCACCACTCGACCATCCCGAACAACGGGCCGGTGCCCGGCAACCCGACGACCAGCCAGGCCGTCGTGATGGCGCGCGGCTGCGTGAACTGCCACACCAACATCCACGGCACGAACAACGCAGCCGACACCGGGAGCGGCCGCGGGTTCCGCCGCTGAGGGACGCGCAGGGGAATCGCCATGAGATCGCCCGGCAAGGCCGCCCCGCTCGCCGCCGCGCTGATCGTCCTGTCCGCCGCGGCCGCGGACGACGAGCCGGACATCGGGCGGCTGAAGGCGCCGCAAAGCGAAGCGAGCCTGGGCGCGGGCCACGTGTCGAGCGACAACGCGCGCTTCGGCCAGTACAGCGGCCTGAAGGACGAAGGCGGCGTGCTGCTGCTCGACGCCGACGTGGTGCGCCGCGAAGACGCGAGCGGCATCTGGACTCGCTTCGGCGCTCGCAACCTCGGCCTGGACAGCCGCGAGCTCGGCTTCGGCCAGGAGCGCCAGGGCGACTGGCGCTATGTCATCGACTTCAGCCAGATCCCGCGCTTCGATCCCTACGCGGTCAACAGCGGGCTGCAGGGCATCGGCACGACCAAGCAGACGCCGACTACCATCGTGCGCGGCAGCGGGGCCGAGCATCGCCTCGAGACCGAGCGCAGGCGCTGGACCGTGGGCGGCGCGAAGTCGCTCGCGCCGGGGCTCTCGGCGCAGGTCGTGTTCCGCAGCGAGGACAAGGAGGGCGATCGCCTGTTCGGCCAGGGCACCTTCGGCAACTGGCGCTTCCTCGCCGAGCCGATCGACCAGAGGACCGAGCAGATCGACGCGACGCTCGCCTACAACGCCGACAGGCTGCAGCTCGCCGGCGGCTACTACGGCACGCGCTTCCGCAACCGCAACGAGGTGCTGAACGTGGTCGGCACGGCGCTCTTCGCGGGCAGCAACCAGATCGCGCTGCCGCCCGACAACCAGTCGCACCAGCTCCACCTCTCGGGCGGCTACAGCTTCACGCCCACCACGCGCGCCATGTTCAAGGTCGCGCTCGGGCGCATCACGCAGGACGAGGCGTTCCCGACCGCGCCGCTCGCCGCCGGGGCGCCGGCGAGCCTCGACGCGCGCATCGACACCACGCTGCTGCAGGCCGGGCTCACCACGCGGCCGCTGCCCGGGCTCTCGCTGCGCGCCGACCTGCGCTACGAGGACCGCGACGACCGCACGCCGGTGTTCCGCTACTACCCGACGCAGAACGTCGCCAACTCGACCAACAACGGCGAGAACGAGCCGCGCGACATCAGGACCCGCTCGGGCAAGCTCGACGCCACCTACCGGCTGCCGCTCGCGCTGCGCCTGGGCGGCGGTGTCGAGGTGGTGGAGAAGACGCGCAACAGCCCGCCGGTGCGCTCGGTGGGCTTTCGCGAGACGACCGACGAAACCACGTACCACGTGAGCCTGCGCCGCTCGATCGGCGAGTCGGCCAGCGGCGCGCTGACCGTCCTGCACAGCGAGCGCACCGGCTCCGAGTTCCTGGTGAACGTGCTCAACGGCGGCGCGCTCTACAGCAACGCCGTCGCGCCGCTGCACCTTGCCGACCGCGACCGGGACACGCTGCGCGTGGTGCTCAACTGGGCGCCCACCGAGCCGCTGTCGCTCAATATCCGCTGCGACCTGTCGCAGGACCGCTATACCGGGCGCAAGGACACCGGCTTCGAGCTCGGGCCGCGCAAGGGCGAGCAGCAGTTCCTGTCGCTCGACGGCGCTTACACCTTCTCCGAGCGCCTGCAGGCCACTGCCTGGGTGTCGCGCACGGTCAGTCGCTACGAGAACGCGCTCTGCCCGGAGAGCGGCACGCCGCTCACCTGCACCAATACCAGCGCCGCGCCGGTGTGGGGCAGCAAGCTCGGCAACTTCGACACGTCGTTCGGCCTCGGCGTGCGCGCCCAGCCGATCGGCCCGCTCAAGGTCGGCGCGGATTTCGTGCAGTCGCGGGTGCGCGACGAGATGAGCCTGCTCGCGATCAGCCCGTCCGCGTCGGCCGCGATCGATGCGGCGAGCCTGCCGGACTCCACGACCCGGGTGAGGACGCTCAGGCTCTACGCCGACTACGCGCTGCGCCGCCAGACCGGCATCCGCGCGCAGCTTGTCCAGGACCGCTACACGACCGACGACTGGACCTGGGCGAGCTGGGCCTATAGCGACGGCACGACCGTCACCCAGGACGGGAACCAGCTCGTGAGCTTCGTCGGCGCGGCGCTGTACCACCGCTTCTGATCCGCCCCCGGTCGAATGCCGTGGTGCCGGTGCCGGGATACCTCGAGCGCGTGTACTGGTGGGCCTACGTGCGGCCGGCGGCGGTCCGGCTGTTCGAGCGCCCGTGGCTGGTCAACCTGATCCTGTGGGGCAATTTCGGCCGGCTGCGCGACGCGGCGCTCGACGCGCTGGGCGCGCGGCTCGACGGGCGCACGCTGCAGATCGCCTGCGTCTACGGCGACCTGACCGAGCGCCTGCGCCGGCGCCTCACGCCGGGCGGCAGCCTCGACGTGGTGGACGTGCTGCGGGTGCAGCTCGACAACCTCGCGGCGAAGCTGCCGGGAGATCCGCGCGTCGGGCTGCTGCAGGGCGACAGCTCGGCGCTCGACCTGCCTTCGGCAAGCTACGACCGCGCGCTCGCATTCTTCCTGCTGCACGAGCAGCCGGAAGAAGTGCGCCGGCGCACGCTCTCGGAAGCGCTGCGCATCCTCAAGCCCGGCGGGCGCCTGGTGATCGTCGACTACCACCGGCCGCGCCGTGCGCACCCGCTGTACCTGCCGATGCGGGCGATCCTGGCGATGCTCGAGCCCTTCGCGCTCGACCTGTGGCGGCGCGAGATCTCGTCCTGGCTGCCCGGCGGCACGGCGCTGGAGAAGCGCACGGCGTTCGGCGGCCTGTATCAGCTCCTTACGGTGCGCAAAGCCTGAAGCCCGGTTTCTGGAACAATACGCCGCGTGCTGGAGGCGAGGGACTTGAAATGCGAGCGGGGCGGGCGCGAGCTTTACGGCGCGCTGTCGTTCACGCTCGCGCCGGGCGAGCTGCTGCGCGTCGCCGGGCCGAACGGCAGCGGCAAGACCAGCCTGCTGCGCATCCTGTGCGGGCTGCTCACGCCGAGCGCCGGGGAAGTGCGCTGGCAGGGCGCGCCGATCGGCGCCCTGAGGGAGGAGTATTCCCGGCAGCTCGTCTATCTCGGCCACGCGCCGGCGGTGAAGGACGACCTCACGCCCACGGAGAACCTGGAGTTCGCCTGCCGGCTCGCCGGCCTCGCCGTGAAGAAGCCGGCGCTGGAAGAGGCGCTCGGCGCGTTCTCGGTGCCCGAGCGCCCGGCGCGCCGGCTCTCGCAGGGGCAGCGGCGCCGCGCGGCGCTGGCGCGGCTGATGCTCTCGGCGGCGCTGCCGCTGTGGCTGCTCGACGAGCCGCTCGCGGCGCTCGACACGGCCGCGGCGGCGCAGGTCGAGGACCTGGTGCGCGCGCACGTCGCGGCGGGCGGCATGGTCGTGTACACCACGCACCAGCCGAGCGCCGTCGACGCCGGGGCGCGGGTGATCGAGCTCTGATCGCCGGCGCCTTCCGCGCCGTGGTGCGGCGCGACCTGCGGCTCGCCATGCGGCGCCGGAGCGACGTCGCCACGGCGCTGCTCTTCTTCGTCATCGTGACGAGCCTCTTCCCGCTCGGCATCGGCGCCGAGCCGGAGCGGCTGCGCGCCGTCGCGCCGGGCGTGATCTGGGTCGCGGCGCTGCTCTCGTCGATGCTCTCGCTCGCGCGTCTGTTCGCCGCCGACCACGCCGACGGCACGCTCGAGCAGATGCTGATCGGCGCCGCGCCGCTCGGCGTGATCGTCGCCGCGAAAACCCTCGTGCACTGGCTGGTCTCCGGGCTGCCGCTGGTGGCGATCGCGCCGCTGGTGGCGCTCCAGTACGACGTCGCTCGCGCGCTCTACGGCGTGCTTGCCTTATCATTGCTCCTCGGGACGCCGATCCTGAGCCTGGTCGGCGCCATCGGCGCCGCGCTCACGCTGGGCCTGCGCGGCGGCGGAGTGCTGATCTCGCTGCTCGTGCTGCCGCTCTACGTCCCGGTGCTGATCCTCGGCGCCGGCGCGGTGGCGATGGTCGACGCGGGGCTGTCCGCCGCCGGCCAGCTCCAGCTCCTCGGCGCGCTCCTGGTCCTGGCCGCGGCCTTCGCTCCCTGGGCGACGGCGGCGGCGCTGCGGATTTCTTCGGAATGACGACGCACAGCATCAAGTGGTTCTGGTACGCCTCGCCGCAGACGTTCTTCCCGCTCGCCGGGAAGATCGCGCGGCTCTGCGCCGTGCTCGCCGGGCTGTTCCTCGTGAGCGGGCTCTACGTCGGCTTCTTCGTCGCGCCGACCGACGCCACCCAGGGCGAGGCCTACCGCATCATCTTCATCCACGTGCCGGCGGCGTGGATGTCGATGTTCCTGTACGTGGTGATGGCGTTCTGGGCGGCGGCGGGCCTCGCGCTCAACACCCGGCTCTCGGCCATGATGGCGCGCGCCCTGGCGCCGACCGGGGCGCTGTTCACCTTCATCGCGCTCTGGACCGGCGCGTTCTGGGGCAAGCCGACCTGGGGCACCTGGTGGGTGTGGGACGCGCGGCTGACTTCCGAGCTGATCCTGCTGTTCCTCTATTTCGGCTTCATGGCGCTGCAGGCGTCGATCGACGACCGGCGGCGCGCCGACCGGGCGGGCGCGGTGCTCGCCCTCGTCGGCGTGGTCAACATCCCGATCATCTACTACTCGGTGCAGTGGTGGAACACGCTGCACCAGGGCGCCTCGGTGAGCCTGACGCGCGCGCCGAGCATGGCGATGACCATGTTCGCCGGCATGATCCTCATGACGTTCGCGTTCTGGATGTACAGCATCGCGGTGGCGCTGACGCGCGTGCGCTGCCTGATCGCGGAGGAGGAGCGGTGAGGGAGTTTTTCGCCATGGGCGGCTACGCGCTCTACGTGTGGGGCTCGTACGCGGTCACCTTCGCACTTCTCGCGATCGAGGTGGTCCTATTGCTGAAGAGGAAGCGTGAAACCCAGACATAGGCGCATGGCGTGGATCGCGCTCGGGCTCGTTGCGCTCGGCGTGGCGAGCGCGCTCGTGCTTTCCGCGTTCCGCGAGAACCTGGTGTTCTTCTTCACGCCTTCGCAGGTCGCGGCGAAAGAGGCGCCGGTCGGCCGCACTTTCCGCATCGGCGGCATGGTGGTGCCGGGCAGCGTGCAGCGCACCGGCGTGGAGGTGCGCTTCGTGGTCACCGACACGGCGCAGGAGATCCCGGTGGTCTACCGCGGCCAGCTCCCCGACCTCTTCAAGGAAGGCAAGGGCGTGGTGGCGCAGGGCAGCCTCGGCGCCGACGGCGTGTTCACCGCGCGCGAGGTGCTCGCCAAGCACGACGAGAACTACATGCCGCCCGAGGCGGCGCACGCCGTCGAGCAGGCGCAGAAGGCGCAGAAGACGCTGAAGACGCCATGATCCCCGAGCTCGGCCAGTTCGCCCTCGCGCTCGCCCTGGCGCTCGCCCTGGTGCAGGCGTTCTTCCCGATCGCCGGCGCGCACCGCGGCAACGCGGCGTGGATGGCGCTCGGGCGGCCGGCGGCGCAAGCGCAGGCGCTGCTCGTCGCCTTCGCCTTCGGCTGCCTGACATACAGCTTCGTCGCCAACGATTTCTCGGTCGCCTACGTGGTGCAGCACTCGAACAGCGCGCTGCCGCTGCACTACCGCATCGCCGGGGTGTGGGGCGGCCACGAAGGCTCGCTCCTGCTCTGGACGCTGATGCTCGGCGTCTGGATGACCGCGGTCAGCTTCTTCAGCCGCCACCTGCCGGAGGACATGACGGCGCGCGTGCTGGGCGCGATGGGCGTGGTGAGCGCCGGCTTCCTCGCCTTCATGCTCTTCACCTCGAATCCCTTCGACCGCCAGTTCCCGCCCGCGGTCGACGGCAACGACCTGAACCCGCTGCTGCAGGACCCGGGCATGGTCTTTCACCCGCCGATGCTGTACATGGGCTACGTCGGCTTCTCCGTGGCCTATGCCTTCGCGGTCGCTGCGCTCCTCTCCGGGCGGCTCGACGCGACCTGGGCGCGCTGGTCGCGGCCCTGGACGACCGTCGCCTGGACGTTCCTCACGCTCGGCATCTGCCTGGGCTCGGGCTGGGCGTACTACGAGCTCGGCTGGGGCGGCTGGTGGTTCTGGGACCCGGTGGAGAACGCCTCGTTCATGCCCTGGCTGGTCGGCACCGCGCTCATCCACTCGCTGGCGGTGACCGAGAAGCGCGGCAGCTTCAAGAGCTGGACGGTGCTGCTCGCGATCATCGCCTTCGGCCTGTCGCTGCTCGGCACCTTCCTGGTGCGCTCGGGCGTGCTCACCTCGGTGCACGCCTTCGCGGTCGATCCGCGGCGCGGCATCTTCATCCTCGGCCTGTTCGCGGTGATGATCGGCGGCGCGCTGCTCCTCTATGCGTGGCGCACCGCGAAGGTGGGCCTGGGGGGCAGTTTTTCCGCTGTCTCAAGAGAGTCCTTCCTGCTGGCGAATAACGTGCTGCTCGCCGCCGCCGCGGCCACCGTATTCCTCGGCACGCTCTATCCCCTGGCGATCGATGCGCTCGGCGCCGGCAAGATCTCGGTCGGGCCGCCGTACTTCGAGGCGGTGTTCGTGCCCCTCATGGCGCCGGCGCTCTTCCTGATGGGCGTCGGCCCGCTCGCGCGCTGGAAGCGCCAGAGCCTGCCGGAGCTGGTCGTGCTGCTGCGCTGGGCGGCCGCGGTCAGCGTGGTCGTCGGCCTGCTGCTGCCGCTCGCCTTCGGGCGCTGGAGCGCGCTCACCGGCCTGGGGCTGGCGCTCGCCATCTGGATCGCCATCACCGGCCTGCTCAGCCTGAGGAAGCGGCCGCGCGGCTCGCGCGCCTACCTCGGCATGGTGGTGGCGCACCTCGGCGTCGCGGTGTTCGTGGTCGGCGTGACGCTCGTCAAGAGCTACGAGAGCGACCAGGACGCGAAGATGCG
>DASVDO010000019.1:0-35181 GCA_036381055.1 Burkholderiales bacterium | reverse complement strand
CGCGCCGCCCAGCGTCTTGAACGATCCGGTGAGCAGCAGCCCCGTACCCGCCGGGTCGAGGACGAAGACGAACGGCACGAGGAAAGCGGGCAGCGTGTACTTCCATGTCTGCAGCGTAGTCCTGTACGGGTCGCCGCCGGTGATGGCGGCGGCCGCGAAGGGCGACAGGGCCGTCGGCGGCGAGACTTCCGACAGCACGGCGTAATAGAAGATGAACATGTGCGCCGCGTACTCGGGCACCTTGAGCGCGATCAGCGCCGGCGCGGCGATCACCGCGCAGATGATGTAGCTCGCGGTCACCGGCACCGCCAGGCCGACGATCCAGACGATCAGCGCGGTATAGATGGCGGTGAGCAGCAGCGAGTTGCCCGCGTAGGCGAGCACGATCGAGCTGAACTTGAGCCCCAGGCCGGTCAGCGTCACCACGCCGACGATGATGCCGGCGCCGGCGCAGGTGGCGGCGACGTTCAGCACCGCCATCGCGCCGCCCTGCAGCGCCTTGACGAATCCCGACTCGACCAGGCCGCGCACCGGCCGGCGCCAGAAGTCCCACGCCACGAGCGCCGTGTCGCGGCGCAGGAAGCTGGTGACGAAGGCGACCACCGTGGCCCAGAACACCGACAGCTCCGGCGAGAAGCCGTACAGCATGAAGGCGATGATCGAGACCAGCGACAGGAAATGGAACCAGTAGCGCTTGGCGAGCGTCCACGCCGACTCGACCGCCTGGAAGCTGACGTCGCGCATGCCGAACTTGCGCACGTCGATCTCGACCATGATGAACAGGCACAGGTAGTACAGGCAGGTCGGGATGACCGCCATCAGCAGCACGTCGAGGTAGGAGATCTTGAGGAACTCGGCGATCAGGAACGCCGCCGCGCCGAGCACCGGCGGCGAGATGATCGCGCCGAGGCCGCCGGCGGCGAGCAGGCCGCCCGCCTCCTCCTTGCTGTAGCCGACCTTGGCGAGCATCGGCGCGGCCACCGAGCCGAGCGTCACGGTGGTCGCCACGCCGGAGCCGGAGGGCCCGCCGAGCAGGAACGAGGCGAGCGTCACGGTGCGGCCGGCGCTGGTCGGCTTGCCGCCCATCGCCGAGAAGGAGAAGTCGATGAAGAACTTGCCGGCGCCGGAGAATTGCAGGAACGCGCCGTAGATGGTGAACAGGATGATCAGCGTCGAGGAGACGTTGATCGCCGTGCCGTAGATGCCTTCCAGCGTCATGTACATGTGGCCGACCAGGCGCGGCACCTCGTAGCCCTTGTGCGTCCACGGCGCCGGCAGGTACTCGCCGAAGAAGGCATAGGCGAGAAAGGCCGCGGTGATCACCGGCAGGATCCAGCCGGTGGTGCGGCGCATCGCCTCCAGCACCAGCAGCACCAGCGTCACCCCCCAGAAGATGTCCCAGTCGGTGGGCAGGATAGAGCGGTCGAAGAACTCGTCGCCGCCCATGATCAGGTACGCCGCGGTGCCGACGCCGAGCGCCGCGGCGAGCCAGTCCCACCACATGACGCGGTGGCGGAAGCGCCGCGACAGCGGGAAGACCAGGAAGGTGAGGAACAGCACGAACGCGACGTGGGTGGCGCGCAGGTGCTCGGGCCGCACGATGTAGTAGGCGGTGTAGAGGTGGAACAGCGACATCACCACCGCCACCACGGCGACCAGCGCGGCAAGCGCGCCGCGCAGCTTGTTGTGCGCGCCCTCCTCGCGCTCGATCATCGCCTCGGCGCGCTCGAGCGCCTCGCGGCTCACCTCCGCGGCCGGCTGGTGCAGACGGATGGTCTCTTCGCTCATCGGCCCCCTGGGCACAAAAAAGCCCCGTCAGGGATTCCGGACGGGGCTGGTCGGCGCGGCTGCGCTCAGTCGATCTTGACTCCCTGCTCCGCGTAGTACTTCAGCGCCCCGGGATGCCAGGGCAGCGGCGAAGCCTCCTTCTTCTGGTTCTCGAGCTTGAAGTTCGCCGCTTCCTTGTGCACGCGGATCAGCTCCTCGCGGTGCTCGAAGATCGCCTTGACGATGTTGTAGGCGGTCTTCGGGTCCATGTTCTGGTGCGCCACCAGCAGGTTCATCACCGTCGCCTGCTTGTTGTCCTTTTCCATGCCCTTGTAGGTCGACTTCGGGATCACGTCCTCGACGTACAGGTTGCCGTACTTCTTGTTCATCGCCGGCACGAGGTGCGCGATGTCGATCAGCTTGATCCTGACGTTCGGCGTGTTGGCGAGATCGGTCACCGCCGCGGTCGGCAGGCCGCCGACCCAGAAGAAGGCGTCGATCTTGCGGTCCTTCAGCGCGTTCACCGACTCGGCGACGCCCAGGCGCTCGCGCGTCATGTCGCGGTCCTTGTCCAGCCCCGCCGCCTCGATGACGCGGAACGCCATCACCTCGGTGGCGCTGCCGCCCGAGCCGGTCGAGACGCGCTTGCCCTTGAGGTCCTTGATGTCGTTGATGCCCGTGCCCTCGATGGTGACCACGTGCATGCGGTTCGGGTACATCACCATCAGCGTGCGCACCGGCACCGGCCGGCCCTTGAACTTGTCCTGCCCCTTGTAGGCGTCGAAGCCGGCGTCGGCCATCGTCATGGCGAGGTAGGGCTTGCCGGTGCCGACCAGCTGCAGGTTGGCGACCGAGCCGCCGGTCACCTCGGCGGTGGCCTGCATGCCGTCGACGTACTTGGAGAGCACCGCCGCCATGCCGCCGCCGAGCGGGTAGTAGACGCCGCCGGTGCCGCCGGTGCCGATCGAGATGTTCTGCGCCAGGGCTGCGGGCGCGAGCGCCGCGGCGCAGGCGGCGAGCGCCAGCGCGCGAATGAAGAGTCGCATCGATTCCTCCTGGAGTGGTGGTCAGTCGCCGGGGATTCTAACGCCAAGTCTGCGCAGCGCGGCCGCGCGCCGCGCGCGGGCCGCCTGGCCGACCGCGGCGTACAGGCTGGCGCCGTGGCTGTCCATGGCGACCAGCAGCGGGCCGAAGCCCCGGACGCGGAATTTCCACAGCGACTCGGGATTGAGGTCGTCGAGGTCGACGTCCTCGATCCGCTCTATCCAGGTGGTCTCGAGCGCCGCCGTGCCGCCGATGATCGCGAGGTAGGCGCCGCCGAGCTCGCGGAAGCTTTGCAGCGAGCCTTCCCGCAGGCCGCCCTTGCCGATCACCAGGCGCACCCCGTACTCGCGCATCAGCGGCCGCGTGAAGCGCTCCATGCGGTCGCTGGTGGTCGTGCCGATGCACACCGGCGCGTAGCCGGCGGGGTGCGCCGCGTCCCTCGCCACCTTGCGCACGTTGGGCGCGGTGTGGATCACCGCGTGGCCGGCGAGATCGAAGCGCGTGCGCCGGCCGCGGTCGAACATGTGGATCTGCGTCGCGTCGCGGATGCCGTACAGCGTGCCGTTCAGCGTCACCGTGTCGTCGACGCGCAGCGCGCGCGCCTCGGCCTCGCTGATCGGCATCGTGAAGTCGTAGTGCGCCATCGTCAGGCCTTCGCCGTCCTGTGCCGGTCGATCCAGTAGCCGAGCGCGGCGGTGAGCAGGCCGCCGGCGAGGCCCACCCAGGCGATTGCCGCCACGCCGGGCGGCGGCGGGCCGAACACGCTGGCGACGTAGCTGGCGAGCAGCAGGACGAGCAGGCCGTACAGCGCCCAGTGGCCGATGCGGTCCCTGGCCTGCGAACCCGCGAGATAGAAGCGCACGGCGAGGACGAACAGCGCGCCTTCGACGATCAGCGTCGCGGCCGGCGATTGCCACAGGCCGAAGCCCACCTTGAGATCGCTGCCCGGCGCGAGCGGCAGGTCGGGCCGGTGCACCACCAGGTCGAGGAACCAGTGCGACAGCACGACCAGCGCCAGCACGGCGGCCGGCAGCCAGCGCCTGCGCGCCGCGTAGTGCAGCGCGCCGAAAGCGGCGGCCCACACCGCGACCATGAGCAGGCTGTGGGTCCAGGGATAGTGCTGGAAGTCGAGCGGCGTGACGCGCGTGACGCCCGGCGCTATGACCACCGTCTCCACGCCGGCGAGCAGGAGCAGCGGCCAGAGGATGTCGATCAGCGAGCTGGCGAGGAACAGCGTGCCGAGCGAGGTGGTCGGGGCGGCCCGCTTCGCGGCAAAGGCCACGGCAAAATGGCCGATGAACATCAGTTGCCGAGCAGGGCGCTCTTCACGTCGTCCTGCACCGCGTTCTCGCCGAGCCAGATGCGCAACAGCGCGCGGTAGAAGTCCTCGCCGGGGATCGGCTCGCCGACCGCGCTTGCGCCCACCGACACGCGCGTCGCGCCGCCCGTCCAGTCGAGCGCGATGTTCATGCCCTTCTTCGCCTCCCCCACCTGCGCCATGATCGCCTCGAGCTGCTTCACGCGCGGCTCGAGCGCGCGGTACTCGGTGGCGGTGTGGTTCGCCTGCAGCCCGTCGACCAGCGCCTGCGAGAAGCTCTCGGCGCCGACGTCGCGCAGCATGTGCAGCGCGATGCGCTTCGGCCCCGGCCGCGCGAGCACGGCGGCCGCGTCGCGCGTCTTCTCCGGCAGGTAGAGGCCGATCACGTAGACCTTGAAGAAGAACCGGGTGCGCAGCCCCGCGCCGTTCAACACCAGCTGGCGCGCCTCGACCTGCGCCGTCTCGGGCACCTTGACCCCGGCCACCTCGGCCGCGCCGCAGGCGCCGCCGGCGAGGAAGAGCAGCGGGAAAAGCGCCGCCCTAGAAACCATATTCGACCCCCGAGGGCCGGAAGGTGGCGCGCGCGCGGCGCGCCGAATGGCACTGCATGTTCACCGCCACCGGGTTCATGGTGATGTGGGTCGCCGCGGTCTCGACGTGCACCGCGAAGGCGGTGGAGTCGCCGCCCAGACCCTGCGGCCCGACGCCGAGCGCGTTCACCGCCTCGGTCAGCTCGGGCTCGAGCCGCGCGCCTTCCGGGTCGGCGCAGCGCGTGCCGAGCGGCCGCGTCGCCGCCTGCTTGGCGAGGTGCACGCACAGGTCGGCCGTGCCGCCGATGCCGACGCCGACGATGGTCGGCGGGCAGGTCTTGCCGCCCGCCTCGAGCACGCAGTCGACGACGAAGGTCTTCACCGCGTCGACCCCTTCGGCGGGCACCGCCATGCGCAGCCACGAGTTGTTCTCCGAGCCCGAGCCCTTCGGGATCATCTCCAGCACCAGCGCCTCCTCGCCGATGAAGTCGATGTTGATCACCGGGATGCCGCGGCCGGTGGAGGTGTGCTGGTTCGCGCGCGTGAGCGGATGCACCACCGAGGAGCGCAGCGGATGCTCGCGCGTCGCGCGCTCGCAGCCGCGCCGGATCGCCTCCTTGAGCGCCATGCCGTCCACCTCGACGCCGCGGCCGAGCCACACGTTGTAGATCGGGATGCCGGTGTCCTGGCAGAGCAGGTTGTCGGTCGCCTCGGCCACCGCGATGTTGCGCATCATCGTGCCGAGCATGCGCTGCGCGCCCGGCGCGCTCTCGTGCGCGGCGAGCGCGTCGAAGCCCTGCTTCACGTCCGGCGGCAGGCGCTTCAGCGCGCGGATGTACAGCTCCTTCGCCGCTTCCTCGACATGGCGAAGGTCGACTTTCATTTCACCTGGATCTTCCTCTCTTTGACGACCTTCGCCCAGAGCGCCGTCTCTTCCCTGATCGCGCGGCCGAAGTCCTCGGGCGAGTTGCCCACCGGCGCGAGCCCCTGCGCGAAGAAGCGCGCCTTCATCTGCGTGTCCTCGAGCGCCTTGCGGGTGTCGACGTAGATTTTCCGCACCACCTCCTTCGGCGTGCCGGCGGGCGCGACGATGCCGAACCAGCCGGCGTTCTCGAAGCCCGGCACGGTGTCGGCGATCGGCGGCGTGCCGGGGAGCTGCGGCGCGCGCGTCCGGCTGGTCACGCCGAGCGCGCGCAGCCGGCCGCCGTTGACATGGCCGAGCGACGCCGCGAGGTTGCCGATGAAGAAATCGGTCTCGCCGCCGACCAGCGCCGCGAGGCCGGGACCCTCGCCCTTGTAGGGCACGGCGAGCGCGTCGAGCTTCGCCTGGTAGACGAAGTTCTCCGCCGCGAGGTGGGTCTGCGAGCCGATGCCGGCGTGGCCGAAGGTCAGCTTGCCCGGGTTGGCGCGCCCGTAGTCGACCAGCTCCTTGAGCGTCTTGAAGCGCGAGCCGGCCGGCACGGTGAGCACCTGCGGCCCGGACACCACGTTGGTCACCGGCACGAAATCCTTCTCCGGATCGTAGGCGAGCTTGGCGTAGATGTGCTGGTTGGCGGTCATCACCGAGCCGGAGGGAAACAAGAGCGTGTAGCCGTCGGGCGCGGCGCGCGCCGCTTCGGCGGCGCTGAACAGCAGCGCGAACAGGAATGCGAGGGATCTCATGGGTGGCGGGTGGTGGTGGTGTGGTGCGACGATTCTACAGCGCGAGTGCGAAGGCGAGCCCCGCGCCGAGCGCGAGCGCCGCCGCGGCGCTCGCCAGGCTCTTCTGCCATTCGTGCCAGCCGAGGAACTCGATCGCCAGCACGCGCAGCCCGGCGCCGAGGTGCAAGGCGAGCAGCACCACCAGTCCCCACTCGGCCGCCTTCACCAGCGGCTGCTCGGTCCAGGCGAGGAAGCTCTGCATTTCGAGCCCGCGGCCGAGCGCCCAGAAATGCAGCGGCAGGAAGAGCGCGAGCGCGACGCCCGAGCCGCGGTGCAGCCAGGCGAGCCAGCGGCTCATCCGAACACCGCGAGGGCGGCGCGCAGCCCGGTCCAGGCGAGCGCCATGGCAAACGCAGCCAGCACGATATCGCGGCTGCGGCCGCGCCAGCCGAGCCATTCGATGGCGACCGCGCGCAGGCCGATCGGCGCGTGCACCGCCGCGGCGAGCACGAACAGCGCGTAGAAGGCGAGCCAGGCATGGCTGCCGCGCGTGCGGGCCAGAATCTCCTCGGCGGTAAGGCCGCCGCGCACGGCGACGACGATCGTCACCAGGTGCACCAGCACGCACACGGCGAGCACCGCCGCGCTCGCGCGCTGCGCGAGCCAGAGCGTCGTCTCGCTGCGCGTGCTCACAGCTCGCCGTCCATGGCCGCTTTCGCCGCCGCGCGCTTCAGCCCGGCGATCGACGCGGTGGGCGAGAGATGCTTCGGGCAGCGCTCGGTGCAGCTCATGTGCGTGTGGCAGGCATGGCAGCCGGCGTCGCCCGCCACGGCGCGCAGCCGGGCGAGGCGCTCGGTGTCGCGCTCGTCGTTGACCAGCGTCCAGGCGCGGTTGAGCGCCGCCGGGCCGAGGTAGTCGCGGTTCCAGGCGACCACGTCGCAGGCCGCGTAGCAGACGCCGCAGCCGATGCACTCGATGGCCGCGTCGGCGGCGCGGCGCTTCTCCGAGAGCGGCGGCACGCGGGAGAAATCGTCGCCGCGGCCGCGCTCGCCGGCGAAGCGGCCTTTCGCCGCCGCCCACTTGTCGAAGAACTCGCGCATGTCGGTGACGAGATCGCGGATCACCGGGAGATTCCTCAGCGGCGCGATCTGCAGCCTGCCATCGCGCGCCACCTTGTCGACGTGGCTGCGGCAGGTCCAGCGCGGCGCGCCGTTCACCGTCATCGCGCACGAGCCGCACATGCCGACGCGGCAGGCATAGCGGTAGGCGAGCGTCGGGTCGAGCGCGCGCTGGATGTGGATCACCACGTCGAGCACCGTCTGGCTGGCATGGCGCGGCACCTCGAAGGCCTGGAAGCGGCCGCGCTCGCCGCCGCGCCATACGCTCACCTGCAGGATGGCGCTCATCGCACGCTCACCCGGATGCGCTGCACGGCGTTGTTGCCCATGCCGCCGACGTTCCAGTCGGGCTCGAGCGGCTGCGTCGCGCCGGCCGCGTCGGTAGCGCGGCAGGCGAGCTCGTGCTCGCCGCGCTGCGCGTCCCAGCGCGCGCGCCAGCGCTGCCAGGCGAAGCGCTCGCGCTGCGGCTCGAGCTCGGCGCTGCGCCATTCGCCGTCCACCGCCAGCTCGACTCGCGTCACCGCCGTGCCCGCGCCCGACCAGGCCCGCCCCTGGATCTCGACCGGTCCTTCGTCGAGCAGGCGGCGGCCGGTGTACCAGTCCGGGATGCCGGGCGGCGCGATGAGCGACTTCACCCGCGCATGGCGCACCGGCGTGCCGCGCTCGCCGCGCTGCCGGACATAGCGGTAGCCGACCACCTGCTGATAGCCGTCGAAGGGCCGCTCGAGCAGCGCGATGCGCGAGAGCCACTTGACGCTCGCCATGCCGAACCAGCCCGGCACCACGAGGCGCAGCGGCGCGCCGTGCTGGGGTGCGAGCGGCGCGCCGTTCATCGCCCAGGCGAGCAGCACCTCCGGACGCATCGCGTCCTCGACGCTCAGGCTGCGGCCGAAGGCGTGCTCGACCCCGGAGTCGAAGCCGCGGTCGGCGCCGAGGAAGGCGATTTCGCGGATTTCTTTCCCGACTGGTATCGAGCGCAGGACGTCCTTCAGCGAAACCCCGGTCCACTCCGCCGTGCCGACGCCGCCGTGCGTCCACGGCATGCTCGGGTAGCGCGGCGCGAAGCCGGCGCGGCCGTTGCCCGCGCACTCGAGCGTCACGCGCAGCGTGCGGTGCGGCAGCGCGCGCAGCTCGTCCAGCGAGAAGCTGCGGTCATGGACCGCCAGCCGGTACGACGCCGCGTCGAGCACCGGAATGTCGAAGTGCGAGAGCGTGTAGTGCAGCCCGACCGGCGTCACGTCGTAGCGCAGCGCCTCGAGCGGCAGCGACACGTGGCGCAGCGCCAGCCCGACCTCTTCGGCGCTGAAGAGGCCTTCGACAGGCTCGCGCCGCTGGCGCTCGAAGAACGGATGACTCAGGCGGTCAAGCGCTTTCGTACAGGCGCGTCAGCACGAACTCGCGGTGCCCGAGCGCTTCCGCGGCGGTGAGCCGCCCGTTGGCGGTGCGGAACATGCACTCGAGCAGCTTGTCGCCGGCCTGGTCCGGCGTGAGCTCCTTGCGCAGCAGGCCGGTGACGTCGACGTCGATGTGCTCCGACATGGTGCGCACGGTGCGCGGGTTGGCGCACAGCTTGATCACCGGCAGGATCGGGTTGCCGATCACGTTGCCCTGGCCGGTCGGAAAGAAGTGCACCGCGAAGCCGGCGGCGGCGCACAGCGTCACCATCTCGGCGGCGGCCGACGAGGAATCCATGAACCACAGGCCCGGCCCGGCGGGCGTCTCGGCCTTGTCGAGCACGCCGTCGACCATGCATTTGCGGCCGATCTTCTGGATGTTGCCGAGCGCCTTCTCCTCGATCGTGGTCAGCCCGCCCTCGATGTTGCCCTTGGTCGGCTGCGAGTCCATGAGGTCGCTCGTCTTGTGCCGCTCGATCACCTGCTGGTAGCGGTCGAACATGAACTGGAACTTCTTGCGCACCTCGTCGTTGCGGCAGCGCGCCGCGACGAGGTGCTCGCCGCCCGTCAGCTCGGTGGTCTCGCCGAACACCAGCGTCACGCCGTGCGGGTAGAGCTTGTCGAAGGCGTTGCCCACCGTCGGGTTGGAGCCGCAGCCCGAGGTGGTGTCGGACTCGCCGCATTTCGTCGACACCCAGAGATCCTTGAGCGGCCGCTCCTCGCGCCGCAGCTCGCTCGCCCACTGCACGAACTCCTTGGCCGCCCGGGAGGCGCGCATGATGGTGTCGTGGTCGCCGTGCTGCTCGATGCCGAAGTGCGCCACCGGCTTGCCGGTGGCGCGGATGCCGTCGGCGACCTTCTTCGCCCACTGCTCCTCGATGCAGATCACCACCACCGCGGCGACGTTCGGGTTGGCGCCGGTGCCGATGAGAGTACGGAAGTGCAGCTCGAGGTCGGCGCCGAACTGCAGGCGGCCGTAGGGATGCGGCAGGGCCATCGTGCCCTTGACGTTGTGCTCCACCGCCTGCGCCGCGGCGTTCGACAGGTCGTCGACCGGCAGGATGATCACGTGGTTGCGCACGCCGACCCGGCCGTTCTCGCGCTTGTAGCCCCAGAAAGTCGCTTTCGAGAGGTCCATGCCTACCACCGCTTGGTTTTCACGTTGTGCACGTGCAGATGCTCGCCCTTGGCGATCGGCTGCACCACTTTTCCGATGTCGACGCCGTACTTGATCACCGTGTCGCCGGGCTTGTAGTCGCGCAGCGCGACCTTGTGGCCGATCGGGATGTCGCTCTTCGCGACCACCTCGATGTCCTTGTCGTCCTCCATGATCCAGCCCGCGAGATGCTGGCCGGCTTTCACGCCCTCGACGACGACGACGCCGACCCCGTCGCCCTCCTCGTGCACAACGAAATGGATCACCGCACGCTCCACCGAATTGAAAACGCGGAAACGTTTATTCTATTCGCATGACCGACCGCCGCCGGTTCCTGCTGGCCCTCGCCGCGGTCGGCGTTCTCCCGGCGCTGCCGGCGCGCGCGCAGCTCGACGCGCGGCCGCGCTTCGGCGCCTCGCCCTTCACGCTCGGCGTCGCCTCCGGCTATCCGCAGCCCCGCCGCGTCGTGCTTTGGACGCGCCTCGCGCCGGAGCCGCTCGCCCCGGGCGGCGGCATGGGCGCGGAAGCCGTCGCGGTGCACTGGGAGCTCGCGCAGGACGAGTCCCTTAAGGAAACCGTCGCCTCGGGCACGGCGTACGCCAGCCCGGCGTGGGCGCATTCGGTGCACGTCGAGGTGGCGGGGCTTCAGCCGGGGCGTCCCTACTGGTACCGCTTCCGCGCCGGCGATGCCCTGAGCCCGATCGGCCGCACGCACACCGCGCCGGGGCGCGCCGCGCGGCCGGCGCGGCTGCGCTTCGCCTTCGCCTCGTGCCAGCACTACGAGCAGGGCTACTACGGCGCGTACCGGCACCTCGTCGCCGACGAGCCGGATCTCGTCCTGCACCTCGGCGACTACATCTACGAGTCGAGCTGGGGCCGCGAGCTGGTGAGGAGCCACGGCGACGGCGAGGCGGTGACGCTGGAGGATTACCGGCGCCGCTACGCGCTCTACAAGAGCGATCCCGACCTGCAGGCCGCGCATGCCGCCTGTCCGTGGCTTTTCACCTGGGACGACCACGAAGTCGAGAACGACTATGCCGGCGAGCGCTCGCAGCACAACGACGATCCGGCGTGGTTCCTCGCGCGGCGCGCCGCCGCGTACAAGGCCCGCTACGAGCATCTGCCGCTGCCGCGCGCGATGGTGCCGTTCGGGCCGCGCGCGCGCATCTACACGCGCAGCGCCTACGGCAGCCTGGCGGAGTTCTTCGTGCTCGACGGCCGCCAGCACCGCGCGGCGCAGGCCTGCCCGCGCCCGGGGCGCGGCGGCGGGAATCGCGTCTCGCCCGAGGAATGCGCCGCGCTCGCCGATCCGTCGCGCAGCCTGCTCGGCGAGGCGCAGGAAGCGTGGCTCGGCGCGGGGCTCGCCGCGTCGCGCGCGCGCTGGACTTTCGTCGCGCAGCAGACGCGCATGGCGCAATGGGACGAGCGGGTCGGGCCGGGCCGCGCCGCGTGGACCGACGGCTGGGACGGCTATCCCGCCGCGCGGCGCCGCCTCCTCGAAGCCCTCGCTCAGAAAGCGAACGGCGTCGTGCTCGGCGGCGACATCCATGCCTTCAACGTCAACGCGCTGAAGCTGGACTTCGACGATGCCGCCGCGCCGGTGGTCGCCGCCGAGCTCGTCGGCACCTCGGTCACCTCGCAGGGCTGGGCGCAGAAGCGACTGGACGCGCTGCGCGCCGACAATCCGCACGTGCTGCTCGCCGACGGCCGCCACCGCGGCTACGTGCGCGCCGAGCTGACGCCGCAGGCGCTGAAGGTCGACCTGCGCGCGATGGAGCATGTGCGTACGCCGGATGCGGCCTGCAGCACGCTCGCCTCGTTCGTCGTCCAGGACGGCCGGCCGGGCCCGCAGCCCGCGTCCTAGGACGCTATCGGCACTTGAGATTGCCCGAGCCGGCGATCGGCCGGGAGCAGTCCTGCTCGCTCACGCTGCGGCTCGGATCCATCTCGGGCGCCGGCTGCCCGGAGAACCATTCGCTCAGGCTGCGATAGCGCGGCCAGGCGTCGCTGTCCTCGGGCTGGCTCATCGCCGCGGCAACGATCACCCCGGCGGCGAGCGCCGCGGCGAGGCCGCCGCTCGCGTTGATCTGCAGCCCGGCGCCGCCGGTCGTCACGCTCGTGCCGGAAGCGCTCGAGTGCGACGAATTCAGCGCGACGTCGGCATGCGCGCATGCGCCGAGCGCCAGCGCAACGCAAAGTGCCAGGGCGATCCGCATGGCCGAATTATGACCCTGACCCCGAATCAGCGGCAGGCGCGGCGCAGGCGGTCGAGCACCGCGGCCCATTCGGGCGCGTCGGGAGGCGCTTCGACGAGGATAACTTCACATCCGGCTTCGTCGAGCTCGCGCAGCGCGGCGTACAGGCGCTGCGCGTAGGCGAGCGGCGCGCGCGGCATGCGCAGCCAGTAGTCGACTCGCTCGTCGGGCCGAGAGAAGGCGAGCACGGCCGCCTTGCCGTCCAGGCGGGCGATCTCCTTGTCGAGCTGGTGCGCCGGCACGAGCCGCGCCGGGGTGCGCGGCGCGTAGTGGCGCGCGAGGCCGCCGGGATGGCGCGGCGATGCGCTGTCTCGATCCTCGATTCTCGACTTCAGGATTTCTTCCAGCTCGGACCTGGCGATATGCCCGGGCCGCAGCAGCACCGGCGCGCCGCCCGAGAAGTCGACGATGGTCGACTCGATGCCGACCTCGGTCGGCCCGCCTTCGAGGATCAGGTCCGCGTCGTCGCCGAGGTCCTCGCGCACATGCCGCGCCGTGGTCGGCGAGACACGGCCGAAGCGATTGGCGGACGGCGCGGCGATTCCCTTGCCGAAGGTTTTCAGCAGATCCTGCGCGACGGGGTGCGAAGGCACTCGCAGGCCGACGTTGTCCTGGGCGCCGGTCACGAAGTCCTTCGCGAGCGGCGAGCGCTTGAGGATGAGCGTGAGCGGCCCGGGCCAGAAGCGCTCGGCGAGCAGGCGAGCGCCCTCGGGAACCTCGCGCGCCCAGCGGAACGCCTCGTCGGCGGAAGCGAAATGCACGATCACCGGGTGCCCGGCCGGCCGGCCCTTCACCCGGTACAGGCGCTCGATCGCCGCGGCGCTGGAAGCGTCGGCGCCCAGGCCGTAGACGGTCTCGGTGGGAAAGGCGACGAGGCCGCCGCGCCGGAGGATCTCCGCGGCGCGCCGGACCTCGGGGTTCACAGCTTGAGCGGCTCCGTCTTCAGGACGGCTTCGGTCTGCTTGCGGCGGAACTCGTCGAGCTTCTTCGCGAGGCTCCCGTCCGAGAGAGCGAGAAGCGCGATCGCGAAGAGCGCGGCATTGGCGGCGCCCGCTTCGCCGATGGCGAAGGTGGCCACCGGAATGCCCCTGGGCATCTGCACCGTGGAAAGCAGCGAGTCGAGGCCCTGCAGGTGCTTCGAGGGCATCGGCACGCCGAGCACCGGCAGCGTGGTGTGCGCGGCGACCACGCCGGCGAGGTGCGCCGCACCGCCCGCCGCGGCGATGATCGCCTTCATGCCGCGCTGCTGCGCGTTGCCCGCCCACTCGGCGACCGCTTGCGGCGTGCGGTGCGCCGACATGGCCTTCGCCTCGAACGGCACCGCGAACTCCTGCAGCGTCTTCGCCGCCGCCTTCATCGTCTCCCAGTCGGAAGTCGACCCCATCACGATGCCGATCAGCGCTTTGTCAGACATTGAGCTTTTTTCCCGTCAGGCGCTCGAGCGCCTCGCGATATTTTTCGGAGGTCTTGCGGATCACTTCCGCCGGCAGCCGGGGCGCCGGCGGGGTCTTGTTCCAGTCGAGCGTCTCCAGGTAGTCGCGCACGTACTGCTTGTCGAAGGACGGCGGACTGATGCCGACCTTGTAGGAGTCGGCCGGCCAGAAGCGCGACGAGTCGGCGGTGAGCACCTCGTCGATCAGCACCAGCTCGCCGTTCTCGTCCAGGCCGAACTCGAACTTGGTGTCGGCGATGATGATGCCCCGCTTCGCCGCATAGTCCGCCGCCTCCTGGTACAGCCGCAGGCTCACGTCGCGCACCTTCTCGGCGAGCGGCCGGCCGATCCGCTTCACCACGTCGTCGAACGAGATGTTCTCGTCGTGGCCGGTCTCGGCCTTGGTCGCCGGGGTGAAGATCGGCGCCGGGAGCTTCTGCGCCTGCTGCAATCCCTTCGGCAGCTCGATGCCGCAGATCTTTCCGGTCTTCTGGTAGTCCTTCCAGCCCGAGCCGATGATGTAGCCGCGCACCACCGCTTCTATCGGCAGCGGCTTCAGCTTCTTCACCACCACCGACCGCCCTGCGACCTGGGGAATTTCGTCCTTTTGAACCACCGAGGCCGGGTCGATGCCGGTGAGCTGGTTCGGGATCAGGTGCCCGAGTCTCGCGAACCAGAAGTTGGCCATCTCGTTCAGCACCCGGCCCTTGTCGGGGATGGGATCGGGCAGCACGACGTCGAACGCGGAGAGCCGGTCGCTCGTCACGACGAGCATCTTGTCGTCGCCCACCGCGTAGATGTCGCGCACCTTGCCCTTGCCGATGCGCCGAAGCGAGTCGATGCGAGACTCGTAAAGCACCATCAGGCCGCCTGCTTCTCGAGCTCGGCGCGCCACTTGCCCTGGCAGGCGAGCGCGTTCATGTGCGCCCGGTGGTAGAAGGCCTTCTGCGCCGCGGCGACGTTGGCCGCCTGGCCCTTCCAGGTCTTGAGCGCCGGGTTCTGCAGCGCGCGCGAGTACGAGAAGGTGAGCGGCCAGGGCAGGTTATTCATCGCCGCCATGGCGTTCAGGTGCGCGGTGGCCGACTCGTCGCTCTGGCCGCCGGAGAGGAAGACGATGCCCGGCTGCGCCGCCGGCACCGTGCGCTTGAGCACGCGCACCGTGCGCTCGGCCACCTCGTCGACGCCGGCCTGGCGCGGGTTGTCCTTGCCCGAGACCACCATGCTGGTTTTCAGAATGAGGAATTCCGGAATCACCCCGTAGGCGGCGAGCGCCGCATAGACCGCGCGCAGGGTCGCCTCGTGCACCTCCTCGGAGCGCTCGGCGCTGTGGTTGCCGTCGAGCAGCACCTCGGGTTCGATGATCGGCACGATGCTCGCCGCCTGGCAGGCCGCGGCGTAGCGCGCGAGCACGTGCGCGTTGGCGTAGATGCAGGCGTGCGTCGGGATGCCCTCGCCGATGGTGATCACCGAGCGCCACTTGGCGAAGCGGCAGCCCATCTTGAAGTACTCGTCGAGGCGCTTGGCGAGGCCGTCCAGGCCTTCGCTCACCTTCTCGCCTTTCGGCGCGAGCGGCAGGTCGACGAGGCCCTTGTCCACCTTGATGCCCGGGATCACGCCCTTCTTCGCCAGGTAATCCGGGAACGGCGTGCCGTCGTTCGCCTTCTGGCGCGCCGTCTCGTCGAACAGGATCACGCCCGACAGGAATTGCTCGACGCCCGGCGTGCTGAAGAGGAGCTGGCGGTAGGCGCGGCGGTTCTCCTCCGTGCACTCGACGTTGACCGACTGGAAGCGCTTCTCGCAGGTGCCGCTCGACTCGTCGGCGGCGAGGATGCCCTTGCCTTTGGCGACCATCGCGGCCGCCGTCTTGGAAAGCAGTGCCTTGTCCATGGGTTGAATGCCGTGGTTGGAAGAGGAAACTCGGGGAGCGTGAAGTTTACCAAGCCGGTTCGAAAGGCAACACCGCGCGGCGCCCTTCGCGTACAATGCGCGGCCCTTTTTTGCCTTTTGGAATCAGGTTCATGCCCGCGCTCCGGGAAAGCCGGCGCAACATCGCGATCATCGCCCACGTCGACCACGGCAAGACCACGCTGGTCGACAAGCTGCTCGCGCAGTCGGGCACCTTCGCCGCGCACCAGCACGTCGCGGAGCGGGTCATGGACTCGAACGACCTCGAGCGCGAGCGCGGCATCACCATCCTCGCCAAGAACTGCGCGGTGCGCTACCGCGGCACCCACGTCAACATCGTCGACACGCCCGGGCACGCCGACTTCGGCGGCGAGGTGGAGCGGGTGCTGTCCATGGTGGACGGCGTGCTGCTGCTGGTGGACGCGGTAGAGGGGCCGATGCCGCAGACCCGCTTCGTCACGCGCAAGGCGCTCGCCCAGGGCCTGAAGCCCATCGTCGTCGTGAACAAGGTCGACCGCCCCGGCGCCCGGCCCGACTGGGTGGTCAACCAGACCTTCGATCTCTTCGACAAGCTCGGCGCGACCGAGGAGCAGCTCGACTTCCCGGTGATCTACGCTTCCGCGCTACTGGGTTTCGCCAAGAAAACCCTGTCCGAAGAAAGCGCCAGCATGGCGCCGCTCTTCGAGGCCATCCTGGAGCACATTCCGGTGCGGGCCGAGGACCCCGACGGGCCGCTGCAGCTTCAGATCTGCTCGCTCGACTACTCGAGCTACGTCGGCAAGATCGGCATCGGCCGCATCCGCCGCGGCCGCATCCGGCCGGCGCAGGAAGTCCTGGTCCTGCACGGCGATGCCGCCCCCCTGAAAGCGAAAGTCAACCAGGTGCTGATGTTCGAGGGCCTGGAGCGCAGGCAGGTCGCGGTCGCGGAGGCCGGCGACATCGTGCTCGTCAGCGGCATCGACGAGGTCGGCATCGGCGCGACGCTGTGCGACGTCGAGCGTCCCGAGGCGCTGCCGCTGCTCAAGGTCGACGAGCCGACGCTGACCATGAATTTCCTGGTGAACGCCTCGCCGCTCGCCGGGCGCGAGGGCCGCTTCGTCACCAGCCGGCAGATCCGCGAGCGCCTGGAGCGCGAGACCAAGTCGAACGTGGCGCTGCGCGTCGAGTATCCCGAGGACACCGATACCTTCATCGTCTCGGGGCGCGGCGAGCTGCACCTGACCATCCTCCTCGAGAACATGCGCCGCGAGGGCTACGAGCTGGCCGTCTCGCGGCCGCGCGTGGTGTTCAAGGAAGTGAACGGCGAGAAGTGCGAGCCCCACGAGCTGCTCACCGTGGACGTCGAGGAGGCGAGCCAGGGCGCGGTGATGGAGGAGCTCGGCCGCCGGCGCGGCGAGCTCGCCGACATGCAGCCCGACGGCAAGGGCCGGGTGCGCCTCGACTACCGCATCCCGGCGCGCGGCCTGATCGGCTTCCAGGGCGCCTTCATGACGCTCACCCGCGGCACCGGCCTCATGAGCCACGTGTTCGACGCCTACGCGCCGGCGAAGGGCGACATGGCAGAGCGCAGGAACGGGGTGCTGGTCTCCCAGGACGAGGGCGCGGCGGTCGCCTACGCGCTGTGGAAGCTGCAGGAGCGCGGCCGCATGTTCGTGCGCCCCGGCGACCCGGTATACGAGGGCATGATCATCGGCGTGCACTCGCGCGACAACGACCTCGTGGTCAACCCGATCCGCACCAAGCAGCTCACCAACATCCGCGCCGCCGGCAAGGACGAGGCGATCGACCTCACCCCGCCGATCGCGCTCACCCTGGAGTACGCGGTCGAGTTCATCGCCGACGACGAGCTGGTCGAGATCACCCCCCGGTCGATCCGCCTGCGCAAGCGCCACCTCAAGGAGCACGAGCGCAAGCGCGCCGACCGCGCCGCCGCCTGATTCGGGGTCAGGGTCGTAATTCGACGATTTGCCTCGCCGCCCGGCGGCCGCTGCGCAGCGCGCCCGCCACGGTGCCGCCTTCTTCCGTGTCTGTCGCCTCGCCGGCGAAATAAAGCGTGTCCTCGAGCGGGGCCGCCAGCGCTTCTCGCGCGCCTTCGCCGCCTACCCGCTCGTAGCTGTAGCCGCCGCGCGCGAAGGGGTCCTTCGCCCAATCGTGCACCAGCGCGGCCGCGGGCGGCGGCGCCCCGGGAAACACCGAGCGGACGCTTTGCCAGGCGCGGGCGAGGAGCCGCTCGCCGGAGGCGCCGCTCAGGCGCGCCGCCTTCGGGCCGCCGGCCCATGCCGTGAGCAAAGGGGCGCGCATCGGCAGCGGCGTCCAGAAGGTGGGAAACGGCGCCCGCGGATCGTGGAAGAACGCGACGCCGGGCGCGCGCCGCTCCCAGAACGCGCGGTCGAAGCGCATCGCGACGCGGATCACCGGGCCGCTCGCGAGCTTTTGCAGCGCCTTTTTTTTCGGCAAGGAGGGAATGAATCGTACGGCTCCCGATTGGAGAACGCCCAGAGGCAGCGTGATGACGACACGCTGCGCGCGCACCGCGAAGGGCTCGCCGAGGAAGCGCCCGCGCACCAGCGCCGAGCCGCGCCGCCACTCGATGCGCTGCACGACGCGCTGCAGGTGGATCGGCACGCCGCGCGCCACGAGCGAGCGCGCGAGCCAGTCGAACACCGGGCCGTAGCCGCCCTCGGGACGCGGCTGCGAGTCGCCGAGCGAGCCGCCCTCGCGCCACTCCTCGACGATCGAGCGCGCGCTGACGCGCTTCGGGTCCGCGGCGTCGAAGCCCTGCACCATCAGCGAGGCGAGCGCCCGGGTGCGCCCGGGCAGGCGGCTTCGCGCGAGCAGCCGCTGAAAGGAGATGTCGCGCTCCAGCGACACGCCGCGCACCGCGCGCTGCGCCTCGGCGAAGCCGTTCACCGGCCGCAGGCGGCCGCGCTCCAGCAGGCGCTGGGCGCGCACGGAGTCGACCGCCGCGACGCGCGCGGCGCGCAGCAGCGCGCGCGTGGCGTGCGCATCGCCGTGGATGAACTCGGCGCCGAGCTCGACCGGGATGTCGAGCCCGGCCATGCGGCGCGTGAAGCAGCGACCGCCGACGCGCTCGCGCGCCTCGAGCAGCAGCGCCGAGCGACCGGCGCGCGCCAGCGCATCGGCCGCGGCGAGGCCGGCCGCCCCGGCGCCGATCACGACGACCTCGGTCTCCTTAACGTTCGGGCTCGTTCCGGCTGTGCGAGAATGCGGACCCTTCGCATTTTAAGACGGCGCTTGAACTGCGCGCGGCGCCCCCCCAATCGCGACCCGATGATCAAGATCGACAACCTGGTGAAAGCGTTCGGCCCGAAGCGCGCGGTCGACGGCATCTCGTTCGCCGTGGAGAAAGGCGAGGTGCTCGGCTTCCTCGGCCCCAACGGCGCCGGCAAGTCGACCACCATGCGCATCGTCACCGGCTTCATGCCGCCGACCTCGGGCAGCGTCACGGTGGGCGGCTTCGACGTCGTCGCCTCGCCGCTCGAGGCGAAGCGGCGGATCGGCTACCTGCCGGAGAACGCCGCCTCCTATCCCGACATGACGGTGCGCGCGTTCCTCGAGTTCGTCGCCGAGCTGCGCGGGCTGGACGGCAAGGCGCGCCGGCAGGCGGTGGGCAGGGTGGTGGAGCTGTGCTTCCTGCAGTCGGTGCTCGAGCAGTCGATCGACACGCTGTCCAAGGGCTACAAGCACCGCACCTGCCTCGCCCAGGCGCTGATCCACGACCCGCAGGTGCTGATCATGGACGAGCCCACCGACGGGCTCGATCCGAACCAGAAGCACGAGGTGCGCAACCTGATCCGCGAGCTGGGCGGCAGCAAGGCGATCATCTTCTCGACGCACATCCTCGAGGAGGTCGACGCGGCGTGCACGCGCGTGATCATCATCGACCGCGGCCGCATCGTCGCCAACGGCACGCCGGAAGAGCTGCGCGCCATGTCCGAGCTGCACGGCGCGGTGACGCTGCAGGCGCGCGGCGCCACCGCCGAGCGCCTCGCCACGCTGGGACGGGTCGAGGATCTCGGCGGCGGCGCGTTCCGCATCTACCCGCGCGACAAGACGCGCGCCGGGCAGCTCGCGCAGGAAGTGGTCGACATGGTGAACGTGCACGGCTGGAAGGTGGAAGGCATGTACAGCGAGCGCGGCGAGCTCGACGAGGTGTTCCGCCGCATCACCCTGCCCGATACGGTCAAGCCATGAGCATCGTCTGGACGCTCGCCAAGCGCGAGCTCGGCGCCTACTTCACCTCGCCGGTGGCGTACGTGTTCCTGGTCATCTTCCTCCTGCTCGCCGGCTTCTTCACCTTCACCGCGGGCAACTTCTTCGAGCGCGGCGAGGCGAGCCTCGCCTCGTTCTTCGCCTGGCATCCGTGGCTCTACCTCGTGCTGGTGCCCGCGGTCGGCATGCGCGTCTGGGCCGAGGAGCGGCGCTCGGGCACGATCGAGCTGCTGCTCACGCTGCCGGTCGCGCCCTGGCAGGCGATCGTCGGCAAGTTCCTCGCGAGCTGGATCTTCCTCGCGCTCGCGCTGGCGCTCACCTTCCCCGCCGTGGTCACGGTGAACGTGCTGGGCGACCCCGACAACGGCATGATCGTCGCCGGCTACGTCGGCAGCCTGCTGCTCGCCGGCGCCTATCTGGCGATCACCTGCATGACCTCGGCGATGACGCGCAACCAGGTGGTCGCCTTCATCGTCTCGGTGGTGATCTGCCTGTTCCTGATCCTCGCCGGCTTCAACCCGGTGACCGAGCTGCTGGTGCGCTGGGCGAGCCCGGCGCTGGTGAATACCGTCGCCGCCTTCTCGGTGGTCACCCACTTCGACGTCTTCCAGCGCGGCGTGATCGACGGCCGCGACCTGCTGTTCTTCCTCTCGGTGATCGGCTTCGCGCTGTTCGCGACCGGCGTGATCATCCGCGGTCACCGCGCGGGCTGAGCCATGAAGAAATACGAGCACATCGTCTATTCCGCGGTCGGCCTGGTGCTGCTCGCGCTGGTCCTCATCGCGGCCAACTACCTGCTCTCGCTCGTGCCGCTGCGCGCCGACCTCACCGAGGGCAAGCTCTACACGCTCTCCGAGGGCACGCGCAGCATCCTGCGCAACCTTTCCTCGCCGGTGACGATCAAGCTCTACCTGTCGCAGGGCGAGGCGGTGCCGGTGCCGCTGCGCGGCTTCGTGCAGCGCGTCGACGACATGGTGCGCGAGCTGCAGGGCGTGGCCGGCTCGAAGCTGATCGTCGAGCGCTACCACCCGCGCCCCGACTCGGAAGAGGAGGACGCGGCGCTGCTCGACGGCATCGAGCCGCAGACGCTCGCCACCGGCGAGCAGTTCTACCTCGGCGCCGCGGTGACGCAGCTCGACCGGCGGCAGACGCTGCCGGCGATCACGCCGCAGCGCGAGCGGCTGCTCGAGTACGACCTGGTGCGCGCCATCGCCCAGGTGAGCCATCCCGAGCGGCCCAAGATCGGCCTGATGGCCGGGCTGCCGGTGCTCGGCATGAAGTTCAACCCGTTCACGCGCCGCAGCGCCGATCCCTGGGTGCTCGCCGGCGAGCTGAAGCGCGAGTTCGAGGTGAAGGAGATCCCGCTCGGCGCCAAGGAGATCGACCAGGACGTGAGCGTGCTGCTGCTGATCCATCCGCGCGACCTGCAGCCGGCGCAGGAGTACGCGCTCGACCAGTTCGTGCTGCGCGGCGGCAAGCTGATCGCCTTCGTCGACCCGTTCGCCTACTTCGACGAGTCGATGCCGCAGATGCCGGGCATGCCGCAGGGCTCGAGCTCCGGCCTGCCGAACCTCTTCAAGGCCTGGGGCGTGGAGTACGACCCGGGCAAGGTGATCTCCGACGTGGTGTTCGGCTCGGGCGGCGGCGCGAACTACACGCCGACCGTGCTGTCGCTCAATCGCACGGCGTTCAACCGCGACGACGTGGTGACCGGCTCGATCGAGACGCTGCTCTATGCCTTCGGCGGCGCGTTCCGCGTCAAGCCGTCCGAGGGGCTGCGCGTCACCGAGCTGGTTACGAGCTCGCGCAACTCGATGCTGGTCGACACCGCCGAGGCGACCCAGCGCGGCGACGAGGCGACGCGCAACTTCAAGCCTTCCGGCGAGGCGCTGGCGCTCGCGGTGCGGCTCACCGGCAAGTTCAAGACCGCGTTCCCGGACGGCCTGAAGGAGAACGACAAGCCGGTGCCCGACACGCCGAAGCTGCGCGAGAGCGCCGGCGAGAACTCGGTCATCCTGGTGGCCGACGTCGACATGCTCGCCGACGGCGCGGCGGTCGACGTGCAGGAGGTGTTCGGCCGCCGCATCGTCGTGCCCTCCAACGGCAACCTGGCGCTCGCCATGGGCATGGTCGAGCAGCTCGCCGCCGGCAACGAGCTCGTCTCGCTGCGCGCGCGCGCCGGCGCCTTCCGTCCGCTCACCGTGCTGCGCGAGCTCGAGGCCGAGGCGCAGAAGCAGTACTTCGGCAAGATCCAGAGCCTCGAGGAGGCGCTGCAGAAGACGCAGGAGAAGCTGCAGGAGCTGCAGCAGGCGCAGGGGCCGGCCGGCAAGTCGGGCCAGCTGCTCACCGCCGAGCAGCAGGCCGAGCTCGAGCGCTTCCGCAAGACCGCGGCGCAGACCCGCCTCGAGCTGAAGGAGGTGCGCCGCAACCTGCGCCATGACGCCGAGAGCCTGGTGTTCCTCACCAAGGTGGCCAACATCGGCCTGATGCCGCTGCTCGTCGCCCTGGCCGGGCTCGCCGTCGCGCTGGTGCGCCGGCGCAGGACCCGATGAGCGCCCGCGCCCTGGCGGTCCTCGCCGTGCTGCTCGCGGTGCTGGGCGGCGCCGCGCTGCTCTACCAGCGCCAGCAGGCAGCCGAGCGGCCGCGGAACGCCGACGTGCTCGGCAAGCCGCTGCTCGAGAACCTGCGCGCCGCCGACGTCGCGGCGATCAAGATCAGCGAGCCGAAGCGCGTGCTCACCGTGCAGCGCAAGGACGACGGCTGGGTGCTCGCCGAGCGCGGCGACTTCGCCGCCGACGTGGCGAAAGTGCGCGAGTTCGTGCTGAAGATGCTCGAGCTGAAGGTCGGCCAGAGCATGCCGGTGGGCGAGGCGGAGCGCGCGCGGCTCAATCTCGACGACTCGGGCACGCGGGTCGCGCTGCACGCCGTCGACGGCAAGCCGCTCGCCACGCTGATCGTCGGCAAGAAGTACTTCAAGCGCGCGGTCGAGGACCCGGAGAAGGCCGATGCCGACGGCCGCTTCGTCGCGCTGCCGGGCCGGGCGGGCACCGCCTACGTGGTCGCCGACGCGCTCGCGCAGGCGAGCGCGCGCAGCGCCGACTGGATCGACCGCACGTCCTTCCAGGTCGAGAAGGTGAAGAGCCTCGAAGTGCGCTTCGCCGACGGCGGCGGCTGGAAGATCGAGCGCGCCGCCGACGACGCCGACTGGCGGCTCGCCGGCGCCGCGCCGGGCGAGAAGCTCGACGTGGCGAAGGCGAACGCCGCCTCGTACTCGCTTTCCATGCTCGAGCTGGCGGACGTCGCGCCGAAAGACGCGGCGGACACCGGGCTCGACCGGCCGACGGTGATCGAGGCGAGCACGCTGGACGGCCTCGCCTACACCGTGCGCGTGGGCAAGGCGCAAGACGACAGCTACTACGTGACCTTCAGCTCCTCCGGCACGGTGCAGGGCAAGGACGACGACGAACGGATCAAGCGCCTGAAGGCCCGCCTGCCGCGCGAAAAGCGCCTTTCGGACTACGTGCTGCTCATCCCGCGCTCGAAGCTGGAAGACACGCTCAAGCCGCGCGCCGAGCTGCTCGAGCAGAAGGCCCAGCGCTAGCGGGCGCCGCCGCTCGGCGACGCGCCTAGCGGACCACACGCCGCACGGCGCGCCGGATAGAGCGCGTAGCGCATGCGCGGCTAGGCTGTCCTTCGCCCGCTGAGGAGGGGCGCTATGATGGCATCCAAGTCGCTTGCTTTGCTCGCCGCGGCATGCGCGGCCACCGTCGCGGCGCCGGCGCACGCCCAGGAGCTGCGCTCGCCGACGACCACGTTCTTCATGGAGATCGCGCTCGACGCGCGCGCGCCGGGCGAGCAGGTGCCGAACTTCGGCCTGCAAATTTCGGGCGGGCCGCGCTATCCGTCGCTGCGCGTCGACCGCCAGATGTTCCGCCTGCTGCCGGCGCTCGCCGGCATCGAGGCCACGTGGCTCGTCGCCGGCGCCGTCGGCGTGGTCGCCGTCGCGGCGATCTCGTCGAAGGACTCGTCGACCACGCAGGCGCTCGAGGCCGACAAGCAGGCGCAGCGCGAGGCCTGCCCGCAGACCTGCTAGGCCGGCGCGACGCCCGGCCACCCCGGCGAGCGAGGGCCGCCCGCGGCGGGCCTTTTTATTTAATGCGCCCGCTGCTATAAGAGGGGGCTCGAGGAGGCAGGCCGTGGCGAATTCCCTGAAGCACATCCGGACCGTCGCGCTCGTCGGGCAGGCCGGGTCCGGCAAGACCAGCCTCGCGGAAGCGCTGCTCGCCAGAGCGGGCGCGATCGCGGCGCCGGGCAGCGTGGAGCGCGGCAGCACCGTCTGCGACTACACGCCGCTGGAGAAGCAACTGCAGCACTCGCTCAAGCTCGCGGTCGCGACCTTCGAGCACCAGTCGACCCGCATCCATCTGCTCGACACCCCGGGCTACCCGGATTTTCTCGGCCACTCGCTGCCCGCGCTCGCCGCGGTGGAGACGGCCGCCGTGGTCGTCAACGCGCAGAACGGCATCGAGATGATGACCGGCCGCTTCCTGCAGTGGGCGGCCAGGCGCGGGCTCGACCGCCTGATCGTGGTGAACAAGATCGACGCGGGCGCCGACCTGGAGGGCCTGCTCGAGCGCATCCAGCAGGCGTTCGGCCGCGAGTGCCTGCCGCTCAACCTGCCGGCGGCGAACGCCACCCGGGTGTCCGACTGCTTCTTCGCGCCCTCGGGTGAGGCCGACTTCTCGTCGGTGGAGGAGGCGCACCGCCGGCTCGTCGACCAGGTGGTCGAGGTCGACGAGCAGCTGATGGAGCGCTATCTCGAGAAGGGCGAGGTGACGCCCGAGGAGCTGCACGAGGCGCTCGAGCGCGCGCTGCGCGAAGGCCATCTCGTTCCGGTCGTCTTCACCTCGGCGAAGAGCGGCGCGGGCGTCGCCGAGCTGCTCGACGTGATCGTGAAGCTGCTGCCCAACCCGACCGAGGGCAACGCGCCGGTGTACTTCAGCACGCCGGCCGAGGGCGGCACGCCGGCCGAGCTGCAGGCGGTGCCCGACCCCGGGCGGCATGCGCTCGCTCACGTGTTCAAGATCGAGATCGACCCGTACATCGGCCGGCTGGCGGTGTTCCGCGTGCACCAGGGGCGGCTCACGCCGGGCATGCAGCTCTACGTCGGCGAGGGGCGCAAGCCGATCAAGCCGGGCCACCTGTACATGCTGCGCGGCAAGACGCAGCTCGAGGTGAGCGAGGCGATCCCGGGCGACATCTGCGCCATCGCCAAGATCGACGAGATCCAGTTCGACCACATCCTGCACGACTCGCCCGAGCACGCGCACGTGCACGCGCGGCCGCTCGAGCTGCCGACCTCGGTGTTCGGGCTCGCCGTGCTGCCGAGGAAGCGCGGCGACGAGCAGAAGGTCTCCGACGTGCTGCACAAGATCATGGCCGAGGACCCCTGCTTCCGGCTCGAGCACAACGCGCAGGCCAACGAGACGGTGATGCGCGGCCTGGGCGAGGTGCACCTGAAGGCGGTGCTGGAGAAGATGTCGACCCAGTACAAGCTCGAGCTCGACACCCGGCCGCCGTCGATCCCGTTCCGCGAGACGATCGCGGCGCGCGCCGAGGGCCACAGCCGGCACAAGAAGCAGACCGGCGGCGCCGGGCAGTTCGGCGAGGTGTTCCTGCGCGTCGAGCCGCTGCCGCGCGGCGCCGGCTTCGAGTTCGTCGACGCGGTGAAAGGCGGCGCGATCCCGAACCAGTTCATCCCGTCGGTGGAGAAAGGCGTGCGCAGCGTGCTCGAGAGCGGCTTCCTCGCCGGCTTCCCGATCCAGGACGTGCGCGTCACCGTCTACGACGGCAAGAGCCACCCGGTCGACTCGAAGGACGTCGCCTTCATGTCGGCCGGGCGCAAGGCGTTCCTCGACGCGCTCGGCAAGGCGCGGCCGATCGTGCTCGAGCCGATCGTCAACGTGGAGATCAGCGCGCCGGAGGCGAAGATGGGCGACATCGCCGGCGAGCTCTCGGCGCACCGCGGGCAGATCAAGGGCTCGGACACGCCGCGCCCCGGCGTGGTGCAGATCTCGGCGCAGGCGCCGCTCTCGGAGCTCGAGCACTTCCCGGCGCGCCTCAAGTCGCTCACCGCGGGCCACGGCTCGTACAGCTTCGAGTTCAGCCACTACGAGCCCGCGCCGCCGCAGCTCCAGCACAAGCTGGTCGCCGCGCACAAGCCGCACGCCGAAGTCGAGTAGCCTCGCGGCGTGCATTTCGTCCGGCAAGGCAAGGGAATTCCCGCGCTCGTCTTCGTGCACGGCTTCGCCTGCACGCACGAGGACTGGAACGCCCAGCTCGCTTACTTCGCCGAGCGCCGGGAAGTGGTCGCCTGCGATCTGCGCGCGCACGGCGCGACGCCCGGGCGGCCGCACGAATGCTCGATCGAGCACTACGGCGGCGACGTCGCCGCGCTGGTCAACAACCTGGAGCTCGCGCGCTGCGTCCTGGTCGGGCACTCGATGGGCTGCCGCGTGGTGCTCGAGGCGAACCGGCTGATCGCCGACAAGGTCGCGGCGCTGGTCCTCGTCGAGGGCAGCCGGCTCGCCGATCGCGACCCCGGCGCCGCGGAAGCGGCGGCGCGCGCCGCGATCGACCGCGTCGGCTATCCGGCGTTCGCGGAGAACCTTTTCCGCCAGATGTTCATCGCCGCCTCGCCGACCGCCGAGGCGATCGTGCGCCGCGCCGTCACGACGAGCGGCGAGTTCGGCGCGGACCTCTGGGCGCGCATGGCGCGCTGGGACGCGGGCTCGATGGACGCCGCGTTCGACGGGGTGCGCGCGCCTGCGCTCGCCATCCAGACCACGACGCGCGATGCGAGCCTGCGCCGCACGCCGCTCAAGGCCGGGCAGACGAGCCCCTGGCTAGACTACCTGCGCGGCAGGGGCGTGCGCACCGAGGTCATTCCCGACACGGGCCACTTCCCGCAGATCGAGAAGGCCGACGCGGTGAACCGGCTGATCGAGGCTTTCCTCGAAAAAGGGTGACTGTCACCCTTTAGCAGCCGCCCTTCAGCAGCGCGCCGCGCGCTCGACGCAGGTGCGCAGCACCTCGTCCGGGTCGCGCCGCCACCAGTCGAGCTCGGAGAAGATCTCCACCTCCTGGAAGCCGCGGTAGCCGGCCGCCTCGACCCACGAGCGGACGAGCGGCAGGTCGATCACCCCGTCGCCCATCATGCCGCGGTCGTTGAGCAGGTCGCGCGTCGCGGCGAGCCAGTCGCAGATGTGGTAGGCGAGGATGCGCCGGCCCGCGCGCTCGATCTGCTGGCGCAGCTTCGGGTCCCACCACACGTGGTAGACGTCAACCGCGACGCCGACGCCCTCGCCGAGGCGCTCGCACACGTCGAGCGCCTGCTCGAGCGTGTTGATGCAGGCGCGGTCGGCGGCCTGCATCGGGTGCAGCGGCTCGATGGCGAGCGGCACGCCGGCGGCGCGCGCTTCGGGCAGGATGGCGGCGATGCCGTCCTCGACGGCCTTTCTCGCCGCGCCGAGGTCCTTGGAGCCGGCGGGCAGCCCGCCCACCACCAGCACCAGGCACTGCGCGCCGAGCGCGTGCGCTTCCTCGATGGCGCGGCGGTTGTCGTCGCGCCAGTCGGGCGCGGTGAAGAAGCCGCCGCGGCACAGCCCGGTCACCGTCAGGCCGTTCGCCTTCACCGAGGAAACGGCGTCTTTGAGGCCCATGGCCGCCACCTGGTCGCGCCAGGGCGAGATGCCCTCGATGCGGTGGCGAACGCAGCCGTCGATCGCCTGCGCGAGCGTCCACTGCCTGCGCACCGTCGCGGTGTTGAGCGAGAGCTTCACGCCACGCCGTTCACCGCCAGCCAGTGCTTCATGCGCGCGCAGGCGAGCGGCGGGTCGGCGAGCAGCCCGGCGGCGTCGGCGAGCCGGAACAGCTCGCACAGGTGCAGCACGTGGCGCGCCGACTGCTGTCCGCCGACCATGGCGAAGTGCTTCTGGTGGCCGTTCAGCCAGGCCATGAACACCACGCCGGTCTTGTAGAAGCGCGTCGGCTCGCGAAAGATGTGGCGCGACAGCGGCACGGTGGGCGCCAGAAGCTCGTGATACAGGGTTGAATTCCTTTCAGAGAGAGCCGACAGGGCGTGCGCCGCGGCGGGCGCGATGGCGTCGAAAATGCCGAGCAGCGCGTCGGAATGGCCCTGCGCGTCGCCCTCGATCAGCTCGGCGAAGTTGAAGTCGTCGCCCGTGTACATGCGCACGCCCGGGGGCAGGCGCCGGCGCATGGCGATCTCCTTGTCCTTGTCGAGGAGCGAGATCTTGATGCCCTCGACGTTCTTCGCGAGCACCTGCAGGCACACCTCCATCGCCTTGGCGTGGTCGCGATGGCCCCAGTAGCCCTCGAGCGCCGGGTCGAACATCTCGCCCAGCCAGTGGATGATCACCGGCTCCTTCACCTGCGAAAGGATGCGCTGGTACACGCGCACGTAGTCGTCCGGCGACTTGGCGCTCGCCGCGAGCGCGCGGCTCGCCATCAGGATGATGCGTCCGCCCGCCTGCTCGATCGCCGCGCACTGCGCCTCGTAGGCGGCGACGATCGCCGGCAGGGGATGCGGCCCGGGCGGCAGATGGTCGGTGCCGGCGCCCGAAGCCACCACGGCGCCCGGAATCCGCCGCGCTTCGGCCACCGACTTCTGGATCAGAAGGAGCGAATTCGCCCAGTCGAGCCCCATGCCGCGCTGCGCGGTGTCCATCGCTTCGGCGACGCCGAGCCCCCAGCTCCAGAGGTGACGCCGGTAGGCGAGCGTCGCCTCCCAGTCGATCGCCGCCTCGAGCCACGGCTCCTGGGTGGAAAGCGGATCGGCGACGACGTGCGCCGCGGCGAGCGCCTTGCGGGTGAACGGACGGCTCGGCCGCTCGAACTGCCTCGGCTCGCGCACCGCGTAGTCCTCGAGCATGCCGTCGGCTTTCGGCAGCTTGATGGTCAGGAGAGTGTCGCGTTTCATGGTTTCAGTCTCGGAACGTCGAGCCATTTTCTCTGCTTCCAGCTCTTGAGCCCCAGCTCGGCGAGCTGCACGCCCTTCGCGCCCTCGAGCAGGTTCCAGCGGAAGCGGCCTTCGCCGGCGACGTGCCGCAGGAAGAGCTCCCACTCGGCCTTGAAGGCGTTGTCGTAGTCCTCGTCGGGCATCTCTTCCCAGCCGGCGAAGAAATCGATCGGCTGCGGGATGTCCGGATTCCAGACCGGCTTGGGCGTCTTGTCGTAGGACTGGAAGAAGCACCTGCGCAACCCGGCGACCGCGCTGCCCTGCGTGCCGTCGACCTGCAGCGTGAGCAGGTCGTCGCGGCGCACGCGCACGGTCCACGCGGAGTTGAAATGCGCGATCACGCCGCCCGCCAGCTCGAAGGTGGCGTACGCGGCGTCGTCCGCGGTCGCCTTGTACTTGCGGCCGTTCTCGTCCCAGCGCCAGGGGATGTGCGTCGCGCCGCGGCACGACACGGCCTTCACTTCGCCGAACAGGTTGTCGAGCACGTAGCGCCAGTGGCACAGCATGTCGAGGATGATCCCGCCGCCGTCCTGCTTGCGGTAGTTCCACGACGGCCTCTGCGCCGGCACGCGGTCGCCTTCGAACACCCAGTAGCCGAACTCGCCTCGCACCGAAAGGATGCGGCCGAAGAAGCCCTGGTCGCGCAGCTTCTTCAGCTTGAGCAGCCCGGGCAGCCACAGCTTGTCCTGCACCACGCCGTGCTTGATGCGCGCCTTTTTCGCCGCGCGGTAGAGCGACATCGCCTCGGCGAGCGTCGTGGCGACCGGCTTCTCGCAATAGACATGCTTGCCCGCGGCGATCGCGCGCTTGAGCAGCGTCGGCCGAAGCTGCGTCGAGGCGGCGTCGAAGAAGATCTCGTCCTCGCCTTCGAGCGCGCTGTCGAGGTCGGTGGTCCAGCGCGTCACGCCGGGAAGCTCGCGCGCGAGCTTCTCCACCTTCCCGGCGTTGCGGCCGACGAGCAGCGGATCGGGCATGAGCCGCGTGCCGTCGGCGAGGGCGACCCCGCCCTGGCGACGGATCTCGACGATCGAGCGCAGCAGGTGCTGGTTCGTGCCCATGCGCCCGGTGACGCCGTGCATGATGATGCCGATGCGTTTTTCCGTCATTTCATCTCCTTCATCGTGCTCCAGTCGGGCAGCGCGCCGCTCGCGAAGCCGGCGCAGGCCAGGCTGCCGATCGCGAGCTCGCCGCGCACGATGCGTACGCGCACCGCGCCGTGGCTGCGCTCGTAGAGGTCGGGGTGCGCGGCGAGGAAGGCGCTCTGCTCGGCCTCGGGCAGTCCGGCCATGCCGTTCACGTAGTGGTGGCCGTTGCGCTCGACGTGCGTCAGGCCGAGGATAGCCGCGAGCGCGAGGTCCTGCTGCACGGCGAGGCCGGCCTGGGTGGTCAGGTCCTCCCCCGAGAGGAAGTAGCGCTCGGCGCCGGCCTCGCGGTTCCACTCGCGGCAGCGCGCCGCGTTGAGGATAGCCTTGTACAGGCCCTTGCAGGACTTCGACGAGACGCCGCTGTAGCCGAGCGCACGCGCGCGCGCGAAGGCGTCGAGCGAGTCGTCGGACTCGTCGATCAGCACCGGCCGCTCGGCGGCGAGCGCGGCGACGTCGGCGGCGAACGCGTTCTGCCGGCTGATCGGCTGCTCGATGAAGGCGATGCTCGAGACCAGCCGCGCGAGGCGCGGCGAGGTCTTCAGGCAGCGCCACAGCTCGAGCACGCCCGCCGCGTGCTCGTACTGCTCGTTGCCGTCGAGGGTCACCGCGTAGGCGTAGGGCAGCCGGTCGAGCACCGCGGCGATCGCCTCGAGCCGCTCGACGTCGGCGCGCACGTTGCCCGCCACCTTGAGCTTGAACCAGCGGTGGCCGTAGCGCTCGATCACCTCTTCCAGCGTCTCGGGCAGCCCGTCGCCGGCGCGCGGCCGCGCCGCGCCGCCGCTGAGGCGGTCGAGCAGCCCCACGGTGTGGCGCGCGGCGATGCGCGGCGCCGGCGCCAGCGCCTGCAGGAAGCCGCGCGGCACGTCGATCGCCGGCAGGTTGCCGCGCACCGCGTCGTAGAACGACACGCCGAGCGCGCGGCACAGCGCGTCGAGCGCCGCGCGGTCGACGAGCGCCGGCCCGAAGCCGGCGGTCAGGCGGTTCAGGCCGCGCCGCGCCCCCGCGGCGATCTGGCCCTCGTAGTGCGCGATGAAGTGGCCGTAGCCGGTGTTCATGCCGCCCGAGAGGTAGGCGTCGCGCGCGAGGCGCAGGGAGGTGCGAAGCTGCTCGAAGTTCTGCTCGTTGGAAAGCGCGAGGCTCTTGTCGAACCACTTGGGCGCCAGCAGCTCCGCCGCGCCGCCCTCGGCTTCGGCGCCGTTCTGCAGCCGGATGCGCGCGCGCACGAACGCCTGCGGCGCCTCGCGCAGCGTCACCACGCCGAAGCGGAACGGCAGGCGCAGCCGCACCTCGCGCTCGAAGAAGTCCAGCTCGAGCAGCCGGAACTTCAAGCGAGCGACTCCAGCACGCCGCGCAGGTAGCCGATGGCGCGCGCCGCCGCCCCGGGGCCGTCGGGGACGTAGTCGAACGGCTCCACCGCCACGTCGCCCGCGTAGCCGCCGCGCTTGAGCGCCGCGAGCAGCGGCGCGAAGCGCAGCTCGCCCTGCCCCGGCCCGCGGCGGTTGACGTCGTTCACCTGCACGTGCGCCAGCATGCCGCCCGGCAGCCAGCGCTCGACCAGCGCCGCGAGCGGCTCGCGCTCCATGCGCGCGGCGGCGCTGCAGTCGAGCATGGTCTTGAGCGCCGGCGAGCCGATCTCGGCAACGATCGCCGCCGCCTCGGCGAGCGTGTTGACGAGCGGCGTGCTTTGCGCCGAGAGCGGCTCGATGCAGTACACGACGCCCGCTCCCTCGGCGTGGCGCGCCGCGGCGGCGAAGCACTCCTTCGCCCGGGCGAGCGCCGCCTCGCGCGTATCGCCCGGCTCGACGCGCCGCTGCTGCGGCGAGCCGTGCACCAGGTAGCGGCCGCCCAGCGCGGCGCACAGGTCCACCAGCGCGCGCATCACGTCGACGGTCCTGCGCCGCGTCGCCCCGTCGGCGCTGGTGATGGACAGGCCCGGCGGGCTTACCAGCAGCCAGTGCAGCCCGGTGACCGCGATGCCCGCCTGCGCCGCGGCGCGGCGCGCCGCGGCGATGGCCGGCGCGCCCAGGCGGTGCGGCTCCTCGCCGAGCGTGTACGGCGCGAGCTCCAGGCCGTCGTAGCCGAGCTGCGCCGCGTACTCGCACTGCCGCTCGAAAGGCAGCGCCGCCAGCACCTCGTTGCACAGGGCGATGCGCATCAGCGCCGCACCGAAGCGAGGATCAGCTCGCGCACGTGGCGCTCGCGCGCCGCGAGCGCGCGCGGCGCCATCAGGTCGCGGGCGAAGATGCGCGACAGCGTGTAGCGGTTGGAGAGGTAGAAGTAGCCCTCGGCGGCGATCGAGATGTAGAGCTGCACCGGGTCGATGCCGCGGCGGAACAGCCCGAGCCGCTCGCCGCGGCGCAGCACGCCGCGCAGGGTCTCGACCAGCGGCGAATGCAGCTCGCGCACGCGCCGCGAGCGGCCGAGGTGGCGTCCCCGGTACAGGTTCTCGCTGCCGAGCAGCGACTGGAACTCGGGATGCGCGAGCGAGTAGCGCCAGGTGAACTCGACCAGGCGCTTCAGCGCCTCGCGCGGGTCGGCGTGCTCCAGGTCGAGGTCGCGCTCGGCGCTGCGGATGCGCTCGTACGCCGCCTCGAGCACGGCGAGGAAGAGATCCTCCTTCGAGCCGAAGTAGTAGTAGAGCATGCGCTTGTTCGCGCCGGCGCCGGCGGCGATGCGGTCCACCCGCGCGCCGCCCAGGCCGTGCCGCGCGAACTCGGCCGTCGCGGCGTCGAGGATGCGCTGCCGCGTGCGCTGCGGGTCCCGCGCATTGCTCATTCCATGCCCAGCAGCCGGTAGACGCGCCGGCTGTACTCGCCGAATTTCTCCTGCGTCTTCATGTCCAGCGTGCGCGGGTGCGGCAGGTCGACCCGGAAGTTGTCGGCCATGCGCGCCGGCCCGGCGGTGAGCACCACCACGCGGGTGCCGAGGAACACCGCCTCGGAGATGCCGTGCGTGACGAAGACGATGGTCTTGCCCGCCTCCTTCCAGATGCGCAGCAGCTCGAGGTTCATCTTCTCCCGGGTCAGCGCGTCGAGCGCGCCGAACGGCTCGTCCATCAGCACCAGCTTCGGGTCGTGCACCAGGGCGCGCGCGATGGCGGCGCGCTGCTGCATGCCGCCCGAGAGCTCGTACGGGTACTTCGCCTCGTAGCCCGCCAGGCCGACCAGCTCGAGCAGGTGGCGCGCGCGCTGCGCCGATTGCCGGCGGTCGAGGCCCAGGATCTCCGCGGGCAGCAGCACGTTGTCGAGGATGCGGCGCCACTTGAGCAGCAGCGGCGCCTGGAACACCATGCCGACGTCGCGCGCCGGATCGAACGGGTGCGTCGCCGAGCCGATGCGCACCTCGCCGCCGTCGTGCGGGATCAGGCCGGCGAGCACCTTGAGGAGCGTCGACTTGCCGCAGCCCGACGGGCCGACCAGCGCGACCAGCTCGCCCGGCTCGACGTCGAAGGTCGCGTCGGAGATGGCGAGGTGCTCGCCGTAGGTCTTGCGCACCCCGGCGAGATGGATGAACGACTCAGGCGACCCGGGCATCCTTCGGCACCAGCAGGCGCTCGAGCAGCAGCACGAAGCCGTACAGCAGCATGCCGATCACGGTGATCAGCAGCACCGCCATGAACATCGCCGGCGTGTCGAGCGTCACCTGCACCTGCAGCATCAGGTAGCCCAGCCCCTTGTCCGAGCCGAGGAACTCGCCGACCACCGCGCCCGCCACGGCGAGGATCGCGCCGACCTTCATGCCGGAGAAGATGTAGGGCAGCGCGCCGGGCAGCTGGATCTTGGTGAACAGCTGCCAGCGCGAGCCCTTGAGCGATCTCACCAGGTCGAGCAGCTCGGGCTCGATCTCGCGCAGGCCGCGCGCCGTGGTGAGCAGGATCGGGAACACCGCGATCGAGAACGCCATGATCGAGTTGGGCAGCACCCCGTACTTGAACCAGACGATGATCAGCGGGCCGAGCGCGACCTTCGGCACCATGTTGAGCGACACGAGCAGCGGCATGAAGAACGCTTCCAGGGTCTTCGACCAGGTGAACGCGAGCGCCAGCGCCACGCCGAGCGCCAGCGCCAGGAAGTAGCCGCCGAAGATCTCGGTGCCGGTGACGGCGATGTTGGTCCACCAGCTGTAGTTCGGGGCGAGCAGCGCCTCCAGCGTCGGGATCGGCCCGGGCATCACGAACTTCGGCACGTCGCCGATGCGCACGAACAGGTACCAGGCGAGCACCAGCGCGACGTGCGCCAGCACCGCGAGGCCGATGCGCCCTGCCTTGGAGTTCATGCCAGCCACCTCTCGAGATGGGCCTTCACGAAGGCGTCGTCGGCGAGATCGCCGTGCTCGCGGTACACGCGGTCGATCTCGGCCGCCTGCCCCGGCGAGAGCGCCTCCTTCGGATCGAGGCACCAGGTGCCGGCGAGCAGCCCCTGTCGGCGCAGCACCTCGTGGCAGCCCGGGATGCAGCCCGCGAACTCGTGCGCGACGTCGAAGAACGCGCTGTTGCAGTCGGTGATCCGGGAGTCGAGGGCCAGCAGGTTTTCATCGACCGGCCCCGTATGGAGCTTTTCCAATAACTGCACTGCACTGCGTGTCCACACGCTCCAGTGGCCGAGCAGCCCGCCGCGGATGCGCACACGCACCGTCTCGTCGCCGCGCCGGATGTCGAACGGCGCCGCGAGGTCGAGCACGATGTGGTCGTCGTTGCCGGTGTAGAGCGCGACGCGCTGCTCCGCGCGCGCCGCGACCACACCCTTCAGCACGTCGAGCGTCGCGTAGCGGTTGAAGGGCGCGATCTTGATCGCCACCACGTTCTCGATCGCCGCGAAGCGGCGCCAGAACTCGGCCGGCAGGCGGATGCCGCCGACGGCGCTCTGCAGGTAGAAGCCGACCAGGGGGATGTGCCGCGCCACCGCCGCGCAGTGCGCGACCAGCTCGTCGAGCGAGGCGCCGCGCATGGCGCCCAGGGAAAGCAGCCCCGCGTGATACCCGAAAGAAACTGCCATTTGCGCCTCGGCGCGAGCTTGCGCAGTGTTCCCCGCCAGGCCGGCGATCATCACCAGCGGCCGCGCGACGCGCGCCGCCTCCTCGGCGGCGAGGCGCAGCACCGGCTCGTACAGGCCGACGTCGCGGATCGCGAACTGGGTGGCGTGCACGCCGACGGCGAGGCCGCCCGAGCCGGCGGCGAGGTAGTAGCGGGAGAGCGCGCGCTGCC
>DASVDO010000018.1:0-31767 GCA_036381055.1 Burkholderiales bacterium | reverse complement strand
CGAAGAACCACGCGGTGGTGCTGCCCGACGCCGACCTCGAGTTCGCCGCCGACGCGCTGATCGGCGCGGCGTACGGCTCGGCCGGCGAGCGCTGCATGGCGATCTCGGCGGTCGTGGCGGTCGGCGCGGCGGCCGATCCGCTGGTGCGCCTGCTCGAGAAGAAGGCCAAGGCGATCAAGGTGGGCCCGGGCGACGCCGAGGGCGTCGAGATGGGGCCGCTCGTCACCGGCGAGCACCGCGCGAAGGTCGCCTCGTTCATCGACAAGGGGAAGAAGGAAGGCGCGAAGGCCGTCCTCGACGGCAGCGGCGCCGGCCCCAAGGAGGGCTTCTTCCTCGGCACCACGCTCTTCGACCACGTCAAGCCGGAGATGGAGGTGTACCGCAACGAGATCTTCGGCCCGGTGCTTGCCGTGCTGCGCGTCGACACGCTCGAGGAGGCGATTGCGCTCATCAACCGCAACCCGTACGCCAACGGCACGGCGATCTTCACCGAGTCGGGCGGCGCGGCGCGCCGCTTCGCGAACGAGATCCAGGTCGGCATGGTCGGCATCAACGTGCCGATCCCGGTGCCGGTGGCGTTCTACTCGTTCGGCGGCTGGAAGAGCTCGCTCTTCGGCGACCTGCACGTGCACGGCACGGAGGGCGTGAAGTTCTACACCCGCACCAAGGTGATCACCACCCGCTGGCCGCACCAGGACACGCCGAGGGGCGGCGGCTTCAGCATGCCGACGCTCGGCTAGCGCACTGAAGCTCGCCCGCTGGTCGCTCGACTTCTACGAGCTCGCGTACGAGCGCGAGGTCGTGTGGTCGAACGCGCGCGAGCGCTCCGGCCTGTTCGCGCTGCTCAGGCTCGAGAGCGACCAGGGCGTCACGGGCATCGCCGAGGGCACCGTCAAGAGCACCTGGTCCGGCGTCTCGCCGCGCTCGCTGCGCGCCGCGTGCGAAGACGTGCTTTTCCCCGCCGTCTCGGCGCTCGACCTGGGCGACGAGCAAGCCGTTCGCGCGGCGCTCGGCCCGATCCCGGAGAACCGGCTGGCGAAAGGTCTGTTCGCCACCGCGTGCTGGACCCTGCGCGCCGCGGCGGCCGGCAAGCCGCTCTGGCAGCTTCTCGGCGGCAAGCGCGAGGTCGAGGTGTGCTGGACCGTGACGCGCCGCGCGCCGGCGCTCATGGCGAGCGAGTCCGCCGAGTACTGCCGGCGCTACGGCTTTCGCACCCTGAAGGTGAAAGGCGGACAGGGCATCGAGACCGACCTGCAGGCGCTGAAGGAGATCCGGGCGGCGGTGGGAGCCGGGGTCGCGCTCTACGTCGACGCGAACGGCGCCTACCCGCGCGAGCAGGCGCCGGAGTACGTGGCGCGCATCGCCGAGGCCGGCGCGACCATCGCCGAGGATCCCAGCCCGCTCGCCCCCGACGCGCGCTTCGAGGCGCTGCAGCGCGGCGCCGGCATTCCGATCCTCGTCGACAGCGCCTGCACGTCGCTGCGCGACGCCGAGCTCTTCCTCGAGCGCGGCGCGCGGGCGATCTCGCTCAAGCCGGGCCGGATCGGCTTCTCCGAGTCGCTCGCCATCCGGGAAAGGATGCGGGCCGCGAAGTGCGAGGGCGCGGTCGGCATCTACGCCGAAAGCGCGCTCGGCACGCTGATCAACCTGCAGCTTCCCGCGGAGCTGCCGGCGGAGCAGACCTTCTTCCTGACGATGCGCTCGCAGGTCACCGGCGCCGTGCCCGAGATCCGCGACGGGCGCATCCGCCTGCCCGAGGAGCCCGACCTGTCGCGGCTGGTGGACTGGAAGGCGGTCAGTGCAGGTGCGGCTTCCTGAGGAAGTCGCTGCGGTCCGCCGAGCGCACCTTCACCTCGAGCATCGACGCGTCGCGCATGATCTTGAGCGGCACGGTGACGCCGGAATTCCCGCTCGCCCATATGCGGCGGAAGAGATCGGCCAGGCTCGCCGGCCTGCCGCCGCCGACTTCGAGCAGCACGTCGCCGACGCGCATCCCGGCCTTCTCCGCCGGTCCGCCCGGCGCGAGGCCGGCGACCACCAGCTTCGGGCCGGCCTCGGTCACGTAGACGCCGAGCCAGGGGCGCGGCGGCTGGCTCGGGCGGCCGAGCTTCACCATGTCGTCCAGGATCGGCGCGAGCAGGTCGATCGGCACGATCATGTTGCCCTGAAGCACGCCGGCGTCGATTCTCTCCTGCACCAGCAGCGAGCCGATGCCGAGCATGCGCCCGTCGGCGCCGATCAGCGCCGCGCCGCCCCATTGCGGATGCGCCGGCGCGGTGAAGAGCGCCTCGTCGAGCACGTACTCCCAGTAGCCGGCGAACTCGCGCTTGGCGAACACCGTGGCCTTGAGCGCGTGCTCGCGCCCGCCGTGGCCCGCCATCACCACGTTCTCGCCGACGCGGCACGACGCCATGCTGCCGCGCTCGAGCGGCCTGACGCCCAGGCGGCCGAGCGGCTGCACCAGGCCGAAGCCGGTCGCCTGGTCGTAGGCGAGCGGAAAGCCGCCGGTGACCACGCCGCGGTTGGTGGTGAGCCAGATGGTGCTCGCCTCGGTGATCAGGTAGCCGATGGTGAGCACCAGCCCGTCGTCGCGGATGACGACGCCGCTGCCGGCGCGCTCGGTGCCGAGGATGGACGCGGTGAACGCGTCCTCCGGGATCTCGGCGCGCAGCGAAACCACCGCGTCGAGCGCGGCGTCGAGGTCGAACTTCCAGTCCTCGGGCCGCGGCCGCATCTCGACCGGGAAGGCCCATGCGCCTTCTTTCTTCGCCATCCCCGGATTCTAGACGCGGGCGCCGTTAAGATCGGCCGATGCTGCAACTCGAGCGCCACGGCGGCGTGGCGCGCGTATTCCTCGATCGCCCGGACAAGGCCAATGCGCTGCATTCGCCCCTGCTCGTGCGGCTCGCCGACGCGCTGGAGCGCCTCGCGCGCGAGGAGGACCTGCGCGCGGTCGTGCTCGGCGGGCGCGGCAGGTCGTTCTGCGGCGGCGCCGACGTCGCCGAGCTCGGCTCGCTCGACGGGCGCACCGCGCGCCCCTTCATCGAGCGCGTGCAGCGCGCGTGCGCCGCGCTGCGCGCGCTTCCGGTGCCGGTCGTCGCGCGGCTGCACGGCGCGGTGATCGGCGCGGGCCTGGAGCTCGCCGCGGCCTGCGACCTGCGCATCGCCGCGCACGGCACGCGCTTCGCCATGCCCGAGGTGCGGCTCGGCATCCCGTCGGTCGTCGAGGCGGCGCTGCTGCCGCGCCTCGCGGGCGCCGGGCGCTCGGCATGGCTCGTGCTCACCGGCGAGCCGGTCGACGCCGAGCGCGCCTGCGCCTGGGGGCTGGTGGAATCGACCTGCGCGCCGGAAGCGCTCGACCGCGAGCTCGACAGGCTGCTCGCCAGCCTGCTCGCCGCCGACGCGGCGGCGCTGCGCATGCAGAAGGCGCTGCTGCAGATGTGGCAGGAGCAGCCGCTCTCGGCGAGCGTCGCGAGGAGCATCGAGCTCTTCTGCGAGGCCTGTCGATTGCGCGCCTTGCGCTGACCCGCGGCCGGGTGTAGCATCCAACTGGTTGTCTAGTTGGATAGAGCCATGACCACGGTAGGCTCGTTCGAGGCGAAGACCAAGCTGGCCGAGCTGCTCGACAAGGTGGAGGCCGGCGAGACGGTGACGATCACCCGGCGCGGCAAGGCCGTGGCGAAGCTCGTGCCGGCAACCGCCGAAGAAGACGAGCGGGCGCGCCGCCGCGCGCTGATCGAGAAGATCAAGCGCTGGCGGGTCGGCAAGGACCGCGGCGCGAAGCCCGGCTCGACGATCCCCGAGCTGATCAAGGCGGGCCGGCGTTATTGATGGCGGCCGTCGTCGACGCGTCCGCTTCGCTGCCCTGGTTCCTGGACGACGAGCGTACCGCTTTCACCGACGCCGTCTTCGCCTCGCTCGGCGTGGCCGAATACTGGGTGCCGGCGGTGTGGCGGGTGGAGTTCGCGAACGCGCTCCTTGCCGCCGAGCGCCTGAAGCGCATCGACCGGCAGACGCGGATGGAGGCGCTCGATCTCGCAGGCGGGCTCGCGCTGCGCGTCGACCCGGCCGCCATCGACATGCGGGCGATCAGCGCGCTCGCCGAGCGTCACGGGCTGAGCACGTACGACGCGTGCTACCTCGAGCTCGCGCTGCGCTCCGGGTTCGATTTGATCACCCTCGACCGCGCGCTCGCCGATGCGGCCGACGCGGAAGGCGTGCCGGTCCATGCCCCGGGCCGCAGCTCGGCGGCGCAGGTGCGGCGACGCTACGCGGCCGCGGGACTACAATCCGTAGTGGCAAAAAAGGCATTGAGCACTAGATAAATGGCAAAACAGGCGGTCTACGACGCATCGGCGATCCAGGCGCTGAAGGGCCTCGAGCCCGTGCGCCGCATGCCGGGCATGTACACGCACACCGTGCACCCGCTGCACATCGTGCAGGAGGCGATCGACAACGCGGTCGACGAGGCGCTCGCCGGCCACGGCCGGCGCATCGCGGTCACGGTGCGCAAGGACGGCTCGGTCGAGGTCGAGGACGAGGGGCGCGGCATCCCGGTCGACATGCACCCGGAGGAGAAGAAGCCGGCGGTCGAGGTGGCGTTCACCATGCTGCACGCCGGCGGCAAGTTCTCGCGCTCGGGCGACGGCATCTACCACATCTCCGGCGGCCTGCACGGCGTCGGTGTCGCGGTGTCCAACGCGCTGTCGAAGCGCTGCGAAGTGACGGTCTACCGCGACGGCGCGCGGCACACGATCGTCTTCGAGGGCGGCGAGGTGAAGCAGAAGCTGCGCTCGGAGCGGATCAGGGAGCGGCGCACCGGCACGGTGGTGCGGCTGTGGCCCGATCCGAAGTACTTCGACTCGCCGCAGATCCCGCTCGCCGAGCTCGAGCACCTGGTGCGCTCCAAGGCCTACCTGCTGCCCGGCCTCGCCATGACGCTCGCGGTGGAGGGCAAGGAGAAGAAGACCTGGAAGTACGAGCGCGGCATGCTGCAGTACTTCGACATGATGCTCGCCGGCCGCGAGCTGGTCGCGCCGGTGTTCTCCGGCGAAAAATATTTTCAGCACAGCGACATCGCGGAGATCGAGCCCGGGGAGGGCGCCGCGTGGGCGATCGGCTGGGTGGCCGAGGGCGACGTGTTCGCCGAGAGCCACGTCAACCTGATCCCGACGCGCTCGGGCGGCACGCACGAGGCGGGCTTCCGCGCCGGCATCTTCGAGGCGCTCGGCGCGTTCATGGAGAGGCGCGCGCTCGCGCCGAAGGGCGTCAAGGTGATCGCCGAGGACCTGTGGAGCCGCGCCTGCTTCACGCTGTCGGCGCGCATCGTGCGCACCCAGTTCCACGGCCAGACCAAGGAGAAGCTGACCACGCGGCACGCGGCGAAGCTGCTCGAGATGTGCGTGCGCGACGGCTTCGAGCTGTGGCTGAACGAGCATCCCGAGGACGGCGCGAAGATCGTCGAGCTCGCGGTGGAGCAGGCGATGGCGCGGCTCTCCAAGGGCAAGAAGGTCGAGCGCAAGAAGTCGAGCGGCATCGCCACGCTGCCCGGCAAGCTGGTCGACTGCGCCTCGGGCGACGTGACGCGCAACGAGCTGTTCCTGGTCGAGGGCGACTCGGCGGGCGGCTCGGCCAAGGAGGCGCGCGACAAGGAGACCCAGGCGGTGCTGCCGCTGCGCGGCAAGGTGCTGAACACCATGTCGAAGGACAGCCGCACCGTGCTCGCCAACAAGGAGCTGCAGGCGATCGCCACGGCGATCGGCGTCGACCCGCATTCGCTCGACGAAAGCCCGGACCTGAGCGGCCTGCGCTACGGCAAGGTGATCGTCATGACCGACGCCGACGTCGACGGCGGCCACATCCAGGCGCTGCTGCTCACCTTCTTCTTCACCCACGCGCCGAAGCTGGTCGAGCGCGGCCACCTCTACGTCGCGCAGCCGCCGCTCTACAAGGTCGAGGTGCCGGCGCAGGGCAAGGGCAAGCCGGCGCGCCGCGTCTACTGCCTGGACGACGACGAGCTCGAGGAGGTGCTGGAGCAGCTCAAGAAGGAGAAGGTGAAGGAGGGTAGCTGGGAGATCTCGCGCTTCAAGGGACTGGGCGAGATGAGCCCCGAGCAGCTCTGGGAAACGACCATGAACCCGGACACCCGGCGCCTCGTGCGCATGGAGCTCGACGCGCGGCAGCTCAAGAAGGCGCGCCAGACCTTCGAGCTGCTGATGGACTCGGGCGAGGCCGAAGGCCGCCGCAACTGGATGCGCGAGCACTGGAAGACCGTGGAGGCCGACGTCTAACGGACAACTCGAAAAACAGGGACGGACCACGTTTTATGGCGACCCGAAAGAAGGTCAGGCCGAAGCCGAGCTGGGAACGCGGCTACAAGGGTCATGTGCTCTGGTCGGGCAAGCAGAAGCTGGGAAAGGTGCGCCTGATCGAGCGCAGCAAGTACGCCTGGGAGGCGGCCGGGCGGGCCGGCACCGCCGACGACCTCGCCCGGGCGAAGAAAGCCGTCGAATACGCGGTGCTGATGGCCGACCGGCAGCTCGATCTCTTCGGCGAAACGGGCGGATGAAAAACGTGGTCTGTCCCTGATTTAAGGATTTATGGACACCGAAACGCTGGATCTTTTCACTCCCGACGGCGGCGACGAGGCGGCGCCGATCGAGCAGCACGCCTCGCACGCCTACCTCGGCTACGCCGTCTCGACCGTCAAGGCGCGCGCGCTGCCCGAGATCGCCGACGGGCTGAAGCCCGTGCAGCGGCGCATCCTGTTCGCCATGCAGGGCTCGACCTCGTTCGCGAAATGCGCGCGCTACGTCGGCGAAGTGCTCGGCAAGTACCACCCGCACGGCGACGCCTCGACCTACGAGGCGCTGGTGCACCTCGCGCAACCGTTCTCGATGCGCTATCCGCTGATCGACGGCCAGGGCAACTTCGGCTCGCGCGACGGCGACGCGCCCGCGGCGTACCGCTACACCGAGGCGCGCCTGTCGCGCTTCGCGGAGCTGGTGCTCGCCGAGCTCGGCGAGGGCACGGTCGACTTCGCGAAGAACTACGACGGCAAGTTCGACGAGCCGGTGCTCCTGCCGGCGCGCCTGCCGTTCGGCCTGCTGAACGGCAGCTTCGGCATCCCGGTCGGCTTCTCCACGCGCATCCCGCCGCACAACCTGAAGGAGGTCGCCGAGGCGGCGGCGCACGTCATCCGGCATCCGCGCGCGCGGGTCGAGGACGTGCTGGAGATCCTGCCGGGGCCCGATTTCCCCGGCGGCGGGCAGGTGATCTCGCCGCCCGAGGAGATCCGCCAGGCCTACGAGACGGGGCGCGGCTCGCTCGTCCTGCGCTGCCGCTACGAGAAGGAGATGCTGGCGCGCGGCCAGTGGCGGGTGGTGGTGACCGAGCTGCCGCACGGCGTGTCGTGCAAGCAGATCATCCAGGAGATCGACGCGCTCGCCGATCCCAAGCCTTCCTTCGGCAAGCGCGAGGTGACGCAGGAGCAGAAGCGGCTGAAGCAGTTCATCCTCGACCAGGTCGAGGCGGTGCGCGACGAGTCCGACCGCAAGGCGAAGCTGCGCCTGGTGATCGAGCCGCGCTCTTCGCGCCAGAACGCCGACGAGATGATGGCCGCTCTGATGGTGCACACCTCGCTCGAGACGCGCTACGCGGTCAACCTCACTTGGCTCGGCCTCGACGGGCTGCCCGAGACCAAGGGCATCGTCGAGGTGCTGCGCGAATGGGGCGAGTTCCGCGTGCGCACGGTGCGCCGGCGCACCGAGTTCCGCCTCGAGCGGGTCCAGCAGCGGCTGGAGCTGGTGCTGGGCCGGCTGGCCGCCTACGCGAAGATCGACGAGATCATCAAGCTGATCCGCGCCTCCGAGGACGCGGCCGAGGCGAAGCAGAAGCTGCGCGCGAAGTACAAGTTCACCGAGCGCCAGGCGCAGGACATCGTCGACCTGCGGCTCGGCCAGCTCACCCGGCTCGACGGCGTGAAGCTGAACGAGGAGCGCAAGGCGCTGGAGGCCGAGCGCAAGGAGCTGAAGACGCTGCTCGGCGACGACAAGGAGCTGAAGAAGCTGGTGGTGCGCGAGCTCGCCGAGGACGCGAAGAAGTACGGCGACGAGAGAAGGACGCTGATCAAGGCCGAGCAGCGTGCGCAGGTCGAGCGCACGGTGGTCGAGGAGCCGCTCACCGTGATCCTGTCGAGGAAGGGCTGGATCCGCGCGCGCAGCGGCCACAACCTGGACCTCTCGACGCTCGCCTTCAAGGAGGGCGACGCGCTGCTGCAGACGCTCGAGTGCAAGACCACCGACACGATCACCGTGCTCGCCGCCTCGGGCAAGACCTTCCCGATCGCCGCCGCCGACGTGCCGAGCGGCCGCGGCGACGGCGCGCCGGTGAACACGCTGGTCAACTCCTCCTCCGACGCGATCGTCTGGATGGGCGCGGGCGATCCCTCGCAGCGCCTGCTCATGAACAGCACCGCGGGCGTGGGCTTCGTGTGCAAGCTCGGCGACCTCGCGTCGAAGACGCGCCAGGGCAAGGACTTCTTCGCCGTGTCGCAGGGCGCCGCGGCGCGGCCGCCGGCGCTCTTCCAGGGCGAGCCGGCCTACGTGGCCGTGCTCTCCTCCGACTCGCGGCTGCTGCTCTTCGACATCGCCGAAGTGCCGGAGCGGCCGAACGGCGGGGTCGGCGTGCAGCTTCTCGCGCTGCCCGAGGGCGCGACGCTCGCCGACGCGGCGCTGAGCGACGGCAAATCGCTCGTCGTGAGCGGCGTGCGGCGCAAGAACCGGGCGGTCGAGACGCTCGACGCGAAGCAGCTCGCCGCGCACATCGGCAAGCGCGCGCAGCGCGGCAAGCTCGTCGACGTCGGCTTCAGGTCAGACAAGCTGGGTGCTTGACCGCCTGAGAGCGCTGCGGCCGCTCTGGGTCCCCGGCGGGATCCTGGCCGCCGCGGCGCTGCTCGTCTGGTGGGGCAAGACGCTGCCGAGCTCGTACGCCGGGCTGCGCATCGCCGGCCCGTACACGCTGCTCGCCGTGGCGGTGGGTCTCGCCTGGTGGTTCAACCGCGGCCGCTCGTTCGTGATCGCGCTCTCCATCCTCGCCGGCTTCGCCGCCTACCAGGCGTTTCCCCAGAAGGCGGTCTACACCGCGCTCACCGTGCTCGTGCCGATCAACGCCGCCGCGGTGCTGATCCGCGCCGACCGCGGCGCGCGCTACCGCGCGGCGTACGACTGGCTGCTGCTGCTCGCCATCGAGGCGCTGCTCGTGCTGTGGATCGGCGCCGCGGGCAAGAGCCGCTTCTCGGGCACGGCATGGCTCGCGCTGCTCGACCAGTGGTGGCTGCGCTCGCCGCCGACGCCTTTCGTCGGCCGCATCGCCTTCGCCGCCGCCTTCGCCGCCGCGGTGTGGCGCGCCTGGCCCGACTTCAAGCCGGTGCCGGTGGGCAATGCCGGTGCGATCGCGGCGCTCTTCATCGCCTGCGAGTGGGTGCGCTCGCCCGACGTGTACGCGCTGTTCATGGCCGCCGGCGGCCTGATCCTGGTCGCCGCGCTGGTCGAGGAGTCGCACCAGCTCGCCTTCCGCGACCAGCTCACCGGCCTGCCGGGCCGCCGCGCGCTGGAGGAGCGGCTGCGCAGCCTCGACGGCGGCTACGCGATCGGCATGGTCGACGTCGACCACTTCAAGAAATTCAACGATACGCACGGGCACGACGTCGGCGACCAGGTGCTGAAGCTGGTCGCCGGCCGGCTGGCGCAGGTCGGCGCCGGCGGCACCGCGTACCGCTACGGCGGCGAGGAGTTCAGCGTGCTCTTCCCGCATGCCGGGATAGGCGAAGCCGAGCGCGCGCTGGACGCGGTGCGCGTCTCGATCGAAAAATACCCCATGGCGGTGCGCGGCCCGGACCGGCCGAAGAAAGGCGAGGAGGGCATCCGCCGGCGCGGCGAGTTCGTGCCGGAGAAGACGCTCTCGGTGACGGTGTCGATCGGCGTCGCAGCGCCCTCGCAAAGCGCCGCGACGCCGCAGCAGGTGATCAAGGCGGCCGACGCGGCGCTCTACCGCGCCAAGCAGGCGGGCCGCAACCGGGTGAGCCGGTAGGCACCGATCTTTCTTGGTCCCGGCATCGAAGGAGGCCGAGATGCAGGAGACCAAGATGCGATTGCCGACATTCGCCGCCGCCATGCTGGTGGCGTCCGCCGTGGCGGCGCAGCAACAACCGTCCGCCCCGGCGGGCGAGAACGCGAAGCCGCCCGCCCCGGCGGCGAAGAAGGAGGGCAAGTCCGACTACGAGCGGCGCATCCGCACCGAGGGCGCGGCGGGCGGCACGGCGCCGGTGCCCGAGGAGGCGCGCCAGGCCGTCGGCGCAGGCGCGAAGCCGCACCTGCACGACGACCGAGTGCGGCGCGGCCTGCAGCGCCAGTCCGACGCCGAGGTGATCGCGCCGGCCAAGTAGCGCATGCGGCGAGGCATGCGTTTTGCGAGGCGGGAAGCGATGAAGCGGCTCGCCGCACTTTTACCGGCCATGCTCGCCGTCTCCGGCGCATGGCCGCAGGACATGCGCCCGAACAAGGACCCGGTGCCCTCGCCGAGCGAGCTGCGCGCGGCGCGCGGCGAGGACCGGCCCGGCGGCCAGGCGCGCGAGGCGCGCACGCCGAGCCCGAGCGATCTCGCGGTGGAGCGGCCGCGGGTGGACGGCGACCGCTGGTCGAGCGGCCTGCCCGATGCGCGCAACGCCGGCGCGGGCGGCAGCGCGCCGGCGCCTTCGCCCTCGGAGCTGAACGCGGAGTCGCAGATCCGCTAACCTTGCCGGGATGGAGCGCATCGCCGTCCCGCGCATCACCGTTCCCGAAACGGAAATCGAGCTTTCCGCCGTTCGCGCGCAGGGCGCGGGCGGGCAGAACGTCAACAAGGTGTCGAACGCGGTGCACCTGCGCTTCGACATCCGGCGCTCCTCGCTCCCGGAGCCGGTCAAGGAGCGGCTGCTGCGGCTCGGCGATCACCGGGTGACGCGCACCGGCGTGGTGGTGATCAAGGCGCAGCAGCATCGCAGCCTGGAGATGAACCGCGCCGAGGCGCTGGCGCGGCTGCAGGCCATGGTCGACGCCGCGGCGCACGTGCCGAAGGCGCGTCGGCCGACACGGCCGACGCGCAGCTCGCAGAACAGGCGCCTCGAATCCAAGGCGCGCCGCAGCCAGCTGAAGGCGCTGCGCGCGCGCGTCGTGGACTAGGCGACCGCCAGGAGCTCGACTTCGAAAACCAGCGTCGCGTTCGGCGGGATGACGCCGCCCGCGCCGCGCGAGCCGTAGCCGAGCGCGGGCGGGATGGTGAGCTTGCGCTTGCCGCCGACCTTCATCCCGGCGACGCCCTCGTCCCATCCCTGGATCACGTGGCCGCGCCCGAGCGGGAAGGCGAACGGCTCGCCGCGATCCTTGCTCGAGTCGAATTTCCTGCCGTCGGTCAGCCAGCCCGTATAGTGCACGGAGACTTTCTGACCGGCGGCGGCGCTCGCGCCACCGCCCACGACTAATTCCTCGATCACCAGGCCGCTCGGCGTTTTAATGGAGTCCATGGCAAGCACTCATACGCCCGCGTCGATCCTCGCGCAAGCGATTTCTCTGGTCGAAGCCGAAGGCGAGCGGCTGCGCCGGGAGTTCCACGCGCCGCAGGGACCGCGCGGCGAGCGCGGCAGCTGCCCGGTCGACCGCGAGATCGAGGAGCGGCTGCAGCCCGCGCTGCAGAAGCTCCTCCCGGCGCGCTTCTGCGGCGAGGAGCGCGCCAGCGTGCCGGGCAGCGCGGCGGGCTGGACGTGGCTGGTCGATCCGCACGACGGCACGTTCGAGTTCAGCGCCGGCCGGCGCGGCTCGGCGATCTCGGTGGCGCTGCTGCGCGACGGCGTGCCGGCGCTCGGCATCGTGCATGCGCCGGACGCGCCGGACCGCGGCGCCGACACCATCGCCTGGGCGGAAGGCGCGGGGCCGATCGTGCGCAACGGGCGCCCGGTGCACGCGCGGCTCGCCACGCGCGTGCTCGAGCCGGGCGCTTTCGCCTGGGCCACCGCCTCGGCGGCGCTCAAGCCGCAGACCTGGTCGCGCGCGGTGCTGCCCGCGCGCTACGTGGCGATGCCGAGCATCGCCTATCGCATGGCGCGCGTCGCCGCGGGCGACGGCGTCGCCACGGTGTCGGCGCATTCGCTGAACGAGTACGACGTCGCCGCCGGCATGGCGCTGATCGCCGCCGCGGGCGGCATCGCGCTCGACCGCGAGGGCAGGGAGATCCGCCTGGAGGGCGACCCGGCGCGGCGCCTGAGCGGCTGCTTCGCCGGCGCGCCGCACGCGGCGCGCGCGCTCGCCGGCTTCGACTGGGGGGCGCTCGACGCCGAGCCGCGCCGCGAGCCGCGGGTGCACCTGCCGTTCCCGAGGAAGGAGCACGGCGAGAAGCTGCTGCGCGCGCAGGGCGTGCTGCTCGGCCAGGTGATCGGCGACAGCCTGGGCTCGCTGGTGCAGGGCAAGCCCGCCGCCGAGGTGGCGCAGCTCTATCCCGGCGGCCTGCGCGAGCTCGCCGACGGCGGCGTGTACAAGACGCTCGCCGGCCAGCCGACCGACGACAGCGAGATGGCGCTCGCGCTGGCGCGCACGCTGGCGCGCGAGCGCAAGTACGACGCGGCGCAGGTGCTCGACGCGTACCGCGCCTGGCTCACCTCGCGTCCGGTCGACGTCGGCGAGACCACCGAGCGCGGCCTGCTCGGCCTCGCGGCGGGCGACAGCGAGTCGAACGGCTCGCTGATGCGCGTCTCGCCGATCGGCGTCTGGGCGGCGGGCGATCCGGCGCTCGCGGCGCGCACCGCCCGCGACGACTCGGCGCTGACGCACGGCAACCCGGTCTGCCTGGACGCCTGCGCCGCCTACTGCGCGGCGATCGCCGCCGGCGTGGCCGGCGCGGAGGTCGACGCGATGTTCGAGGCGGCGCTCGCGAGCTCGCAGGGCCCGGCGCACGAGGCGATCAAGCGCGCCGCGAAGGGCAATGCGCCGGCCGACTTCTTCACCCATCCCGCCTGGGTGCTGGTCGCGCTGCAGAACGCCTTCTATTGCCTGAAGACGCACTCCTTCGAGGAGGCGCTGGTGCACACCGTCGGCTGCGGCGGCGACAGCGACACGAACGCGGCGATCGCCGGCGCGCTGGTCGGCGCTCGCCACGGCCGCGCGCAGGTGCCCGAGCGCTGGCTGCTCGCCGTGCTCGCCTGCCGGCCGCTCGCCGAGGCGGGCGCGCTGCGCCCGCGGCCCATGGAATACTGGCCCGACGACATCCTCGAGCTCGCCGAGGCGCTGCTGCCCTGACCTATTCAGGGATCCGGACGCCGCAGGCGCGCAGCTCGTCGTCGGTCATCACCGGCTTGATCACGCACTCGGGCGCCGCGCGCTCCGCGCCGGGCACCGGCTCGCGCGGCTCGTCCGCCGCGCGCTTCGGGTTGTAGAGCCGCGAGGGCTCCGGCGGCGACGGCGGCAGCCTGAAGCGCGGCGCCTCGGCGGTCGATTTGGGCTCGGGCGCCGGGCCTTCGACGCGCACGTAGCCCTCGGGATACTCGCCGGGCCGCTCGGTCGACCACGACAGGCGCTCGACCTTCCACTCGCCGTCCTCGCGCACGAGGCCGATCACGCCGAACATCTGCGTGTAGCCGAGCCCGAGCGAAAGGGCGGTGCCCGAAGCGCGCAGCTCGACGGCGTTGCCGTCGCGGCGCACCGCCTTGCCGGTCAGCCGGTAGGTCTTCGGCACGAGCGGCACGACGAACGTCTCGCGCTCGGCCTCGACCACGCAGGAGCGCAAGGTGTCGGCGTCCTCGGCGAGCGCCGCGGCGTGCAGCCGCGCGTAGACCGCCTCCGGCTCGTCGGCGGCGACGGCGGCGCCGCAGGCGAAGACCCAGGCGAGGAAGAGCGTTCTCATCGGCTCGCGCCGGAGATTACACCTTGCCGATAATCGCTTCATGCCGCTTGCGCCGCAGATCCTCGACGCGTACCTGAAAGCCGAGTACGTCGTGCGCGAGCCGCCGATCGTGTTGCGCATCGGCGAGCCGAGCGCGGCGCTCGACGAGCTGATCGGCGAGGCGGGAAGCGCGGCGTTCCTCACCGCGGCCAATCCGCGCAGCGAGCGCCGCAGCCACAGGGAGAACCGGCTGCGCCTCGCGTCGCTGCGCGAAGCGCTCGAGGCCGCCGGCCGCCGCTACCTCGAGGGCGAGGGGCGCGATCCTTCGGGCGCCTGGCCGGCCGAGCCGAGCTTCCTCGTGCTCGGCATGGCGCGCGCGGAAGCGCTGGCGCTCGCGCGCCGCTTCGAGCAGAACGCGTTGGTCTGGTGCGAGGCGGGCCGCGCGCCGGAGCTCGTCGACGCGGCCTGGCGGCTGGTGCTGGACACGCATGTCTGGCTCGACTGGCTGGCGTTCGACGATCCCGCGGTGGCGGCGCTGAAGGCGGCCGTCGCCCAGGGGCGGGCCGAGATCTACATGGACGCGGACTGCGAGGCCGAGCTCGAGCGGGTGCTCGGCTACCCGGTGCCGAAGCGCGCGGCGGAAAAGGAGCAGCAGGCGGCGCGCCTCGCGCAGGCGCGCCGCCTCGCCCGGCGGCCGCAGCGCCGGCTCGCCGACGCCGAGCGCGCGGCGCTTCCCCGGTGCAGCGATCCCGACGACCAGAAGTTCCTGGAGCTGGCGCTCGCTGCGGACGCCGACGCGCTGCTCACGCGCGACCGGGCGCTCCTCGAGCTCGGGCGGCGCACGCCGTTTCGCATCCTGCCGCCCGCCGGCCTGATCGTCTGATGAAGATCAAATTTCGTCGCTTCCGCGATTGACGGATCGTCGGCACGGAGTAGATTCTGGGTGTGCCTTCGAAGGGTCGCCGCAGACAACGGCAGGCAACAGCCGCGCGGCATGTCAGGTGATTCCCGGCAACTGGTCGGGATAGCCGGCCCGGAGGAGGCCGGCCGCGGTACGCCGCGGAAAGAAGTGAGGCGCCCAGCTAGGCGCCGCCCGCACCTGAAGGTCGGGCACCCCAAGGCCCCGCTACGCGCGGGGCCTTTCATTTACATCGTGCGGTAGATGACCCGGCAGACTTCCAGCTCTTCCGGCGTGCGCAGCGGCTTGTGGCAGTGCTCCTGGAACATCTCGGCCTTGCGCCGCTGCTCGCGCACCGCGGCGCGGCGGGCCTGCTCGCGCTTCTCCAGCTTCTCCTGAAGGGTTTCCTTGACCACCGGGTCGGCGGCGGATTTCTCGTCGCCGCGCGCATGGCCCACCACGAGCAGCACGCCGAGGATCAGCGCACCGGAGGCTACCGCTCGAGAGAGTTCCATGACGCGCCCAGTCTTGCAGCGTTTCGCGGTTCCTTCAGCGCACTCGTTCACGCGCGGCGCATTGAATTTCGCGAAACGCGAAGAAATCCGCAGCGGCTAGAATCGGGTCCGTACCCCGTTTGCCGGAGCAAGCCATGGCGACCTACCTGAAGCGGCGCATTGCCCAGGAAGTCACGGACGAGATGGAGCGCAAGGTGCGCGAGACCGTTCAGGCGATCCTTGCCGACGTGAAGAAGCGCGGCGATGCCGCGGTGCGGGAGTACTCCGAGCGCTTCGACAAGTGGCAGCCGAAGAAGCTCTCGGGCGCCGAGATAGAGGCCATCCTGGGCAAGGTGCCGCCGGAGACGCTGCGGGACATCGAGTTCGCGCAGGCGCAGATCCGGGGCTTCGCCGAGCACCAGAAGGCGGCGTTGAAGGACATCGAGGTCGAGACGCTCCCGGGCGTTCGCCTGGGCCACAGGAATATCCCCGTGGAAAGCGTGGGTTGCTACGTCCCGGGCGGCCGCTACCCGATGGTCGCCTCGGCGCACATGAGCATCGTCACGGCGCGCACCGCCGGTGTGCAGCGCATCATTGCCTGCACCCCGCCGAACCAGGGCGAGCCGCACGCCGAGACCATCGCCGCCATGGCGCTGGGCGGCGCCGACGAGATCTGGGTGCTGGGCGGGGTGCAGGCGATCGCGGCGATGGGCCTGGGCACCGAGTCGATCCGGCGGGTCGACATGCTGTGCGGCCCGGGCAACGCCTACGTCGCCGAGGCGAAGCGCCAGCTTTTCGGCCGGGTGGGCATCGACCTGCTCGCCGGGCCTACCGAGATCCTCGTGGTCGCCGACGACACGGCGGACGTGGAGATGATCGCCACCGACCTGCTCGGCCAGGCCGAGCACGGCCCGACCAGCCCGGCGATCTGCATCACCACGTCGCGCAGGATCGCCGAGAAGCTGGAAGCGGAGATCCAGCGGCAGCTCAAGGTGCTTCCCACCGCGGACGTCGCCTCGGTCGCCTGGCGCGACTACGGCGAGATCATCCTCGTCTCCTCGCGCGAAGAAGCGGTCGCGGAAGCCGACCGTGTCGCCGCCGAGCACGTCGAGATACTGACCGAGGAGCCGCGCTGGTTCCTCGAGCGCATGCGCAACTACGGCGCGCTGTTCCTCGGGCCGGAGACCAACGTCTCCTACGGCGACAAGGTGATCGGCACCAACCACACGCTGCCGACCCTTGGCGCGGCGCGCTATACCGGCGGCCTGTGGGTGGGAAAATTCCTGAAGACCTGCACCTACCAGCAGATCACGCCCGAGGCCTCGGTGAAGATCGGCGAGTACTGCTCGCGCCTGTGCGCGATCGAGCGTTTCTGGGGCCACAAGGAGCAGGCCGACCTGCGCCTGCGTCGCTACGGCGGCCGCGACGTCGGCCTCGGCGCGAAAAAGGAGACCGCGCCGGCGAAATAAGGGGTCAGGACCCTTTCTTCGCCGCCTGGATCGCGCGCCAGACCCGCTCGGGCGTCGCCGGCATGTCGAAGTGGTCGATGCCGAGCGGCCGCAGCGCGTCGACGATCGCGTTCATCACCGAGGTCATCGAGCCGGCGCAGCCCGCCTCGCCGGCGCCCTTCGCGCCGAGCGGATTGGTGGTCGCGGGCACGGGATGGCTTTCCCAGCCGATCTCCCGCGGCACGGAGTCGGCGCGCGGCAGCGCGTAATCCATGAAAGATCCCGTGAGGAGCTGCCCGCTCTCGTCGTAGCGCGCGCTTTCCATCAGGCACTGGCCGATGCCCTGCACCACGCCGCCGTGGATCTGGCCTTCCACGAGCAGCGGGTTGAGGATGGTGCCGAAGTCGTTGACCGAGTTGTAGCGCACGACTTCCACCACGCCGGTCTCGGGATCGATCTCGACCTCGCAGACATGGCAGCCGTTGGGGAACGCCGAGGGGATCACGTCGGTGACGTGCATCGAGTCGAGCTGCCCGGGATACTTGCGCGCGAGATCGAGCAGCGCGATGCGCCGGTCGGTGCCGGCGACCGCGAACTCGCCCTGCCTGAACTCGATGTCCGCCGCGGCCGCTTCCAGCGCCTCGGCGGCGAGGTTCTTGCCCTTCGCGATCACCACGTCGCAGGACTGCGCGATGGCGCCGCCGCCCATCATCGCCGAGCGCGAGCCGCCGGTGCCGGCCCCGAACACGATCTGGTCGGAGTCGCCCTGCACCAGCTTTATGCGCTCGAAGGGCACGCCCAGCTTCGAGGCGAGGACCTGCGCGAACGGCACGGCATGGCCCTGCCCGTAGTCGAGCGTGCCGCTGATCATGGTGATGCTGCCGTCGCCCTCGAAGCGGATGCCGCCCATCTCCTTGTTCGGCGGCGCGGTGACCTCGAGATAGCTGCCGAGGCCGAGGCCGCGCAGCCGGCCCCGCGATGCGGATTCCTTCTTTCTTTCTTCGAATCCTTTCGTGAGCTGGAGCGCTTTCGCGAACACGCCGCCGAAATCCCCCGAGTCGTACGTCATCCCGGAGGCCGCCTTGTACGGGATCGCCTCGCGCGGCACGTGGTTGCGCCGGCGCAGCTCGAAGCGGTCGATGCCGAGCGCGCGCGCCGCCTCGTCGATCAGCCGCTCGGTGTAGTAGTTCGCTTCCGGGCGGCCCGCGCCGCGGTAGGCGCTCACCGGCGTGGTGTTGGTGAAGCACACCTTGGTCGACACCTCGAGCAGCGGGATGCGGTAGACGCTGCAGACGTTGCGCACCACGTTCATCGACGGCGGCTGCGGCGCCACCGTGCCGAGGTAGGCGCCGACGTTGCCGTAGCCGGTGACGCGCAGCGCGAGGAACCGGCCGTCCTTGTCGATCGCCAGCTCCGCGGTCATCTCGTGGTCGCGCCCGTGCTGGTCGGAGAGGAACGAGCCCGAGCGCTCGTCGGTCCACTTGACCGGCCGGCCGAGGCTGCGCGCCGCGTGCGCGAGGCACACGTACTCCGGATAGATCGACCCCTTCATGCCGAACGAGCCGCCGACGTTCGGCGTCATCATGCGCACCTTGTCCGGCTCCACCCCCAGGATGGCGGCGAGCTGCAGCTTCATCGCGTGCACGCCCTGGCCGGGCGCGATCAGCGTCCAGCGGCCCGACGCCGCGTCGTACTTGCAGATCGCCGCGCGCGGCTCCATCGCCGCGACCACGACGCGCGTGTTGCGCAGGCTGAGCCTCTGGATGTGCGCCGCGCTCCTGAACGCTTCGGCGACCTTCTCCGGCTCGCCGAACAGGAAGTCGAGGCACACGTTGCCCGGGACGTCGTCGTAGAGCTGCGGCGCGCCCGGCTTCGCCGCCTCGGAAGGCAGGGTCACCGCCGGCAGCGGCTCGATGTCCACCTCCACCGCCTCGGCGGCGTCCTTCGCCTGCAGGTAGGTCTCGGCCACCACGCAGGCGATCGGGTCGCCCACCCAGCGCACCTTGTCCGAGGCGAGCGACTTCCTCACCGGCTTGCGCATCGGCGAGCCGTCGCGCTGCTTGAAGTCGAGCGCGCACCTGTGCGGCCCGTACGCCGCGAGGTCCTGCGCCGTGTAGACGGCGATCACCCCCGGCATCGCCTTCGCCGCCTGCAGGGAAATCCCCTTCAGCACGCCGTGCGCGTACTGGCTGCGCACCATGTACGCGTACGCCTGCCCGGGCTCGTTGATGTCGTCGGTATAGCGCCCCTCGCCGCGCAGGAGGACCGGATCCTCCGTGCGCCGCACCGGCTCGCCGATCGCGACGGCGGCCCTTTCGCTGGAATCTCTCGCGTTCATCGGGAAATTATTACAGGATGCGCATTCGGGTTTTCCCATGAATTCGAATTTCCGGCTCGATGGGCGGAGCGCATTCGTGACCGGCGCCGGGCGCGGCATCGGCCGCGCCTGCGCCGTGGCGCTGGCGCAGGCGGGCGCGGAGGTGTGGCTCGCCGCGCGCACCGGGGAGGAGGTCGAAGCGGCGGCGGCGGAGATCCGCAAGGCCGGCGGCAAGGCGCACGCCCTGGCGCTCGACGTGACCGAGTCGCGGAAGCTGCGCGAGGCCATCGCCGGCCTGCCGGCGCTCGACGTGCTGGTGAACAACGCCGGCGGCAACATCCCCGAGCCGTTCCTCGAGGTGAGCGAGGAGCATCTCGACCGGCTGGTCGCGCTCAACGTGCGCGCCGCCTTCCTCGCCGCGCAGGCCGCGGCGCGCAAGATGCTCGAGACGCCCGAGCGCAAGAGCCGGGGCGGCGCGATCGTCAACATGTCGTCGCAGATGGGGCACGTCGGCGCGGTGAACCGCACCGTGTACTGCATGAGCAAGCACGCCCTGGAGGGCCTGACCAAGGCGATGGCGCTAGAGCTCGCGCCGCACGGCATCCGCGTCGTCTCCATCGCCCCGACCTTCATCGAGACGCCCATGTACCGGCGCATGGCCGAGGAACGCCCCGGCTTCGCGCAGTGGGTGATGGAGCGCATCCCCGCCGGCACGCTCGGCCGGCCGGAGGACGTCGCCGCCGCGGTAGTGTTCGCCGCCAGCCCCGCCGCGCGGCTCATCACCGGAACCAGCCTCGTCGTCGACGGCGGCTGGACCGCTCAATAGGAGAAGCCATGATCCACGTCATCGCCGTCATCACCGCGAAGCCCGGCAAGCGCGAGGAGATCCTCGAGGCGTTCCGCGCCAACGTGCCGAACGTGCGCGCCGAGGAGGGCTGCATCGAGTACGGCGCGGCGGTCGACGCCGATCCCGCGCTGCCGGTGCAGACGAAGTACGGCCCCGACACCTTCCTCGCCATCGAGAAGTGGCAAAGCATGGAGGCGCTGAAGGCGCACGCCTCCGCGCCGCACATGATCGCCTACGCCGCGAAGACGCGCGACCTCATCGCCAGCCGGGTGATCCACATCCTGTCGCCCGCCTAAAGAAGCCCCAGCTCCTCGAACCTGAGATACAGCTCGCGGCAGGCCCAGGCGTCGGTCGCCGCATAGGCGATCTGCTGCGGCGAGAGCCGCCGCGCCGCCCAGTTGGTCGTCTTCGCGCCCTTCGGGATGCGGAAGCCGAGCAGCATCGCCGCGAGCGGCCGCACGCCCGACTTCTCCATGCCGTGCCGCCGCGCGACGGCGCCGAGGTCGACGATCGCGTGCGGCTCGAAGGCGAAGCTCTTGCGGAGCTGCCGCAAGTCGTCAGCCAGGCCGACGCCCGCCTTCACGGTGACCTTCGACGAGAGCAGCCCGCCCAGCACCGCCGCGCAGTCGACGCGCTGGAGCTGGAAGATCCATACCGCGCGCCCCGTCGCCACCTGCGCGAGCGCCGGCGGATGGCTCTCGCCGACCCGGAACGAGGGCCGCGTCTCGGTGTCGAAGCCGACCACGCGCTCGCCCGCCAGCTCCGCCGCCGCGCGCGCCATCTCCTCGCCGCTCGCCACCACCCGCACCTCGCCCTCGTAGCGCCGGATCGGCAGCGCGTTGATCTCCTCGCGGCTGATCGTGCGCCGGAAGTCGTGTGGCGGCGTCATCCCGCCATTCTGTAGGACCGGCAGCGACGCCGTACAGCGCTCTTCGGCGGCATCGCGCTCGCCGCGCGATGTCTATAACTGGCGCTTCATATCACGGAGGCAGCAATGAACTGGGACCGAGTGCAAGGCAACTGGAAGCAGGTGAAGGGCAAGGTGAAGGAGCAGTGGGGCAAGCTGACCGACGACGACCTCGACCAGATCGCCGGCAAGCGCGACCAGCTCGTCGGCCGCATCCAGAAGACCTACGGCATCGGCAAGGACGAGGCCGACCGCCAGCTCTCCGACTGGGAATCGCGCCAGAACCTGGACTGAGGAGAAGCCTCATGGAAGGCGAGCGCGAGCAGCAGAATCCCGACAGCGACCTCGAGCGCCAGCACGGCGAGCGGCGCAGCCCGACGCAGGGCGTCTACGACGGCAAGGAGCGGCGCAAGGCCGACCAGCAGCTCGACCAGATGGCCGCCGGACAAAGCGACGGCTAGGCCAGAAAGCCGAGCAGGGCGGCGGTGAACGCTTCGAGGGCCGTTTCCGAGGCGCAGTGCCCGCCCTGCGGCAGGACGACGAGGTGCGCGCCCGGGATTTTCTGGGCCAGCTCCTCGGAGAAGTAGACTGGGGTTATGACGTCGTCCTTCACGCCGACGACGAGTGTCGGCACCCGGATCTTCGAGAGCTCGGCGGTGCGGTCGAAGGCGACGATCGCGTCGATGCGGCTCGCGACGATCTCGATGGGCGAGAAGGTGGCGATGGCGAGCTTCTCGCGCTCCTCGACCAGCGCCTCGTTCGCCTTGATGAACGAGGGCGGGTAGAGAAAGAGCGTCCCGCCGCGCACGTAGGCTTCTTTGCCGACCTGCGTGAGGAGCGCCCGGCGCGCCTCGAAGAGCTGGCGGAAGAACTTGTCGGCCTTCGTCCAGGTGGCGAAGAGGACGAGCTTCTCAAGGCGTTCGGGATTGCGGATCGCCATCGTCTGGCCGATCGCGCCGCCGGTCGAGTGCCCGACGAGGTGCGCGCGCTCGATCTTGAGATGGTCCATCAGCCGCACCACGTCGTCGGTCATCTGGTCGACCGAGTAGCGGATCTTCGAGTGCGTGCTCTGGCCGACGCCGCGGTGGTCGTGCATGATCACCCGGAAGCGCCCGGCGAGCGCGGGGATGTTCGGCTTCCAGTACGCCGCGGTCCCGCCCAGGCCCGACACCAGCAGCAGCGGCTCGCCCGAGCCGTGCTCCTCGTAGTAGATCTCCGCGTCGCCGATGTTCGCCTTGGGCATGAGCGCTCCGAATTCGGGGTCAGGGTCGTAATTCTAGAATTACGGCGTGCCAGCCCCGGAAGGCGCCCGCCGGAAGAAACCCTTGTCCCTCGCCATCACAGTGCTGCTCGTCGTGGTCGGCGGCCTCGTCGTGCTGCACGCGCTCGTCTATTTCGCCCAGGAAAGCCTGATCTTCTTTCCCCAACCGCTCGACGAGCGAGTGCGCGCCGCCGTGCGCCAGGCCGCGCCCGACGCCGAAGTGCTCGAGCTCGCCACCGCCGACGGCGAGCGCCTGCGCGGCTGGCTCCTGCCGAACGGCGCGCCGGCCAGGGGCGCCGCCGCGCTCATCTACTTCGGCGGCAACGCCGAAGAGGTGTCGCACCTGGCGCTCGAGGCGGCCGAGCTGCGCGGCATCGCGCTCGTGCTGGTCAACTACCGCGGCTACGGCCGAAGCACCGGCGCGCCGAGCGAGCGGGCCCTCTTCGCCGACGCGCTGACCATTTACGACCACGTCGTCGCGCGGCCGCGCTTCGACGCGAAGCGCATCGTCGCGATGGGCCGAAGCCTCGGCTCGGGCGTCGCCACCTACCTCGCGAGCGAGCGGCCCGTCGCGGCGGTGGTCCTCGTCACGCCCTACGACAGCATGGCGGCGGTCGGCCGCACGCACTATCCGTTTCTCTGGGTCGCGCCGCTTCTCAAGCATCCGTTCGACTCGGCCGGCCGCGCGCGCACCATCGACGTTCCGATGCTCGCGTTGATCGCCGGCGCCGACACCATCATCCCGCCGCGCCATGGCGAGGCGCTGGTCAAGGCCTGGCGCGGCCCGGCCACGGCGATCGTCCTGCCGGGCGCCGGCCACAACGACATCGGCCTGCAGCCGGCCTACTGGCGGAGCATCCGCGAATTCCTGCGCAAAATAGGGACAGGCCCTGTTTCCCCCGACTAGATGGATCGGCTCGAGCGCTTCTACAAGATCGACCAGCTCCTGAAGGAGCGCAAAAGCGTCTCCTTCGCGGCGCTGCAGGAGGCGCTCGGCATCTCGCGCGCGGGACTCAAGCGGGACCTCGCCTACATGCGCGACCGCTTCAACGCGCCGATCGAGTACGACCGCGAGGCGAACGGCTACCGCTTCGGCGCGCCGCGCTCCGGGCCGCGCTACGAGCTGCCCGGGCTGTGGTTCAACGCCTCGGAAGTGCTCGCGCTCCTCACGACGCTGCGCATGCTCGGCGACCTGCAGCCCGGCATGCTCGACGGGCAGATCGAGCCGCTGCGCGGGCGCCTGCGCGCGATCCTCGGCTCCGGCGACCATTCCTGGCATGAGGTCGAGAAGCGCATCCGCATCTTCCAGCCCGAGCGCCGCGCCGGCAGCCCGGCGCACTTCAGCACCATCGCCGCCGCGGTGCTCAAGCGCTCGCGCCTGTGGATCCGGCACTACAACCGCAAGCAGGACCGCGAGACCGAGCGAGAGGTCTCGCCGCAGCGCCTGGTGCACTACCGCGACAACTGGTACCTCGACGCCTGGTGCCACCTGCGCAACGACCTGCGCAGCTTCGCCGTCGACGCCGTGCGCGACGCGCAGCTTCGCGACGCGAGAGCGAAGGAGATCCCCGCCGCCGAGCTCGACGCTCACCTCGGCGCCGGCTACGGCATCTTCGCCGGCAAGGACGTGCAGTGGGCGACGCTCAAATTCACCCCCGAAGCCGCGCGCTGGGTATCCGCGCAGCAGTGGCATCCCAACCAGCGCGCCCGCGTCGAGAAAGACGGCAGCTACGTCCTCGAGGTGCCGTACTCCGAAGATCGCGAGCTGCTGATGGAGATCCTCAAGTACGGCGCGGACGTCGAGGTGCTTTCCCCCGCGAATTTGAGGGACCGAGTCGCCGAAAGCTTGAAACTGGCGATGAAGCGCTACGGCAATTCGGGGTCAGGGTCGTAATTCTCGGCTCAAAGCCGCCTGAACCCTTCGTCCAGACCGGCGAAGGCTTCGAACCCCTTCGGCGCGTGCACCAGCCCGACGGAACCCTCGAAGCCGAAGCCGGCGACAGTCCGATACGGCGTCTCCCACAGAGGTCGGTTCTGCCATTCGGGCGATGCCCAGCGGGCGAGGTCGTCGTCCGCCTCGTAGGTCAGCGAGCGGGCGAACCTCTGCACTTCCGCCCATTGCCGGGCGATCTCGTCCTGCGGCGCTTCGGTGCGCGCTCGGATGGCCTCATGCCCTTCGCCGATGGAGGTCAGCCTCGCAAGGATGCGAGCGATGGCACCGCCGATCGAGTGGCCTTTGCTCTCCTGCTCTTCTCCGTGATCGCCAAAGTCGTTCGTTGCTTCGTTGTGCCGCGGCGAGTGGTCGCGCCGGTCCGGGCGCGGACCGAGGTGCGGAACCTCGTCGTGCTCGAAGTGTCCGCGCGCGGCGGCCTCGATCGCCGCGGCATCCCATGCGCTGCCATCGACAAACTGGAATTGCTCGATGCGGTTCGAACCGGCCGCGAACCACTCGGCGATCATGAGGCTGCCGGCATCTCGGCCGCGCATGCGCACGACGAGGTCGTCGTGGTGCCGCTGCACCCGCAGGTCGGACCGGCGGATGCCGTCGCCGAACACGACGGTATCGGCGCCCGCGCTATCGCGCACCGTGTCGTGTCCGTCTCCGAGGGCGTAAAAGTAGACGTCGTCGCCGCTCCCGCCGGCGAGCTCGTCGTGGCCGCGACCGCCGACGAGCATGTCGCTGCCCGAGGAGGTGCGAAGCTCGTCGTTGCCGGACCCGCCTTCGACGATCACATCGCCGTAGCTGAAACGCTGGCTGCGAAGATCGACGAGGTCGTGCCCGCCGCCCGCGTCGATGCGCTCGATGGCGGCGAATCGAGGCCGGTCGCCGTGGTCGTCGAGCACGATGGCGTCGCTGCCACCGCTGCCTGCCAGCGTATCGAAGCCGGCGCCCCCGTCGAACAGGTCCAGCGAGCGCCCCATGCCTTTACGCTTCGCGTCGGCAAAGAAGGTGAGGACGTCGTCCCCGTCGCCGCCGAACAGCTGGTCCGCGCCTTCGCGGCCGTCCAGGCGCTCGTGCGCGGACGTGCCGTTGAGCACGTCATTCCCGCGCGTGCCGATAATCGTCGCTCCATGCGCGAGCGAGTCGGCAATGGTGAGCACGAACTGGCCGCTCGCGGAGGCGCCCGCCGTATCGCTGACGGTCAGCCGGATGACGTAATCGCCGCCGTCCGCGAGCGCCGGAGCGCCGAGAAACCGTCCTGTCGACGGCGCGAAGGACAGCCAGCCGGGAAGCGCCGAGCCGTCGGCCAGAGTCGCGTGAAGCGTGAGGACGTCGTTGCTGTCGACGTCCGTGAACGCAGCCGGCGGGATAGCGAAGGCCAGAGCGCTCCCTTCGACGCCTTGCTGGTCGCCAAGCGGAGCAGCGCTGCCGGGCGCATCGTTTGCCCCGGCGATGGTTACGGTCACCGTCGCGTTGCTCGTGACCCCGGCGGCGTCCGCCACCGTGTAGGCGAAGGTGTCGGCCGTGCTTTCGCCCTCGCTCAGTGCCTGGAAGAGCGAGCCGGGATCGTACACGACGGCGCCGTTCAGCAGCTGCACCGTCGCGCCCGCCGCCGAAGCAGTCACCGCTACAATGGACAGCTCGTCCCCTGCGTCCTCGTCGCGGTCGTTGCCGAGCAGCATCGCGGCGGAAAGCAGCACTGCGCCGCCGTCCTCGGCTGCTTCGGCAACGTCATCGCCCGCCAGCGGCGAGTCGTTGATGTTCACCACCGTGAGATCGAACGTGTCCGGGGCCGAGGCACCCGACGGGTCGATGGCCGAAACGGCGACGATTACTGTCCCGACATCGGCGTTCGTCGGCGTGCCGCTGAAAGCGCCGGTCGCTGCATCGAACGCCAGCCAGTCCGGCAATGGATCGCCGCCGGCCAGCGTGGCGGTGTACGTGAGCACATCGCCATCGGCGTCGGAGAATGCATCCCCGGGAACGGCGAACGCCAGGCTTTCGTCCTCGTTCACCACGCGGTCGGTCAACCCGTGCTCGAGGGTCGGCGGCCGATTGGTGGCTTCCTCGGAGATCGGCTGGGGCGCAGAGCCGAAGTCGGCGGCCGACAGGATCGAGCCGACGGCCGAATCGGGGAGAGCGTCCAGCGAGCCCACCTTCGCGTACTGCCACGCGAGCGCTCCGCCGAGCGCGGCGTCGTCGCTGGAGCTCGTCTCGTGCCGCTGCAGTACGCCGTCGAGGGACAACGGCGCCGAGGCGCCTGCTGCGCGCAGCTCGTTTATCACCGCGTTGAAGTCGTACGCGTGCACGGAGCCGAACATCTGCAGCGTGATCTCCGGCCAGGCCTGGGGATCGGCTTCGTCGCGCCGGGTGAAGCGTATCGAGTCGGCCGCGCCCGCGGCCAGTACGAGGTCATCGCCGTCCGCGGTCAGCGAAAGGTCGGCCGCCGTGAGGCCGCCGCCGAGAGACAGCGCGAAATCCCCCTCGTAGGCGTAGATGGTGTCGTGGCCGTCGCCGGGATTGAAAAGGATCACGGATCCGCTTCCGTTGTTCTCGATCCAGTCGTCGCCCGCGCCGCCGATCACCAGCGAATGGCCGTCGACGACCACCAGGTCGTCGCCGGGTCCGGCATCGACAAGGTTGTTCCCGGCGCCGAATTCCTCGAGGTCGTCCATGCCGTCCCCGCCGCGCAGGATGTCGTTTCCCGAGCCGCCCTCGAGGTAGTCGTCCCCGTCGCCGCCGTTCAGGATGTCGTCGCCGGCGAAGCCGGCGATCTCGTCGTCGCCCGCCAGCCCGTTGAGGACGTCGCCATCGAATGCGCCGTACAGCGCATCGTCTTCTTCCGTCGCCTCGTCGGCCGGAGGAAGGAGCGGCGCAAGCGTGCCGGCAGTCCAGACCGTGCCGTCGGCGAAGAGGAATCGTTCGACGGAACCGCCCGCTACGTCCAGCCAGCCTGACAGCAGGAGAACGTCGTCGCCCGTACCTATCGTAAGGACGAGGTCGCCGTAGTCACGGTCGACCGACACATCGTCCGGTGCGATACCTTCTCCGAAGCGCACCGTGTCGAACCCGCTGCCGCCATCCTCCGGGTGCTCGTCGACGGTGTCGTTCCCATAGCCTGGCGCGTAAACATAGAGATCGTCCCCCGCGCCGCCGCTCATGAAGTCGCGGCCGGGACCGCCGTCCAGGAGATCGTTTCCGGCGCCACCGTCGAGGAAATCGCGGGCCCCCAGGCCGTAGAGGGCGCTCGCGAACCGGGGGTCCGCTTCCAGCAGATCGACATCCGCCGTGCCGACTTGCGTCAGCCCGAGGCGGGTCACGTCGTCCGGGCCGAGCGCCGTTCCGTCGGCGAAAAGGAAGCCCAAAGCCGGAACGGTTGCCGGATCGGCGTACCAGTCGACGATGCGGCCATCCGCCGATCCGTCGGCGAGGCCGAAGATCAGATCCCTGCCGTCGCGCGCGGCCGATATTTCCGAGGCGTCGATGTCGGCATCGAACCTCACCACCGACCACTCGTCGGGGTCGATCACCTGGCTGCCGGAGCCGCGATGGAAGGCGTAGGCGGCCTGCACCGGCGTCGCGCGCTCCAGGATTTCCCCGAGCGAATACGCCGAGCCGTCGGCGAACTCGAACGCCTCGATGCCTTCGCCGAGTCGATAGCCGCGCCATGCGCGAGCGGATTCGCCTTCCTCGTCGGGCACGCCGTCGGCAAAGAGATCGCTGCCTGCGAAGCCGTATTGCACGTCGGGGACGGCGACATCGAAGCCGGCGTCGCCCCAGCGCACCGACAGCGTGCCCCGGCCGCCTTGCATGGCGAGCGTCAGATCGAGCTGGTCGACGTGGATGCCGGCGCCGAACACCACCGTGTCGCGATCGAGCACGCCGGCCGCCACCAGGGCGGAAAGCGACACTTCGTCGTCGCGGCGAACGAGCGGCGCAATCTCGGGAAGCGGCTCTACGAGCGCGATGCTTGCCTCCGGCGCCGCGGCGACCGCCTCTTCCAGCGTATCGAAATAGAGGATGGCCGAGCCTTCCTCGCCGCTCGCCTCGACCCGGTATTCGCCGCCGTGCAGCCCGCGCTCCTGCCAATCGGCGATGCCGCGGCTGCCATAGAACCATTCCAGATAGGCGCGCGCCGCGACGCCGCTGTCCGAGAGCACGTCGATGCCGGTCTCGTCGGCGCTGAACAGGTAGCGGTCGCCGCCCAAGCCGCCGTCCAGCACGTCGCCGCCGTCGCCGCCTTCTACCGTATCGTCGTTGTCGCTTCCGGCGAGCTGATCATTGCCCGCCAGGCCGCGCAGCTCGTTGCGCACGCTGGCGTTGCCGGCGAGCACGTCTCGCTCGTTCGAGCCGCTCGTGACCAGCGCCGGGACGAGCGCGAGGAGCTGCTTCGCGCTCCAGGCGGTTCCGTCGGCGAAATCGACGCCGCCGACCTCCACGGTGTTCATTGCGATCGAGACGGCGTCGCCCGGGAAGCCGTAGCTCACTTCGGCAGTCAGCGTCGCTGCGTCCAGGGTGGCGGTGAACGTCTGCGCGACGATGCCGCTGCCGAACCGCAGGCGGCTCGCGCCTTCGCTGTCGTCGATGCGGTCCGCGCCGTAGCCGAGCGAAAGCACGTACGTGTCGTCCCCGGCGCCGCCGGCCAGGATGTCGCTCCCGGCGCCGCCGTCGAGCATGTCGTCGCCCAGACCGCCGACGAGCAGGTCGTCGCCGCTGCCGCCGTCTAACGAATCGTTTCCGTCGCCGCCGTCCAGCTCGTCGTCGCCTTCGCCGCCGCGCAAGGTGTCTCCGCCCGCATCGCCGGCGAGCAGATCGGCGCCCGCTCCGCCGTCGAGCACGTCCGCGCCTTCGCCGCCGGAGAGCTGGTCGTCGCCGACGCCGCCCTCGGCCACGTCATCTCCGTCATCGGCAGTCAGCGTGTCGTCGCCGCTGCCGCCGAACAGCGTGTCGTTGCCGCCGCCGCCATGCAGCTCGTCGTCTCCGGCGCCGCCGTCGAGGCGATCGGCGCCATGGAGCTCGTCCGGGAGATAAGGCGCGTCGCCGTGAAGCGCATCGTTGCCGCCGCCGCCGAGCACCACGTCATCGCCGCCTTCTCCCCAGAGTCGATCGTTGCCGGCGCCGCCGTCGAGGAAATCGCTTCCCGTCTGCTCGACGGCGGCCGGCGCAGCGCCGGAGGAGCCGACCACCCCGGGCCGCACCAGCTGAACGCTGCCGACCTGCCTCTGGTTCGGCTGCTCGTAGCGGCCGAAATCGCCGGCCAGCATGTCGTCGCCGCTGCCGCCGACGATCCGGTCGTCGCCTTCCCATCCGGCGGCAATATCGTCGTCCTCGCCGCCGTAGACGGTGTCGTCGCCCGTCTGGCCGATCAGGATGTCCTTGCCGGCGCCGCCGATCAGCACGTCGTCGCCGCCCCCGTTCGCGTAATAGGAGAAATCCGGGTCGCCGGTCTGGGGGAAAACGAGCTCCGGAAAATCGAGCGTCGCGTTGACCACCGGGAACAGGCCGACCTCGAACGCGCCGAAACCGGGTTCCGAGTCGCCGAAGTTCGGGTGCACCACCGCCCAGAAGCTGCCTTCCGGGCGCAAGAGAAAATGATCGTCGCCGATCAATACGTCCATTCCCGCGCCGGCGACGAGCCTGTCCTCGCCCGCGCCGCCCATCAGCACGTCCTCGCCCGCGCCGCCGTAGATCTCGTCGTCGCCGCTGCCGCCCGACGACCAGTCGCCCGGCAGCCCGGTCGGCGCGGTCGACGGGTCGTACAGCGCGGCGAGATCGGCTTCACGGTCGCCGTAGATGCGATCGTTCCCGGCACCGCCGTAGAGCCTGTCCTCGCCGAGCCGCACAGTACGGCCCAGGTACGTGAATTCGGAATAGTCGGACGCATGCTCGTCGTACCGGCCGGCTTCCAGCCAGTCGTTCCCAGCGCCGCCGAAGAACACGCTGCCCCAGAGATCCGATCCTTCTACGGCGTCGTCGCCGGCGAAGCCGTAGACCGTGTCCTCGTAGTCGCCGGTCACGATGTGGTCCGCATCGGGGCTGCCGTCGAGCTTGTTGTCCGGCTCGCTGAAGCCCGAAACGTTCGGCACTCCCGGCTGGCGCGCGATGTTTCCGAAGCCGTCGTCCTGGAAAAGCGGCGCGCCGGTCTGCGGATCGGTGAACGGCGCCCAGTCGCCGCGGATCTCGCGCACCGTGGTTCCCGGCGCCTCGTCCACGGCATCCAGCGAAATCCGCGCCTCCTCGTGCTCGAGGTGGGTCGCTTCGCCCGCCGCGTTCACCAGCGTCGCGGAGAGCGTGAACTCTCGGTCGGCGTCCAGGTCCGCAAGCGCCGCGATCTCGATCGTCGCTTCGCGGCTGCCCTCGGGAACGGTCACCGTGAAAGTGCCGTCGGCGCCGATGTCCACCGCCTCGCCGTCGGCAAGGACCGAGAGCCCGCCGAGGTCGGCGCCCGCGAGGTCGAGCCGAATCCGCTGGCCGCCGGCAGCCGCCTCATAGGGCAGATAGACGGTCCACGTGGAAAGCGAACCTTCCGATAACGTGCCGTTGGCAAGCGGCGCCGAGTCGGGATCGAAAGCGCCGTCGTCGAAGGGGTTCGCGGCACGATCGCTTCGAATGACGACAGTCTGCGCCGCGTCTTGCAATAGCTGGAGCGCGCTAGCGAGTGGCGGGCTGACAGCTAGTGCGGTGGACCGTGCTTGCTCGAGAAGCGACGCGATTATCCCATCCAAGGTGGAGCGATCGACACTCGCGCCCCATTCGAAGATGCCGGCGTGCTTGCTCGACAGGCCCTCGTATGCGTTGGAGAGCGACCTTGCGAAATCCGCCAAACCATCGGATATCTGGGTTTGCACGTCCTCGGAAAATTGTGCCGCATCGACTTCGGCAAGCGTCTTCGATGTGCCAACCAGCGACTCGGACAACGACTGATAGGTCTTGATGAGCGCTGCGGCGAAAAGCTCGGGCTGCTCTTGCGCCGACTCGCGCAGCGCTTTTGCAACTTCGCGATAGACTGCCGCGATGAAGTCCGGCACGTCCTCTGTGGCCAGGCGCACGAGGTTGGACATGATTGTGACGCCGACCGCGTGCAGCGTGCTGGAAGGAAGCGTCTGAACGGCTATCGTGAAGCACACCAGAGCCCGGAAAAAGGCCTCTGTTTTCGAGAGCCCGTTTGCGCCGTCGAGAAAAGCGCCGACCCGCTCGGCGGCCTTGTCCAGCTCGACCGGCAGCGGAGTGTCGTCCGGGATTCCCCCGTCCAAGATCAGCTCGACCAGTCTCTCGCCGAATCCTTGCTCGGCCTGCACTGTCTCCGACGAGCCGGCCGCTTCAAAGACTATTGCTGCGTATTGGGCGGCGAGCTCGGTCGAGAGCCCGGCCGGCGAGGCAGCCAAGGCGCGGAGGAACGGCGGTGCAAGTCGAATTAACGATATGCGCCCGGTTGCACTGATCCAGTCGGCCGCGTAGAGGTTGTCGGCGAAGGTTCTAACAAGCCTTTCGAACCCTTCCTTGGGCCCGAAAGCAGTCGAGGCAAGAAGCGCCGCCGCAACGCGCGCGTATGCCTCACCTTGGCTCGAGAGAGCACCATCTTGGTTGGTCAACCACGCCAGGTAGGTTCCGCATCTAGCCAATTCGGCCAACCCAAGGTCCACGATCGGCTTGGGGACGGCCTGCGAGAAATCGGCGGGGAAACCATTGCTCGGGTTCGCCAATGCAAGGTTGAAACCGCGGTAGAAGCCCGACTCGATTCGGTG
>DASVDO010000017.1:0-105544 GCA_036381055.1 Burkholderiales bacterium | reverse complement strand
CGGCCTTCAGCGCGCTCTCGTAGGCCGGCCACATCTCGTTGATGCGCGGATCGCTCTCGGCGTAGTGGATGAGCATCGCCGCTTTTATCTTTGCCACCGCCTCGGTGGCCGGCGCGGCGCCGTAGAAAGGCGCCGCCGCCTGCAGCTCGGCGCCGAGCTCGGTGGCGAGGAAGTTGACGGTGCCGCCGCCCCAGCAGAAGCCGGTGGCGCCGAGCCGGCCGCTCGACTGCGGGTGCGAGCGCAGCCAGCGCGCGCTGTTCAGCATGTCGGTGCGCAGCTTCGCCGGGTCGAGCTTCGCCTGCAGGGCGCGCCCGTCGTCGTCGTTGCCGGGATAGCCGCCGGCCGGCGCCAGGCCGTCGGGCGCGAGGGCGAGGAAGCCGGCGACCGCGGCGCGGCGCGCCACGTCCTCGACGTACGGGTTGAGGCCGCGGTTCTCGTGCACGACCAGCACCGCCGCCCGCCGGCCGCCCGAGGCCGGCTGCACGAGGTAGCCGCGCATCGTCTCGCCGTTGCCGCCGGGCGAGGGATACGTCACGTAGCCCGCCTTGATGCGCGGGTCGGTGGGCGGGACCTGCTGCGCCCGCGCGTAGTCGGGCAGCAGCGCGATCGCCGCCGCGAGCACGCCCATGGCGCCGGCCCGCTTGAGGAACTCGCGGCGGTCGATCCGCCCGTGGCAATACTCGTCGTAGAGGTCGTAGACCCGCTGGTCGATCTCGAGTTGCGTGACGCTTTTCATGGTTCCCCCGCCGTGGTGGTTGGCTGTAGCGCGATGGTGACAGAGGTTTAGGTCCTTTTGGGATGCTCGGGAAAAGCGTCCGCTGGCCCTGTTCGACGTGCTGCTCGTCAAGCGGCCTGTTCGCCGCGCCGCTGCGCTGCGCAGCGCCGTGGCTAGAGCCGATTGCGCTCGATCAGCTGTCGCGCAATGATGATGCGCTGCATCTCGTTGGTGCCTTCGCCGATGCAGAGCAGCGGCGCGTCGCGGTAGAGCCGCTCGACCACGAACTCCTTCGAGTAGCCGTAGCCGCCGTGGATGCGCATCGCCTCGTGCGCGTTCTCGAAGGCCGCCTCGGTGGCGAAATACTTCGCCATGCCCGCCTCCAGGTCGCAGCGCTCGCCGCGGTCGTAGATCTGCGCCGCGTTCCTCACCAGCAGCCGCGCCGCCTCGACGCGCGTCGCCATCTCGCCCAGCTTGAGCTGGATCGCCTGGTGCTCGCAGATCTTCCTGCCGAAGCTCTCCCGCCGCTGCGCGTACTTCAGCGCCTCGGCGAGCGCCGCGGCCGCCACGCCGACGCCGCGCGCCGCGACGTTGATGCGCCCGAGCTGCAGCCCGCCCACCGCGAGGTGGAAGCCGCGCCCCTCCTCGCCGATGCGGTTCTCGACCGGCACGCGGTAGTCCTGGAACACCAGCTCCGCCGAGTCGATGCCCTTGTAGCCCAGTTTCTCCAGCTTGCGGCTCGCCGCGAAGCCCGGCCCCTTCTCGCACAGCAGCATCGTCATGCCTCGGTGCCGCGGCTCGGCTTCCGGATCGGTCTTGACCAGCACCGCGAAGCAATGCCCCTGGACGCCGTTCGAGATCCAGGTCTTGGTGCCGTTGAGCACGTAGGCGTCGCCCTCCTTCTTCGCCCGCGTGCGGATCGCCTGCAGGTCGGTGCCGGCGTTCGGCTCGGTGAGCGCCAGCCCGCCGCGCAGCTCGCCGGAGGCGAACCTGGGCAGGTATCTGCGCTTCAGGGAGGAAGCGCCGAACTTCTCGACCAGCAGCGCCATCATCAGATGCGAGTTGAAGATGCCGGTGAGCGACATCCACACCTGCGAGATGCGCGCCACGATCTCGGCATAGACCTCGGCCGGCAGCCCGAGGCCGCCGTACTCGGGCGAGATGGTCGCGCCGAAGAGCCCGAGGCTGCGCATCTGCCCGACCATCTTCTCCGGCCACACGTCGTCGTGCTCGAGCTTCGCCGCGTGCGGCGCCACCTCGCGCTCGAGCCAGCGGTCGATCGCGGCGAGGATCTCGCGCTCCACTAGTAGCCCGCCTTCTCCTCGACGTCGTAGCCGCGCTTCGGGATCAGCATGGTGCGCTCGAACTCGCACACCACCTCGCCGCGCTGGTTCTTGCCGACCGTCCTGATGGTCACCACCCCGGCGTTCGGCCGCGACTTCGACTCGCGCTTCGCGAGCACCGTCGACTCCGCGTACAGCGTGTCGCCGGCGAACACCGGGCGGGTGAGCCGGATCTTGTCCCAGCCGAGATTGGCGATGGTCTTCTGGCTCACGTCCGAGACGCTCATCCCGGTGACGAGCGAGATCGTGAACGCGCTGTTCACCAGCGGCCGCTTGAACTCGGTCTGCCGGGCATACTCGGCGTCGAAGTGCAGCGGATGCTGGTTCATCGTCAGCAGCGTGAACCAGGTGTTGTCGGCCTCGCTGATCGTCCGCCCCGGGCGATGCTCGTAGGTATCGCCCTCCCTGAAGTCCTCGTAGTAGCGCCCGAACCGCTCGCGATAGCGGTTCTCGCCCACCTTCACCGATTCGCCGGCCATGGTCCCTCGTGCTTCACGATGTGGATGAATTGTAGGATACGACGATGGGCCAATGGATCAGCCTCGCCACGCAGGACGGCCGCGCGCTGCGCGCCTACCGGTCGGCGCCGCCAGCGAGCGGACCCGGCCTGCTCCTGTGCCACGACGCCGGGGGCGTCACCGACGACCTGCTCTCGTTCGCGGACCTGATGGCCGAAGAAGGCTACGTGGTCGTCGTGCCCGATCTCGGGGATCGCCTGCGCTGGAGCGCTGCCCGGCCTTTCATGGCCGCGGCGAGCGCGGCGCTGCGCCGGCACGCGAGCTTCAGGGGACGCGTCGGCATCGTCGGCTTCGGCGCCGGCGGAGCGCTCGCCATCGCGGCAGCGGCGGACTGCGCGGCCGACTGCATGGTGGTCTATTACGGCGAAGGGCTCGAGTCGCACGTCGAATCGCTCCGCCGGCCGGGGATAGCGACGGTCATTCACCACGCGCAGCGCCATGCCGCGCTATCGCCGGCGGCTCTGCAACCGATCGCCGAGGCGATCGCGGCGCGGCAGGATGCGCAGCTCTACGTCTATCCGGATGTCGAGCCGGGCTTCGTCGCCGCGGCGAGCCCGGCCTACTGCAAGCCGGCCGCCGACATGGCCTATACGCGCACGCTCGCGGTGCTGCGCAAGGTGCTCGGCCCGCATTTCGATCTCTCCGCGCTCTGGGAAAGGCACCGCGCGTGCGAGTTCGAGATCCGCGACGCCGACGCGACGATGCGCACGATGGTGGCCGAGCCCTACGTCAACCACGTGCCGACGATGACCGGCGGGTTCGGACAGAAGGAGCTTCACCGGTTCTACCGCGACCACTTCATTCCCAAGCTTCCCAGGGACACGAGGAACATCCCGGTCTCGCGCACGGTCGGCGTCGACCGCGTGGTCAACGAGGGCGTGCTCTGCTTCACGCACGACGTGGAGATCGACTGGATGCTGCCCGGCATCCCCCCGACCGGCCGCTACGTCGAGGTGCCGATCGTGGGAATCATCACCTTCCGCGGCGACAAGCTGGTGCACGAGCACATCTACTGGGACCAGGCGTCGGTGCTGGTGCAGATCGGGCTGCTCGATCCCGCCGGCCTGCCGGTCGTCGGCAGCGACGCGGCGAAGAAGGTGCTCGATCCGGGCAGGCCCGCGAACACGCTGCTGCCGGGCTGGCGGCAGCCCTAGTTGCGCTGCTGCTGCGTGTGGCCGTAATGCCACGCGAGCAGCCGGTTCTCGATGAACAGGAAAAGCCGGTTCAGCGTGTAGCCGACCACGGCGAGCGTGAACACGCCGGCGTACATCTCCCGGATCTTGAAGCCGCGCTGCGCGGCGAGGATGAAGTAGCCGATGCCGTTGCTCGCCGCCACCATCTCGCTGATCACCATCACGATCAGGGCGACCGCCAGGCTGATCCGCATCCCGGTGAAGATGTAGGGCGAGGCCGACGGCAGCACGATCTGCCAGAGCAGCTTCCGGCCCTTCACGCCGAAGGTGCGCGCCGTCTGCACCTGGACCGGGTCCACCGCGCGCACCCCGCTATAGGTATTGAGCAGCACCGGGAAGAACGACGCGAACGCGATCATGAAGATCTTCATTTCGTCGTCGATGCCGAGGAACAGGATGACGATCGGGATGTAGGCCGGGCTGGGAATGGGGCGCAGCACCTCGGAGATCGGCTCGAGGAGGTAATACACCGTGCGCAGCGAGCCCATCAGCACGCCGATCAGCACGCCGAGCGCGGCGCCGATGAAATACCCGGCGAACATCCGCAGCAGGCTGGGCACCAGCTCGCCCAGCAGCTCGCCCGAGCGCAGCAGCTCCCAGCAGGTGACCAGGATCAGGCTCACCCGCGGGAAGGACAGCGAGGACACCATTCCCGTGGCCGAGGCGCCCTCCCAGGCGGCCAGGATGACGGCGATCAGCGCGACGCCGAGCAGCCGGCTGCGCCAGAAGAGCGCCAGGCGCGAGCCGGTCATGCCGCGGCCCGGAGCGTCGCGTCGAGGCCTTCTTCGGCGAACAGCTGGGCGAGCAGCCGATGGCGGTACTCGAGGTAGCGCGCCGACTCGCGCGTCGCGATCTGGTCGCGCGGGTGCGGCAGGTCGATCGCGACGTCGGCGGCCACGCGGGCCGGCGCCCGGCTCATCGCCACGACGCGCGTCGACAGGTAGACCGCTTCATCCACGTCGTGCGTCACGAAGACCACCGTGAACCCGAATTCCCGCCACAGCTTCAGCACCAGCTCCTGCAGGCCGGCGCGCGTCAGCGCGTCGACCGAGCTGAACGGCTCGTCCATGAGCAGCACGTCGGGCCGGCAGACCAGCGCGCGCGCGATGGCGACCCGCTGCTGCATGCCGCCGGATAGCTGCCACGGGTAGTGGCTCTCGAAGCCGTTGAGCTTCACCAGGCCGATCAGCTCGCGCGTGCGCTCGCGGATCTCGGCCGCCGGGACCGTGCCGCGGTTCTCCAGCCCGTAGGCGACGTTGTCCCGGACCGTCTTCCACGGGAAGAGCGAGCGCTGGTACTGCTGGAACACGTAGATGACCGGCGGTTGCGGCTCGCCGATCCGCCGCCCGTTGAACAGGACCTCGCCGCCGCTCGGCGGGACCAGCCCGGCGATGATCTGCAGCAGGGTCGATTTGCCGCAGCCCGACGGGCCGATGATCGAGACGAACGAGCCGCGCGCGATGTCGATGTCGATGCCGGCAAGCGCGACGGTCGCGCCGCCCGGGGCCGCATACGCTTTGCGTACTGCGCGCGCGCAGAGGTAGGACGGCGAGGCGCTCACCAGCCTGTCAGTCGATCTTCAGGACGTGCCTGGAGATGTCCACGGGCTTCTTCATCAGGCCGAACTTGAGCATCAGCGCCATGGTCCTGCCCACCTCGGCGGCGCTCACCTCGGTGCCGAAGCGCGGCAGCATGACCTTGTCCTTCAGCGCGGGATTCAGGTTGGTGAACTGCAGGTTCGCTTCGCGCGCCGCCGCCTCGTTCTCGTTCAGGTACTTCGATCCCTCGATCACCGCGCGCGCGAACTTCACCGCGGCGTCGCGATGCTGGTCCACCCAGGAGCGCAGCGCGAGGTACTGCGTGACGTCGGCGTTGGGCTGCACCTCCAGATAGGTCCAGCCGATGACCTCGACCTTGCCGGTGCCTTCGGCAATGGTGCGGAAGGGCTCGACCTGGCTGATCGCGTCGAGCTGCCCGTTGATCAGCGGGTCGTTCATGTGCGGAAACGGCACCTCGACGAAGCGCACCTTGCTGCGGTCGACGCCGTGCTTTTCCAGGAAGCCGACCGCGTAAAGCCAGGCCGTGCTGTTGATCACGTTCACGGCGAAGCGCCTGCCTTCCAGGTCTTTCGGCGTCCTGATCGGCCCGCCCTTGCGAACCAGGACGGCGCTGGTCGTGTCCGGGGGCGCCCGGCGCACCACGGCGCTCGGCGCGACGATCACCGCATCCAGCCCCGCCTCGATCGCCTGCAGGGTGGTGATGGTGTTGCTCAGCACGATATCGAGCTTGCCCGCCTGCAGCAGCGGCACGCCCTGCGCGCCGCTGCCGACCCGGCTCAGCTCGACGTCGATGCCGGCCTTCTTGAAAAGGCCCTGCCGCTCGGCGATCACCGCGCCGAGCGATTCGGAGAACGGCAGAACCCCGACGCGGATCTTGTCCTGCGCGAGCGCCGCGTTGCCGGAAAGCAGAGCGAGGCCGGCAAGGCAGACGAGAAAACGGCGGCGATAGCCAGTCATGCTCTCCTCCTCAGGATGCGATGTGCGAATGGCCGAAGCGCGCTTTGTAAGTACTCTCACGATATGCCACGGCGCGGAAAAGTGTCAACCGCCGCGCCATGCCGCGGCGCAGGATCGCCGGTATAGTAGCCGCGAGCGCTGTCGTCCTGGCAAGGAGAGGATGCGATGCCCCGCGTAGTGGACCTGACGCTGCCCTTCGAGACCGGCATGGCCGGCATCCCGAAAATCGCCTTCTACGAGAAGTATCCGGTGAACGTGCGAGCCGTCAGCGTCGTCGACGACGCGCAGCGGCAGCGCCTGCAGGACGAAGGGGTGGACCTGCAGCCGGGCGCGGACGCCATCGGCTCGATGAACACCGTGTTCACGCTCAACACGCACGTCGGCACGCATATCGACGCGCCGCGCCATTTCTATTCCGACGGCCTGCCGGTGGACCGGCTGCCGCTCGATCGCCTCGTCATGCGACCGGCCGTGGTGCTCGACGTGAGCGGCAGGCCGGCCGGCACCGGCATCACCGCCGCCGACCTGGAGCGCACCGGCGTGCGGCCGGCCGCCGGCGAGATCGCCGTGATCAAGACGTCGTGGACCGACCGGGCGTGGGGCAAGCCCCAATTCTGGGCGCAGACCATCTACCTCGACCCCAGCGTCGGCGAATGGATCGAGGCGCACGGCGTCGCCGCGGTCGCCATGGATTGCTTTCCGGAGAAGCCGTTCTGGCTCATGACTCTCACGCCGGCGGAGCGCGGCGCGAACCACAAGCGCTGGCTCAAGGCCGGGATCCCCATGATCCAGATGCTCACCCACCTGGATGCCATCGCGCCTCGCTTCACGCTGATCGCCCTTCCCCTTCGCCTGAAAGGGATGGACGGCTCGCCCGCCAGGGTGGTGGGGGTCGAAGACTAGCCCTCGCCCGCCGGGCCTTCGCTCAGTCGACTTTCAGGCCGAGATCGCGAACCACCTTGCCGTACTTGGCGACCTCGCCGGCGAGGAAGGCCTGGAACTCGTCGGGGCTCATCGGCGCGGCTTCGAAGCCGAGCGCCTCGAGCCGCTCGCGCACCGGCGCCTGGGCGAGCGCGCGGTTGAGCGCGGCGTTGATCTTCAGCACCACCTCGCGCGGCGTGCCGGCGGGCGCGGCGAGGCCCACGGCGCTCGGATAGGCGAAGCCGGGCACGGCGGCCTCGGCGACGCTCGGCACGTCCTTGAAGAGCACCGAGCGCTTCTCCGTGGTGACGGCGAGCGCGCGCAGCTTGCCGCCCTTCACGTACGGGATGGCCGAAGCGGAGTCGACGGTCGCGAAGTTGACCTGCCCCGCGACCGCGGCGGCCGCCGCCGGGCCGGTGCCCTTGTAGGGCACGTGCAGGAACTTGACGCCGGCCGACGAGGCGATGACCTCGGTGACCAGGTTGGGGCCGCCGCCGCTGCCCGAAGAAGCGTAGGAGACCTGCCCGGGCTTGGCCTTCGCCGCGTCGATGATCTCGCGCAGCGACTTGAACGGCGAGTCGACCGGCACCACGACCACGAACGGCGAGAACGCGATGTTGCCGATGCCGGCGAAGCTCTTCACCGGATCGTAGGCGAGCCCCTTGTAGGTGAACGACGAGATGGCGTGCGTGCCCGGCCCGAGGTGCAGGATGGTGTAGCCGTCGGCGGGCGAGGCGGCGACGTAGGCCGCGGCGATGGTCGAAGCGGCGCCGGGCTTGTTCTCGACGATCACCGGCTGCTTCCATTCCTCGCTCATGCGCTCGGCGACGATGCGCGCGGTCACGTCGGACGAGCCGCCCGGCGGGAAGCCGACGATGATGCGCACCGTCCGGTTGGGGAAGCTCGCGGCGTCCTGGGCGAAGGCGGGCAGCGCCGCGGCGCACGCCAGTACGAGGCAAAGCAGGCGGGCAAGGGCTCTCATGGCGGCGACTTTAGAGGGCGTCGCGGCTTTTCGCAATTTCGCGCGCGCAGCGTTCGCTGTACGAACTATTGCATCACAGCATGCTGCCCAGGGAGGTGCTTGCGCTGCGCAGCACCGGCAGCAGCTGCTCGGCGAGCCGCAGCATCGACTCGCCGGCGGCGGGGCACACGATGGTGATCGCGGCCGCCACCTGCCCGGTGCTGGCGACCACCGGAACGGCGATCGATCGGGTGGCGAGGTCGACTTCCTTGTCGGCCGTCGCATATCCCGCCATGCGCACGCGGCGGATCTCCTGGAGAAGATCGTCCGAGCGGGTCTTGGTCTTCAGGGTGACGCGCCGCGGCAGGCGCGCCTTGCGGATCAGGCGCTCGACCTCGGCGTCGGTGCGTGCGGCGAGAAGCACCCGTCCGCTCGCCGAGGTCAGCGCCGGCAGCCTGCCGCCGACGTTGACCAGCCCGGGCGCCGGCCGCGGCGTCGAGCCGGCCACATGCACCGCGAGGAATACCACGTCGAGTCCGTCCAGCACGCCGAGGAACACCGGCCTGCCGGTGGCCGCGCCGACGTGCTCCAGGATCGGCTGGGCGAGCTTGGGCAGCGGCGCGGTGGAGATGAACGTGTAGCCGAGCTTGAGCACGCGCGGCGTGAGGCGGAAATGCTTGCCGTCGTGCTCGGCGTAGCCGAGCGCGCACAGCGTGTGCAGGTAGCGGCGCGCGGTCGCCCGGCTCAAGCCGGCGCGCTGCGCCACCTGGCTCAGCGTCATGTTGCGGCCGCCGGTCTCGAAAGCCTCGATGGCGCGCAGGCCATTGGCGAGCGCTTCGACGGCATTACGCTGGTAGTCGACGGTCATGCGGCGGTTCGTTACGCGAACATTCCACCCGGGAGTTTGACACGGACCGGTCGCCCTTCGACCATTGGGCGAAGACGTTCTGAGGAACCGGTAGATGGCAGAAACGAAAGTAGCGATGCAGCAGCGGCTGAAGGTGGTCGCCGGCGTCAGCGTGGAGAGAACCGGCCCGGACACGCCGGCCGGAAAGTATTTGCGCCGCTTCTGGCAGCCGGTCTACCACAGCGCCGACCTCAAGCCGGGCCGGCCGGTGCCGCTGCGCATCATGAGCGAGGACTTCACGCTCTATCGCGGCGAGAGCGGCGAGGTGCACCTGGTCGCGCCGCGCTGCCCGCATCGCGGCACACGCCTGCACACCGGGCGCGTGGAAGGCGACGACCTGCGCTGCTTCTACCACGGCTGGAAGTTCGCGCCCGACGGCCGCTGCCTCGAGCAGCCGGCCGAGGAGTCGTTCTTCGCCAAGAACGTGTGCATCCGGACCTGGCCGACGCGCGAGTACCTGGGGCTCGTGTTCGCCTATCTCGGCGAGGGCGAGCCGCCCGAGCTGCCGACCTATCCGACCTTCGAGAGCTTCCGCGGCCTGGTGGAGATCGACTCGTACCTGCGCGAGTGCAACTACTTCCAGAACGTCGAGAACTCGCTCGACATGAGCCACGTCGGCTTCGTGCACGGCGACAACCGCGCCGCATTCGACGGCATCGGCCTCGGGCGGGCGCTGGAGGCGAAGGAGTCCGAATGGGGCGTTACCTACGTGTTCCGCCGTCCCGACGGGCGCCAGCGCGTGCAGCAGTTCGGCATGCCGAACGTCTTCTACATGACCGCCCTGCCGACCGAGGCGGAGGTGGAATGGCAGGAGTCGCTGTTCTGGTGGGTGCCGATCGACGACGAGCGGCACATGCAGTTCAGCCTGCACCGCCTGCCGCTGGAAGGCGAGGCCGCGGCGCGCTTCAAGGCGCACCGCGCCGAGCGCCGCGCGAGGATCGACCTCGCGCACCAGGAGGTCTGCGCCGCCGTCCTCGCCGGCAAGCTGCACCTGCAGGACGTCGACCGCAGCCGCGTCGACCTGGTGCGCCTGCAGGACGACATCGCGCAGGTCGGCCAGGGCGTGTTCGCCAGCGAGCACCCGGAGAAGCTCGGCCGCGCCGACGTCGGCCTGAGCGCGATCCGGCGGCTGTGGCGGCGCGAGCTGACCGCCATGATCGAAGGCCAGCCGCTCAAGGACTGGAAGCGGCCGCCGAACCTGGTGCCGCAGGCGTGGCGCCTCGAGGAGCAGGGACAGGCCCCGCTCGCGACGATGCACGAGGGCGCGCGCGCCGAGATCGTCGACGTGCGGCCGTTCGTCGAGGTCGAGTACCAGCTGCGCGGCCTGCACGGCGCCGCGCGCCGCGGCTAGGCGCGATGCCCAGGCTGCAGATCGGCGACTGGCAGATCGAGTACCGGGAGCGCGGCCGCGGCGTGCCGGTCGTGCTGACGCCGGGCGGGCGGTGGGCAGGCTACGTCATGGACACGCTCGCCGAGGCGCTGGCGCGCGAGTTCCGCGTCGTCACCTGGGACCGCTCGAACACCGACGGCGCCTCGAGCGTCGTGCTCTCGGGCGAGGCCTCCGAGGCCGACATCTGGGCCGATCAGCTCGCCGGCCTGATCCGCGCGCTCGGGCTCGCGCCCTGCTACGTCGGCGAGTACGCCGGCTGCCGCACCACGCCGCTGCTGTGCGTGAAGCATCCGGAGCTGGTGAAAGGGCTGATGCTCGCCTGGCCTTCGGGCGGCGAGGTGCCGGCCGAGCGCCTGCCGAGGAACATGCACCGCCCCTATATCCGCGCCGCTCTGCGCTCGGGGATGGCGGAAGTCGCGCGTACCCGCGTGTTCGCGGCGTCGGTGGAGAAAAACCCCGCGAACCGCGAGCGGCTGCTCGCCAGGCCGGCGCTCGAATTCGTCCGCCAGATGGCGTACTGGGAAGCCTATTTCACCACCAGCGCCGACCTGCCGACCGCGGGCTGCCGGCTCTCGGAAGAGGAATGGCGCTCGATCCGCGTGCCGGCGAGCGTCACCGGCGGCGTCGACCCGGTGCACCCGACGATCGCCGCGCAGCGCATCCACGCCCTGCTGCCCAATTCCTCCTACCACGATCCGGTCGTCACGCTCGAGGAATGGGACGCCGTGTTCAACGTCAAGCCCTACCCCGAAACCTCGCGCCTGCAGGGCTCGCGCATCGCGCCGGTGTGGCGCGATTTCATCCATGCCACCGAGGGGCGCCCGTCATGAAGAGCGAGGAAGCGATCCGCGTCGCGGCCGAGATCCGCCGCATGGGCCCGGTGTTCAACGAGGAGGTGCTGCGCGCCACCTATGCGCTTTACGTGCCGCTGCACCAGCGCGTGCCGAAGGACGGCGTGCGGGTCGAGCGCGACGTCGCCTACGGCGACGACGCGCGCCACCGGCTCGACGTCTTCGCGCCCGAGAAGGGCGTGAGCGACGCGCCGGTGGTCGCCTATTTCCACGGCGGCGGCTACGTCGCCGGCGAAAGGAGCCCGGTGCCCGACCTGATCTACGACAACGTGCCGCGCTTCTTCGCGCGCCACGGCATGGTCGGCGTGAACGCGACCTACCGCCTCGCGCCCGCGCACAAGTGGCCGAGCGGCGGCGAGGACGTCGGCCGGGTGGCGCGCTGGCTGCGCGAGAACGCGGCGCGCTACGGCGGCGACCCGCGGAAGATCTTCCTCCTCGGCCAGTCGGCCGGCGCGACCCACGTCGCCACCTGGGCCTTCATGGAGCGCGTGCACGGCGCGGCCGGCCCCCTCGCCGCCGGCGTGATGCTGCTCTCGGGCGTGTACGCCGCGCAGCATCCCGACTACGGCATGGAAACGCCGCGGCCCAACCAGCTCGCCTACTACGGCGACGACCTGTCGAAATGGCCCGCCATGGCGCCGTTCGACCACGTCAAGCCCGGCCATCCGCGGGCGCTGATCACCACCTCGGAGTACGAGCCCTACTACTACCAGTGGCCTTCGTTCGCCCTCGCCGCCGCGATCCTCAGGCGCACGCGGCGGCTGCCCCGCTTCCTGACCCTGCCCGGCCACAACCACGTCTCGCCGGCGCTGCAGATCGGCTGCGAGATCGACACGCTGGGCCGCGAGCTGCTGCAGTTCATCTCCTGCGCCGACGCGAAGGCCTGACCGGCGTCACGCTTTCACGACCGGCAACGGGCGTACGCGAATCGCCGTTCAGGCGGCTGGCCAGCCGGCCGAGCAGCTCGACGAATACCGCCTGCTCGCGGCGACTGAACGGCGAGAGCAGCCGCTCGGAGGTTCGCTCCATGGCGACGCCCGCCCGCTTCAGCGCCGCCGCGCCCTTGGGCGTGAGCTGCACCGACTTGTTGCGCCGGTTGCCGTTGGAGGAGTGACGCCGCAGGAACCCGCGCGCCTCGAGTCCCTGCACCACCTGCCCGATCGTCGCCCGGTCGAAGCCGAGCAGCCGCGCCACGTCCGACTGGCTCAGCCCCGGATGCTGCGAAGCAGCGATCAGCACGCCGTGCTGTGGCGGCGTGAGGCCGATCTTGGCGCATTCCTCCATGAAGATGCTGACGGCGATCTGGTGACCGCGGCGCAGCAGGAATCCCGGCCGCGAATAGAGCTCGTCCATCGCGGCTGCGTTGACACTGGCGGTTCTAGCTGACATATTTCAGATTGTAAGAGGTCTTACAAAAGAGCGAGGAGCGATTTGGCGAAGAGCGTTGCGGCGCCGGTTTCCGCCGCACCCGCAGTGTCCCCCGAAGCATCGTATGTCATAGCGGTCGACGTCGGCGGCACCTGCACCGATTGCGTGGTCTATCGCGCCGGCGGCTCGCTGCAGGTCGGCAAGGCGTTCTCCACGCCGCCCGATTTCGCGCACGGCGTGCTGGACTCGGTGCGGGTCGCCGCGGCCGCCATGGACGTCGAGCTGCGGCATCTGCTGTCGCGCACCAGCCTGTTCCTGCACGGCTCCACCGTGGTCGACAACACCGTGATCACGCGCGACGGCGCGCGCACGGGCCTGATCACCACCGCCGGCTTCGAGGACACGCTGATCGTCACGCGCGGCGCCTACGGCCGCTGGTCCGGGCAGCCGGAGGAAGTGATCAAGCACCCGGTCACCACCAGCCGGCCCGAGCCCCTGGTGCCGGCGGCGCGCATCCTCGGCGTGCGCGAAAGGATCGATCGCGACGGCAAGGTCGTGCGTCCGCTCGAGGAAGCCGACGTGGCGCGCGCGCTGCGGGCGCTGGCCGCCGACGGGGTCGAGTCGATCGCCGTCTGCCTGCTCTGGTCGTTCCGCAATCCCGTGCACGAGCAGCGCATCCGCGAGATCGCGCGCGAGCTGGTGCCTCAGGTGCATGTCTGCATATCGAGCGAGGTGGCCCCGGTACCGGGCGAATACGAGCGCACTTCCACGACGGTAATCAATGCCTATGCCGGCCGCGTGGTCAAGAGCTATCTCGACGAGCTGGCGCAGATACTCGGCGACGCCGGCTATGCCGGTCCGCTTCTCGTCATGCAGGGCTACGGCGGCCTGGTGCCGGTGGCCGAGGCGGCCTCCCGGCCGGTGGGCATGATCGAATGCGGCCCGGCGGCGGGCGTGGTCGGCGCCCGTTTTCTCGGCAAGCTGCTCGACGAGCCGAACATCATCGCCGCCGACATGGGCGGCACCACCTTCAAGGTCGGCGTCATCCAGGACGGGGAGTTCGGCTACGCGCGCGAGCCGATCGTCGACCGGCTGCACTACGCCGCCGCCAAGATCGACGTCGCGTCCATCGGCGCCGGCGGCGGCAGCATCGTCAGCGTCGATCCGCGCACGCGGCGGCCCATGGTCGGGCCGCGCAGCGCCGGCGCGCGGCCCGGGCCGGTGTGCTACGGGCGCGGCGGCACCGAGCCGACGCTGACCGACGTGGCCGCGATCATCGGCTACATGGATCCCAATACCTTCCTCGGCGGCTCGGTGAAGCTCGATCTCGAGGCGGCGCGGCGGGTGTTCCGCGAGAAAGTCGCCGAGCCGATGGGCATGGAGGTCGAGGAAGCGGCCGTCGGCATCTACAAGATCGCCGCGGCGCAGATCGCCGACCTGGTGAGAGAGGTGACCGTCGAGCGGGGTCTCGACCCGCGCGACTTCGACCTGCACGCCTTCGGCGGGAGCTGCGGCCTGTTCGCCGGCGCCTTTGCCACCGACCTGTCGGTGAAGCGCGTGGTGGTTCCCTTCACCGCCTCCGTGAACTGCGCGTTCGGCCTGGCCACCTCCGACGTCATCCACGAATATTCGCGGGTGGAGCCGCTGCGGCTGCCGGCGCAGGCGGACGAGGTCAACGCCCTCTTCCGTCCCATGGTCGAGCAGGCGCTCGCCACCCTGCGCCAGGAGGGCTTTGCCGGGGACGGCATCGCCATCGAGCTCGCCGCCGACCTGCGCTATCGCCGCCAGGTCCACCAGATCACCACGCCGTTGCGGCGGCCGCTGCCGCTCGACGCGGCGGCGCTCGACACGCTGGCATCGGACTTCGAGCGCCTGTACGAGCAGCGCTACGGGCGCGGCTCGGCGTACCGCGGCGCCGGCATCGAGGCGGTCACGTTTCGCGTGAGGGGCCGCGGCATCACTGCCATGCCGGCCCCTTCGGCGGCGCGGCCGGGCGACGCCGACGCGTCGCACGCGGCCATGGGGAAGCGGCGCATGTACGCGGGCGGCAAGGATGCCATGGCGCTCGGCACGACCTATGACTTCACCCGCCTCCTGCCCGGCAACACGGTGCACGGTCCGGCCGTCATCCATACGCCGATCACCACGGTCGTCATCCAGGAGGACCAGCACGGCCGGATGGACGAATTCCGCAACGTCGTCATCGAGCTGAGCGCCTGATGAGCATCGACCCCATCACTTTCGAGATCGTCCGCCACCGGCTGTTCCGGATCGTGGAGGAAGCGATCATCACCCTGAAGAACGTTTCCGGCAGCTCGACGACCAACGAGGGCCACGACCTGATGGTCTCGCTCTACACCGCCGACGGCGGGCTGCTGATGGGCGGCGTCGGGTTCCTGCACCACCTGAGCAGCGCCTCGGCGGCCTGCAAGGCCATCATCGCGCGCTTCGGCGAGCGCATCTGCGAGGGTGACGTCTACCTGCTGAACGATCCGTACACCGCCGCCCTGCATACCTCGGACGTCTACCTGGTCGCGCCGGTGCATTTCCGCGGCAAGCTGGTCGCCTGGTCCGCCTGCTTCGTCCATATCAACGACATCGGCGCCATGAACCCGGGCGGCTTCTGCCCCGAGGCGCGCGACATCTTCTCCGAGGGATTCTCCTCGCCGGGCATCCGCCTGGTGCACAAGGGCGAGACCTGCACCGACGTGCTGGACACCCTGCTCAACATGGTGCGCTCGCCGGAGATGGTCGCGCTCGACATCCGCTCGATGATCGCATGCAACAACGTGGCCGGCGAGCGCCTCACGGCGCTGCTCGGGAAGTACGGCGAGGCGGTCGTGACCGCCGTCGGCGAAGAGCTGATCCGGCAATCGGAGACGCTGCTGCGCCAGAGGCTGCGCGAGCTGCCCGACGGGCGCTGGACGGCCCGCCAGTACATGGACGTCGAAGGGCGGCCGCTGCAGATCAGGCTCGCCATGACCAAGCAGGGAGACAGCCTGACCTTCGACTTCACCGGCTCGTCCGAGCAGGTGGACCGCGGGGTGAACTGCACGCGCTGGGCGGCCTGGGGCGGGCTGCTGGCGCCGCTCTATCCGCTGCTCTGCTACGACATCGTGTGGAACGAGGGCGTCCTGAAGCCGATCCGCATGATCGCGCCCGAGGGATCGATCGTGAACTGCCGCCGCCCGGCGCCCGTCTCCATCGCCACGACGGCCGCGGTGCAGGCGGTCAACAACGCCTCGCTGATCTGCATCTCGAAGATGCTCGCGTCGAGCCCGGCGTACCGCAAGGATGCCACCGCGGTCTGGCACGGCAGCCATCTCTGCCTGTATCTCTTCGCCCGCGACAAGCGCGGCGACATGGTGATCGGCTCGACCACCGAGACGTTCGGCGGCTCCGGCGGGGCGACCTGGCTGCGCGACGGACTGGACATCGGCGGCGAGATCCCGAACCCGATCTCCCGCATGGCGAACGTCGAGACCAACGAAGCCACTTTCCCGATCCGCTATCTCTTCCGCCGCCGCGTGCGCGACTCGGGCGGGCTGGGCTGGCACCGCGGCGGGACGGGCGGCGAATACGCGATCGTCGCGACCGAGGCCGCGGACCAGAAGTTCGGCTTCGTGGTGAGCGGCAAGGGCGTGCAGTTCCCGATGGGGCACGGCCTCGCCGGCGGCTACCCGGGCGCGCCCGGCCGCTACGTCATCTGCCGCGGCGCGATTCGCGACGACGGCGATCCGCAGAGCCGCTTCCCCCTGCGCTTCGAGGAAATCGGCGGCCGCCACGAAGTGGTGTCGTGGGGCGTGTTCGACGTCGGCCCGGGCGACGTGCTCTACGTGCGCTGGAACGGCGCCGGCGGCCTCGGCGACCCTCTCGACCGCGATCCGGATGCCGTCGCGCGCGACGTGAGGGAAGGCATTGTCTCCAGGGAAAGCGCGCTGGCCAACTACGGCGTGGTCCTGGACGCCGACCACCGGGTGGACGTCGCGCGCACCCGGGCCGAGCGCGCCGCGCTGCGCGCCGCGCGGCTCGGCATCGCGCCGAAGGTCCCCGCCGACCCGGCGCGCAAGTACGCCGGCGCCGCGTGCGAGAGCTGCGGGCTAACGGCGCCCGGGCCGCGCAACGGATCGGGGCTCCAGGTGCGCGAGCGGCCGATGCGCGAGCTGGGACCGGTCTATACGACCGGCGACGCCACGCTGTCGCGCGAGATCCTGTGCCCCGACTGCGGAACTCTGCTCGAGGTCCAGGTGTCGAGAAGCGGCGACGAGGTCCTGCTGGACGAGGCGACATGACCGTGCCAGCGAACCACCGCATGGTGCGCCTGCCGGCCCGGCCGGAGCCGATCGAGCTTCCGGCCGCGCGCACCGCGCTCATCGTCGTCGACATGCAGAACGGCTACGCCTCGCCCGGCGGCTATCGCGACCTGAACGGCAAGGACATCGGCCCGGCCAGGCAGGTGATCGCCAACACCGCGAAGGTCGTCGAGGCGGCGCGCCGCGCCGGCATGGTGATCGTCTTCCTGCAGAACGGCTGGGACGCCGAGCTGAAGACCGCGGGCGGGCCCGATTCGCCGAACTGGCACAAGTCCAACCCGCTGAAGCTGATGCGCGCGCGCCCGGAGCTGCGCGGCAAGATCCTCACGCACGGGACCTGGGACTACGCGCTGGTGCGCGAGCTGCAGCCGCAGGCTTCCGATCACGTGGTGCCGAAGGCGCGCTACAGCGGATTCTGCGGCACCGACCTCGACAACATCCTGCGCGCGAGGAACGTGCGCCACCTGCTGTTCACCGGCATTGCGACGAACGTCTGCGTCGAATCGACCCTGCGCGAGGCGTACCACCGCGAATACTTCTGCGTGCTGGTCGCCGATGCCACGCAGCACTCGGGACCGAGCTTCATCCAGGACGCGGTGCTGTACAACGTGGAGACGTTCCTCGGCTGGGTCACCACCACGTCGGAGCTGTGCACCGCCCTGGAATGAACGGCATCCGCTTCCTGCTCGACGGCGCCGTACGCACGCTGGAGGGCGTCGACCCGACGCGAACCGTGCTGCAGGTCCTGCGCGAGGATCTCGGCCGCACCGGCACCAAGGAGGGCTGCGCCGAGGGCGACTGCGGCGCCTGCACCGTGGTGCTCGCCGAGCACTGCGACGGCGCGATCCGCGCCCGCGCGGTCAATTCCTGCATCCAGCTCGCGCCGACGCTCGACGGCAAGGCGCTGATCACGGTGGAAAGCCTCGCCGGGGCCGGCGGCCGGCTGCACCCCGTGCAGCAGGCGCTGGTGCAGTGCCACGCCTCGCAGTGCGGCTTCTGCACGCCCGGTTTCGTGATGTCGCTGTTCGCCCTGTACAAGACGCAGGCCGCCCCGGGACGCAGCGCGATCCTGGACGCGCTGGCCGGCAACCTGTGCCGCTGCACCGGCTATCGGCCGATCGTCGACGCGGCGCAGCAGATGTATTCGCTCGGCAGGCAGCAGCCGCCCGAGACGATGGACTGGCTCGCCGCCCCGAGCGGCGTGCGCTCCGAAAGCATCGAGCGAAGCGAGGGCGAGCTCTCGGCAAAGCTCCGGGCGATCCGGCGCACCGGGCAGCTCTCGATCACGCACGGCGCGCGATCGTTTCATGCCCCCCGGGATCTCGCCACGCTCGCCGCGCTGAAGACGCGCATGCCCGCCGCGCGCCTCCTCGCCGGCGGCACGGACATCGGCCTGTGGGTAACCAAGCAGCTTCGCGATCTCGGCGACGTGATCTACGTCGGCGAGGTCGAGGAGCTGAAAGCGATCAGGGTCGATGACGGCGCGATAGAGGTCGGCGCCGCCGTGACCTTGAGCGATGCCTGCCCTGCCCTCGCGCGCGACTACCCGGCGCTCGAGACGATCTTCCGGCGATTCGGCTCTCCGCCGATCCGCAACGCCGGCACGCTCGCCGGCAACATCGCCAACGGCTCGCCGATCGGCGACTCGCTGCCCTGCCTGATCGCCATCGGCGCCTCGGTGGTGCTGCAGAAGGGCTCCGCGACGCGCGAGCTGCCGATCGAGCGGCTCTATCTCGACTATCAGAAGACGGCAATCGAGCCCGGCGAGTTCATCCGCCACGTCCGGGTGCCGCGGCGCCGCTCGGCGCTGTTCCGCGCCTGGAAGGTCTCCAAGCGCTTCGACCAGGACATCTCCTCGGTGTGCGGCGCTTTCCTGCTCGAGCTGGACGCGGGCGGCCGCATCGCCGAAGCGCGCGTCGCCTTCGGCGGCATGGCCGCGGTGCCGCGGCGCGCGCCGGCCTGCGAAGCGGCCCTGGCCGGCCGGCCCTGGAACGAGGCGACGGCGCAGGCGGCCGCGCAGGCGCTCGCGTCGGACTATCGGCCGATCGACGACCTGCGCGCCTCGTCGCGCTACCGGATGAAAGCGGCGCAGAACCTCCTGCATCGCCTGTATCTCGAAACCGCGGGCGCGGCGAAGGCGCCCGTCGACATCCACGAGCTTGTCGCCGCCCATGAATGACCCGCGCATCGCCATCAGCGCCACCCTCGCCGAGGGCGGCGTCGGGGAAGCCGTACCGCACGAGAGCGCGGCGCTGCACGTCTCGGGCAGCGCGCTCTACACCGACGACATCCTCGAAGCGCGCGGCACGCTCTACGGCGCGCCGGGTCTCTCGGCGCGGGCGCATGCGCGCGTCCGCAGCATGGACCTCTCCGAGGTGCGCGCAGCGCCCGGCGTCGTCGCGGTGCTCGGTGCCGAGGACATCCCGGGCGAGAACAACTGCGGCGCCGTGCTGGCCGACGACCCCGTCCTCGCCGCCGGGGAAGTGCGCTATGTCGGGCAGCCGCTCTTCCTGGTGATCGCGCAAAGCAGCATCGCCGCGCGCCGCGCGGCGCGCGCGGCACGCATCGAGTACGAGGATCTGCCGGCGACGCTGACGGTCGACGAGGCGCTGGAGCGCCAGTCCTGGGTGCTGCCCGCGATGACGCTGCAGCGGGGCGAGGCCGACAAGGCGCTCGCCGAGGCGCCGCTGCGCCTGCAGGGCACGTTGCGCCTGGGCGGACAGGAGCACTTCTATCTCGAAGGCCAGGTCGCCTACGCGCTGCCCGGCGAGCAGCGCGGCATGCGCATCTACAGCTCCACGCAGCATCCGGGCGAGGTGCAGCAGAAGGTCGCGCGCATGCTCGCGGTCGACTCGCACAGCGTGACGGTCGAATGCCGCCGCATGGGCGGCGGCTTCGGCGGAAAGGAGACGCAGGCGACGCAATTCGCCTGCCTCGCCGCGCTCGCCGCCTGGCGCCTGGACCGTCCGGTGAAGCTACGCCTCGATCGCGACGACGACTTCACCATCACGGGCAAGCGGCACGACTTCCTCATCCGCTACGACGTCGGCTTCCAGGCGGACGGACGGGTGCTGGGACTGCATCTCACGCTCGCGTCGCGCTGCGGCCACTCGGCCGACCTTTCCGGCGCGGTCAACAACCGGGCCCTGACCCACACCGACAACTGCTATTTCTTCGAGAACGTGCGGGTCGAGTCGCTGCGCTGCCGGACCCACACGCAATCGGCCACGGCGTTCCGGGGCTTCGGCGGACCGCAGGGAATGATGGCGGCCGAGATCGTGATGGACGAGGTCGCCCGGCACCTGCGCCTCGACCCGGCGCTGGTGCGCCGGCGCAACTTCTACGTGCCGGGCAGCCGCGACAGGACGCACTACGGGATGAAGGTCGGGGACTTCATCGCCGACAAGCTGTTCGACGAGCTGGAGCGCAGCGCGGAGTACCCGGCGCGCCGCGAAGCGATCCGCCGCTGGAATCGCGCCAGCCCGGTGCTCAAGCGCGGCATCGCCATGACGCCGGTGAAGTTCGGCATCGCCTATACCGCCAAGTTCTTCAACCAGGCGTCGGCGCTGGTGCACATCTACACCGACGGCAGCGTGCTCCTGAATCACGGCGGCACCGAGATGGGCCAGGGGCTGTTCACCAAGGTCGCGCAGGTCGTCGCCACCGAGCTCGGCATCGACCTCAAGTACGTGCGCGCTTCGGGCGCCGACACTTCGAAGATCCCCAACGCCTCGGCGACCTCGGCCTCGAGCGGCAGCGACCTGAACGGCAAGGCCGCCCAGGCCGCCGCGCGGGAGCTCAAGGCGCGTCTCGCCGCGGTCGCGGCGGAGCGCTTCCACGTGCCGCCGGAGGCGGTTCGCTTCGAGGCCAACCGGGTCCACGCCGGGAGCGAGTCCCTGTCCTTCCGCGAGCTGGTGAAGATGGCCTATCTCGCGCGCGTGCAGCTCTGGGCGTCGGGCTTCTACCGCACGCCGAAGATCGATTTCGACCCGAAGACGCTGACCGGCCGCCCGTTCTTCTATTTCTGCTACGGCGCGGCGGTGTCCGAGGTGGCGATCGACACGCTGACCGGGGAGAACCGCGTGCTGCGCGTCGACATCCTGCACGACGTCGGACGCTCGCTCAATCCGGCGATCGACATCGGCCAGATCGAAGGCGGCTTCGTCCAGGGCATGGGCTGGCTCACCAGCGAGGAGCTGGTCTGGGACGGCGCCGGCCGCCTGCGCACGCACGCGCCCTCGACCTACAAGATCCCGGTAGCGAGCGACGTGCCGCCGGAGTTCCGCGTCCGGCTGTACGAGCGCGGCGAGAACGTCGAGGACACGATCCATCGCTCCAAGGCGATCGGCGAGCCGCCGCTGATGCTCGCGATGTCGGTGTTCTTCGCCCTGCGCGACGCGATCGCCAGCGTGGGCGACTACCAGCATCCGGTCAGGCTCGACGCGCCGGCGACCCCGGAACGCATCCTCGCCGCGGTGGAGGACGTGCGCGAGCGCGCGGAGAGGGCTAGGACATGAGCGGCTGGGCAAGTTGCCTCTTGCAGGCGCAGCAACGGCGAGAGGCCGCGGTGCTGGTGACGGTGGCCGCGACGCGCGGCTCCGCGCCGCGCGACGCCGGGGCCGCGATGGTCGTGACCCCCGGCGAAGCGCACGGCACGATCGGCGGCGGGCACCTGGAGTTCCGGGCGGTCGAGATCGCCCGCGACCTGCTGCGCGTGCCGCAGGCGCGCGAAATGAGGCGCTTTCCGCTCGCCGCCAGCCTCGGCCAATGCTGCGGCGGCGTCGTCGAGCTGCTCTTCGAGCGCGTCGGCGCGGGCGCCGAATGGCCGGCGGCGGTTTCGCGCGCCGTCCAGGACGGGCAACCGGCGCTGCTGGTGCGCGAAACGACCGGCACGGCCGAGCCGCGGGTGGTCGCGGCCGAGACGCAGGCCGCCGGGCTCGAGCCGGCGATCGCGGCGGCGGTTGCCGGCATGCTGCGCGCGCAGGAGCGCACGGCGCGCCTCGTGCGCGGCAACGAAGGCCGTGCCTTCCTGCTCGAGCCGCTCGCGGCGCCGGGCTTCGAGCTGTGGCTTTTCGGCGCCGGGCACGTCGCCCGCGCGCTGGTGCGCACGCTCTCCGGCATCGACTGCCGCATCGTCTGGATCGACGAGCGCAGCGGCGAGTTTCCGCCAAGCCTCCCCGGCAACGTCGTCGTCGAATCGCCCGACGCGCCCGTCGCGCTGGTGCGGCGCGCTCCCGCAGGCGCCTATTTCCTGGTCATGACGCACAGCCACGCCCTCGATTTCGAGTTGAGCGAGGCGATTCTGAGGCGCGCCGATTTCCGATGGTTCGGCCTGATCGGCTCGGCGACCAAGCGCCGGCGCTTCGAGCAGCGCCTCGCGGCGCGCGGCCTGCCCGGCACGGCGCTCGCGCGCATGGCCTGCCCGATCGGCGTGGGCGGCATCACGAGCAAGGAGCCGGCGGCGATCGCCGTGGCCGTCGCCGCACAGATCCTGCAGGTCCACGAGGCCTGCGGACTCGGCTCGCAGGTAACGGGCGAGCTCTCGAAAACCGCAACAGCAGGGAGGAACGACTAGATGGAAGCACGCCTGGCAGGGCTGGTCCTGCAAGGGCTGAAGCAGGCGCGGGTGCAGGTGATGGCGTCGTTGCCCGACTCGCTGCTCAGAGGGGTCTACAACGCGGCGATGCAGGACAAGCAGATCCGCTACATCCCGGTCACGAACGAGGCGGAGGGCGCGGCGGTGGCCGCCGGCTCTTGGGCGGGCGGCAAGCGGGCGGTGCTGATCATGGAGAACTCCGGGCTGCGCGTCGCCTGCGAGGCGCTCGCGCGCATCGGCCTGGTGAACACGCTGCCGGTGGTCATGCTGATGGGCTACCGCGGCGACGTCGGCGAGCGCGTGCACTGGGGCGTCAACCACGGGCTCACCATGGAGCCGCTGCTCAACGCGCTGCGCATCCCCTACATCATGATCGAGCGCGAGGAGGACATCGTTCCCCGCATCGTGCGCGGCGTGGTGCACGGCGCCAACACGCACTATCACGTGGCGATCATCTTCAGGCGGCCCCTGGTGGGAGAAGGCGTATGAAACGTTACGACGCGCTGCAGCGCATCGCCAAGCTGGTCAAGGCCGAGGACCTCGTGGTCACCTCGGTCGGCACGATCAAGAACGAGTGGTACAGCCTCGCCCCCGGCGACGGCACCTTCTTCCTCTCGCTGATGGGCGGGGTCGTGCCCTTCGCCTTCGGGCTGGCGGTCGCGCTGCCGCACCGCCGCGTGCTCGCGTTCGACACCGACGGCGGCTGCCTGATGAATCCCGGCGCGCTGTGCACCATGGCGAACGAGCTGCCGCCCAACCTGACCATCCTGGTGTTCGACAACCGGATGTACGAGGGCGTCGGCACCCATCCGACGCACACCAGCCGCAACGTCGACCTGGAGCGCCTCGCCGCCGGCGCCGGCATCCCGGTCACCGCGACGGCGCGCGATCCGGACGCGGTCACGCGCCACGTCTCGGCGATGCTCGCCGACAACCAGGTGGGCTTCGTCAACCTGCGCATCGAGCCGGGCGTTTTCACCGACTTCCCGAAGGACCGGATAAAGCTGAGCGACGGCGTGGAGGACAAGTACAAGTTCATCCGGCACATCGAGCGCCAGGAAAACATCAGCATCAAACCGCCGTACCTCAACGAGTGACGAAAGGAGCTGCAATGGCATCGAGCAGAATGGGCTGGATCGGCGCGCTGGCGCTGGCACTGGGAAGCGCGGCGGCCGGGCCTGCGCTTGCCGCGGGCTTCCCCGACCACACGGTCAAGATCGTCGTGCCGTTCTCGCCGGGCGGCTCCTCCGACATCACGGCCCGCCTGGTCGCCGAGAAGATGAGCGAGCAGTGGAAGGAGCCGGTCATCGTGGAAAACCGGGCGGGGGCCGGCACGACCATCGGCGCGGCCTACGTCGCCGCCGCGGCGCCGGACGGCTACACGCTGCTGCTGGTCGGCCCCGGCACGCACGCCACGTCGTCGGCGCTCTACAAGGACCTGAGCTACGACGCGGTGAAGAGCTTCAGCGCGGTGGGAATGATCGGCCGGGCGCCGTTCGCGATCGTGGTCAACGCCTCCTCGGACATCAAGACCATGAAGGACCTGATCGGGCGCGCGCGCTCGAAGCCCGAGGGCGTGAGCTACTCCTCGTCCGGCGCGGGCGCCGGGCCGCACCTCGTGACCGAGATCCTGGCGCGCGCCACGGGGGTCAAGTTCCTGCACGTTCCCTTCAAGGGCTCGTCGCTCGCGACGACGGCATTGTTCGCCGGCCAGGTCGACTTCTCGACCGCGGACGCCTCCGCCGTGCAGTACGTGAAGACCGGCAAGATGCGCGCGCTGGCGGTCACCACCGAGCGGCCCTCGCCGGTCTTCCCGGGCGTGCCGCCGATCGCGGAGACCGTGCCGGGCTTTTCCTATCCGCTCACCGTGGGCCTGCTCGCGCCGGCCGGGACGCCGCGCGAGGTGATGGCCGAGCTCAACCGCGCCCTCAACCGGGCGCTCGCCGACGAGGCCGTGAAGACCCGGCTGTTCAGCCTGGGCTTCGAGCCCGCGCCCATGACGCCCGAGCAGTTCCAGGCGTTCATGGAAGGCGAGGTGCAGCGCTACGCGAAGATCGTCAAGGAAATCGGCCTGAAGCTCAACTGAAATGAGAGCCCTCCTCCTCCTTGCTTGCCTGTGCGTTCCGCTGGCCGCGGCCGCCCAGCCGGCGTATCCCGAGCGCCCGGTAAAGATCATCGTGCCCTACAGCCCGGGAACGTCGATCGACATCATCGCCCGCACCGTCGGCCAGAAGCTCTCGGCGCGCTGGGGTCAGCCGGTGGTCGTCGAGAACCGGACCGGCGCGAGCGGCGTGGTCGGCACGGCCCTCGCCGCGCGCGCGAGCGGCGACGGCTACACGCTGCTGATGCAGGTCAGCGGGCATGTCATCAACCCGCATGTCTACGGGGAGGCGGCCAACTACGACCCGTTCCGCGACTTCGTGCCGGTTTCGCTGATCGGCTGGACGCGCATGCTGCTGGTCGTCAACGCCGACACCGGCATCAAGACGCTCGACCAGCTGGTCCGCGAGGCGAAGGCGCGCCCGGGCGCCATCACCTACGGCACGCCCGGCGTCGGCACGGTGCACCACCTGGCGATGGAGTTCTTCCAGGGGCTGGCGAAGATCGAGCTGCTCCACGTGCCGCACTCGAACACGGGCGCGGCCGTCACCAGCCTCCTCTCGAACACGGTCAATGCCATGTTCGTGCCCATCCCGGTCGCGCGGCCGCAACTGCGCAACCCGCGGCTGACCGTGCTGGGCGTCGGCAGCGCGCAGCGATCGTCGAGCGTGCCCGAGATCCCGACGCTCGCCGAGCAGGGGCTGCCCGGCGCGGAGGTGGATATCTGGTACGCCATGCTCGCCCCGGCCGGATTGCCCGACGCGTTGCAGGCCAGGCTGAACGGCACGGTAGCGGAGATCCTCGGCGAGCCGGAGACGCGCGCCGGCCTGGAAAAGCAGGGCCTCGAGGTTCAGCCCTCGACCCCGGCCGAGCTGCTGCGTCTCATGGAGCGCGAATCCGCCAAGTGGCGGGAAGTGGTCAAGCGCGCTGGCATCAAGGCCAGCGGCACGAAGTGATGCGAACCAACCAACGACCGAGCCTCATGCCATGATGACACCCGAGATGATCGAATGCCTGGTCCGCGTAGGGCCCGGCACTCCCATGGGCAATCTGATGCGGCGCTACTGGGTTCCGGCGCTGCTCTCGCGCGAGATCCCCGAGCCCGACTGCCCGCCGGTGCGCGTCAAGCTGCTCGGCGAGCGGCTGCTCGCCTTCCGCGACAGCGAGGGACGCCCCGGCCTGGTGGACGAGTTCTGCGCGCATCGCCGCGCGTCGCTCTTCCTCGGACGCAACGAGGAAGGCGGCATCCGCTGCTCCTACCACGGCTGGAAGTACGACATCCACGGCAACTGCGTCGAGCTGCCCTCGGCGCCGCAGATCGCGTGCAAGGTGAAGCTCAAGGCCTACCCCTGCATCGAGCGCGGCGACATCGTCTGGGCCTACATGGGACCGCCGGAGAAGCGTCCGGAGCCGCCCGAGCTCGAATGGGCCCTGGTGCCGCCCGAGCAGCGCTATGTCTCCAAGCGCATCCAGGAGTGCGGCTGGCTGCAGTCCATGGAAGGCGGCATCGACACGACGCACGCCTCCTGGGTGCACCGCTACGAGCTCGACACCGACCCGATGCACAGGCACGCGCCGGCCAACAAGTACATCAAGGCCGACCGCAACGCGGTGTTCGACATCGTCGAGGCCGAGCACGGGCTCACCATCTTCGGGCGCCGCAACGGCGAGGACGACTCCTATTACTACCGCATCACGCAGTGGATCTTCCCCTGGTTCACGCTGATCCCGCCCTTCGGGCCGCACGCGCTCGGCGGGCACATCTGGATTCCCAGGGACGACGAGAGCTGCTGGACCTGGAACATCAACTTCTTCCCCGACAAGCCGCTGCCGCCGGAAGAGCTCGAGGCGATGAAGCGCGGCGAAGGCATCCACGCGAAGCTCATCCCGGGCACCTTCCGGCCGGTCGCGAACAAGGACAACGACTGGCTGATCGACCGGCAGGCGCAGCGCGAGGGGCGGTTGTACAGCGGCGTGCAGGGCTTCGGCATGCAGGACTCGTCGCTGCAGGAGAGCATGGGCCCGATCCAGGACTACGAAAAGGAGTTCCTGGTGCCGACCGACAAGGCGATCGTCATGGCGCGGCGCGCGCTCTACCGCGCCGCGCGCGATCTGGAAAAGGGCGTCGCGCCGCCGGCGCTCAGCGCGAAGACCCAGCGCGTGCGCGCCGCCTCGATACTGCTGAACCGCAGGGAGAAGGCCACCGAGTGGGCGAAAGCGGCGCTGCAGGACAGCCTGTCGAAGCCCGTGTACACGGTTTGATCGAGCACGCAAGGAGACGCAGATGAGATCCAAAGCGCAATTGCTGCTGTCGACGGTCCTCGCGCTCGCGCTTGCCGCGCCGGCGGCCGCGCAGGAATGGAAACCCTCGGGGACGGTCCGCCTGATCGTCCCCGTCCAGGGCGGCACGGTGGACCTGCTCGCGCGCCTGGTCGCGCCCCGGCTGCAGAAGGAATTCGGGCAGCCGGTGATCGTGGAGAACAAGCCGGGCGCGGGCGGCAACATCGGCACCGACCTCGTGGCGAAGGCGCAGCCCGACGGGCAGACCATCCTCGTCGGCTACACCGCGCCGATCACCGTCAACGTCACGCTGTTCGACCACCTTCCCTACGATCCGCAGAAGGACCTGGCGCCGATCACGCTCGCCGTCACCACGCCGCAGTTCCTGACCGTCCATCCGTCCCTGCCGGTCAACACGGTGGCGGAGTTCGTGGAATACGCGAAGGCGCGGCCGGGCAAGCTGAGCTACGGCTCCATCTCGATCGGCAGCGCCTCGCACCTGACGATGGAGATGTTCAAGAGCGCCGCGGGGCTGGACATCGTGAACATCCCCTTCAAGGGCGCCGCGCCGACGGTGACCGCCCTGCTGGCGGGCAACGTGCAGGCGGCGTTCTTCGTTCCCGGCAACGTGCTGCCTCACCTCAAGGACGGGAGGCTGAAAGTGCTGGCGGTGAGCGGGAGAAAGCGCTTTCCCGCGACGCCCGAGGTGCCGACGCTCATCGAGTCCGGCTACAAGGACTTCGAGGCCATCGCCTGGATCGGCTTCCTCGCGCCGGGCGGCACGCCGCGCAACATCCTCGATCGCTACAACCGGATCCTCGTCGACGAGCTGAAGCAGCCGGACGTGCGCCAGCGCCTGACCAGCATCCAGTTCGAGGTCGTGGCGAGCACGCCCGAGGCCTTCGCCGAGTACATCCGCTGGGAAACGCCGCGCTGGGCTGCGGTGATCCGCAAGACCGGCGCCAAAGCAAACTGAGGGCGATATGTCCGCGAACCCGAAACCGACTTCACCGAACCTTCCCCATCCCTCGGTCTTCCTCGACGCCAAGCGCCTCGAGCTGATCAAGGGCTACCGCGTGCACGAGACGCGCACGCCGGCCAAGCCGGTGCGCGTGGTGACGCCTTCGCAGACCATCGGGCCGTTCTTCGCGCTCGGCCTGGTGAGCGACGCCGACCGCGACCTCGCCTGCAAGGTGCCGGGCGGGCCGCGCGCCGAGGGCCAGCCGATCGTGGTCAGCGGCCGCGTCCTCGACGAGCACGGCAAGCCGGTGCGCAAGGCGCTGATCGAGGTCTGGCAGGCGAACCGCTGGGGCAAGTACGAGCATCCCGACGACCGCACCGATGCGCCGCTCGACCCGAACTTCAAGGGCTGGGGGCGCATGCTGACCGACGACGAGGGGCGCTACAGCTTCCGCTCCATCAAGCCCGGCGCCTACCCCAACCCCGGCTACGACAACTGGTACCGGCCGCCGCACATCCACTACTCGATCTTCGCCGCCGGGCTGATGCAGCGGCTGATCACGCAGCTCTACTTCCCGGGCGAAGAGCTGAACGACATCGACCCGATCCTGAACGGCATCGAGAACCTCGACGAGCGCGCCGCCCTGATCGCGCGGCGCGCCGACGACGAGCCCGACGGCGCGCAGCACTACGTCTTCGACATCGTCCTGCGCGGGCCGTCGGAGACGCCGTTCTTCGTCGACATGTAGCGCGATGGAACCGCGCGCCTGCCTCGGGCCGCGGCCGCCCGCCGCGCCGCGCCGCAAGCCGCCGCCCGGCGCCTGGGACACGCATTTCCACGTGCTCGGGCCGCAGGCGCGCTTCCCCTACGCGGCGTCGCGCCGCTACACGCCGCCCGACGCGCCGCTCGAGCGGCTGCTCGAGACGCACCGCGCGCTCGGCATCGAGCGCGGGCTGGTCGTGCATGCCAACACGCACGGCTTCGACAACCGCGTCGACCTCGACGCGGTGGCGCGCTCGCAGGGCCGCTACTTCGCCGTGGTGCGGCTCGACGAGCGCTGCACCGCCGCGGGCGCGGCCGAGCTGCACGCGGCGGGCGCGCGCGGCGTGCGCTTCGCCTTCAACCCCGAGCACGGCGGCAGCCTGGACAAGGCGGCGTTCGAGCGCGTGCTGGAGGCGGTGGCGCCGCTCGGCTGGTTCGTCGAGCTGCACTTCGAGGCCGAAGCGCTGCCCGGGCTGGAGAGCTGGCTGAAGGCGATTCCCGCCGTGGTGGTGATCGACCACATCGGCCGCGTCGACGCCGGCCAGGGCGTCGACCAGGAGCCCTTCCGCATCCTGCGCGAGCTGATGAAGCGCCCGAATTTCTGGGTCAAGCTGAGCGGCCTGGACCGCATCTCGCGCCGGCCCTTCCCTTACGACGACGTCGCGCCCTTCGCCGCAGCCCTGGTGGAGATCGCCGCGGACCGCCTGATCTGGGGCAGCGACTGGCCGCACACCGGCGTGTTCGACCCGGCGCGCATGCCCGACGACGCGTCGCTGCTCGACGCTTTCGCCGCCCTCGTCCCCGACGACGCGATCCGCAGGCGCATCCTCGTCGACAACCCGCGCCGCCTGCTCGGCCTCGCCTAGTTCAGCACCGCGTAGCCGCGCCCCTTGAGGCAGTTGCGCACGATCATGCGCCTCTCGCGGCGCCGATCCCCGCGAGCTGCCGGCATTCGGCGAGGTCGGCCTGGAATCTCTCCGGGTGCGCCGAGGTTTTCGGGTCGATCACCGGGCGATAGGCGCAGGCGGCGAGCAGCATGAGAGCGGCGGCGGCAAGAGCGGCTCGGGTTTTGTTCATGGCAGTCCGATCACGTTGGCGTCCCTGGGATAGCTGATCGTGTAGTCGACGGTGAAGTTGGCCGTCTCGCCCGGCCTGAGCGGCTGCTGCCAGGCGACCACGCCGCGGCGATTCTGCCATTCCTTGATCTTCGGCTCGGGCTGGAACGACGCCTCGACGCCGATCTGGTCGGACACCGCCACCGGCGAAGCCTCGAGCACCAGCAGCTCGACCGGCACCTTGTGGCGGCTGGTGATGGTGTAGAGGTCGGCGATCTGCCGCTCGCCGCGCCGGCCGAGGATGCCGGTCTCGCCGCCGCGGTTCTTGACGCGCTCGCTCTTCACGAGCACGAGGTCGTCGCGGCCGAACGGCAGCACGATCTTCTCCTTCGCCTGCGCGTTCCAGAAGGTGGTGCCGATGTAGCTGCCGTCGCGGTAGAGCTGCACCTGGCCCGGGATCCACACGCCTTCGGGCTGCTCGGCCTCGGCGGTCACCGTGGCGTCCAGCCCGTAGCGCGGCACGACGCGGATGCGCTGCGCGACCGGAATCTCCTGCGAGGAGAGCAGCACCGTGACCTGGCGGCCGTCGGAGGCGACGTCCACCCGCCCCGGCACCTCGAACTCGGTCGCGTAGGTGCTCTGGAACTGCGCCACCGTCTCCTCGCGCGCCGCGTCGTCGCGCGCGGCCCGCTCGCGCACCGCGCTCGCCGCGAGCTCGGCGGGCGCGCTGCGCGGCAGCGGCTGCGCCGGCGGGCGGATCACGAGCTGCCACGGCCGCGGCTCGACCACGTGCGTCTGGCGCGGCGCGCCGGTGGAAAGCCGCAGCGTCACGCCGCGCCAGTCTTCGCCGGTGCGCTGCATCACCAGGGCCTGCCGCTCGAGCGTCATGCGCGACGCCTGCGAGTCGAGCTCGGCGCGGTACAGCGGCTTCCAGCCCGCGTTGCTCACGTGGTAGGCGGCGCGCAGCTCGCCGGCCTTGGCGGCGCTGTAGCTGATCCACAGGCTGCGCACGTCGCGCGCGCCGGTGCGCAGGCGCGCGAGGTCGCGCTCCAGCGCGGCGATGCGCTTGTCGAGCTCGCGCTTGCGCACCTCGACCTTCTGCATCGTGCCGTAGGCGTCGGCACCGCCGCGGCGGATCGCCTCGACGACCGCCGGGATCGTCTTCGCGTCGAGCGCAGGCGCCTTCTCGTCGCCGCCGCGCGCGCCGAGCGACGCGAGGTAATTGCGCACCAGCTCGGCGGTCTTCGCGTCGACCTCGAGCTCGGCCTTCTCGTCCTTGAGCGCCTGGATGCGGCTCTCCAGGTCGGCCTCGCGCGCCGAGAGCGCCTCGGCGCGGCCGATGTCCCGCACGGCGACCTCGCCGATGCGGATGCCCGGATCGCCCTCGACGCGCAGCGTGCGCACGTCGAAGCCGGCCGGCAGGCCGGTCATCTCGATGCGGCCGCTGCCCGCGCCGACGCGCACCGCGCGCTCGACGGTCGCGCTGCCCGGATAAAGCGTGACCCGCGTCACGCGGCCGATGTCCTGCGCCAGCGCGCCGGTCGCGAACGCGGCGGCCGCCACCACGACGCCTGCTCGAATGCTCATTGCCGTTCTCCAGCGGACGGTTTCGCGCGCATGGTAGGCATCCGGCTTATTACTGTCTGTATCAAATTGTTGGACCTCGGCGCGCTAACCCTGTATAAGAGGGTGCAGCAAGTCTCGCAGCTCGAGCCGCCGCCAAGCGGCGCGCGTCATTTTCCCATTCATGCGAAGGAGCCATTCATGAGCCTTGGCAAGGTCGATCTTTCATGAGCAAGGAAGCGATGCTGACCCTGGACGGCGTGGTCCAGGAAATCCTGCCCAATACCCAGTTCCGGGTGCTGCTGTCGAACGGCGCGAGCGTGCTCGCCTACGCCTCGGGCAAGGTGCGCAAGTACCGCATCCGCGTGCTCGCCGGCGACAAGGTGGCGCTCGAGATGTCGCCCTACGATCTGACGCGCGCGCGCATCAGCTACCGCTACAAGGACGAGACGCCGCCGCCGACCGCGACGCGTCGGCCGACCTACCGCAAGCGCTAGCCTGCACGCCTGCGGTAGCCGAGCCGCGCCGACACCTTCCGGGCCGCGGCGGTCAGGGCCTCCACGTCGCCCTCGAACAGCCGCGAGCGCACGATGCGCGCAGCCCCGGGCACGATGAAGCCCATGCTCCCCTCGAACCGGCCGCCCGCGCCGAAGAGCGGCGCGGCGATCGTGTTCATGCCGGTGCGCGGGCCCTCCTCGAAAGCCGATGCCCAGCCGCGCTGTCGCACCTGCGCGACAACGCGGCGCAGGCGATCCGGATCGGTGATCGTGTAGGCGGTATAGCGGCGCAGCGGCGCCGCCGTCACCGCGTCGAGGAGGCCCGGCGGGCCGAACGCCAGCGCCACCTTGCCGTGGGCGGACGCGTGCAGATCGTGCGGCTTGCCGTGCGCGATGACGAGGCGCTCGTTGCCCTCGCCCGCGACGGTATCGAGCACGACCATGCGGTCGTGCACCAGGGCCGCGATGACCACGGTATGGCCGATTTCCCGCTGTAGCTCCACCATCGCCGGCCGGGCGAAATCGGCGAACGCGAAGCGCCGGGGAATCGCCCGGGTCAAGGCATAGAAGCGCGTGCCGAGCTCGAAGCGCTCGGTGCGCGGATCCTGAATCACGTATCCCGCCTCGCGCAGCGAGTGCACGTGCCGGAACAGCCGCCACTTGCTCGTGCCGAGCGCGCGCGCCAGCTCCGTGATGCCCTGCTGAAACGGCGAGCGCGCGAGCTGCTCGAGGATGCCGAGCGTCAGGCTCGCCGAGCGAATGCCGTATCGCGAAGCACCTCCTTTGGCCATGCTAAGTTGATTAGAGCGACTTGTTGCGAATAGCGCAACAAGGGAACAAGGAGGTTTTGTTCATGCATCCCACAGCTGCAGCTTTCGGCGCCGCCCTGCTCGTGGCCAGCGCGGGCGCGCTCGCCGAGTCCTATCCCGTCAAGCCGGTAACGCTGGTCGTGCCGTACGGGCCGGGCGGCCCCGCCGATACCGCTGCCCGACTGGTGGCGGAGCTCGCCGCCGAGCCGCTGGGCGGCCGGATCGTCGTCGAGAACCGGCCCGGCGCGGCGACCAAGGTGGCCGCCATGCAGGTCGCCCGGGCGCCCAAGGACGGCTACACACTCTTCGAGTGCACGAGCAGCACGATGCTTACCGCCGCGCTCGGCACCGGGTCGGCCTTCCGGGTCGACGATTTCACGCCGCTCACCCTGATCGCCCTCAACCCGTTCGTCATGAGCGTCACGCCCGGCTTGCCGGTCGCGTCGGCGCGCGAGCTGGTGGACTACGCCAAGGCGCATCCGGGCGAGCTCAATCTCGGCAGCCTCGGTCCCGCCTCGGTCGAGGAGATCATCGGCCGCTGGTTCCTTCGCATGGCGGGGATCGAGATGGTGCCCGTCCCGTACAAGACCGGCCTCGCCGCGGCAATCCAGGACCTGATGGCGGGCCGCATCCACGTCATGTTCGACGCCATCGGCAACTCCGCCCGCTATCACAGCGCCGGCAAGCTGAAGATCCTCGGCGTAGCGACGGCCGAAAGGGTATCGCTCCTTCCGGACGTGCCGACCCTCACCGAGCAGGGCTACCCGGTAGTCAACGGTTCGTGGCTCGGCCTGTGCGCGCCGGCCGGCACGCCGGCCGCGATAGTCGACAAGCTCGGCAAGGCGCTCACCGCGGCAGTGCGCTCGGAGGAATACCAGCGACGCATACGCGCCCTGGGTGCGATACCCCAGGCGTCGAGCACGCCGGACGAATTCCGGCAATTCATCCACACGTACGTCGGGCAGTGGGGCGAGATGACCCGCGCGCTCGGCATCCAGATCGAATAGGAGGTCCCGTGAAGAAAATCTTCGCGCTGTTCGCTACGCTCGCATTCGCAGCCTGCGCCGCCGCCCAGGCTGCGGAGTTCCCGACCCGGCCGGTGCGCCTCCTGGTCGGCTTCCCGCCGGGCGGCCCGATCGACATCCAGGCGCGGCTGATCGCCCAGAAGCTCTCCGAGCGGCTCAAGCAGTCCGTGGTCGTGGAGAACCGTCCCGGCGCGGACGGTGTCCTGGCGACCAACGCCGTGGCGAGCGCCGAGCCGGACGGACATACCCTGATCCTCGTGTCGATCGGCTTCGCCACCGTTCCCAGCCTGAACAAGGCGCTGCCCTACGACCCGCGGAAGGACTTCGCGCCGGTCGTCTATACGGCGGCCGGCGCGATGGTCCTGGCCGCCCATCCGTCGGTGCCTGCGAAGAACGTCAAGGAGCTTCTCGAGCTCGCTCGCTCGCGTCCCGGGCAGATCAACTATGGCTCGGCGGGCCTCGCCAGCTCGAACCATCTTGGCATGGAGCTCCTCGCCCGGAGCGCCGGCGTACGCATGAATCACGTGCCTTACAAGGGCGCGGCGCCGGCCACGACCGACCTTCTCGCCGGCCGTATCCAGGTCATGCTGAATCCGATCTCCAACGCCCTTCCCCACATGGCGACCGGCAAGCTGCGGGCGCTCGGGGTGAGCACCGCCAAGCGCGCCGCCGCCGCCCCTGACGTGCCGGCGATTGCCGAGACGGTGCCGGGGTTCGACGTCACGCTGTGGTCGGGAATCCTTGCACCGGCGCGCACGCCACCCGGAACGGTGGCGCTGCTCAACCGCGAGATCGACGCCATCCTCGCCTCCGAGGAGACGCGCCAAAGCCTGGCCAAGTACGGCTTCGAGCCCGTGGGCGGCAAGCCCGAGGACTTCGCTCGATTCGTGAACGAAGAGCTGGATAAGTGGGCCGCCGTCGTGCGCGATGCCGGCATCAAGCACGAATAGGGAGCCGGGCGGATGCAAGAGCAATTCGCGGAGGTAAAGACCCCGGACGGTGTGATGCCCGTCTTCGTCGCCCGCCCGGACGGCAAGGGCCCGTTTCCGGTCGTCCTGATGTACCAGAACGTGGGTGGCCTGAGCCCCGTGCTGATGGACCTTGCCCGCAGGGTGGCCGCTAACGGGTATTACTGCGCCCTGCCCGATCTGTACTACCGGCTCGGCAGGATCGTCATCGACCCGGACAACAAGCATCCGCACGTCATGGCGCTCCGCAAGGTAATCCTCGATAGCCTGACCGACACGGGGGTGATGGCCGACACCCGCGCAGTGCTCGAGCACCTCGAAAAGGACCCGTTCGCGCGAAAGGGGGCCAAGGGGACCGTCGGATTCTGCATGGGAGGGCGCTTTTCGGTGCAGGCGGGGGCCTTCTTCCCCGACGTCTTCGTCGCCAACGGCTCGCTGTTCGGCACGCGCATGATCACGGACGCCGAGGATTCGCCGCACAAGCTGCTCGACCGGCTGCGCGGCGAGATCTACTTCGGTTTCGCCGAGCACGACTACGCGCTGCCGTTGCCGCAAGCGCACGAGTTCATCGACCTGCTGAAGAAGCACTGTAAGGCGCGCTGGGAAGCCGAGATCCACGAGGGAGCCCACCACGGGTACTCGTTCCCGGGGCGTGAGGTCTACCAGGAGCGGGCGGCCGAGCGCTCCTGGGAGAAGATTTTCGCGATGTTCGGCCGACAGCTGAAAGGGTAAGCGGTGAGCGAAGAGATTCTCGACTACCTCGAGCGCCAGATCGCCGGCAGCGAGCCCTACACCGACATCGTCGAGAAGGTGCCGGGCATCACGATCGACGACGCGTATCGCCTCATGCTGGCGCTCGCGAGGCGCAAGAGCGCGCGCGGCGACCGCCTGATCGGCTACAAGGCCGCCTACACCAGCAAGGCGATGCAGAAGGCGAACGGCATGGACGAGCCGATCATCGGCTGCCTGATGCAATCCGGGCTGCATGCCGAGGACGAGCCGATCCGGCTCAAGCCCGGGATACACACCATCGCGGAGCCCGAAGTGACCGTGCTCCTCGCCAGGGATCTCGCCGGCCCGGGGGTCACGCCCCTGCAGGCGCGCTCGGCGATCGGCGGCCTGTTTCCGTCGATCGAGTTCGCCGACTGGTCGGTCGGCGGCAAGCAGCGCAGCAGGCAGATGGGCATCGCCATCCACAAGTCCACCGGGGGCATCGTCATCGGCAGCCCGATGAGCGCGCCGGGCATCGATCTTCGGGTCGAGGGCGCGGTGATCCGCCTGAACGGCGAGCCGCGCGGCTCCGGCACCGGCGTGGAAGTGCTCGGCGACCCGATCAACGTCGTCGCCGAGATCGCCAACATACTGGCCCGCTTCGACACGAAGCTCGAAGCGGGGATGATCGTCATGACCGGATCGATCGTGCAGGCCGTGCCGGTCGCCCCCGGAGACGCGGTCGAGGTCGAGTTCACCCGCCTCGGCCGCGTACGAGCGCGATTCCGTTGAGCTCGCCGCCGAAGCCGTTGCTGGACTGGCTCGAGGCGCAGATCTTCGGCGGCGCGCCGTTCGAGGACGTCGTCGGCCGCGTGCCGGATTTTTCCGACGACCAGGCTTACGCCGCGCGCGCCGAGCTGGTCCGTCGCCGCGTCGCCGCAGGCGATGCGCTGGCGGGCTACAAGGTCGCCGGCTCGAGCCTCGCCGTGCGCAAGGACGAGCACGTCGAGGGCCCGATCATGGGCTGCATCATGCGCTCGCGCGTGCTGGGCGAACGCGTTCCCGCCATCGCCGGCAGGCGCGCGATCGAGGCCGAGATCGGCGTCCTCGTCGGCAAGGATCTCTCCGGGCCGGGCGTGAACCTGATCGACGCGCACGCCGCCGTCGAGGGCGCCTTCCCGGCGTTCGAGATCCTGTCGATGCGCGAGGGGCCCAGACCGAGCCACCCGGCGCGCATCGTGGCGAGCAATTTCGCGGGTGCCTTCGCCTTCGGCGAAACCCTGAAGCCGCTGCACGGCCTCGATCTGCGCAGCGAAGGCGTCGTGCTCTCGGTGAACGGCGAGGTCCGCGGCTCCGCGACCGCGATAGAAGTGCTCGGTCATCCCCTGCGTGCGGTCGCGTTCGTCGCCAACCAGCTTGCCCGCGTCGGGCAATCGCTCAGGGCAGGCATGGTGGTCATGACGGGCTCGATCCTCGCCAACGCCGCGGTCGCTGCCGCGGATCGCGTCGAGGCGCGCTTCTCCCGTCTCGGCGACCTATCGATCGTCGTTCCGTAAGCCGAGCGCAGGCCCCGGCACCGGGCATCGGGCGGTGCGCCCGTTCGTCGGATAGCGCGTAGCCGCCTGCGCGCAGGGCGCTCGCACCCGGCGACGCCCTGTGCCTTTCTGGTATCGTCGCCGTGGGAAGAAAGAGAAAGTCTTGAAGCTTTTCCAGGGAAGCATCCGGGGCACGGCGAGCCCAGGGCCGGGCGCGCCGCCGCAGGGCCTGCTCGCCTTCTACTGGCACTTCATCGGCCAGGCCAAGGGGTGGTTCGCGGCGCTCTTTGCCGCGAGCCTCGCCGTGGCGCTGCTCGACACGGTGATCCCGCTCTTCATCGGCCGCCTGGTCTCGCTGATGGAGGCGACCGACCGCGTGCGCGCGCTCCACGACGAGTGGCCCCTGCTCGCCGGCATGGCGGCGCTGGTGCTGGGGGTGCGGCCGCTCGCGCTGCTCTGCGACGTGGCGATCCGGCACAACGCGCTGATCCCGGGGGCGACCTCGCTCATCCGCTGGCAGAGCCACTGGCACGTCATCCGCCAGAGCTGGCCGTTCTTCCAGAACGACTTCGCCGGGCGCATCGCCAACCGCGTGATGACGACGGCGCACGCGCTGCGCGAGAGCACGATGGCGAGCATCCGCGCGGTGTTCTACATCGGCGCCTACGGCGCGAGCGCGCTCGGCCTGATGGCGGCGCTCGACTGGCGCCTCGCGGCGCCGACGCTGCTCTGGTTCTTCGCCTACCTGTTCTTCCTGCGCCACTTCGTGCCGCGCATGCGCGACCTCGCCAAGGCGAGCTCGGAGGTGCGCTCGCTCGTCATGGCGCGCGTGGTCGACAGCTACACCAACGTCCTGACGGTCAAGCTGTTCGCCCGGCTCGCCGACGAGGACGCCTACGTGCGCGAGAGCATCGACGAGCACCAGCAGGCGATGGGACGCCACATGCGCCTCCTCACCCGCTTCCATTTCTCGCTCACGCTGATGAACGCCGTGCTGCTGGTCGCCACGGCGGCGATCGGCATCGCGCTCTGGGCGAGCGGCGCGATCGGCGCCGGCGCGGTCGCCACCGCGCTGCCGCTCACCTGGCAGGTCGCCAACGTGTCGGGCTGGGTGAGCTGGGAGGTGACCGGCATCTTCGAGAACATCGGCGTGGTGCAGGAGGGCATGCAGTCGATCGCCGTGCCGCACAGCCACGTCGACCGGCCCGATGCGCGGCCGCTCGAGGTGTCGCACGGCGAGATCCGCTTCGAGAACGTGACCTTCGCCTACGGCCGGCGCGACGCGCCGCCGGTGCTCGACGACCTCACCTTCACCGTGAAGCCCGGCGAGCGGATCGGCCTGGTCGGACGCTCGGGCGCCGGCAAGTCGACGCTGGTCAACCTGCTGCTGCGCTTCTTCGACCCGGAGCGCGGGCGCATCCTGATCGACGGCCAGGACGTCGCGCAGGTCACCCGGGAGAGCCTGCGCGCGGCGATCGGCATGGTGACGCAGGACACGTCGCTGCTGCACCGCTCGATCGCCGCCAATATCCGCTACGGGCGCCCCGCAGCGAGCGACGCCGAGGTCGAGGCGGCGGCGCGCAAGGCGCAGGCGCACGACTTCATCGTCGGCCTGAGAGACTGGAAAGGCAACCTCGGCTACGCCGCGCACGTCGGCGAGCGCGGGGTGAAGCTCTCCGGCGGGCAGCGCCAGCGCATCGCGCTCGCGCGCGTGCTGCTGAAGGATGCGCCGATCCTGGTGCTCGACGAAGCCACCTCGGCGCTCGACAGCGAGGTCGAGCTGGCGATCCAGGAGGAGCTGCTCGAGCTGATGGCGGGCAAGACGGTGATCGCCATCGCCCACCGCCTCTCCACCATCGCGCGCATGGACCGCCTGGTGGTGCTCGAGCAGGGCCGCATCGTCGAGACCGGCTCGCACGCCGAGCTGCTGCGCCTCGGCGGACACTACGAGAAGCTCTGGCGCCACCAGTCGGGCGGCTTCCTCGGCCACGAGCCGGCCGGGTCGCTCTCGCCGGCGCCGCTCAGCCAGGCCGCCTGAGCCCGGCTTGGGCCATAATCGGTGCCGCCCATGGGCGGTCCGTCGCACAGCCTGGCCGCGCTCGCCGCGGCCGTGGCGCAGCTGCTGAAGCGCCGCGGAGAAACGCTCGCCGTCGCCGAGTCCTCGGCCGGCGGCCTGATCAACGCGGCGCTGGTCGGTGTTCCTGGGGCATCGGCCTACTACCTCGGCGGCGCGGTCATCTACACGGCGGCAAGCCGCGAAGCGCTGCTCGGTATCCAGCCTTCCGAGATCGAAGGCATGCGCTCGGCCACCGAGCCGATGGCGCGGCTGCTCGCCCGCCGAGTGCGCGAGCGGCTCGGCGCGAGCTGGGGACTCGCCGAGACGGGCGCCGCCGGACCGTCCGGCAACCGCTACGGCGATCCTGCCGGACATGCCTGCCTCGCGGTACACGGCGCTGTCGACCGGGCACACACGGTTCGCACCGCGAGCGCCGACCGGCAAGCCAACATGCACGCTTTCGCGCTGCACGCCCTGGAGCTGCTCGAGTCATCGCTACGCTAGCCGACAGCCTGCCGCCCCGGGTCGAGCCGCCTGCCGCGCCGCTCGGGCGGCTCGCTTTCACGGCCGCGTTCGTGCGCAACCCGCTCGAGGCGATACCGCGCGAGGTGTACCAGCGCGACGCCGTGGCCTACGGCGGCCGGGTGTGGATCACCGCGCCGGCGCTGCTCCGCGAGGTGCTGCTCGACGGGCGCAGCCGCTACCGCAAGCTCTCGACCATCCGCCTGCTCGGGCCGCTGCTCGGCCGCGGCATCCTGACGAGCGAGGGCGCCGAGTGGAAATGGCAGCGCCAGGCGAGCGCGCCGGCCTTCCGCCAGCCGGACCTGCTGCGCCTGGTGCCGGCGTTCGTGCGGGCGGCGATGCGTGTGGTCGCGCGCTGGCGCGCTTCGCCCGGCGTGCAGGCGATCGACCGAGACATGACGCGCGCCACCTTCGAGGTGATCTCGTCCACCCTGCTGCCTTCCGCGGAAGACAGCCTGGCGCCGGTGTTCGAGCGCTCGATGGGCACCTTCCAGCACGCCGCCGGCTGGGGAATCCTCTACGCCTCGATGGGACTGCCGGGATGGCTGCCGCGGCCCGGCATGCTCTCGGCCGCGCGCGCCGTGCGCGTGCTGCGCGCCGCGACGCACGAGGTGGTCGCGCAGCGCCGCGCCGCGGGCGAGCGCCCCGACGACCTGCTGCATCGCCTGATGCTCGCGCGCGACCCGGACAGCGGCCGCACGATGGACGAGCGCCAGCTCGTCGACAACCTGCTCACGTTCTACCTCGCCGGCCACGAGACGACGGCGCGCGCGCTCGCCTGGACGCTGTATCTGCTCGCGCGCTTTCCCGCGTGGGAGGCGCGCGCCGCCGACGAGGTGGCCGCGGTCGCCGGCAGCGCGCCGGTCCAGCCGGAGCACATCGAGCGCCTGGGGGTGGTGCAACAGGTGCTCAAGGAATCGATGCGCCTCTATCCGCCGGTGCCGATGATGGGCCGTCAGGCAGCCGAGGACACGACCCTCGGCGGCGTGCCGCTGCGCCGCGGCATGTCGGCGGTCCTGCCGATCTACGCCATCCACCGCCACGCCGCGCGCTGGCGCGATCCGGACGTTTTCGACCCGGAGCGCTTCTCGCCGCGCAACGAGGCGCGCATCGAGCGCTTCCAGTACCTGCCTTTCGGCGGCGGCCCGCGCATCTGCATCGGCATGGCGTTCGCGATGATCGAGGCGACCGCGATGCTCGCCACGTTCCTGCAGCATGCGCGCTTCTCCTGCGTGGCCGGCCGCGACCCCTACCCGATCGCGCGCGTCACGCTCCTGCCGCGCGGCGGCGTGCCGCTGCAGGTCACCGCCCGATAGGAAGCTAGATCGCGCGCGCGACGACGTCGAGCAGCCGGTCGGCCATGATCGGCTTGGTGAGGCAGGCCACCGCGCCCAGCGCGCCGGCGCGGTCGGCGACGTCGCCGTCGCTGGTGAGGAAGACGACCGGGATGTCGCGCGTCTCCGGGTCGCCCTTCAGCGCGGCGACGAACTCCGGCCCGTCGAGATAGGGCAGGTTGACGTCGATGATGATGAGCTGCGGCCGCGCCGAGAGCGCCATCTTGCCGCCGACGATCGCGTCCTCCGCGGTGGCCACCTCGTAGCCCTGGTTGGCGAGGTGCAGGCGCAGCAGCTCGCGGATCGCGCGGTCGTCGTCGATGACGAGCACCCGCGCGCCCTGCTGCCGGGTGCTTCGATCGAAGGCTTGCGGCGCGGCCATGCGCGGCATGGTAAGCCCGCGCTCGCCGCGGCCGGAAGCAACTAAGTCACTTCACCAGGCCGGCCTTCCTGGCGATCTCCAGCACGCGCTCGCGCTCGTCGCGCATCTCGGCGACCAGCTTCTCGGGCGGGGCGTAGTCGGCGGCGATGCCGAGCGCCTTCAGGCGCGCCCCGACCTCGGGCGAGCGGATCGAGCGCTCCAGGGCCGGCACCAGCACCCTGGTCGCCGCCGGAGGCACGCCGGCCGGCGCGAAGAACCCGGTCCAGACCCCGAACAGCGGCTGCTGGTAGCCCAGCTCCTGCATCGTCGGCAGCTCGGGCATGTCGGGCCACTTGCTCGAGATGACGAGGCCGCGCACCGCCCCCTGCTTGAGCAGCGGCACCATCGTGCCGAGCGCGAGCACCACGCCCTCGATATGGCCGCCGCGCATCGCGGTGACGGCCGGCGCCGCGCCCTTGAAGGGCACCATGGTGATGTCGGCGCCGGTGAGCGAGTTGATCGTGCGCACGCAGAAATCGCCCACCGAGCCGAGGCCGGCGGTGCCGATGCGCACCTTGCCCGGGTTCTTGCGCGCGTGCGCGACCAGCTCGCCGAAGGTCTTGAACGGCTGCTCGGCGCCCACCACCAGGATCGACGGCGAGCGCATCGCCAGCGCGAGCGGCGTCAGGTCCTTGAAAGGATCGTACGACGCCACCTGCGGCTCGAGGATCGCGCGGTAGACCAGCGCGGCGTTGTTGGTGAGGCTGATGGTGTGGCCGTCCTTGGGCGCCTGCACCAGGAACTGCGTGCCGAGCGCGCCGCCCGCGCCCGGCTTGTTGACCGGCACGATCGCCACCTTCAGCTCCCGGGCGAGCGCGTCGGCCATGGCGCGCGCGGCCGTGTCCGTGGCGTCGCCCGGCGCGAGCGGGATCACCAGGTTGATCGGCCCCGCCGGGTAGGACTGCGAGAATGCCTGCGGCGCGGCGATGCCGAGCACCGCACCCAGGCACACGCCGATGATCTTTCCGGTCATGGAATTCCACCTCCTCGCGCCATCGTACCTTAACGCCAAGCATTATTTCCCTTGACGGCGCGCCCTCCCCCGCTAGCATGGTCAGCCTCACCTTTCGGCCCGCCATCGCGAGTGCGCGCCCAGCAGTTCGTCTGCAAGCAGTGCAGCGGCCTCTCCCACGTACGCCGCTTCGAGAAGACGCGCGACGGAGTCACCTACGCCCGCTGCGAGCACTGCGACGCCGGCAACTGCGTGGTCGACACCGGCGCCACGCCGAGCCGCCCCGGCCTGCTGCCGGTGACCGGCCTCATCGACCAAAGAAGGCCCTGATCTCCGCGGCGAGCGCCTGCGGCTCCTCCAGCGCCGCGAAGTGCCCGCCGCGCGCCATCACCGTCCAGCGCTCCAGCCGCCGGTACATGCGGCCGGCGAGCGAGCGAGGCGGCCGCAGGATCTCCTTCGGGAATTGCGCGTAGCCGGTGCGCACGTCGACCGCCTCGAACGGCCAGCCGCGGTGGTGCCGCGCGTAGTACGGCCAGAACGAGGAGCCGATCGCGCCGGTGAACCAGTAGAGCGAGATGTTGGCGAGCATCGCGTCGCGATCCACCGGCCCGTCGCTCCAGGCGCGGAACTTCTCGGCGATCCACGCGGCGAGCCCGGCCGGCGAGTCGCTAAGCGCGTAGGCGAGCGTCTGCGGCCGGGTGCCCTGGATCCACTGGTAACCGGTCTCCTCCTTCAGCCACACCGCCAGGCGCTCGCGGTAGGCGGCCTCCTCGGCGCTCTCGGCGGGGCGCTTCGCGTCGCGCCGCACCGCGAGCAGGTTGAGATGGATGCCCAGGACCTGCTGCGGCCGCGTCGCGGCGAGCCGCGAGGCGATGAACGCACCCCAGTCGCCGCCCTGCACCGCGAAGCGCGGGTAGCCCAGCCGCTGCATCAGCTCGGCGAGCAGGTCGGCCATCTCCTCGACGCCGAAGCGCGGCTGGCCGGGCCGGAAGGACAGCGTGAACCCCGGCAGCGACGGCGCCACCACGCTGAAGCCGGGCCCGAGCAGCGGGATGAGCTCGAGGAACTCGACCACCGAGCCCGGCCAGCCGTGCAGCAGCAGGAGCGGGATCGCGTCCGGGTCGCGCGACGGCCGGTGCAGGAAATGCAGCTCGATGCCGCCGAGCGGCACGCGGTACTGCGCGAAGGCGTTGAGCCGCGCCTCCCAGTCGCGCCAGCGGAAGCGCTCCTGCCAGTAGGGCACCAGCTCGCGCATGTAAGCGAGGCTCGTGCCCGTCGACCATGGCGCGAGCGGCGGCTCGTCGGGAAAGCGGGTGCGCGCGAGGCGCGCCCGCAGGTCGTCGAGCTGGCGTTCGTCGATCGCCAGGCGCAAGGGCGTCATCCGCTACGATTATGCAATGAGCGAACGCAAGCGAACCCGTGACCACGCCTACCACAACCTCGGCTTCCTGAACTCCAGGGACGCGCGCGAGCTGCGCATCCTCGCCGAGTACCTCGAGCCGAAGAGCCGCTTCGACTACCACAAGGTCGAGGACACCATCGTCTTCATGGGCTCGGCGCGCATCCTCTCGCAGGCGGCGGCCGAGGAGGCGCTGCGCGCGGCCGAGGCGACCGGCGGCGACGTGGCGCGCGCGCGCACGGCGCTCAAGATGTCGGTGTACTACGAGGCGGCGCGCGAGCTGGCGTTCCGCTTCACCAAGTGGTCGAAGGAGCTCGACCGCAAGGAAAAGCGCTTCGTGGTGTGCACCGGCGGCGGGCCGGGCATCATGGAAGCGGCCAACCGCGGCGCCGCCGAGGCGCACGGCGTGAACGTCGGCCTCACCATCTCCATCCCGCGCACCGAGTTCGACAACCCGTACGTGACGCGCGAGCTGGCGTTCCACTTCCACTACTTCTTCATGCGCAAATTCTGGTTCGCCTACCTGGCGAAGGCGGTGCTGGTGTTCCCGGGCGGCTACGGCACGCTCGACGAGCTGTTCGAGCTGCTCACCCTGGTGCAGACCGGCAAGCTGCGCAAGCCGATGCCAATCGTGCTGTTCGGCACCGAGTACTGGAAGGACGTGATCAACTTCGACAAGCTCGCGAGCGCCGGCATGATCGAGCCGCGCGACATCGAGCTCATGTTCCGCACCGACTCGGTGGACGAGGCCTACCAGTGGATCGTGCACCGCCTCGCCGAGCACGCGCTCGGCCAGCCCGGGCCGATGCTCTAGGCGGCGGCCGCTACGTCGGCGCCGGCGCCTGCAGCCGAGACTTGATCGCCTTCGCGTCGAGGTAGACGTGCAGCGCGCGCGTCTTCGCGCCGCACGGCGGCAGCTCGCTGAACAGCATCCAGGCGTTCTGCTCGACCTGCGCCAGCTTGGCGAGGATCTCGGCGGCCGGGGGAGCGGGCGGCTGCGGCGGCGTCATGGCGGAAACAAGGCTATCGGCGCGCCGCGCCGCCCGGAAGTCGCGCCGCCCGCAAAGCGCCGTCGCATGGCGGCGACAGGCTATCGCGCCTCAGCGGCGCGCCGCGATCGCGAGCAGCACGCCCATCGCCACGCCGATCCCGAACCCCACGCCCACCGCGGCCCAGGGATTGGCCTGGACCTGCTCGTCGGCGTAGCGCCCGTACTCGCGGGCGCGCTCGCTGATGCCGTCGAGCACCTCGGTAAGCTGCTCTTTCGCCGAGCGCAGCGCCGCGTCCGCGTCTTCCTGGAAGTCGCGGATATCATCGCGGTAAGCGGGGTTGTCGCCCCGCATGGGATCGGGAGTCATGCGGCCTCCGGGGGAAATGGGTGACATCGGCCGAGCAAAGGGCGTGCCCTGGCGGCCGCTGCCGGCGCTGCGCTACGCGCTGCGCGGCGTCGGCTTCATGCTCGCCGAGCGCAACACGCGGCTGCTTCTCGCGGTCAGCGCCGCGGTCGTCGCCGCCGGCGCGTGGCTCGGCCTGTCGCGCCTGGAGTGGTGCGCGGCGATCGCCGCGCTCGCGCTGGTGTGGGTCGCCGAGACGCTCAACACCGCCGTCGAGCGGCTGACCGACCTCGTCTCCCCGGAATTCCACCCGCTCGCCGGCAAGACCAAGGACGTCGCCGCCGGCGCGGTGCTGATCGCCATGCTGGCGGCCGTTTCGATCGGCGTCGTCGTCTTCGGCCCGCGGCTGTTCTAACATCGGACATTTCGCGAGGGAGGAAGGCATGATCGATCTCTACGCCGCGGGCACCTCGAACGGCATGCGCGCGCGCATCGCGCTCGAGGAATGCGAGCTCAAGTACAACTGGCATCCCATCGACCTCGCCAAGGGCGAGCACAAGACGCCGCAGTTCCTGGCGCTCAACCCGAACGGCCAGATCCCGGTGATCGTCGACCACGACGGGCCCGGCGGGCAGAAGCTCACGATCAGCCAGTCGAGCGCCATCCTCATGTACTGCGCCGAGAAGGCCGGCCGGCTGGTCCCGAAGGACCCGGCGAAGCGCGCGGCGATGCTCGAGGCCTACATGAGCGCCTCGACCGACATCACGCCGATGTTCGGCGCGGTGAACGCCTGCGTGCGCGCCAAGGAGCCCGCGGCGCACGCGGCGTCGGCCGACATGTTCAAGGGGCGGCTGAAGAACTACTTCAAGGTCTGGGACGACAAGCTGGCGAAGCACAAGTACGCCGCCGGCGACGAGGTGACCATCGCCGACCTCTCGCTCTACGCCGGCTACTGGCGCACCAGGGGCGCCTTCCCCGAGCTCGTCGCCGGCATGGCCAACCTCGAGCGCTGGGACGCCGAGATCGGCGCCCGCCCCGGCGTACAGCGCGCCCTCAAGCTCTGATTCGGGGTCAGGGTCGTAATTCTTCCTCGCAGCCAGCGCGGCGGAGCGGTCGGCACGCTGATCGTGCTGATCGCCCTCGCCGTGATCGGCTACTACGTCTACCAGCAGTACCTCGGCGCCGAGAGCGAAGCGCCGCCGAGCTGCCGCGCCGCGCTCAACGCCTGCATCGCCAATTGCCGCAAGACCACCACCGAGGCCCCGGAGAACCAGGCCTGCCAGCAGCGCTGTCGCAGCGAAGCCGCCGCCTGCGAGGCGGAATCGGGGTCAGGGTCGTAATTCTCGCCGCGCTGAGAACTGCGGCTCGGCGTTGAGCGGCGCCGTATCGGGCGTCGGCGCCGATCGCCTTCCCGGCTTGCCCTTCTCCACGCGCCATCCCATGGCTTCCAGCCGGGAACGCAGCGCCTGTCCGACCATCGGCAGACCGCCGTCGGTCGCTTCACGCAGCGCGGAAACGAATGCAGCCTCGGCTTCACCGCTGTTCGCCTTGAAGCTCGACCAGCGGTACGCCGAAGGACAGGCAACCATGCCGGCACGGACCGGATCGCGCTCTGTGTAGCGGTGGCACGCGAGCACGTATTCGCGCGATTCGACCAGGCACGAGCGAAACCGGCCGTCCCACAACGTCCCCGTGCGACCGTGCCGTGGTTAGTCATCAGGCAGTACGCGTGCAAGGCGCACTGCGACCTCCCGAGGAGCTCGCGCAGGGCAGACAGATAAACGAGCCTGTCGGCCTCCTCGCGAAAGCACGCCGTCCCGTCGACGCCTCGCTGCCGGACGTGCAGCGCTACGCCGGGTAGAGTGACTCGCGGATGCCTCGCCATGACTGCACAACGCGCGAGGCGCCCGGCCGGTTGACGAATTACGACCCTGACCCCGAATCAGTCCTCGTCGGCCGGGCCGCCGGCTGCGGCGAGATCCTCCTGGCGCACCTTGTCGGTGTTGAAGCGCGCGGCGCGCTCGCGCATGGTCTCGAGCACGCCCTCGAGCGGCGGCGGCTCGCCCTGGATCCAGCGCAGCGGGTTGATGCGCGCGACGACGAAGGCGCGCAGGTACGGGCTGGTGAAGCCGCGCGCCTTCAGCTTCTTGATCACCTCGTTGACGCGCTCGTCGAGCTCGAGCAGCAGAGCGGCGTAGCGCTCGTGCGCCTTGATCGCCTTCGCCACGGGCTCGTCGCTGAAGGCGAGCAGGCGGCGCACGATCGGGTGGTAGGCCGCGCCGGCGAACTTCGGGTTGCGCTCGTAGCACACGCCGATCGTCACGAGCGAGGCCTCCTCCAGGTAGAACGCGAACGACGACTCGGCGCGCCGCCCGTCTTCGTCGATCAGCCCGCGGTAGATGCGAATCACCTCGAGCGCGCGCTCGCGCAGGTTGTGCGCCTTCTCGGTGTTGAGGGCGAGGATCTGCCACGCGATCTCGCGCTTGGGCACCACCAGCGCGGTGATCGCCCTCGCGCCGAGCCGGCGCATCGCCTCCAGGCGGTGGCGCCCGTTCGGCGTCCAGAAGCCCTTCTCCGGCGCGCTGACCGCGATGATCGGATCGAGGAAGATGCCGGTGCGGTCGAGCACGTCGGCGAGCTTGCGGTGGTGCGCCTGCGACAGGTCGCGCTGGAAAGGCGTCGGCTCCACCGCGTCGATCGGCAGCACCGCCACCAGCACCGGCTGCCCGCCGAGCGGATCGGCGTAGCAGCCGAGCACGTAGCCGCCCTCGTTCTCGACGCGGATCCTCGCCTGATCGGCTTCGGGCGACAGCGTGTCGACGCGGCACTCGGCGGCGGCGCGGCCGCGCGAGTGCGCTTTCGCCTTGCGCGGCCGGCGCCGCGCCGGCGCGCGCTTCATGCCCGATCTCTTCGCCGCCTGCGCCACGGGGCGAAGCCTAACTACTTTTCCCCGGGGATGGGAATTTTCGGCGCCCAGGCGAGCCACTCCGGCTTGGGCTGGTCGTAGAGGAAGAACACGGTCCCGGGCTTGGCGCGCCGCGTGCCGGGCGGCGTCGCGAACTCGACGCCGCCGGTGATGAACGAGCGCAACGACTCGAGCTCGACCTGCATGCCCTTGAAGATGCCGCCCTTCACCGCCACGCCGCTCACGTCCCAGAACGCCGAGCCTTCGCGCACCAGGGCGGCGAAGCGCGGGTAGATGATCACGTGCACGTCGGCCGAGAGCGCGTTCGGCGCGAGGTCGAGCTTCTGCACCGTGCCGACCTCGACGCCGCGGTAGTACACCGGCGCGTCGGGGCGCATCTTCGGCCGCTCGGCGCGCAGCACGATGTGCAGGCCGCCTTCGATGGCCGCCGGCGGCGCCTCGAGCCCGGCAAACTCGGTCTGCCGCGGCGCGTCGGGCCTGCCCGGGATCACCTGGATCTCGGGTCCCGACAGCACGGTGTTCAGCCCGCTGAAGCTGCCCCAGCCGACGCGCGGGCGCACGATCCAGAAGCGCGAGCCTTCGCGCGCGATCCGCCCCGCGTCGCGGTGCAGGCGGATGCGCACCACGGCGTGCTGCTCGTCCTCGGACAGGCCCACGCCCGACACCTCGCCGATCTGCACGCCGCGATAGCGCAGCGGCGTCTGGCCGACGCGCAGCGCCGCGCCGTCCTCGAAGGTCACGGTGATCTCCGGGCCGCGCTGCTCGATGCGCTGGAACACCAGCCACGCCGCCACCGCCACGGCGACCAGCGGCACCACCCACACCCAGCGCACCCGCCGGCGGCGCCGCACGCGCGCGCGCGGCATCTCATCGCCGCTCATGGCTCTCCCAGATGAGCTTGGTGTCGAACGCCTGCGAGGCGAGCAGCGTCAGCACCACGACCAGGCAGAAGGCGAGCAGCCCCGGCCCGGGAACGACCTGTCCGAGGCTGCCGAGCTTGACCAGCGCCACCAGCACCGCCAGCAGGAACACGTCGAGCATCGCCCACGGGCCGATCGCGTCGATGAACTTGTAGATGCGCGTGCGGCCGCGCAGCCGCCGGCCGCGGCCCCACTTGACGCTCGCCACGAGGAAGAAGAGGCCGAGCAGCTTGAGCAGCGGCACGACGATGCTCGCCAGGAACACGACGATCGCCACGAAGTACTCGCCGTACTGCCACAGGCTCACCACGCCGTCCCACACGGTGCTTTCCGAGTAGGCGCCGTAGATCTCCATGCGCAGGATCGGATACAGGTTCGCGGGGACGTACAGCACCAGCGCCGCGAGCGCGAGCGCCGCGGCGACGTCGAGGCCGGCGCCGTGCGAGGTCACCGGGTAGCCGCAGCGCGCGCACTCGGCGACGGTGCCGGGCGGCAGCGGCTCGACACGCTGCGGCAGCCCGCAGGTCTCGCAGGAGAGCACCACGTCGGCCATGCGCTTTTCGACCAGCCCGGCCGAGGCGCGGTTCCTGCTCTATATTTCGTCCTTCTGCGGAGGTCGTCCCCCGATGCGCACTATCCTCGCCCTGTCTGTAGTGCTATTCCTGTCCGGCTGCGGCTACAACACCCTGCAGCGGCAGGACGAGCAGGTGAAGGCGGCGTGGTCCGAAGTGATCAACCAGTACCAGCGCCGCGCCGACCTGATTCCCAACCTGGTGAACACCGTGAAGGGCTACGCGCAGCAGGAGAAGGACGTGCTGCTCGGCGTGACCGAGGCGCGCGCGCGCGTCGGCTCGGTGCAGGTGACGCGCGACATGGTCGACGATCCGCAGGCGATGCAGCGCTTCGCGCAGGCGCAGGGCGAGCTGACCGGCGCGCTGTCGCGCCTGCTGGTGGTGGCCGAGAACTATCCGCAGCTCAAGTCCGACCAGAACTTCCGCGAGCTGCAGGCGCAGCTCGAGGGCACCGAGAACCGCATCGCCGTGGCGCGCCGGCGCTTCATCGAGGCGACGCAGGAATACAACGTCACGGTGCGCCAGTTCCCGAGCAACCTGACGGCGATGCTGTTCGGCTTCGAGCCGAAGGCGCAGTTCACGGTGGAGGACGAGAAGGCGATCGCACGGCCGCCCACGGTCGACTTCGGGACGGGCAAGAAGTGACCGGCGCGCCGTGGGCGTTCCTGCTGCTCGCGCCCCTGCTCGCCTTCGCCGCGGAGGTGCCGCCGCTCGAGGCGCGCGTCACCGACCTCACCGGCACGCTGAGCGCGCAGCAGCGCGCGGCGCTCGAGCAGACGCTCGCCGAGCTCGAGGCGCGCAAGGGCGCGCAGGTGGCGGTGCTCATGGTGCCGAGCACGCGGCCCGAGACGATCGAGCAGTACGCGGTGCGCGTCGAGGAGGTCTGGAAGCTCGGCCGCAAGGGCGTCGACGACTCGGTGCTGCTGGTGGTCGCCAAGGACGACCGGCGGCTGCGCATCGAGGTCGGCTACGGCCTGGAAGGCGCGCTGCCCGACGCGATCGCCAAGCGCATCATCGACAACGACATCACGCCGCGCTTCCGCGCCGGCGACTTCTACGGCGGCCTGCGCGCCGGCGTGGACCGCATCATCCGCGTCATCGAAGGCGAGAAGCTGCCGCCGCCCGCGGCGCACGGGCCCCCGGGGTCGTCGCGCTTCCAGCCCGACGTGCTGATCTTCCTTTTCTTCTTCGTGCTGGTCGCGGGCGGCGCGCTGCGCGCGATGTTCGGGCGCTTCCTCGGCGCGGGCTTCGGCAGCGGCGTCGCCGGGTTCGCGAGCTGGATGCTGCTCGGCTCGGCGGCGGTCGCCGCGTTGATCGGCGTCGCCGCCTTCTTCATCCTGCTCCTCACCGGCGGCATCGGCGGCATGCCGCGGCGCCGCCGGCTCGGCGGCTACGGCGGGCTGGGCGGCGGCTACTGGGGCCGCGGCGGCTTCGGCGGCGGCGGCTTCGGCGGCGGCTTCGGCGGCGGCGGCTTCGGCGGCGGCGGCGGCGCCTCGGGCGGCGGCGGCGCGAGCGGCTCATGGTGAGCCGCGTGCTCAAGCACCTGCTGCTGCCGCCGTGGATCGCCGAGCGGCCCTTCCCCGCGTCGGCGCTCGCCGCCATCGAGGCGGCGATCAAGGCTTCCGAGCGCCGCCACCGCGGCGAGATCCGCTTCGCCGTCGAAGGCACGCTGCCCCTCGACCGGCTGCGCCAGCCGACGCGCGAGCGGGCGCGCGAGGTGTTCGCGCAGCTCGGCGTGTGGGACACCGAGGAGAACACCGGCGTGCTGATCTACGTGCAGCTCCTCGACCACCGCATCGAGATCGTCGCCGACCGCGGCATCGCCGCGCGCGTGCCGCAGCCGGAGTGGGACGCGATCTGCCGCGCCATGCAGGCGCGCTTCCGCGGCAAGGCGTACCTCGCCGGCGCGCTCGAGGCGATCGAGGGCGTGACGCGCATCCTCGAGCGCCATTTCCCGGCGCGCGGCGTCAACCCGAACGAGCTGCCGGACAAGCCGGCGCGGCTCTAGGTCACTCCGCCGTGGCCGGGTCGATCACCGCGCGCACCGCGCTCACGCGGCTCGCGGGAAATCCGGAGGTGCGCGCGTGCTCGAGCACGTCGCGCTCGCTCTCGGCGAGGTAGACGCAATAGAGCTTGTCGTCGGTGACGTAGCTCTGCTGCCACTGGATCTTCGGTCCCATGCCGCGCAGCACGCTGCACGATTTCTGCGCCGCGCCCTTAAGCTCCATCGCGCTCATCCGGCCGGCGCCGGGAATCTCCCGCTCGATCACGAATTTCGGCATCGCCGTTCTCCTGGTGTGAATGACGGCGCTACTATTGACCGCGCGGCGGCCTCGCGCCATGGCAGGGACGCCGGATCACATGCTCGAGACGCCGAATCTGGACCTGCTCTCCGACGTCCTGCGCCGCATGCACCTCGCGAGCGCGGTGTTCCTGCGCGGCGAGTTCAGCGCGCCCTGGGGCTTCGTCTCCGCCGACGAGGCGACGCTCGCCCGCGTGCTGGTGCCCGGCGCGCAGCGGCTCGTGCTCCTGCACGTCGCGGTCGAGGGCCGCTTCCGCATCAGCCTGGCGAGCGGCGAAAGCGCGCAGGCGAGCGAAGGCGACGCGGTCGTGCTGCCGTACTGCGACGTGCACACGGTGCGCTTTCCCGACGACGCGCAGGCGGTGCCGATCGTCGAGCTGCTGCCGCCGCCGCCCTGGAGCGAGCTGCCCGTCGTGTGCCGCAGCGAAGGCGGCGGCGCGCCGACGCGCCTGCTGTGCGGCTACCTGAGCTGCGCCGATCTGCTCTTCAGCCCGATACTGCAGGCGCTGCCGCGGCTGCTGCACCTGCGGCCGAGCTCGCCCTCCGCCGCGCAGTGGCGCACCGCGAGCGTGCGCTACACGCTCGAGAGCGCCGGCCGTCCGGGCGGCGAGGCGCTCGCCGCACGCCTGCTCGAGGCGGTGCTCGCCGACTGCCTGCGCCAGCACGTCGAGCAGATGCCGCCCGAGCAGACGGGCTGGCTCGCCGCGCTCAGGGACCCGGTGATCGGCCGGGCGATGGTCCTGCTGCACGCCCGGCCCGAGGCGGCGTGGACGGTGGAAGGCCTGGCGCGCCGCGTCGCGGTGTCGCGCTCGGTGCTCGCCGAGCGGTTCCGCCGCCTGCTCGGCGTCTCGCCGATGCGCTATCTCACGCAGTGGCGCCTGCAGCTCGCCGCCGACCTGCTGCGCCGCACGCAGCTCGGCATGGCGGCGCTCGCCGAGCGCGTCGGCTACGAATCCGAGGCGGCGTTCAGCCGCGCCTTCAAGCGCCACGTCGGCGTCTCGCCCGCCGGCTGGCGCGAAAAGCGCGCCGCGTGAGCTACCGCCTCTACTACTGGCCGTCGATCCAGGGACGCGGCGAGTTCGTGCGCCTCGCGCTCGAGGACGCCGGCGCGCGCTACGAGGACGTGGCGCGCGGGCCGCGCGGCGTCGCCGCCATGGAGAAGGAAATGGCCAGGCGGCACATCTTCGCGCCGCCCTTCCTGGTGCACGGCAGGCTCGCCGTGGCGCAGACCGCGAACATCCTCTTCTACCTCGGCCCGCGCCTCGGCCTCGCGCCGAAGAACGAGGCGGCGCGCCTGTGGCTGCACCAGCAGCAGCTCACCATCGCCGACTGGCTCGCCGAGGTGCACGACACCCATCATCCGATCGGCAGCGGGCTCTACTACGAAGCGCAGAAGCGCGAGGCGCTGCGGCGCGCCGCCGACTTCCGCGCCCGCCGGCTGCCGAAGTTCCTGCGCTACTTCGAGACGCTGCCGCGGCCGCGCGGCACGACGTACCTCGATCTCTCGCTCTTCCAGATGATCGAGGGCCTGCGCTACGCGTTTCCGCGCACCCTGCGCCGGCTGGAAGGCGGGATACCGAAGCTGCTCGCGCTGCACGAGCGCGTCGCGGCGCGGCCGCGGCTCGCGGCCTACCTGCGTTCCGAAAGGCGAATCGCCTTCAACCGGCAGGGCATTTTCCGCCACTATCCCGAGCTCGATCGAGACTGACCGGAGCTCGCAGCCCTGACCCCGAATCCCGCCGCGCCGCGCGCCTTCGCCGCGCTGCGCCAGCCCGTGTTTCGCGCCTACTTCTTCGGCGCCGCCTCGGCCATGATGGCCGACTCGATCGAGCACGTGATCAGCTACTGGATCATGTTCGAGAAGTTCCGCTCGCCGGCGCTCGCCGGCTTCGCGGTGATCTCGCACTGGGTGCCGTTCCTCGTCTTCTCGCTGTGGTCGGGCGCGCTCGCCGACCGCTTCGATCCGCGGCGCATCATCCAGGCGGGCATGGCGCTGTTCATGGCGGTGTCGGTGGGCTGGGGCGCGCTCTTCCTCGCCGACGCGCTGCAGATGTGGCATGCCGCGGCCCTGCTCGTGCTGCACGGCCTCGCCGGGGTGCTGTGGAGCCCGGCGGCGCAGGTGTTCATCCACGACCTGGTCGGGGAGAAGGACCTCTACAGCGCGATCCGGCTCACCGCCACCGCGCGCTGGCTCGGCCTGCTGTTCGGCCCGGCGGTCGGCGGAGTGATCCTGCTCGCGCTCGGCCCGGCGTGGGGCATCCTCTTCAACGCGCTCATCTACCTGCCGTTCATCGTCTGGCTGGCGCGCGCGCCTTACAAAAGAAAACCGGTCGGGAAGGAAAAATCGGTCCGTGCGTTCGCCGACGTGGTGGCGACATGGAAAGCGGTGGCAGGCAACCGGGTGATCATCTCGATGACCGTGCTGGTCGGCGCGGCGTCGCTGGTCGTCGGCAACGCCTACCAGGCGCAGATGCCGGAGTTCGCGCACGACCTCGGCCACGCCGAGGGCGGCCTCACCTACAGCGCGCTGCTCGCCGCCGATGCCGCCGGCGCGCTGATCGCCGGCCTGGTGCTCGAGGGCCGCGGCCTGCTGCCGCCCCATCCGCGCACCGCGCTCGCGCTCGCTCTCGCCTGGTGCCTGGCGATCGGCGGCTTCGCCGCCTCGACGTCGTATCCGCTCGCGCTGGCGCTGCTTTTCGCCGCCGGCTTCCTCGAGCTCGCCTTCTTCGCCATGGCGCAAACGCTGGTGCAGATGAACGCGCCCGGGGAGGTGCGCGGCCGGGTGATCGGCCTGTTCACCATGTCGGCGCTCGGGCTGCGCGCCTTCAGCGGCGTGACCGTCGGGCTGGGCGGCAGCCTGATCGGCATACACTGGTCGCTCGGGCTTTCCGCCGCCGCGCTGCTCGCGCTCACGGCGACGATGCTTTTCATGACGAGGTCGCGATGAAGGTCGAATGGAACACGGGGCTGATCGCCCACCTGGGGATCGAGCTCGAGGAGGTCACCCCCGACCGGGTGGTCGCCCGCCTGAAGGTCGACGAGCGCCTGATGACGGTGGGCGGCACCGTGCACGGTGGCACGCTGATGGCCTTCGCCGATACCATCGGCGCGGCGGGCACGGTGGCGAACCTGCAGGAAGGCCAGCGCACCGCGACGCTCGAGTCGAAGACCAACTTCATCGCCGGCTGCCGCGCGGGTACCCTGCGCGCCGAGGCGGCGCCGATCCACAGGGGCAAGCGCACCCACGTATGGGAGACGCGCATCACCGACGAGGCGGGCAGGCTGCTTTCCGTGACCACGCAGACGCAGATCATCCTGTGAGCCTGGATGTCCAGGGCCATCGCGGCGCGCGCGGCCACCTGCCCGAGAACACGCTGCCGGCGTTCCGCCTGGCGATCGAGATGGGCGTGAGCACGCTCGAGCTCGACGTCGGCGTGACGCGCGACGGCGTCGTGGTGGTGCACCACGACCGGCGCCTCAACCCGGACCTCGCGCGCGGGCCGGACGGCCGGTGGGTCGAGTGGCCGACGCCGCCGCTGCACTCGCTCACCTACGAAGCGCTGCTGCGCTACGACGTGGGGCGCATCCGCCCGGGCAGCGAGTACGCGGCGCGCTTCCCGCACCAGCAGCCGGTGGACGGCACGCGCATCCCGCGCCTCGCCGAGCTGTTCGAGATGGCGGGCAAGACGCGCGTGCGCTTCAACATCGAGCTGAAGCTGCTGCCGACGCATCCCGACGAGACGCTGCCGCCCGAGCCGTTCGCGCGCGCCGTGATCGCCGAGGTGCGCCGGCACGGCATGGCCGCGCGCACGACCCTGCAGTCGTTCGACTGGCGCGCCCTCGCGGCGGTCGAGCGCGAGGCGCCGGAGATCGCCACCGCCTACCTCACCGAGCTCAAGGACTCCACCGTCGACAAGCCGCGCGCGGCCGGCGCCAAGACCTGGTCGCCGGACTACCGGGCGCTCGCCCGCGAGGCGGTGGAGCAGGCGCACGCCGCCGGCATGCGCGTCGTCGCCTGGACGGTCAACGAGCCGCGCGACATCGCGCGGCTGATCGGCTGGGGCGTCGACGGCATCATCAGCGATTATCCTGACCGAGTGCTTGCGGAGATGAAATCCCGATGAACCTGCCGCCCGCCACGCAGTGGCTGCTGATCGCCAACGTGGCGATCTTCTTCCTGTCGCAGACCGGCACCGTGCCGATCGACGCGTTCGCGCTGTGGCCGCCGGGCGGCTTCGAATCGGGCTTCGCGCCCTGGCAGCTCGTCACCTACAGCTTCCTGCACGCGAGCCTCGGCCACATCTTCTTCAACATGCTGGCGCTGTACATGTTCGGCGGCGAGATCGAGCGGCTGTTCGGCACGCGCTTCTACGTCTCGTACTACTTCGCCAGCGTGGTCACCGCCGCGCTCACGCACCTGATCGTCACCTCGTGGATGGGCGCGCCGCTGGCGCCGATGGTCGGGGCCTCGGGCGGCGTGTACGGCCTGCTGCTCGCCTTCGGCATCTACTTCCCGCACCGTCGCGTGCTGCTGCTGTTCCCGCCGATCCCGATGCCGGCGCGCGTGTTCGTCTTCGGCTTCGCGCTGCTCGAGCTGTTCTTCGGCGTCACCCAGACCGCGTCGGGCGTCGCGCACTTCGCGCACCTCGGCGGCATGCTCGGCGGCTGGCTGATGATCCAGTACCGCAGGCGGGGGTTCCCCTTTGGCCGCTAGCGTCGTCGCCCTCGAGGAGCATTACTTCGACCGCGAGGTCGCGTCGCACTTCGCCGAGCGCGGCATGGGCGCGGCGCTGCAGGAGCGGCTGTTCGACCTCGGCGCGCTGCGCCTGCGCGAGATGGACGAGGCGGGCATCGACTTCCAGGTGCTCTCGCACGGCGCGCCGTCGCTGCAGCGCCTGGAGGGCGAGGTGGCGGTCCCGCTCGCGCGCAAGGCGAACGACCGGCTGCACCAGACGATCCTCCGCCACCCCGACCGCTTCGGCGGCTTCGCCCAGCTCCCCACCGACGACCCGAAAGCCGCCGCCGACGAGCTCGAGCGCTGCGTGACGCGGCTCGGCTTCCACGGCGCCATGCTGCACGGCCTCACGCACAAGGGCGAGTTCCTCGACCTCAAGCGCTTCTGGCCGATCTACGAGCGCGCCGCGGCGCTCGACGTGCCGATCTATCTCCATCCCGCGATGCCGCATCCCGCGGTGGTCGATGCGTACTACCGCGACTATCTCGAGCGCTACCCCGGGCTGCTCACCGCCGCCTGGGGCTTCACCGTCGAGACGGCGACCCAGGGCCTGCGCATGGTTCTTTCGGGCGTCTTCGACGCCTACCCGAACCTGAAGATGATCCTCGGCCATCTCGGCGAGTCGCTGCCCTTCTCCGCGTGGCGAATCGACATGGCGCTCGCCCGGCCGGGCGCCGGCCCCGGCAAGCGCGCGAGCGCGTTCCGCGACGCCTTCCGCAGCCATTTCTGGATCACCACCAGCGGCAACTTCTCCACGCCGGCGCTGCTGTGCTGCGTGCTGGAGATGGGTGCCGACCGGATTCTGTTCTCGGTGGACTACCCCTTCGTGCCCAACACCCCGGGCGTGAAGTGGATGCGCGAGGCGCCGCTGTCGCCGGAAGACCGCGAAAAGATCCTCGGCGGCAACGCGCGGCGCCTGCTCAAGCTCGGTATGTAAATTGCAGCTTGCGGGCCGTGCCGGCCCGCCTCGCAACTCTCGCGCTGCTCGTCGTAGTCTTTTCGGCATGGCGCGGCGCCCTCGCGCAGGGGCCCGACCTCGCCATGCAAAACTTGCTCGCCGGGCTGACCCGCGGCAGCGAGGTGGTGCTCTACACGCCGCTCGGCTACGGCCTTGTCGAGGTGACGCGCTTCACGCCGCCGGTGCCGCTGCCGCGCGCGGAGGCCGAGGCGGCGGTCGTCGTCGCGCGAGAGCAGCTTCGCATGCTCGACATCCCGGTGCCGACCGCGAGCCAGCTCGCCCGCGCGCTGGTCGGCGGCAGCATCGAGACACGCGACGGTCCGCAGCACCTGCCCGGCGTGCTGCCGCTCACCGGAGAGCGCCCGCTCGTCACGACCGAGATCCTGGTCGCCGGCGCGCCGCAGGTGCCCGCGCCGGCGTCGGCGGCGAGCGGCGGCTCGGCCTCCCACCCTGCTCCCAGATGAGGTCGCCATGAGACGCACATTGTTGCTGCTGCTGTTCCTTTGCCTGTCACTGTCCGCGCACGCGCAGGTGTTCCAGGGCACGCAGGTCGGCGTGCCGCCGGCGGCCGAGGTGCAGCGGCTCGCGCCGCAGCTCGTGCCGTTCGCCGGCGGCGAGGTGAATTTCCAGAACCTGGTGAACGGCCTCGCGCTCGGCCTGCCGGTCACGCTGACCACGCCGCTCCCCGGCGGCCTGCTCGAGGTCGTGAGCTTCACGCCGGCCGGCACCCTGACCCCGCTGCAAATCGCGCAGACGCTGGAGAACGCGCGGCAGGTGGCGATCGCCAACGGCATCGCCGCGCCGACCGCGCAGCAGCTCGGTGTGATCCTGAACGGCGGCTCGCTGCCCACCGCGCTCGGCACGACGCCGGTGAACGGCCTGATCGCCGGCAGCGGTCCGCTGAACGCCTCGGTCGCCGGCGCAACGGCGAGCCCGGCGCAGGTGCTGCAGCAGACGCCGCGCTTCTCGCGCAGCGACAGCCCGCTGCCGCGCGGCATCGCCGACACGCCGATCCGGCCGCCCGGCGCGGGCGTGGCGGGCGCCGCGCCGGCGCCCGGCGCCGGCTTCGGCGCGCCGCCCGCGCCCTCGGCCGACGCGTTGCGCGGGCCGGCGACCGCACCTGCCGCGGCCGCGCCGGCCGCGACGCCGCGCCGCGGGCTCGGCGACCGCTAAGAACCGGACGTGGGCAGCGTGCTCTACCTCGACCGCGGACCGCGCCGCCGAAGCGCGCCGCGCAGCGCCGAACCCCGGCCGGGCACGCTGTTTCGCCCGGGCTATAACTGCTGGACGGTGGCGCGCGCCGAGCGGGTCGCGCTGCTCGTCGACGCCGCGGCCTACTTCCGCGCCTTCCACCAGGCGGCGCTGCGCGCGCGCCGCTCGATCGTCATCCTCGGCTGGGACTTCAACAGCCAGACCCGCCTGCACTTCGACCCGGTAGAGGAGCACGGCCCGCCCGCGCTCCTCGGCGACTTCCTGAATTACCTGGTGCGCCGGCGCGCCGGCCTGCACGTGCACGTGCTGAACTGGGACTACCCGATGGTGTTCGGCACCGACCGCGAGTTCCCGCCGCTCTACGGCTTCGGCTGGACGCCGTCGCGCCGCGTCCACCTGCGCTACGACGACACGCATCCGGTCGCCGGCTCGCATCACCAGAAGATCGTGGTGATCGACGACGAGGTGGCGTTCATCGGCGGCATCGACCTCACGGTGCGCCGCTGGGACGAGCCGACGCACATGCCGGACGATCCACGCCGCACCGCGGACGACGAGCCCTACCCGCCGTTCCACGACGCGATGGTCGCGCTCGACGGCGACGCGGCGAGGAGCCTCGGCGCGCTGGCGCGCGAGCGCTGGCTGAACGCCACCGGCCAGCGCCTCAAGCCGCCGGGCGTGCGGCGCGACGAGCACGATCCGTGGCCGCCGGCGCTCGAGCCCGAGCTCTCGGGCGTCGAGGTGGCGATCGCGCGCACCATGCCGCCGCGCGGCGAGGCGCCCGCGGTGCGCGAGATCGAGCGGCTCTACCTCGACATGATCGCCGCGGCGCGCAAGGCGATCTACATCGAGAACCAGTATTTCACCGCGCCGCGCATCGCCGCCGCGCTCGAGAAGCGGCTCGCCGAGCCCGACGGCCCGGAAGTGGTGCTGGTGCTGCGCCTGCTCTCGCACGGCTGGCTCGAGGAGCACACCATGCACGTGCTGCGCACGCGCCTGATCGAGCGGCTGCGCAAGAACGACCGCTACGGGCGCTTCCGCGTCTACTACCCGCACGTGCCCGGGCTGCCCGACGGCTGCTGCCTCGACGTGCACTCCAAGCTGATGATCGTCGACGAGCGCGTGCTGCGCGTGGGCAGCGCCAACCTGTGCAACCGCTCGTTCGGCCTGGACAGCGAGGCCGACGTGGCGATCGAGGCGCGCGGCCGGTCCTCGGTCGCCGAGCGCATCCGCAGCTTCCGCGACCGGCTGCTCGCCGAGCACCTCGGCGTGCCGCAGGCGAAGCTCGAGGAGGAGATCGAGCGCTCGGGATCGCTGCACGCGGCAATCGCCGCGCTGAAAGGCGAAGGGCGCAGCCTGCGCGAGCTGGACGGCCTGCCCGAGTGGTCCGACGCCGTGCTCTCGGTCGCGGCGGTCGCCGACCCGGAGGAGCCGATCGCGTTCGACGCGCTGCTGCTCGAGCGCAGCCACGAGGAAACCGAGGCGCCGCACAAGACGGCGTGGGGCCAGCTCGCGCTGATCTTCCTCGCCCTCGCGGCGCTCACCGCCGCCTGGCGCTTCACGCCGCTCGCGCAGGTCGTGACGCCCGAGCGGGCGATCGGCTGGGCGCACGACTTCGGCAGCCGCTGGTGGGCGCCGCTGGTGGTGATGGCGTCCTATACGCCGGCCTCCCTGGTGATGTTCCCGCGGCCGCTGATCACGCTCGCCGCGGTGATCGCCTTCGGCCCGTGGCTCGGCTTCGGCTACGCGCTCGCCGGCATCTGCGGCTCGGCGGTCGTCACCTACTGCATCGGCCGGCGCATGCGCCGCGACACGGTGCGCCGGCTCGCCGGGCCGAAGCTCGACCGCATGATCGACGTGCTGAAGCGCCACGGCCTGCTCGCCATGACGCTGCTGCGCCTGGTACCGATCGCGCCGTTCGCGGTGGAGAGCATCGTCGCCGGCGCGATCCACATGCGGCTGCGCGACGTGGTGATCGGCACCGCGATCGGCCTGCTGCCGGGGACGCTCGCCACCACGGTGTTCGGCGAGGCGATGGAGACCGCGCTCACCGGCACGGGCGACGTGAACTGGTGGCTCGTCGCCGCCACCGTCGGCCTGCTCGGCGGCGGCATCTGGGTGGTGAAGCGCTGGTTTACGCGCATGGGACGCCGCCTGCATGCCGAATCCGGCCGCCAGCCTAGCTAACTGGACGGCGCTCTCCGAGCACCTCAGCCCGTCGTGCCTGAGGATCGCCTCCTACAACGTCCATAGCTGCATCGGCGCCGACGGGCGCAAGGACGCGGCGCGCATCGCCGCGGTGATCGCCGAGCTGCAGTGCGACACCGTGGGCCTGCAGGAAGTGGACTACCGGCTCGACTACATCGCCATGCGGCTCGGCATGCAGGCCGTGCCGGGACTCACGCTGCTGCGCCACGACGGGCCGTTCGGCAACGCGCTGCTCACGCGCCGGCGCATCCTCGAGGTGCGGCGGCTCGCCTTCGGCTACGGGCGGCGCGAGCCGCGCAACGCGCTCGACGTCGACCTCGAGGTCGGCGGCCGGCCGCTGCGCGTGATCGTCACCCACCTGGGCCTGTTCGCCGCGGAGCGCCGCTACCAGATGCGCAAGCTGCTCGAGATCATCCGCGGCAACCCTATGCAGGAGCGCATCGTGGTGCTCGGCGACATGAACGAGTGGCTGCCGCTCAGCCGGCCGCTGCGCTGGCTGAACGGCATCCTCGGCCGCTCGGTGGCCGAACGCACCTTCCCCGCGCGCTGGCCGATCGTCGCGCTCGACCGCGTCTGGGTGCGGCCGCGCCACGCGCTGCTCGCCTTCAAGGCGCATCGCTCGCCGCTCGCCGCCATCGCGTCCGACCACCTTCCGGTCAAGGCCATCATCGCCCCCGAAAGCGCCGCCGCCGCCGCGCAGATCCCGCGAATCAAGGTCGCGTGACGACGGGGGGTCGCTTACTGCTGGCTGGCGCCGGAGGCGGCTTCGGCAGCGGCGGCCTCGAGGGCCGCCTCGCGCTCCACGGCGCGGGCGTCGCGGGATACGGTGGCGCGGATCTGGTGTCGCTTCATGCTGACGCTGCGCGGCCTGATCCGCTCCAGGCGGTCGAACTCGCGCGAGGAAAGCTGGCCGTCGCGGTCGCGGTCGGCGCGGTCGAAGCGCAGCACCACGTCCTCGATGCCCGCCGCCTCGGCGAGCGACACGTAGCCGTCGGAGTCGAAATCGAGGATCAGGAACCGCACGCTCGCCTCCTGCGCCCCCGCGGCCGACGCCGCGAGGAGCAGGAGCAGGCAGACGAGGCGCATGCCCGCGGGGCGAGCGAAAAGCATGCCGGAAGCATCTGGTTACACATTGATGCAGCGAGGCGCGCTGACGAGGCGTACGGTGCTCGCATGAAGCTTCTTCGCGCCGCCGCCGTGCTGCTGCTCGCCGTGTGCGCGACGGGCGCGCACGCGCAGCGCGCCTACTCCCCGGGCGAGCTCGAGTCGCTGCTCGCGCCGGTGGCGCTGCATCCCGACCCGCTGCTGTCGCAGATCCTCGACGCGGCGCGCTACCCGGACGACGTCGCCGCCGCCGCGGCGTGGGTGCGGGCCAATCCGCAGCTCTCCGGCGACGCGGCACTCGCCACCGTGCAATCCACCGCCTGGGCGCCGAGCGTGAAGGCGCTCGTCGCCTATCCGGAAGTGCTCGAGCGCATGGCGGAAAGCCCGCAATGGCTGCACGACCTCGGCGAAGCGTACAGCGCGTACCCGGGAGAAGTCATGGCGACGGTCCAGGTGCTGCGCCAGCGCGCGCAGGCCTCGGGCTACCTGAGATCGGACGATCAGTACGCCGTTAGCCGGGAGGGCGGGGCAATCGTCGTGCAGCCGGTGCATCCGCAGCTCGTCTACGTTCGCTGGTACGACCCCTACGTGGTCTACGGCGGCTGGACGTGGACGCATCGCCCGTGGTCATGGCGGCCGTGGGTGTCGCGGCCGCACTTCGTGACGCGCATCGTCGTCGTGCCGACGCTGCACCGGCATGGGCACCGGCACCACCACCGCAAGGCCCCGACGCTGAAGCCGCACCGTCCGGTGCCGCACGCGCAGCACCGGCCGATCGTGGGCAGCCTGGACTCGCCGATCGTCCGCGGCGCGCCGCTGTCGCGCGAGCGCGCCGATCACGGCTTCCCCGACCGCGGCCACCGCGCGCATCACCGCGCACACCATGGCGGCCAGCGCGGCGGCCACGGCGGCCGCATGCGCGGCCGGCGCTAGCCGAGCGGCTGTTAGACTTTCTCCTTCGCCGGAGAAAGTCGATGATCATCGAGAGCCAGGAAGACGTCACCAAGGCGGTGCTCGCCGAGATGCACCGCACGCCCAACCCGCGCACGCGCGAGCTGCTCGAGCTGCTGGTCAAGCACCTGCACGCCTTCGTGCGCGAAGCGCGCCTCACCGAGAAGGAGTTCCAGGAGGCGATCGCGCTGGTGAACGCCATCGGCAAGCACACGACGCCCAGCCACAACGAGGCGATGCTGCTTGCCGGCGCGCTCGGCGTCTCCAACCTGGTGTGCCTGCTCAACAACGGCGCGCGCGGCGCCCGGCCGACCCAGGCGAACAACCTCGGGCCGTTCTATCGCGCGGGCAGCCCGCTATGCGCGAACGGCGACTCGATCGTGCGCTCGCCCACGCCGGGCCCCGAGCTGACGTTCAAGGGATGGGTGAAGGACGAGGCCGGCAAGCCGATCGCCGGCGCCGAGGTCGACGTCTGGCAATCCTCGCCCAAGGGCCTGTACGAGAACCAGGACCCGACGCAGGCCGAGATGAACCTGCGCGGCCGCTTCGTCACCGAGGCCGACGGGTCGTTCCGCTTCCGCAGCGTCAAGCCCGCGGGCTACCCGGTGCCGACCGAGGGGCCGACCGGCACGCTGCTCGCCGCCCAGAAGCGCCACAACATGCGCCCGGCGCACCTGCATTTCCTGATCCACAAGCCGGGCTTCAAGACCATCGCCTCGCAGGTGTACGACCCGGAGGATCCGTACCTCGAGACCGACTCGCAGTTCGGCGTGACGCGCGCGCTGATCGGCAATTTCACCCGCACCGCCACGGGCGGCTACGAGCTGCAGTTCACCTTCGTCCTGGAGCCGGGCGAGAGCGCGCGGCCGAAGGCGCCGATCACGCAGAAGGCGCTCGCCTAGGCTGCCCGTTCAGCCGGCCGCGATAGCGTCTTATACTGGGAGCCATGGCGCGGCTGCGGCACATCGCGGTGGTGGTGAAGGACCTGGAGAGGGCGGCGGCCTTCTACGAGAAGGTGTTCGACCTCAAGCGCGTCGGCGAGGAGCACCTCGAGATGGGCTCGGGCATCTATCTCTCCGACGGGGTGATCAACCTCGCCCTGCTCAAGTACAAGGGCGAGACCGGCTCCGGCCTGAAGGACGCGGCGGGCTTCGTGGGCGCGCACCACTTCGGCTTCCAGGTCGACGACCTCGAGGAAGCGCGCCGGCGCGTGGAGGCCGCGGGCGGCCAGTTCTTCTTCACCCTCGGCAAGACCCAGGACGAAGCCAACTTCGAGATGAAGTTCCGCGATCCGGACGGCGTGATCTTCGACATCTCGCAGAAGGGCTGGATCGGCACCGGGGAGTAGCGCGCTGGCGCTGCGCATCGGCATCGTCGGCGTGAGCGGCTACGGCGGCGCGGAGCTGCTTCGCCTGTGCGCCGCGCATCCCGGCTTTCGCATCGCCTACGTCGCGGCAGAGCGCAGCGCGGGGCAGACGCTCGCGCAGCGCTTTCCCGCGCTCTCCGGCGAGCCGCACGGCGCGCTGGTGATCGAGCGCTTCGTCCCCGAGGAGGTGCGCGGCCTCGACCTGCTCTTCGTCTCGCTGCCGACCGGCGTGTCGCGCGGGCTGCTCGCGCGCGTGCCCGGGTCGGTGAAGATCGTCGACGTCGGCGGCGACCATCGCTTCGCCGAGGGCTGGACCTACGGCCTCACCGAGCTGCCGGGGCAGCGCGAGAAGATCGCGCGCTCGAGCCGCATCGCCAACCCGGGCTGCTATGCCGCGGCGGCGCTGCTCGCGCTCGCGCCGCTCGTCGCCGAAGGCCTGATCGAGTCGGAGGGCGTCGTCGTCGACGCGAAGAGCGGCGTCACCGGCACGGGGCGCGGCGGCGCGAGCGGCTACGGCTACGTGGAGACCAACGAGGACGCCTTCGCCTACGGGCTGGAGGCGCATCCGCACGTGCCGGAAATGGAGAAGGCGCTGCAGCAGGTCGGCGCACGGGCGAGCGCGCTCGCCTTCACCGCGCACCTCGTGCCGATGTCGCGCGGCATCCTCGCCACCTGCTACGCCCGGGCTCGCGGCGGCGCCGCGAGCGCGCCGCGGCTCTACGAAGCGGCGCGCCGCTGCTACGCGCAGACGCCGTTCGTGAAGCTGATGCCGCCGGAGCAAGGCCGCGGCCCGCATACCGCCTGGGCGAGCGGCTCGAACCTGGCGTTCGTCTCGTACGCGGTCAACCCGCGCACCGGATGGGTCATCGCGCTCGGGGCGATCGACAACCTCGGCAAGGGCGCCGCCGGCCAGGCGGTGCAGAACGCCAACGTCATGACCGGCCAGCCCGAGACCGCCGGCCTCGACCGTCCCCCGCTGCTCGTCTAGGCGCCCGTGGGAATGTGGCGCGCGGTGCGCGTGCGCTGCTCGTCGAGCCACCTCGAGCGCGCCGCCGCCGCGTAGAAGAGCCGGCGCAGCCGCGGCGGCCAGAACGCCGGCATGCCGAAAAGCAGCGAGATGCGCTGCGTATGGTCGGTCAGCGGCCGCTCGGCGCGCTCCCAGGCGTGCAGCGCCTCTTCCACCGTGGCGTGCCGGTCGAGGTAGAACGCGAGCGACAGGGCGTTCATCATCGCGCAGCCGGCGCCCTGGCCGATGTTCGGCGGAATGGCGTGCGCGGCGTCGCCGATCACCGCCGCCCGCCCCGCCGACCAGCGTTTGAGGCGGATGTACTCGAAGCGGTCGTAGCGCGCTTCCTCGCCGATGCGCTCGACGAGCGGCGCGAGGCGCGGGAACGAGGCCTTCCAGAGCTCCTTGCGCAGCGGCAGCATGCGCGCCGGCTCGTCCTCGTGCAGCATGGTGAGCGCGAGATAGAGGTGCGTGCCGCTGCAGGGGTTGTAGAGCAGCCGGCGGTTGCCCGACCAGTACTCGATGGTGCGCCCGTCGGTGCCTTCCGCCGGGTCGACCTTGGGAATCAGCGCGCGGATGCAGCCGTCGGGCAGGAAGCGGCGATGCGCGAGCAGCCCGAGCGAGTCGCGGATGCGCGAATTGACGCCGTCGGCCGCGACGACGAGGTCGGCCTGCAGACGCTCGCCGCCGGCGAGCGTCAGGCCGCCTTCCGGCGAGGCCGACACCCCTTCCGATTCGGTCAGTATCTCGGCCCCGGCGCGGCGCGCCGCCGCCGCCAGCGCGTCGATCAGGCGCTGGCGCAGCACGCCGAACACGCGCGCCTCGCCCCACGGATGCGTGGAGAGCAATCGATCGCGCTCGTCGCGCGTCTCGCGCAGGCGCGCGCGCGCGCCGTCGCGCACGGCGTCCTCCAGGGCGCCGAGCGCTTCCAGCACGCGCAGGCCGTTCTCGTAGAGGTTGATGCCGGCGCCGGCAGTGCGCAGGCGGTCCGCGCGCTCGTGCACGCGGACGCGCCAGCCACGCCGGGCCAGCGCGCAGGCGGCGGCGAGCCCCGCGAAGCCGCCGCCCACGACTTCGGCGGTGCGATCCTTTCTCAGTGGATCGTGAGGCGCTTCTGCCGGCTCGCGGCCTTCTTGCGCAGGGTGAGGGTCAACACCCCGTCACTGTAGCGCGCCTGCGAAGCTTCCTCGTCGACCGCCTCGGGCAGCGAGAGGGTGCGCGAGAACTTGCCGTAGTCGCGCTCGCGCAGCAGCCACTGGCCGTTGCCTTCGTCCTGCGGCGCCGGCAGCTCGGCCGACACGGTGACGCGGTTCTCGTGCACGCTCACCTGGATCGCTTCCTTCTTCACGCCCGGCAGCTCCACCGCGAGCTCGTAGGCGTCGTCGTAGTCCGCCACGTCCATGCGCGGGCCGGCGGAGATCACGGAGCGCATCGGCCGCAGCAGGCTCGGAACGTCGAAAAGGCTCTCGAAGGGGGCGATCGCCTTGAACGGATCCCAGCGGACGAGTTCATTCATAGCGTAGCCTCCATTGCAAGGTTTGTTCGACGTCCGATCTGGGGTCGGCGCGCCCCCTTTCAAGGGCTTGAAACGGGGCTTGAAAGCCGCCATCTCCGTATCGATCCTCCGCCCCGCTCACGGACCGCGCCCTCACGGACCGCGCCATGGGCGAGTTCATAAAAGACTTCGTGCGCCAGCCCGACGGGACGTGGGTTTGCGTCGAGCCGGCGGAAACCTATCTCGAAAGCGGTCGCATCCAGGTGGCGCCGGGCGCCCGATTCAAGCCGGGCACGCGCTTCATGGGCGTCGATCTCGCCGGGCTGCTGGAAGCGCAGTACCGCGCGACGTCGCCCCGCTAGCCTTGCCTGCCCGCCTTTTCCCTGAGCCGCGCCACCACCGCCTCCTCGGCGGGGAAGGCGCCGTCGCGATGCTTGGAGAAGAGGAGCGCGCCGTCCACCGAGACGTCGAAGATGCCGCCCCCGCCCCTGACGAGCCGCGGCTCGACGCCGAGCGCCTCCTTAAGTGTGGCCGCCAGACTGGCAGCCCGAGGCAGGTAGTTTCAGGCGCCGCAGTAGGTGATGGTGATGTCCATGGTCAGGGGTCGATTGTAGCGAGCAATTCGGCGATCGCGCCGGCGTCGGTCGGGCGAACCAGGCGCGCCGCCTCGCGGCCGTCGGCCAGGAAAACCAGCGTCGGCCACAGCTTGACGCCGAACGAGCGGCCCAGGCGCCGGCCGCTCGCGTCGGCGATCCTGAGGTGACGTACTCGGGGATGTCGAGCCATCGCTGCGTCGATCAGCGGTTCTGCGCGACGGCAATAGCCGCACCCCGGACTGCCGAACTCGAGAAGCGCCGGGCCGGCGAGCGCGTCCACTTCGGCGCGCTTCGGCTCCTTCACCGCATACGCGACGCTCATGATTCGTCGAAGACCAGCACCGCCTTCACGTCGTCGGGACGCTTCTCGTAAGCTTCGCGCCAGCGTGCGAGCGGCACCTTGCGTGTGATCAGACCGTCGAGCCAGGCGCGGTCGGCCGCGGCGAGCGCCTCGGCGGCGGCGCGGTAGTGGCGCAGGTTGGCGTTGACGCTGCCGAACACGACGCGATTCTCCATGACCAGCGCGTCGTTGAGCGTCGCGGCATCGAACGTCGCCCGGTGCTTCACGCCGCCCAGGCCGGTGAGGCAGACGATGCCGCCCGGCGCGGCCGACAGGACGGCGTCGCGCACCACCTTCGCCGCGCCGGTGCATTCCAGGGCGACGTCGAACTCGAGGCTCGGGAACTCCGTGTGGTAGCGCGCGCCGAGGGCGCGTACGAGGCGCGGCTTGGGGCCGGCGTCGTGGCGGTCGTAGACGTGCACCTCCAGGCCGCGCTGCGTGCCGAGCAGCGCGGCGAGCAGCCCGACCGGCCCGGCGCCGGTGACGAGCGCGCGCCGCGGGCGCCACGCGGTGCGCGCGGCGATGCTGTCGACATGGGCCCAGGCCTTGGCGAGCACGCTCGCCGGCTCGAGCAGCACGGCGGCGAGGCCGAGCGAGCCGCTCACGCGCACCGCGAACCCGGGCGCCGTGGTCCACACCTCGGCGCAGAAGCCGTCGGCCTGCTTGATGCCGCGCTCGGTGTACAGGCCGTTGCGGCACATGTCCCATTCGCCGAGCGCGCAGCTCGCGCACGGCACCGGGTCGGGATGGCGCACCACGCCGACCACCATGTCGCCCGGCGAGAAGCCGCTCCCGGCCGGCGCTTCCAGCACCCGGCCGAGCGACTCGTGCCCGATCACCAGGCGGCTGCGGCCGGCCGGCGCCTCGCCGTGCTCGCCTTCGATCAGCTCGCGGTCGGTGCCGCACACGCCCACCGCGAGCCCCCGAACGCGCAGGCTGCCAGCGCCCGCGGGCTCGGGGATGTCTTCCAGGCGCAGCGAGCCGGCGCTGCGCGGCTGCAGGGTGATGGCGCGCACGTAAACAAGACCCGCCGCGGCGCGCCGAGTTCAGGCATGCTCGCGCCTGCATGCGCGATGTCGTCGACCTGGCCTTCGCGGCGGCCGTGCTCGTCGCCGCGGTGGTCGCTTCGGCGCACGCCGTGCTCTACAAGCGCGAAAGCCGCTCGGCCACCCTGTGGCTCGCGGTCGTCTGGCTGCTGCCGGCGATCGGCGCGCTGCTCTATCTCACCATCGGCGTCAACCGCGTGGAGCGCCGCGCCACGCGGCTGCGCCGCCGCATGGTGCGCCATCGCACCGAGGCGCAGTTCCCGTCGAGCGAGCCGGGCAGGCACTTCACGCCGCTCGCGCGCCTGGTGGGCCAGGTGGTGGGGCGCCCGCTCACGCCCGGCAACCAGGTCGAGGCGTTGATCGACGGCGCGCACGCCTTCCCGGCGATGCTCGAGGCGATCGGGCGCGCGCAGCGCTCGATCGCCATGTCGTCGTACATCTTCGACGGCGACGGCGTCGGCGCGCAGTTCGTCGAGGCGCTCGCCGCGGCGGCGCGGCGCGGCGCCGAGGTGCACGTGCTGATCGACGATGTCGACGCGCGCTTTTCCCGCTCGAGCGCGGTGAAGCCGCTGCGCCGCGCCGGGGTCGACGTGGCGGTGTTCAATCCGCCGCTCCTGCCGGCGCGGCTGCACGCGCTCAATTTGCGCAACCATCGCAAGATTCTGGTGGTCGACGGCGTCGAAGGGTTCACCGGCGGCATCAACGTCGACTGCCGCTACTGGCGGCCCGAGGCCCCGGAGGAAGCCTACCGCGACCTGCATTTCCGCCTGCGCGGCCCGGTGCTCGCGCAGCTCATGGAAGTGTTCGCCGACGACTGGCACTTCACCACCGGGGTGGCGCTGCGCGGCGAGAAGTGGTTCCCGCGGCTCGCGCCGGCGGGCGAGATCCTGGCGCGCGGCATCGAGGCGGGCCCCGACGAGAGCTTCGAGCGCCTGCGCTGGGTGATCATCGGCGGCCTGAGCGCCGCGCAGCGCTCCGTGAAGATCATGACGCCCTACTTCCTGCCCGACCAGTCGCTGATCACCGCGCTCGACGCGGCGGCGCTGCGCGGCGTCGAGGTCGACATCGTGCTGCCCGAGAAGAGCGACCTGCCGCACGTGCACTGGGCGGCGTTCGGCCAGATCTGGCAGGTGCTCGAGCGCGGCTGCCGCGTCTGGCTGCGGCCGGGCCCGTTCGACCATTCCAAGCTGATGGTGGTCGACGGCGCCTGGACGCTGCTCGGCTCGGCGAACTGGGACGCGCGCAGCCTGCGGCTCAACTTCGAGCTCGACGTCGAGTGCTACAGCGTCGAGCTCGGCGCGCATCTCGAGGGCCTGGTGCAGGCGCGCATCGCCGGCGCCCGCCGCTACACCCTCGCCGACGACACCCAGCGCAGCCTTCCCGTGCGCCTGCGCGACGGCGTCGCGCGCCTCTTCGCCCCCTACCTCTAATTCGGGGACGGAGCCCGAACTTCCGCGGTACGTCGCCTGAATCGACTTGTCGGCTCGCCGCGTGTCCGTACCAACGCCCTGTTAGATCTCAGATAGCAGAAGGATACGAACGCACCCTCCCCCGACGAGACCGACAACAAACAAAAGCGCGACGATGGACCATGATGGACGAGCAGGCGATAGCCATTGCCGCCAGACCGGCCGAAAGAGCCCCCACCTGCTGAAAAGTCCTGCATACCGCACTGCCCGGTTTTCAAACAAGGTCACCCATCCAAGCAGGATTGCGGCAAAGAACGAGACGAAGACGAGTACTTCGAATTGTTCCTGCGCCAAAAAAGACAGCGCCGCAGCCCCGATTGTGCCGCCGGCAACGAAAGCTAGTGGATACCAGATGCGCACAGAAGGACTGACTCAGCGTTCGGAGTTCGGGCTCCGTCCCCGAATTATGTCTTTAGGGGTTTGTACTTGATGCGGTGCGGGCGCGCGGCTTCCTCGCCGAGGCGCTTCTTCTTGTCGGCCTCGTACTCCTGGTAGTTGCCGTTGAAGAACACCCATTGCGAGTCGTCCTCGGCGGCGAGGATGTGGGTGGCGATGCGGTCGAGGAACCAGCGGTCGTGCGAGATGACCAGCACCGAGCCGGCGAATTCCAGCAGCGCCTCCTCGAGCGCGCGCAGCGTCTCGACGTCGAGGTCGTTGGACGGCTCGTCGAGCAGCAGCACGTTGGCGCCCGAGGCGAGCATCTTGGCGAGGTGCAGCCGGCCGCGCTCGCCGCCCGAGAGCTGCCCGACCTTCTTCTGCTGGTCGGCGCCGCGGAAGTTGAACCGCGCGAGGTAAGCGCGCGAAGGCATCTGGAACTTGCCGACGGTGATCGTGTCCTGCCCGCCCGAGACGTCCTCCCAGACGGTCTTCTCGTTCGAGAGCTCCTCGCGCGTCTGCTCGACGTAGGCCATCTTCACCGTCTTGCCGATGAGCACTTTCCCGGAATCCGGTTTTTCCTTGCCGGTAATCATGCGAAACAGCGTCGACTTGCCGGCGCCGTTCGGGCCGATGATGCCGACGATCGCGCCCGGCGGGACCTTGAACGAGAGCCTGTCGATCAGCAGGCGATCGCCATAGCCCTTCGACACGTCCTTCAGCTCGATCACCTCGTTGCCGAGGCGCTCGGCGACGGGGATGAAGATTTCCTGCGTCTCGTTCCTTTTCTGGCTTTCGTAGGAAGACATTTCCTCGAAGCGGGCGAGCCTCGCCTTGGACTTGGTGCCGCGCCCCTTCGGGTTCTGCCGCACCCACTCGAGCTCGGCCTGCATCGCCTTGATGCGCGCCGCTTCCTGCGCCGCCTCGACCGCGAGCCGCTTCTCCTTCTGCTCGAGCCAGCTCGAGTAGTTGCCTTCCCAGGGGATGCCGTAGCCGCGGTCGAGCTCCAGGATCCAGCCGGCCGCGTTGTCGAGGAAGTAGCGGTCGTGCGTCACGGCGACCACCGTGCCCGGAAAGCGCTGCAGGTACTGCTCGAGCCACGCCACGCTCTCGGCGTCGAGATGGTTGGTCGGCTCGTCGAGCAGCAGCAGGTCGGGCTTGGACAGCAGCAGCCGGCAGAGCGCGACGCGGCGCTTCTCGCCGCCCGACAGGTGCTCGACCCTCGCGTCCCACGGCGGCAGGCGCAGCGCGTCGGCGGCGACCTCCAGCTCGTCCGCGCCGCCGGCGTTGACGATCGCCTCGAGCTTCGCCTGCTCCTCGGCGAGCTTGTCGAAGTCGGCCTCGGGCTCCGAGTACGCGGCGTAGACCTCCTCGAGCCGCTTCTTCGCCGCGGCGACGTCGCCGAGCGCCTCCTCCACCGCTTCGCGAACCGACTTGTCCGCGGGCAGGCGCGGCTCCTGCTCCAGGTAGCCCACCTTGATGCCCGGCATGCGGATCACTTCGCCTTCGTAGTTGTCGTCGACGCCCGCCATGATCCGCAGCAGCGACGACTTGCCTGCGCCGTTCAGCCCGAGCACGCCGATCTTGGCGCCGGGAAAGAAGTTGAGCGAGATGTTCTTGAGGATGGTGCGCTTGGGCGGGACCGTTTTGCTCACCCGCCGCATGGTGTAAACGTATTGAGCCATGCCCTATGATAAATGGCGCCGCCGAGCTCCCCATGAAACGATTCCTGCTCATCGCGCTGCTCGCGGCGCCGTGCACTGCGGCCGCGCTCGACGGCGTGTCGCTCGAGGCCGGGCGCGGCAACGGGCAGACCGACCTGCTGCGCGTCGGCCTGCAATGGCGGGGCCACACGAAATGGTTCGAGGGCTCGAGCTGGCGCATCGCGCACTACATCGACCTGACGCTGGGCGGCTGGTACAACGGCGAGGACACGGTCTACGACCTCGGCCTGACGCCGGTCTTCCGCTTCGAGCGCTCGGCGGGCTCGCCCTACTTCGAGGCGGCGATCGGCTTCCACGCCGTGTCCAACCTGGAGTTCCAGCGCAACCGCGAGACCAGCACGCGCTTCCAGTTCGGCGACCACATCGGCGTCGGCTTCCTGCACGGCCGCTACGACATCGGCCTGCGGCTGCAGCACCTGTCGAACGGCGGCATCCGCGATCCCAACCCGGGAATCAACTTCGTGCTGCTGCGCGTGCGCTACGAGCTGCCCTAGGCGCTACCAGCGCAGCTTGACGCCGGCGCGCAGGCTGCGGTCCTCGGCGCTCGCGCTGCGCCCCTGCGCCTGGCCGATGCCGAGCTCGGCCGTGTCCGACAGCGCGAACAGCGCACCGAGCACGAGGGTGCGCTCGGGCGCCGAGCGCGCCGGGTCCGGGCTCGTGTCGCGCGCGTAGTCGAGCACGAGCCGCAAGCGCTCGGCCGCGCTCCAGACGAGCGCCGCCGAGGCATGGCGCAGCGCCTCGCGCTCGCCGACGCGGTTGCGGTTCGCGGTGTAGCGCAGGTGGCCGATCAGCTCGAAGCTGCGCCATTGCTGCGCGAGCGCCGCGCCCGCGCTCCAGCCGACGCGCCCCGCGCCGAGGCCGTCCTGCTCGCGGCCGGTCGGCAGCGAGAGCTCCGGCTTGAGCATCGCGCTGGTGCCGCCGCGCTGGAAGAAGCGCCACTTCGTCGCGAGGGAGACGTCCTGCAGCCCCGACTCGTGCTCGAGCCGCTCGTAAGGTAGGTCGAGCTGCAGGTCGAGGCGCTCGGTCACGCCGCGGCCGAGCGTCGCGCCGAGGTGCGTGCGGCGCGCGCCGCCGTCCCGCACGCGCTCGCCGTGCAGCTCGATTTGCCACACGCCGGCGCCGAGCACGCCGGTGTCCTCGGTGATCAGGGGATGGTCGGCGTGCGCTGCCGCCGACGCGACGAGCGCCGCAAGCGCCAGGCAGCGCCTCACTGCGCCGGCAGGAGCTGCGGATTCCAGGCCACCTCCCAGAGATGGCCCTCGGGATCCTGGAAATAGCCGGCGTAGCCGCCCCAGAAAGTGTCCTGCGCGCGCTTGACGATGCGCGCGCCCGCCTTCTGCGCGGTCGCCATGACCGAGTCCACCTCGGCGCGCGAGGCGACGTTGTGCGCGAGGGAAAAGTCGGTCGGCGCGCCCGCCGAGACCGGCAGGCCGGCGTCGTGGGCGAGGCTCGGGCGCGGCCAGAGCGCGAGCCGCAGGCCGCCCGCCAGGTCGAAGAAGGCCACCGCGCCGTGCGCGAACTGGGTGCCGACGATGCCGTCGGTATTCCAGCCCAGGCCGTCGCGGTAGAAGCGCACGGCGCGCTCCAGGTCGTCGACGCCCAGCGTGATGAGCGTGATGCGCGGCTTCATTTAATATCGGCTTCCCCGCAGGAGGAGACCGCCATGAAAATCTATTATCACCCGGTATCGACGACCAGCCGCCCGCTCATGCTCTTCGCGGAGGAGAACCGGCTGCCGGTCGAGTTCCAGCTCGTCGACCTGATGAAGGGCGAGCACTATCAGCCGGCCTACGCCGCGCTCAACCCCAACCGCCTGGTGCCGCTGCTCGAGGACGGCGATTTCCGGCTCACCGAGAGCTCGGCGATCCTCAAGTACCTCGCCGAGCGCTTCCAGTCGCCCGCCTACCCGGGCGAGCTCAAGGCGCGGGCGCGCGTGAACGAGGCGATGGACTGGATCAACACCCAGCTCTGCCGCGACCTCGCCTACGGCCTCGTCTACCCCCAGATCTTCCCCGGCCACAAGCGGCCCTCGGAGGAGCTGCAGAAAGGCACCCTCGCCTGGGCCAGGGAGCGCGCGCGCGGCTGGATGAAGGTGCTCGACGAGAGCCTGATCGGGCCGAAGAACGACTACCTGTGCGGCTCGGCCATCACCATCGCCGATTACTTCGGCTCCTCGTTCGTCAGCCTCGCCGAGTTCATCCGCTGCGACTTCGGCGCCTATCCGAACCTGGAGCGCTGGTACCGGCGCATGAAGGGCCTGCGCTCCTGGAGCAAGGTGCACGAGATCTTCTACGGCTTCGCCGGCTCGATGAAGGACGTCGCGTTCGAGCGGCCCTAGCGCAGCGCGCCGCCGCGGCACGAACCTTGCCGCGGCGGGCTATTGTCCGCCCGGCGGCTCATTTCACCGCCAGGTCCGCCGCGGTGAGGAACGAGTCGGCGTAGAACTCCTCCGGCGGCAGCTTGCACTGCTCGCTGAAATCGCGCCGCGCCGATTCGACCATGACCGGCGCGCCGCAGGCGTAGACCTGGTGCCCCGAGAGGTCGGGGAAGTCGGCCATCACCGCGCGGTGCACGAAGCCGGTGCACCCGTCCCAGGCGCATTCGGCGGTCGGCTCGGAGAGCACCGGGACGAAGCGGAAGTTGGGCGCGCGCCAGGAGGCCGGCAGCTCGAGCATGTAGAGGTCGCGCTTCGCGCGGCAGCCCCAGTAGAGCGTCATCGGCCGCGTGATGCCCTTGGCGAAGGCGTATTCGCAGATCGCCTTGATCGGCGCGAAGCCGGTGCCGCTCGCGAGCAGGATGATCGGCTTGTCGGACTCCTCGCGCAGGTAGAACGTGCCGAGCGGCCCCTCGAAGCGCAGCAGGTCGCGCACCTTCAGGCTGCCGAACACCTGGTCGGTGAACAGCCCGCCCGGCGTGTGCCGGATGTGCAGCTCGAGCGCGTTCACGCCCTCGGGCTTCGGCGCGTTGGCGATCGAGTAGCTGCGCCGCTTGTTGTCCTTGAGCAGCAGGTCGATGTACTGGCCGGCGACGAACTTGAACTGCTCGTTCGCCGGCAGCTTCAGGCCGAGCACCGCCACGTCGGGCGCCGGCTTCTCCAGGCGCTCGACCCGCGCCGGGATCTTGCGCGGCCGGATGCCCGCGAGCCCCTGCAATTCGTGCACCTCGACGACGAGGTCGCTGAGCGGCTTCGCCTGGCAGAGCAGCGCATAGCCCTTCGCCTTGTCGGCTTCGGAAAGGTAATTGGGATGGACGTTGCCGTAGTCGACCTTGCCTTCGTGGATCGTGCCGCGGCAGGTGCGGCACACCCCCTCGCGGCAGCTGTAGGGCAGCTGGTATCCGGCGTCCAGGCCGGCCTGCAAAATGCTTTGCCCGTCAGGAACTTCGAAGGCATGGCCGCTCGGCTTGAGAACGACGCGGTGGGCCATGGGCAAATTTAATCACGGAAACACCCGGCGCCCGTTCGCTCCCGGAATACGGCCGTCGAAACAGTCGCCGAACAAACCCTGACGAGCGTTACGAACTAGTGCACGGCCGCCTATGCTTGGCGGCGACACAATCGCGCCGCGATGGACCGCACCTATTTTCTGACGCCTGCCGGACGCTCGGCGCTGTTCGCGAAGGACACGGGCTCGGTGCCCGTGGAGTACAAGCGCATCCTCGCCGCGGTCGAGTTCCAGGGACACTCGGAGGTGATCCGCAGCCGCCTGCGCCGCTTCCCGGACCAGCTCATCGACGAGTGGCTGCAGGAGCTGGAAGAGCTCGGCCTGATCGGCCACCGCGCCGCCGAGCCGCTGGACGACATCACCTTCACCGGCCGGCGCCCGCCGTCGCTGCCGCCGCTGCTCGACGTCGACAGCCTGCACCTCGCCAAGCGCAGCGTCATCGCCGGGGCCACGCTGGTGCGCGAGGGCAGCTACCTCGCCGACGACCGCATCGCCAACCTGCCGCCGCTCGGCAAGCGCCCGGGCGAGACCGTGATCCAGCTCGTCGAGGACGACCCCGACCAGGTGGCGCTCGCGGAGCTGCGCCTGAAGATGGCCGGCTACGTGGTGCGCGTGGCGCACTCGTCGAAGGAGCTGTCGCGCGCGCTGCGCGAGCAGTCCCGCCCCGACCTGCTGCTGCTCGACGTGATGCTGCCCGACGGCGACGGCTTCGACGTGCTCGGCAAGCTGCGCGCGCGCCCGGAGTACGCGCTGCTGCCGGTGGTGCTGCTCACCGTGAAGGCCGAGCTCGCCGACATCCGCACCGGCCTGCGGCTCGGCGCCGACGGCTACATCACCAAGCCCTACAGCAGGAACCTGCTCGCCGAGGTCATCTCCCGCGTGCTCAAGCAGCCTGCGGCGGGCTGAGCGAGGCCTGCGGCGGCGCGCCGAGCGTGCGCCAGTCGACCGTCTTCGGCACCACGCCCTCGTACGAGGCGAGCTGCACGTAGGGAACGAGCGGCTCCTCGCTCCAGCCCTCGGTGCCGATCGCCGGGCCGCCGGCGGCGAACTTCTTCGCCGCGGCGACCATCATGCGGCGGAACTGCACCACCGCGAGGTCGCTCGCGCCCGGATGGTCGCGGCTGCGGTCGACGATCGGCCCCATCGACTCCCACATCGCCATGTCCTGCGTCGGGATGCCGACGATGCCGGTGAAGTCGCCGCGCTTCATCTTCTCGCGGTCCTGGAGATAGCGGTTCTGCAGGGTGCGCTTCTTGGTGAAGTCGGGGTTCAGGTCCTCGCCCACGGTGGCGGCGCAGAAGCGGCGCCACTTCTCCTGCGAGATGCCCTTCGCCGGGTCGGGATGCCAGGCGATCCAGTAGAACATGGTGTTCACGTCGTCCATCGGCACCAGCATCTGCGCCAGGTGGTACCGGTCGTTGGGCGGTATCAGCACGGTGAAGGGCGCGATGAACAGCGTGGTCCTCACGTACTGGTGGGTCTCGGGGTTGCGGATCGGCCGGCGCAGCGCCGCGTAGCGGAAGCCGTACGAGGTCGTCTCGAACACCAGGCGCGGCGCCTTGTCGTTCGAGGGCCGCGGCCACGCCTCGTCGGTGGCGCTCGCGCCCGCGACGTCGGCGGCCGGCATGTTGGTCGAGTGCAGGCTCGAGCTGTGCGCCGAGTCGATCGAGCCTTCCAGCACCTGCGCCCAGTTGCACGCGGCGTGCATCTTGACGATCGCGTAGCGGATGCCGGGCTGCGGCGCCCAGGCCGGCGGCTGGAACTCGCGCACCTGGTCGCGCGGCCCGAGCCACGCCCAGACGAAGCCGCCCGACTCGCGCACCGGGTAGGCGCGGTGCTTCAGCGAGGCCTTGAGCGCCGCGCCGTCGGGCTCCGACGCCATCTCCAGGATGTTGCCGTGGACGTCGAACTTCCAGCCGTGGTAGAGGCAGCGCAGGCCGCATTCCTCGTTGCGGCCGAAGACCAGCGAGGCGTTGCGGTGCGGGCAGCGCTCGTCGAGCACGCCGAGCCGCCCGCGCGAGTCGCGGAACGCCACCAGGTCGACCCCCACCAGGCGCGACTTGACCGGCGCGCCGTCGGGCTCGGCCACCTCCTCCGACAGGCACACCGGCAGCCAGTGCCGGCGCATGATGCCGCCCATCGGCGCATCGCCCTCGACGCGGCACAGCAGCTCGTTCTGCTCGGCGGTCAGCATGGCAGGCTCGCCATAAACTTAGGCAGCTAAGTATAGTGCCGCCATGCGGAAACTCAACCTCGGCGCCGCCGGGCTCGGGCGCGCGTTCTCGCTCATGGCGCCGACGCTCGCCGCCGACAGCCGGGTCGCGCTGGTCGCCGCGAGCGACCCGCGGCCGGAGGCGCGGCGGCGGTTCTGCGAGGAGTTCGGCGGCCGCGCCTACGACACGGTGGAGGCGCTGTGCGCCGACGACGCGCTCGACGCGGTCTACGTTGCGACGCCGCACGAGCGCCATGCCGAGCACGCCTGCCTCGCCGCGAGCCGCGGCAAGCACGTGCTGGTCGAGAAGCCGATGGCGCTCGCGCTCGAGGAATGCCGCGCCATGATCGACGCTGCGGCGCGCCACCGCGTGCGCCTGGTGGTCGGCCACAGCCACAGCTTCGACGCGCCGGTGGCGCGCGCGCGCGAGCTGATCGCAAGCGGCCGCTTCGGCCGGCTGCGCATGCTGACGGCGATGAACTACACCGACTTCCTCTACCGGCCGCGCCGGCCGGAGGAGCTCGACCCGGCGAAAGGCGGCGGCGCGGTGATGAACCAGGCGGCGCATCACGTCGACGTGGTGCGCCTGCTCGGCGGCGAGGTGACGAGCGTGCGCGCGATGACCGGCGCCTGGGATCCGGCGCGCCCGGTGGAAGGCGCCTACGCCGCCCTGCTCGGCCTCGCCGGCGGCGCCTTCGCCACGATCGCCTACAGCGGCTACGGGCGCTTCGACTCCGACGAGCTGCTCGGCTGGATCGGCGAAGGCGGCCAGCGCAAGGACCCGGAGCGCTACGGCGCGGCAAGAGCGGCGCTGGCGGGCGACGAATCCGCAACGAAGAACGAAAGGAATTACGGCGGCCCGCGCTTCGCCCCGCCGCCGGCCCCTGCCGCGCATCCGCACTTCGGCCTGCTCGTCGCCTCGTGCGAGAAGGCCGACCTGCGCCCGACGCCGCAGGGCGTCTGGATCTACGGCGAGCGCGAGAAGCGCTTCGAAGCGATGCCGCCGGGCGCCGCGCCGCGCGCCGGCGTGATCGACGAGCTGTACGCCGCGGTGGTCGGGGCGAAAGCGCCCCTGCACGACGGCGCCTGGGGCATGGCGACCGTGCAGGCCTGCCTCGCCATCCTGCGCTCGGCACGCGAAGGCAAGGAGATCGCATTAGCCGCCCCGACCGGGTAGCGCACCTCACCAAGGAGGCGTGGCGCGGCTTCGTGCGCGCGCTGGCGCGGCGGCTCGCCGCGCACCGCGTGCCGTTCGGCCACTGGACGTTCCTGCGCATCCTGTGGGAGCGCGACGGCCTCACGCAGCGCGAGCTCTCGGAGGAAGCGGGCGTGATGGAGCCCTCCACCTTCGCCGCCATCCGGGCGATGGAGAAGAAGGGCTACGTGAAGCGCCGGCGCCTGCCGCGCAACCGCAAGAACGTGTACGTGCACCTCACGCCGAAAGGCCGCGCGCTGAAGAAGAAGCTGGTGCCGCTCGCCGAGCAGGTGAACGAGATCGGCCTGCGCGGCCTCAAGGCGCGCGAGCGCGCCGCGGTGCGCCGCGCGCTGATGACCATCATCGACAACCTCGCCGGGGATGCCCGGCGCGCCTGATCGCTATACTCGCCTCCCATGAGCAAGCTCAAGCTGACCTTCGCCTGCTGGGACTACGACCGCACGCGCGCGCTCGCCGACGGCCGGGTACGGCCCGACGGCATCGACCTCACCTACCTCAACCTGCCGGTCGAGGAGACGTTCTTCCGCATGGCGCGCTACCGCGAGTTCGAGTGCTCCGAGATGTCGCTCTCCTCGTACGTCGCCTCGCTCAATCGCGCCGATCCGCCGTTCGTCGCCATCCCGGTGTTCCCGTCGCGCTTCTTCCGCCACTCGTGCATCTTCGTCTCGGCGAAAAGCGGCATCCGCAGGCCCGAGGACCTGAAGGGCAAGCGCGTGGGCGTGCCGGAATACCAGATGACCGCGCCGGTGTGGATCCGCGGCATCCTGTCCGACGACTACGGCGTGAAGGCGACCGACTACGAGCACCTGTCGGGCGGCGAGGAAGAGCCGGGCCGCGAGGAGAAGCTGAAGCTCGACCTGCCCGCCGGCATAAGGCTGCGCGCGATCGGCGCGACCCAGACCCTGTCGCAGATGCTCGCCGAGGGCGAGATCGACGCGCTGGTCACGGCGCGCACTCCGTCCACCTTCCGCGCGCGGCCCGACGCGGTGAAGCGCCTGTTCCCGGACTACGTCGCCGCCGAGAAGGCCTATTTCCAGAAGACGCGCATATTCCCGATCATGCACACGGTGGTGATCCGGCGCGACGTGTACGAGCGCCAGCCGTGGGTCGCGCAGTCGCTGTACAAGGCGCTCGAGGCGGCCAAGGGAATCGCGATGGCGCTCTACCAGCAGACGGCGGCGATGCCGGCGATGCTGCCCTGGCTGGTCGCGCACGTGGACGAGGCGCGCGCCATCCTCGGCGAGGACTGGTGGCCGTACGGGCTCGAGCCGAACCGGCACGTGCTCGACACCTTCCTGCGCTACCACCACGAGCAGGGGCTGTCGAAGCGGCGCCTGCGGCCCGAAGAGATCTTCGCCCGGGAGACGCTGGAAGCCTTCAAGATCTAGGCTCTAGAATGCGGCGGGACTTCACCCCCGAAAGGAGTCGCCATGCCCGCTCTCGCAGCATTCACCGACGCCTGGTCGCCGCGCCTGCTGAGCATCCTGCGCATCGTCTCGGGCTTCATCTTCCTCCTGCACGGCGCACAGAAGCTGCTCGGCTTCCCGGCGCCCTTTCCCATGCCGGTGACGCTCTTCTCCATGATCGGCGTGGCCGGGCTGCTCGAGCTGTTCGGCGGCGCGCTGGTGATGATCGGTCTGTTCAGCCGCCCGGTGGCGTTCATCCTGTCGGGCGAGATGGCGTTCGCCTACTTCATCGGGCACGCGCCGAAGGCCTTCTGGCCGGTGCTGAACGGCGGCGACGCGGCGATCCTGTACTGCTTCGTCTTCCTCTACATCGCCGCGGCCGGGCCCGGCCCCTGGAGCGTCGATCGCTGGCGCAATGCGCCTTAGCGCAGTCGCGTTTTCGCTAGCGCTCCTCTGCGCGGGCGAGGCCTGCGCGCAGGGCGATATCCTGTTCGGCGCCGGCGTGCGCAGCCGGCCCGAGTTCGACGGCTTTTCCGAGCGCGAGACCGATCTCGTGCCGGTGCTGCGCTACTACGGCGAGCCGTGGTTCCTGCGCACCACGCAGGGCATGCTCGAAGGCGGCGCGCGCTTGAGGATCGGCGAGGGCACCGTGATCGGCGCGCAGCTCGCCTACGAGCAGGGCCCGCGCGACCGCGATCCCGGCGCGTCGCTCGGCGCGCATGCCGAGTGGGACGGCCGGCTCGGCCCGATGCCGCTCGACCTGCTGCTGCGCGTGCGCCAGCACCTCGACACCGAGCGCGGCCTGCAGGTCGACCTGCGCCTGACGGCCGGCGTCTATCAGGGCCACGGCCTGCTCGCCGGCGTGTTCACGCAGCTCACCTTCGCCAACCAGGACTACTACCGCGCCTACTACGACGTGAGGCAAAGCGGTGTGCTCTACGGCAGCGTGGGCGCGCTCGCCTCCTTCGATCTCGCGCGCCACTGGGTCCTGGTCGGCAGCGTCGAACGCCGGCGCCTCACCGACCACGCGATGCGCAGCCCGCTCGCCGAGCAGCGCTCCGCAAGCTACGCCACCCTCGGTCTCGCGTACCGCTTCTAGGATTTACGGATATTCCCCTAAGCCCTGCTGGCGAGGCGGGAACGGGCCTTGCGGCATCGCCGCATAGCGGTTCCAACCATCGTCAGGAGGATTTCATGAAGCTTTTCCCCGCCATCGTCTCCGGTATTTTCGCGGTGTCGTTCAGCCAGCTCGCCGCAGCACAGGTAAGCGTGCAGGGCCAGGCCGACACCGGCGCGAGCGTCGAGCTGAACAAGGACGCCGACGTCAGCGTCTCGCCGAACGTGCGGAACAGGGAGCAGAGCCAGGAGCGGAGCTCAGCGGCCGGAGCCACGAGCGAAGAGCGCGATGAGCACGCCGACCGCGGCAAGCACAAGGGCTGGACGCAAGGCAAAGGCCACGGCGAGAACGACGAGCGCCACGGCGGCAGACATCGCACCGATGACGGCGCCTCGAGCGGCAGCTCCGGGAGCCGGTACTAGAAGCTGGGCATCAGCCGGCGTCGCCAGGTGTAGACCCGGTCGAAGAGCGGCGGTATGCGGTAGCCGCCTACCGCCGCCTTCGCCTCGGTCGCGGCGGCTTCGTAGGGCAAGCGCAGGAACTCGAGCGCCCACGCGTCGGTGTCGAGCACCGCGCATTCGGCGAGCTTGTGATCGTGCTTGCGCTGGGCGTCTACCGAGCCCGGATTGACGAAGTAGAGCTTGTCGCGGTCCAGGGCGGCGGAGAGCTCGCGCTCGGTGGCGCGCTCGCCGACCTCGTAGACTTTCTGCACGTGGCTGTGACCGAAGAAGCACAGGCGCGCCGCCGGGTGCTCCAGCCGCAGCAGCTCGGCGTTGCGCTCGATGGTCTGCGGCGTGCGCATGTAGAGCTGCACGTCCTGCACGCCCCCGTGCACCAGGACGATCGTCTCGTCGATCACCAGGATGTCGGGAAGCGCGCTCAGCCACGCGGCGGTCTGCGGCGAGATGGCGCGCCGGGTACGCTCGAGCGCGTAGCGCGCGTTGTTCGCGCAGCGCTCGAAGCCCAGGCGCCGCGTGGCGATCAGGTCGTGGTTGCCGGCGATGGTGCGCGCGCCGCGCGCGCGCAGCAGCGCGGCGCATTCGTCCGGGTCGGCGTTGTAGCCCACCACGTCGCCGACGCACAGCAGCTCGCGCACGCCGCGCGCGTCGAGCGCCGCCAGCACCGCGCGCAGCGCCTCGAGGTTGCCGTGGATGTCGCCTAGGACGCCATAGAGTGCCATAGGCGCTGCCATTTCCGGTTGACCCGCCCCTGCAGCAACCGCACGAGCGGCATCGGGTCGTCCCAGGCGAAGTACTCGTAGACCTTGGGCGCCTGCACGAGCGACCACAGCCAGCGCGCCGCGCCGAGCTCGCGGCTCGCGCGCAGCTCGAGGAAGGCGCGCCGGTCGTAGCGCCAGGCGAGCCAGCGGTAGCGCGTCGAGCCGCAGGCGGGCTGCGGGCGCCGCCCGTAGAGCAGGAACTCGTACGCCACGCGCGGCAGGTTCACGCCGTTCTTCGCGCCGAGGTAATGCCAGAGGTTGAAGCGCGTGTTGATCTCGAGCAGGTAGTAGCGCCCGCTCTGCGGATGGCGCTTGAAGTCCATCTTGAAGATGCCGGCGAGGCCCAGGCGCGCGGCGATGTCCCGGCCGAGCGTCACGAGCTGCGGATCGCGCGCCAGGCGCAGATAGGAGCTGTCCCCGGTGAGCGGCGGATAAGTGCGGATCTTGCGCCCGACGAAGCCTTCGAGCACCTCGCCGCCCGGCGCCGCGAAACCGTGGTAGGACCAGATCGCGTCGTCGCCGCCGGGCACGTATTCCTGGAACTGGAGCTGCAGCGCGAGGCTCTGCACCAGCGGATCGAGGCGCGCCTCGCGGCCGCTCGGGAAGACGCGCGCCTTGCCGTGGCCGCCGAAGAGCTGCGCGCGCACCGGCGAGTCGTCCCAGCGGGTGCGCGATTTCGGCTTGACCAGCACCGGCCCGCGCTCCTCGGCGAGCGCCGACCAGTCGATGCGCCGCGGCACCGGCAGGCGCCGCCGCTCGGCGAGCGCCTGGAAGCGCGCCTTGTCGAGCAGCGCGTCGGCGAGCGGCGGCTCGTTCAGCAGCAGCGCGAAATGCGGCGACAGCTCGTCGCGGAAGTCCTGCACCAGCGCCAGGCGGTCGTCGTTGTCGTAGAAGAGCGGCACCGGCCGGCCGTGCTGCTCGGCGAGCCGGCGGCCGGCGCGCACCAGCGCCTCGACGGTCGCCTCGCGGCCGGCCGCGGGCGGCAGCTCCACCGTGCCGCGGCAGTAGCGCGACGCCATCGAGGGCGTGTCGCGCTCGAGCGAGGCGACCAGCACCGGGATGCGCGCCATGCCGAGCGCGCGCACGAGGGGGATCCCTCCCCACAGCACGACCGGGATCATGGCGCCGCCGCCGCCGGGCGCGCCGCCGGCTGCGCGGGCTCCGGCTTCCTGCGCGGCAGCAGCGACTTCGCCAGCCGCACGAGCGGCAGCACGGCTACCGCGAAGCGGCCGGCGGCCGTCATGCCGATCGCCACGCGCTGCACGGTGCGCCGGTCCTTCCACACCCGGCCGTAGCTCGTGTTCTCGCGCGAGGTGTGAGAGTCGATCCACGCCGGCCCGGGCGTCTCCATGAACCAGCGCACGTTCTCCACGTCGGCGAGGATGCCGGGCGAGCAGCTCGCGTAGCGCTCGTCGTAGGCGATCTTGAAGGTGAACGCGCCCTCGCCCGCCGCGAGCATGCAGTGGCGCGCGAGCGGCTTGTCGTCGAGGTCGAGGCCGGTGATGATCAGGCGGCCGCGCCGGAACGCCTCGGGAAAAACCTCGCTCACGAAGCGCCGGTCGTCGTCGCGGCAGGCGAGCGCGGTGCCCGCGGCGCCCTTCCAGCCGCTCGCCTCCAGGCGCACGAACTCGTCGAGCCAGGCCATGGCGTCGCCGTCGGGCCCGAGCTGCACCGCGCGCACCGCGCCCTGCGCGGCGAGCTTGGCCAGCCAGCGGCGCACGTTGTTCTTCATGTTCGAGTTGAAGCGCTGGCGCGGATCTCGCCCGCGCACGAGCACCGCGCGCGTGTACGCGTCGGTGACGAGCCACGGATGGCCGCCCTCGCCCGCCGCCTCGGCGAGCGCGCCGTAGAGCGGCCCGTCGGCCGCGGTCCACTCCAGCTCGAGCAGCGGCGCGACGCGCGCCTCGAGCAGCGCGCGCCAGCACTCGCGCGCCGTCTTCGCCCGCACCAGCGGCGTGCCGATCACCATGTTGCGGTGGCGCCAGGAGCGCGCGCAGCGCACCGGCAGGCCGCGCCAGCGGCGCTCGAGCGCCAGCGGAAAGAGGCCCGCGAGCGTGCCGTCGAGCCAGACCGCGGCGCAGCGGAACCCGCCGCCCGCGCCGAACGCGGCGAGCGCGGGCAGCAGCATCCAGTGCTCGTAGAACGGGTTGGGCTCGGCCGCCTCGGCGGCGAGCGCCTCCCATTGCGGCACCAGGCGGCGCAGCGCCTCGGCGTCGCGCAACAGCTCGACCCTCGCCTTCATGGCCGCAGCTTCGGCGCGGGACGGCGGAGCAGGCGCGCCTTCCAGCGCGGCAGCCAGACCCGGCGCAGCCGGTAGGCGAGCGCGCCGGGGGTGGCGCGGAACACGCGCACGCTCACGGTCTCGCGATGGTCCGTGGCGAGCTGGTCCTTGTAGCCGTGGTCGCCGCGCAGGAAATCGAACACCGCGTTGCCCTCGCCGATCGCATGCTCGAAAGCGTAGCCGAGCAGTACGTTGCCCGGCTCGAGGCGGCCATGGTCCGGATCGAACCCCGACTGCATCCAGTAGATGGCGTTGCGGAAGCGGTAGGCGTAGATCATGGCGGCCGGCTCGCCCGCGATCTGCAGGCAATACAGGCGCAGCCAGCCGCGCGGCAGGCACGCCTTCATCACGCGGCGATGGAATTCCAGGTACTCCGGGCTGCCGAAGGACTCGCTGCCGCCGTGCGCCGCCCAGCGCCGGCAGTGCAGCTCGGCGAGCCGCTCGAACGCGCGGTCGATGCCCGCCGGGTCGCTCCAGACGTAGAACCGCCCGTTCTCCGCGGCGACCCTGCGCCGCGTGTAGCGGATGCGCGAGCGCCGGTGGCTCGACAGCGCGCGCAGGTAGGCGTCCCAGGAGCCGGGCAGCCGCACGAAGGCGATGCGCTCGGAGGGCGCGACGAGCGCCGGCCGGCCGGCGATGCCTGCGGCGTTCTCCAGCGCGCCTACCAGCGCGCACTCGGGGCTCAGGTCGGTGAGCAGCAGCACGTCGGCGTCGCGCAGGCCGAGCAGCGCGTGCGCGAGCTCGGCCGCGACGGCGCTCGAGCGGCCCGGATCGAGCACCGGCCCGAGGTCGTCCGGATGCGTGTCGCCGCCGGTGCCCACCAGGCGCAGCAGCCGCACCGGCACGCCGAGCACGCGCACCGTGTGCACGTACAGCGCCAGGATGCCGACCACCTCGCCGCCGTCGCGCGCGACGAGCAGCCGCAGCGGCCGGTCCTTGCCGTAGACCTGCCACCACTGGAACTGCCAGATCCACGAGTTGAACACGCTCGCCGGCTCGGCTTGGTCGTGCAGGCGGTTCCAGTCCGGCGCGAGCGCGGCGAAGTCCTGCGCGTCGGCGAGCACTTCCACCGAGATCCCGGCGGCGCGCTCGTGCGCCGGCGGCGCATCGGGCTGCGGCCGGGCTCGGTCGAGCGGCGGAAACGTAAGCGGGCGATTTAGCAAGGCGTCCGGCATGCAGGATCGCGCCATGCGCGCCGCGGCGCCATGCTCCACGCAAGGCAACCGGCCGGTACCGAACGGAGGGCGCCATCCGGTCGGCTGGCGCGGCAAATATTCCGTGCAGATCAGCCGTGCCCGCGGCGCGCGCGTGCACGGCATCCGCCCCGTGCGCCGACCGGCACGGGGCGAGCGCTACCTGACGACTATGACGGCTTTCATCGTCGGGTGATAGCGGCAGAGGTAATCGATCTCGGCGCGGCTGCGCAGCGTGGTCGACCAGCTCGCGCCGGGGGCGATGTTGCCCGACTCGATTCCCGCGGCCTGCGCCGTCACCGTGTGCGGGACCACGTCGCGGTTGGTCCAGGTGACGGTGTCGCCGACCGCCACCTCGAGCCGCTCGGGCCGGTACTTCATGCCTTCGATGGACACGCGGTGGTCCCGCGCCGCTACTTTTTTGCGACGGTCTCCTGCAGGTGCCTGGCGTGCTCGAGGTGCGCGGCGATCGCCGGGCGCACCTTGACGATCAGCCCCTTCAGCTCGGCGTTCTGCGCGTTCGGCACGAGCACCTTGTCGATCGCGTCGAGCACCGCCTGGTGGTAGGCCACCTCGTGGTCGATGTACGCCTTGTCGAAGGCGGCGCCCTTCAGCTTCTTCAGCTTCGCCATGTTCTCCCTGGCGCCCTGCTTCAGGCTGCGCGAGGTGTCGCTCTCCTCGGGCTTGACGCCGAGCTTCTTGGCGAGCGCCGCGGCCTGCTTGTTGACCGCGCTGTGGTCGGTGATCATCTGCTGCGCGAACTTCTGCACCTCCTTGTTCTTGCTCTTCGCCTTCGCCAGCTTGCCGGCGTCGACGTCGATCTGGTTGGCGGTGACCACGATGCCGGCGATCTGCGGATCGGTCGGCGCCTGCGCGAGCGCGGCGAACGGGAGAGACAAAGCGAGGACAGCGGCTAATGCCTTCATGGCTTCTCCTTGGAAAAAAGCGGGGGTTCGGCTAGGGGCGTTTCAGCCGCGCGAGCACGGCCGCGACGATGCGGTCGCAGCGCTCGCCGGCGAAGGCGAATGCGTCGGCATAGGCGAGGTCGAGCTGCTGGGCGAGCGCCTCGCGCAGCAGGCTCTTCGCGCGGAAGAAGCGCGTGCGCACGGTGGCTTCCGGGATCTGCAGCACCGCGGCGACTTCCTCGACCGGCAGCTCCTCGACGGCGCGCAGCATGAACACCGTGCGGTAGGCGTCGGGCAGCGCGTCGATCTGCCGCTCCAGCAGGCGGCGCAGCTCGGCGCGCTCGGCCGAGGGTTCGGGGCGTTGATCGTCCATGGGCGTGTGGTCCGCGAGCTGGTCGAGGCCGGGCGTCGCGTCGGCCGACTGGATCGGCACGATCTGCGCGCGGCGGGTCTCCTTGCGCAGGCGCGCCAGCGCCTCGTTGGCCACGATGCGCACCATCCAGGTGCCGAAGCGCGCCTCGGCGCGGAAGCCCGGCAGGGCGTGATAGGCCTGCAGGTACGCCTCCTGGAGCGCGTCTTCGGCCTCGGCGTCGTCGCGCAGGATGGCGCGCGCGGTGCGGAACAGCGTCCGGTTGTGCCGGCGCATCAGCGCCTCGAAGGCGGCGGTGTCGCCCTGCCCGGCGCGCGCCGCGAGCTCTGCGTCGGGCGCCTTCGGGTCGACGAGGGTTGCGTGCTGTGGTCTCAATCCCGGCTCCTGGAACATTGGATGTCGCGAGCCGGCGGCGCGTTTCAGCGCCGTGTCACTCCGCCCGCGCGCGTCATTTCACCGACTTCAGGCGCGAGCGGCCGAGCAGCCAGGCGCGCAGCTTCTCGCGCGCCCGGTACAGGCGCGACATCACCGTGCCGATCGGGATGCCGAGCGTCTTCGCCACGTCCTCGTAGCTCATCTCCTCGACCGTGACCAGGAGGAAGACCTCGCGCTGCTCGGGCGGCAGCGCGCTGATCGCGCGGTCGAACTCGTGCGTGCGCTCCGGGGTGCCGCCCTGCGCGTAGATCTCGTGCATCAGCGTGAACAGCGCGATGCGCGACTCGCGGTCCTCGCCCGGCGGCAGGCTGCCCGCGCGCTCCAGCGTCTCGCGCACCAGCTCGTCGGGCGCCGCGCCGGGGCCGGCGAGCGCGCGCGCGTAGCGGCGCAGTCGGGCGACGAACGGGGAGTCACGCGTGCTCACGTGCGGAAGAACACCCGGGCGGACCACGATATTCCGCACGCTTATTGCTTGCACACCGGCAGGAGGCCTGTCATGCGTACCCCAGCAAGGATTGCCAAGCACCCGATCCATCCCATGCTCGTCCCAATCCCCATCGGCCTGTGGGTTTTTTCCCTGGTCTGCGACCTGGTGTTCCGCTTCGGCGGCGGCCCGAACTGGGAAGTCGTCGGCTGGTACACCATGATCGGCGGCATCGTCGGCGCGCTCCTGGCCGCGCTGCCGGGGCTGGTCGACCTGCTGTCGCTGCCGGCGCACGTGAAGCGCATCGGCGTCGCCCACATGGCGCTGAACCTCACCATCGTCGCGCTCTACGTCGTCAACGCGTGGATGCGCAGCGACGGCATGAGCGACGCGGCGCTGTGGCTCTCGGTGCTGTCGATCGCGCTGCTGCTCGTGTCGGGCTGGCTCGGCGGGCACATGGTGTACGTGCACCGCGTGGCGGTGGAGCCCGAAGGCCCGTCGCGCGCGCAGCGCTACGAGGGCCCGGAGCGCCGTCGCGCCGGCGCCCAGGCGGCCTACTACGGTCCCGAGCGCCGCATGGCGATGCAGTAGCGCGGCTTCAGTAGCCGTAGAACTCCTCGGAGCGCATGTCGTCCTCGCGCACGCCGGCGGCGCCCAGCGTGCGCTGCATCGCCATCGCCATCGCCGGCGGACCGGCGAAGTAGTACACCGGCGAGGCGGCACCGCCGAGCGCCGCGCCGAGGTGGCGCTCGAGCATCGCGCGGTCGATGAACCCGGTCTCGCCGCGCCACGGCCGCGCCGACTTCTCCGGCTCGCTCATCGCGGCGATCAGCCGGTAGCGCGGATTGGCCTTTTCCAGCGCTGCCAGCTCGTCGAGGAACGCGGCGTCCTCGGGCCGGCGGTTGCCGTAGAAGAGGAACAGGCGATGCGGCAGCCGGCGCTGCGCGGCATCGCGCGCCATCGACAGGAACGGCGTGATGCCGATGCCGCCGGCGAGGAACACCGCGGGGCGCGCCGCGTCCTCGTGCAGCACCATGACGCCGTTCGGCCCCTCGATCTCGACCGGCAGGCCGGGCGCCGCCCCGGCGAGCACGCGCTTGAACGCGCTGTCGCGCATGCGCGTGGCGATCATCAGCTCGGGCTCGTGCGGCGCCGAGGCGAGGGTGAAGGTGCGGCTCGGTCCCTGCGCGTCGTTCTCGGGCGGGTCGACCAGCGTGACGAGGACGTTCTGCCCGGCCTGGAACTCGAAACCCGGCGGCCGCGCGAAGCTGAAGGCCATCGTGCCGGCGGCCACCTCCCGGGCGCCGAGCAGCCGGCTGCGCATGGCTAGAAGGCGCGGATGCCGCCGAACGCGTCCGCCACCTCGTGGCGCTTGCCCGCGTCGTCGTACCAGTAGAGCTTGCCGGGCTCCTCGCCCTTGGTCAGCTTGTGCGAGCCGTCGCAGAACGGCTGGTTCTTCGACAGCCCGCACCGGCACAGCCAGACTTCCTTGCCGTCCATGTTGTACGGGGCGGGCTCCTGCGGGGTTCGCTTCACCAGGCGTGCCATGCGCGGCTCCTTTCTTCGCTTTGTCCATTCGATGATGCCAGCGCGGGCGGCGTTCCACAAAAGAAAACGGGGCCCGCGCCGGGTCGGCGCGGGCCCCGTGTGCGGCTCGGCGGGCCGGGGCTACTGGAAGCGGAACAGCGCGCCGACGCGGATCACGTCGACGTCGGTCTCGTCGCCGAAGTCGCCGCCGCCCATGCCGGGATAGCGCTGCCATTCGCCGCGCACGCCGAGGTTGCGCGTGAAGTCGAACTGCAGCCCGAGGCCGTAGGTCAGGTCGCTGTTGCTCTCCCGGTTGCCGCGCCCTTCGAGCTCGCCGCGGTAGCCGCCGAGCTTGCCGTACGCGGCGAAGCGCTCGGTGATCGGGATGCGGCCGACGCCCACCAGCTCCAGCGCCTCGCCGTCGACGCTGCCGCCCGGGGCGGAGATGCTGCCCAGGTCGCGGTAGGCGACCTCCGCGGCGAGGTTGGGTATGAACTGGTAGCCGGCGAAGATGCCCCACGACGTGTCCTTGTCGTCGCAGTTGGCGGCGAGATCGCACCCGTCGCGGTATTGCGCCTCGCCGACGTCGGCCCCGACGTACACCGAGCTCAGGCGGCTCGGGGTCTGCGCCGCGGCGGGAACCGCGGCCGCCAGGGCGAGGCCACTGCACAGCGCGATGATTGGCTTCCTCATAGGTTCGTCCTCTTCCGTTGTATGCAGGGAAATCCCCTGCGCCGGAAGAGCAATCGTCGTGCCCGTGCGACGCGCGGGCGGGCGATTCGCCTAGCGGACGACCCGGTTGCGCAGCACGCCGATGCGCTCGACCTCGAGCTCGACCACGTCGCCGGGCCGCAGGAACCTGAGGCTTTCCAGCCCGCAGCCGTTGCCGACGGTGCCCGAGCCGAAGAACTCGCCGGGGTGCAGCGTCTCCGAGCGCGAGGCGTGCGCGATGCAGTCCTCGAACTTCCAGTGCATGTCGCGCGAGTTGCCGCGTCCCCATTCCTCGCCGTTGACGCGCACCGCCATCTCCAGCGAGTACGGGTCGCCGATCTCGTCGGCGGTGACCAGGCACGGCCCCATGGCGTTGCCGTTGTCGAAGTCCTTGCCCTTGCCGGGGCCGAGCTGCCCGGCCATCTCCTTCGCCTGCTCGTCGCGCGCCGAGAAGTCGTTGAAGATGGTGTAGCCGAAGATGTGCTCGCGCGCGCGCTCGCGCGCGATGTCCTTGCCGCCGCGCCCGATGTAGCAGCCGAACTCGAGCTCGAAGTCGAGCTTCTCGCAGTACGCCGGCCAGGGCACGTCGGCGTCCGGGCCGCACACCGAGAAGCGGCTCGGGTGATAGAAGATCGGCCGCTCGTACCACGCGGCCGGCGGCTTGCCGCCGATCGCGCGGAACGCCTGCACGAGGTGCTTCTCGAAGCACAGGAAGTCGCGCATCTGCGGCGGCACGGGGATGGGCGCGAGCAGGCGTACGTCGTCGCGCGCGTGCATCACCGCCGGGCTGGGGCTGCGCAGGAGCTGGTCGATGGTGTCGAGCGCCTGGGCGCCGGCCTCGACGATGGCGAGCACGCTGTCCAGCACGGGCGAGGTGCCGTGGTAGAGGCGGCCGTAGGCCGCCTGCAGGTCGAGCACCCGGCGGTCGCCCTCGACCAGCGCCCCGGCGCGCGGCGCGGCGCTTCCCACGGTGAATGTCACCAGCCTCATGGCCCGCGGATTGATAATACACTTGGCACACCCCAGGAGAGGAGACGCCATGCGCCAGTTCAACGAGGACACCCTCACCGCCGCGGTCGTCGAGCGCTTCCAGAAGGCCCGCGACCCGCGCTTCCGCGAGATCATCACCAGCGCCGTGAAGCACCTGCACGCCTTCGCGCGCGAGGTGCACCTCACCGAGGAGGAATGGTTCGAGGGCATCAAGTTCCTCACCGCGGTGGGCCAGAAGTGCGACGCCAAGCGCCAGGAGTTCATCCTGCTCTCCGACATCCTCGGCCTGTCGATGATGATCGTCGCGCTCAACCACAAGACCGTGCCCGGCGCCACCGAGGCCACCGTGCTCGGGCCGTTCTACGCGCACGGCGCGAAGGAGTACGAGTACGGCGCCGACCTGCGCGAGGGCGCCTCGCTGAAGGGCGAGGACGTCTACGTGAGCGGCCGCGTGCTGTCGCTCGACGGCAAGCCGATCGCCCACGCGCTGCTCGACGTCTGGCAGGCCAAGGCCGACGGCATCTACGACGTGCAGACCGACGGCGGCCTCGAGCTGCGCGGCCGGGTCAAGGCGAACGCGCAGGGCGAGTACGCGTTCAAGAGCTACAAGCCGAAGTTCTACAGCGTGCCGGTCGACGGCCCGGTGGGCGAGCTGATCCGCGCCACCGGCAACCACCACATGCGGCCGGCGCACATGCACGCCATCGTCTCGGCGCCCGGCTACCAGCCGGTGATCACCCACGTGTTCGTCGAGGGCGACCCGTACCTCGACGGCGACGCGGTGTTCGCGGTGAAGGACTCGCTGATCGGCCGCTACGTCAAGGTCGACGATGCCGCCGAGGCGAGGCGGCTGGGCATGCCCAGCCCGTTCCTCAAGCTGACCTGGGACTTCCGGCTGGCTCCCGACGCGGGCGTCAAGGCGCGCCAGAAGATCGCGCCGAGCGACGCGCTCGCATGATCTGGCGCGTGCGGCGAGTCCTGACCGGCCACGATCAGGACGGCAAGTCGACCATCATCGCCGACGGCCTGGCGCCCAACGTGAAGGAGATGCCCTCCTTCCCGGGGCTCGCGCTCACCGACCTCTGGGAGACCGCCTCGGCGCCGGCCGACAACAGCGGGCAGCGCGACGCGGCCGACCGGCCGATCCGCCTCGAGCCGCCGCCGAACGGCACCATCTTCCGCATCGTCGAGTTTCCGCCCGACGCCAGCCGTCCCAGGGACAGCGACGGCTCGGCGGGCTTCGCGGCGATCGGCGCCTCGCACGCGCAGGACAAGCGCTCGTCCGACCCGATGATGCACAAGACCAGCACGATCGACTACATCGTCGTGCTGAAGGGCGAGATCTACGCGGTGCTGGAGAAGGGCGAGACGCTGCTCAAGCCGGGCGACGTCTTCATCCAGCGCGGCACCAACCATTCCTGGAGCGTGCGTGGCAACGAGCCGTGCATCGTCGCGGTGGTGCTGGTGAGCGCCAAGCCAACGTAATTCGAGGACAAAATTCGGGGACGGAGCCCGAACTCGGGGGGGAAGAACAACAATGAAGACCATCGGCGTCATCGGCCTGGGCATCATGGGCTCGGCGATGGCGCAGAACCTGTGCAAGGCCGGCTTCCGCGTCTACGGCTTCGACATCGCCCCGGCCGCGCGCAAGGCGCTGAAGAAGTCGGGCGGCCTGCCGCTCGAGTCGGCCGCCAGGGTCGCCGAGCAGGCGCCGGTGATGATCACCTCGCTGCCGAGCGCCGAGGCGCTGCACGCGGTGGCGCGCGAGATCTCCGAGAAGGGCGCCGTGGTGATGGAGACGAGCACCCTGCCGATCGAGGACAAGGAGCGCGCGCGCGCCACGCTGGCGCGCAAGCGCGTCGCGCTGCTCGACTGCCCGCTCTCGGGCACCGGCGCGCAGGCGCGCGCCAAGGACCTGGTGGTCTACGCGAGCGGCGACAAGGCGGCGTTCGCGAAGACCGTGCCCTTCCTCAAGGGCTTCTCGCGCGCGCACTACTATCTCGGCGAGTTCGGCAACGGCAGCAAGATGAAGTTCGTCGCCAACCTGATGGTGGCGATCCACAACGTCTCGGCCGCCGAGGCGTTCGTGCTCGGCATGAAGGCCGGGCTCGATCCCGAGACCATCTACAAGGTGGCGGGCGACGGCGCCGGCAGCTCGCGCATGTTCCAGGTGCGCGGCCCGCAGATGGTCGAGGGCCGCTACGACGACGCGACGATGAAGGTCGAGGTCTGGCAGAAGGACATGAAGATCATCGGCGAGTTCGCCATGAAGCTCGGCGTGCCGACGCCGCTCTTCAACGCGTCCGCGGCGATCTACAACGCCGCCATGGCGCAGAGCTTCGCGAAGCAGGACACCGCCGCCGTGTGCGCCGTGCTCGAGCGCCTGGGCGGCATCAAGCGCTGACCCGAAAGCAGGGACAGTCCCGGTTTTCCGGCTATTTCGCCGCCTTGCCGCGCACCGCCCAGGCACGGGCGATCAGCGCGATCGATCCATCCGGGCTCGCCGCGAGCCGAGCGCGCAGCGCTTCCCTCAGGCGAGCGCGCCGCTCTTCGTCGAGCGACATCGCGTACGCCGGCGCCGGTCCCTGGCCGCCGAGGAACGGCTGCCAGTACTCGTCGAAGTCGGCGAAGCGAGTCGCGATGTCGATCGGCCTCACCGTCACGTCCTGCAGGCCGGCGGCGCGGAAAGCCTGCTCGAGCGCCTGCGGCCGGCATAGCGGAAAGCGCGGCCCTTCGTCGAGCGCCGCGGCGTCGCGGTCGAGCGCCACCGCGGCGTCCCAGAAGGCGCGCATGAGCTGCATCTTGCCCGCGTAGTCCCAGACATAGGCGGCCACGGTGCCGCCCGAGGCGGCAACGCGCGACATCTCGCGCAGCGCGAGCTGCGTGTCGGGCACGAAATTCAGCACCAGGCCGGAGACCACCGCGTCCACCGAGCCGTCGGCGAGCGGTATCCGCGCTGCGTTGCCGGCATGCAGCGCGGCTCGCCCGGCGAGGTTGCGCGCGGCCGCGTCGCGAAACCCGGCGGACGGCTCTACCGCGTCGAGCGCTGCCGGCGCGCAGCGCTCGAGGATCGCGGCGGCGAGCGCGCCGGTGCCGCAGCCCACGTCCAGCCAGCGCCGCCCTGCCCCGACGTTCAGCCAGTCCAGGAATTGCGGCGCGACGAGGCGGCTCCAACGGCCGACGTAGCGCTCGTAGGGGTCGCCGCGCTCCCAGGTATCGGAAACCTTCCCGGCCATGCGCCACGCTAGACCCCTGGGCACCGCTTGGGAAGCGGTCCCTGAAGGAAAACGTGGTCTGTCCCTGGTTTAGGGTTGGGTGGGGTCGGGGAGGACCGCGCCGCAGCGCTTGCAGGTGCGAAGCGCGAGGTCGGCGTTGAACGCCTTCACCACCTTCGCCAGCACCTGCTCGATGTCCTCGCACCAGAAGCGCACCTCGTGCAGCTTGTTCGCGCAGCGGGCGCAGAACCAGGCGACCGCGTCCAGCTCGTCGCGCTTGCGCGGCCGCTCGAGCACCAGGCCGAGGGTGCCGGCGGGCCGGCGCGGCGAGTGGTAGACGCCCCTGGGAAGCAGGAACACCTCGCCCTCCTTCACCGGGATCACCCGCTCGCGGCCCTCCTCCATGACGTGCACCGCGATGCCGCCCTGGAGCTGGTAGAAGATCTCGTCGAACGGATCGAGGTGGAAGTCGTTGCGCGCGTTCGGGCCGCGGATCACCTGGTAGATGAAGTCCGAGCCGCGGAACATCTCCTTGTTGCCGATCGCGCCGAGCGCATGCGGCAGGTTCTTCTCGATCCAGTCCTTCTGGCTGAACGGGGCCTGCAGCCGGCTCATGCCGGCATTCTAAGCAGTCGGGGCGCGCCCGAGCTGCCCGGCGCGCTCCAGGCGCAGCCGCGCCGCCTCGGCGCGGGCGTCGAGCTCCTCGAACAGCCCGCTGCGGCCGGCCCCGACCGCCGCGACGCCCAGGCGCCGGCCGGCGGCGCCGACGTGCAGCACGGCGTCGTAGTCGGCGCGGTGCTCGGCGAGGTGCAGCGCCGCCATCAGCAGATGGCAGGCGCTCTCGTACTCGCCCTCGCCGGCGGCGTCGTCGGCGAGCTCGAGCAGCGCTTCCGGTTCCATAATAGGCGGCAAGGAGGCTTCGACGATGGACGACTGGCGCAACATCCGTACCTGGACGCGCGAGCAGATGATGCAGCGCGTCGCCCGCTTCAGCCGGCTGAAGGGCTCCGACGGCGGCCTGCCCGACAGCCCGCTGCCGGAATGCCGGCGCAAGCTCTACGCGGTGATCGGCTTCGCGCCGCCGCAGAAGGATTCCGAGGCCGTCACCTCGCCGGTCGGCGACAACGCCTCGCAGATGCCGGCGATCCCGATCGCCGAAGGCTTCAACCTCGGCTACTGCAAGGCGAAACCCGGCAGGGGCCCGCTGATGCACAACCACGACACCAACGAGACCTTCATCCCGATGACCGGGAAGTGGCGCTGCGAGTGGAACGAGGGCGACGCCAAGGAGTACGTCGACCTCAACCCCTACGACGTGATCTCGTTCCCGGTCGGCGTGGCGCGCCGCTTCATGAACGTGACGTACGACGAGCCGGAGCGCGAGCACCTGCTGATGTTCATCATCGGCGGCAACCAGCCGCAGGCCGAGTTCACGCCGGACGCGATGCGACGCTGCGAAGCGTACGCGCGAGAACGAGCGACACGGAAAGCGTCGCGAGCAGCACCGTCGCCGCGCAAAGCCCGCGCCACAGCGGCGCCGGGTGCTGCTGCGCGTAGCGCGTCGCGGCGTAGGCCAGCGAGTCGAGCGGGAAGGTGAAGGCCCACCAGGCGGGGCCGAACGGCCAGCGCCAGAAGCGCCGCGACACGACGAACAGCGCCAGGGCGAGCGCCAGCGCGAAGAAGTACAGCGTCTCGAGGAAGCCGAGCCCGGGGTAGAGCGCGACGCCGTTGGCGTAGATGAGCGACGGCGGCACGAGCAGCACGAACCAGGTCGGGCGGAAGCCGTCGGGGAACGGCGGGCCGGCGATCGCGCGGTAGAACAGGATCGCCATCAGGACCGGCGCCACGGTGGCCGAGATGCCGAAGGCGACATGCGCCGGCGCGAGCAGCCCGAGCGAGAGCGCCGGCCCGGGCAGCACGATGCCGCCGACCAGCACGATCAGCCAGCCGGCGTTGATCTCGCCGAGCGCGATGCCGCCCGCGAGCAGCCGCGCCAGCGCCCACACCTGGAAGGCGACGAGCAGCGCGAACGCCGCCCACCACAGGGCCTTCCCGGCCCCCGGCGCATAGGCGCCGATGCCGCCCGCCACCAGCGACATGCCGACCGGGAAGGCGCCGCAGAAGCCGAGCGTGAGCGGATGCACGAAGTCCTCTCGCACCGCTTTCGGCGCCTGGACGAGCTTTACCGAATAGAGAAAAAGCAGCAGCACCAGCGCTATGGCGCCCGCCAGCACCCACAGCTCGGTGAAGTAGGCCGGCGCGCGCAGCACGCCCGGCCACACGGTGGCCGCGGCGCGCGTGGTGAGCCCCAGCCCGGCGAGGCCCATCACCGCGCCGTACATCCCGACGTGAACGTGGCGTAAAGGGGTTTTCAGGTTCCGAGGTAATAGCTGCGCACCAGCTCGTTCTTCTCCAGCGCGCCGACGTCGCCCTCGAAGACGATCTCGCCGTGCACGATGATGTAGCCGCGGTCAGCGATGCGGATCGCCTGGTGGAAGTTCTGCTCGGCCATCAGCACCGTCAGGCCGTAGCGGTCCTTCAGCTCCTTGATCTTGGTGATGGTGTGCGACACCAGGATCGGCGCGAGGCCCACCGAGGGCTCGTCGACCAGCAGCAGCTTGGGCGCCGACATCAGCGCGCGGGCGATGGCGAGCATCTGCTGCTGGCCGCCGGACATCGAGCCGGCGAGCTGGCGGCGCCGCTCGGCGAGCACCGGGAAGCACTCGTAGCAGAAGGCGCGGTTGCGCTCGATCTCGGCGCGCGCGCTCCTGCGGAAGGCGCCGAGCAGCAGGTTCTCCTCGACGGTCAGCTTCGGGAACAGGCGCCGGCCCTCGGGCACCAGGGCGACGCCGAGCTCGACGATCTGCTCGGTGCTGAGCCGGGTCAGGTCGTGGCTCGCGCCGTCCAGGTTGAGCCGTATCGAGCCGCGGCTCGGCCGCACCATGCCCATCACGCACTTCATCAGCGTGCTCTTGCCGTTGCCGTTGGTGCCGAGCAGCGCCACCGTCTCCTTCTCGGCGATGGCGAGCGAGATGCCGTGCAGGGCGCGCACCGCGCCGTAGCCGGCGTCGACGCCCTCGATGGCCAGGCTAAGCGCCAAGGTAGGCCCTCTGCACGTCGGAGTTCTGCACGATGGCCTGCGGCGTGCCCTCGGCGATGATGCGCCCCGCGTCGAGGCACACCACGCGCTGCGAGAAGCGCATCACCGCCTGCATGATGTGCTCGATCATGATGATGGTGATGCCCTGCTCGTTCAGCCCGAACAGGATCTTCAGCACCTCGTCCACCTCGGCGCCCGACAGCCCGGCCATCGCCTCGTCGGAGATGAGCAGCTTGGGCCGCGCCGCCATGGCGCGCGCCAGCTCCAGCTTGCGCAGCTCGACCTGCGAGAGCTGCGTGGTCGACGCCGCCGCCTTGTCGGCGAGCCCCATGCCGCGCAGGATCTCGCGCGCCAGCCCTTCCGACTGCGCGTCCTTCAGGTGGCCGACGTACTCGAAGGCGACCAGCAGGTTCTCCAGCACCGACATGCTGCGGAACGGCCGCGGGATCTGGAAGCTGCGCGCCACGCCCTTGCGCGTGCGCTTGTAGGCCGGCAGGCGCGACAGCTCCTCGCCGTCGAACACGATCGAGCCCGACTCGTTGCGCAGCGCCCCGGAGATGCAGTTGATGAGCGTCGTCTTGCCCGAGCCGTTGGGGCCGATCAGGCCGAAGCGCTCGCCCTGCGCCACCTCGAGGCTCACCCCGTCGAGCGCGGTGAAGCCGCCGAAATGCTTGGACACGCCGCTTATGCGGAGGAGCGCAGCCATCGCTTGAACAGTCCGACGATGCCGTCCGGGGCGAGCACCACGAACAGCACGAGCAGCACGCCCACCACCATCACGTTCAGCTCGTTGGAGATGGTCACGGTGACGATCTGCTGCGTCGAGGCGAGCAGCAGCGCGCCGACCACCGGGCCGATCCAGTGCGCCGTGCCGCCGATCATCGGCATGGCGAGCGCGTTGATCGAGTAGTTCAGGCTGAAGCTCGACGCCGGCTCGATGAACGACAGGTACATCGGCATCGGCGCGCCGGCCGCGCCCATCAGCGCCCCGGAGAGCGTGCAGGCGAAGAGCTTCAGCCTGAGCGTCGGCACGCCGCTCGCTTCGGCCGCCTCCTCGGTGTCGCGGATGGCGCGCAGGCCGCGGCCGATCCAGGACACCTGCACGTAGCGCGCGATCGACACCGCGCCGAGCGCGAGCAGCGCCATCACCACGAACAGCATGCGCGTGTAGGTCTCGAAGGGCTCGAGCACCGGCGGGCGCTCGAGCTGCAGGCCGGTCGCGCCGCCGACGTAGCGCCAGTTGATCATCAGCGTCTCGCAGATGAAGGTCACCGCGACGGTGGCGATGGCGAAGAAGATGCCGCGCAGGCGCAGGGTGAGCAGCCCGACGCCGAAGCCGAGCAGGCCGCTCATCGCCGCGCCGGCGGCGATCTGCACCGCGAGCGGCGCGCCCAGCCACTTGAACAGCACCGTGGCGGTGTAGGCGCCGATGGCGAAGAACGCGCCGGTGCCGAAGTTCACGTAGCCGGCGTAGCCGCCGAGGATGTTCCAGGCGGTGGCGAGCACCACGAACTGCAGCACCACGAACGCGGCGTAGAAGAAGTACTCGTTGACCGGCGCGAGCGCCGCGCCGAGCGCCGCGGCGAACAGCACCGCGACCGCGATCCAGTAGATGCCGTGCGCTCTCATCGGCCGCTCATCTGCCGCTCATCTGCCGAACAACCCCTGCGGCCGGATGCCCAGCACCACCAGCAGCAGGCCGAAGGCCACCGCCGGCGCCCACGAGGCGCCGAAGAAGATGAGCACGATCTGCTCGGCGATGCCGAGGATCAGCCCGGCGGCGAGCGTGCCGGTCATGCTGCCCAGCCCCGCCAGCACCACCACGCAGAAGGTGCGGCCGATGTAGGCGCGGTCGAGCGCCGGCTCGACCGGGCCGACGACGATCAGCATCGCGCCGGCCAGCGCGCTCACGCCGGTGGCGATGCCGAACGCCCACTGCTTGATGCGCACCGGGTCGGCGGCCATCAGGCGCAGCGCCGGCTCGTCCTGCGCCACCGCCTTGATCGCCCGGCCGATGTAGCTGCGCGACAGGTACAGCGACAGCGAGAAGGTCAGCAGCAGCGCGACGCCGAAGGCGACCAGCATGCGGTAGGGGATGCGGTAGTCGCCGAGCGCCAGGCTCGAGCCGATGTACTCGGCCTGCACCAGGCGCTGGTCGACGCCGAAGGCGAGGATCAGCCCGACCTCGATGATGAAGGCGACGCCGAAGAAGAACGCCAGGCCGCGCACCGCGGCGTCCGTGCCGCGCTTCTCGAACGCCTCGTAGTAGAAGCGGTAGATCAGCACGCCCAGCACGAAGAACGGCACCATCAGCACCAGGCCGGCGAGGATCGGGTCGAGCCCCCAGCCGGCAAGCACGAAGGTGCAGTACGAGCCGAACACCATCACCGCCGGGTGCGCGACGTTCGGCACGTCGAGCAGGCCGAACGACACCGACAGGCCGATGCTGACGGCGGCGTAAAACGAGCCCAGCAGCACGCCGAACATCACGGCTTCGGCGAGCAAGTCCCAGCTGAAGAACATGCGCCTCCAAAAAAAAGGCGCGGGGCCACCGCGCCTTTTCCGTGCTTCTTCGTTATTTGGCCCTGCGCGCCTTCTCGAACGGCGTGATGACCTCGCCGGTCTTGTACTCCTCCGGGTAGATCACCACCTGCTTGCCCGGCTTGCGCCACTGCTCCAGGTTCTTGTCGACCACGCCGCGGAACTGCGCCTGGATGACGCGCGGCTTGGCCCACTCGCCGCTCTTGTCCCAGCGGATCGGGCCGACGATGGTCTTCACCTCGTTGGCGTGCAGCCACTTGGCGAGCTTCTCGTCGTCGAAGCTGCCCACCGCCTGCGTCGCCTGCTCGAGGATCTGGCCGATCGCGTAGTTGAACGGCGGCAGGTAGAAGCCGAGCGGGTCGACCTTGGCCTCGGCCGCCTTCTTGGCGTAGCGCGCGAGGAACTCCTCGACGCCGGGGTACTTGATGCCGGGCACGTAGGAGTTGTAGTTGACGATGCCGTTGAGCTGGCTGCCCAGGTTGACCATGTTGGGCGTGAACTGCAGGCCGACCATGCCGCCGCCGAACAGCTTGACCCCCGAGCCGATGCCGATCTCGTTCACCGCGCGCACGATCGCCACCGTGTCGTTCGGGTAGGACATGACGAACACGATGTCCGGCCGCGCCGCGCGCACCGCGCGGATCAGGCCCGAGAAGTCGGTCGTCGTCGGCGGGTAGTTCTGGTCGTAGACCGTCTTGATGCCGCCCTGCTGCGCCAGCTTGCGCGCGCCGTTCGCCAGGTTCTGCGCGAACTCCTGGTCGGCGGCGAGGAACGCCACGGTCTTCGCCCCGGCCTTCTTGCCGGCGGCGAAGAAGCCGTCGGACCAGCTCGAGGCGTCGTTCCACGGCGAGTTGTTGAACCACATGTCGTGCTGCACCTTGTGGTTCACCTGGAACGAGAAGTTGCCCATCAGCAGCTTGCCGCGCTGCTTCACCAGCGGCATGATCGGCGCGGTCGGCACGGTGCCGTAGGGCGCGATCAGCAGGTCGACCTTGTCGACGTCGAGCAGCTTGGTGTAGATCCCCGGGGTGTTGGCCGGGTTGGTCTGGTCGTCGTAGGCGATCAGCTCGACCTTGCGCCCGAGCAGGCCGCCCTTCTTGTTGACGTCCTCGACCCACATGCGCAGCGCCACCAGCGCCGCCTGGCCGCCGGCGCCGAGCGAGCCGGTCTGCGGCATGCTCATGCCGATCTTGACGATGTTCTGCGAGAACGCCCTCCGGGCGGGGATGCTCGCCGCGAGCGCGCCCGCGCCCACGGCGCCGAGTACCTTCCTTCGGGTGAAATTCATCGGGACCTCCTCCTTTGCGCCCGATTGTAATCAATCTTCAGCAGCCGCGCGGCATTGCCGCCCAGGACGGCGGCCCGGCCGGCGGCCGAGAGGCCGGCCACCCCCTCGACGAGCTCGACCGGGCGCTCGACGCCCATGTCGTAGGGGTAGTCGGTGCCGAGCAGCACGTGGTCCTCGCCGAAGCGCTCGACGAGGCGCTTCAGCAGGCCGCGGTCGAAGGTGATGGTGTCGAAGTAGAAGCGCTCGAGGTAGCTCGAGGGCCGGCGCCGGATGCGCCCCCGGCAGTCCGGGCGCGCCGCCCACGCGTGGTCCATGCGCGCCCAGTAGTGCGCGAGGAACCCGCCGGCGTGCGGCAGCACGATCTTAAGCTTCGGATGGCGCTCGAGCACGCCGTCGAAGATCAGGTGGCTCGCCGCCACCGTGGTCTCGAGCGGGTTGCCGATCACGTTGTTGAAGTAGTGGGCGGACAGCCGCTCGCCGTGCGTGAAGCCGATCGGGTGCATGAAGAGCACGATGCCCAGCTCCTCCGCCTTGGCGAAGAAGCGCTCGAGGGCGAGGCGCTCGTCGGTGAGGTCCATGCCGCGCACGCTCGGGTTGATCTCCACGCCGCGCATGCCGAGCGTCTTCACGCAGTGCACCAGCTCCTCGACCGCGAGGCCGGCGTCCTGCAGCGGCACCGTGCCCATCGGCACGAAGCGCTCGGGATGCTGCGCGGCGATCTCGGCGAGCCGCTCGTTCACCGCGCGCGAGAGCTCCCGCCCCTCGCCCGGCTCGGCCCAGTAGTAGGTCTGGTGCGGCGCCGGCGAGACCGCCTGCACGTCGATGCCCATGCGGTCCATGTCGGCGAGGCGCACCGCGATGTCGCAGAGCTTCGGCGCGCGCTCCTTCGCCTGCCGCGCGTTCACCTCGCGCGTCTGCTCGTTCGAGAACTTGAAGAGGTAGTCCGCCTCCGGCGGCGTCCTCCCTGCCACGCGCGCCGCCACGTCGGTGTTGAGGTAGTGGCAGTGGATGTCGACGCGCAGCGAGCCGCGCTTTCTCGTCTTGACGGTCCGGGTCGCGCCGGACGCGCCCGCCGGCGCGCAGGTATACATCATGGTCTTAAGGCTCCCCTAGAAAACTCCGAGGTGCTGGGTGATCAGCGCCTCGTTGTCGCGCACCTGGTCGACCGGGCCGGCGAAGGCGACGCGGCCGGTGTTGAGGATCACCACGTCGTCGGCGAGCTCCAGCGCGAGCTTGATGTTCTGCTCGACCAGCACGATCGACTGCCCCTCGGCCTTCAGGCGCGCGATGGTGCGGCCGACCTCGGCGACGATCAGCGGCGCGAGCCCTTCCGAGGGCTCGTCCATCAGCAGCACCTTCGGGTTGCCCATCAGCGCGCGCGCGATGGCGAGCATCTGCTGCTCGCCGCCGGAGAGCGAGCCGGCGTCCTGCGCGTGCCGCTCCTTCAGCCGGGGAAAGAGCTCGAACACCTTGTCGAGCGTCCAGCCGGCGCGCTTCTGGAAGGCGACCAGCAGGTTCTCGCGCACGCTGAGGCGCGGGAAGACGCGCCGGCCCTGCGGCACCAGGCCGATGCCCTTGCGCGAGATCGTCTCGGGCGCGAGGCGCTGCACCGGCTCGCCGAACAGGCGCACCGAGCCGGCGCGCGGCGGCAGCAGGCCCATCACCGTGCTCATGCAGGTGGTCTTGCCGGCGCCGTTGCGGCCGAGCAGCGCCAGCACGCGCCCCGGCAGCAGGCGGAAGCTCACCGCGTGCAGCACGTGGCTCTCGCCGTACAGGGCGTCGATGCCCTCGAGCGCCAGCGCGTCAGTGGCCAAGGTACACCTCGCGCGTCTTCGGGTCGGCCACCACGTCGGCGCGCGTGCCCTCGACGATCACCCGCCCGTAGTGCAGCACCGTGATGCGCTCGGCCATGTCGAGCGCGGTGTCCATGTCGTGCTCGATCATCACCACCGTGACGTCGCGCGGCACCTCGTTGATCAGCGCCTTGACGGCGAAGCGCTCCTCGCGCGACAGCCCGGCGAGCGGCTCGTCGAGCAGCAGCAGGCGCGGCTTCTGCGCGAGCGCCATGGCGATCTCGACGCGCCGCTTGTCGCCGTAGGCCACTTCCGAGACCGGCCGGCCGGCGAGGTGCTCGAGCCCCACGCGGCCGAGCACCTCGCGCGCGCTGCGCGAGATGTCGTCCGGGATGCGCCCGAACAGGCTCCAGCGCGCGCGCGACAGGCCGAGCAGCGACAGCGCGATGTTGTGCTCCAGGCTGTCGTGGGCGAACAGCGTGATGATCTGGTAGGTGCGCGCCAGCCCGCGGTGCACGCGCCGGTAGGTGGCGTAGCGCGTCACCGGCTCGTCGAACAGCGCGATCTCGCCCGAGTCGGCGCGCAGGTCGCCGGTGATCAGGTTGAACAGCGTCGTCTTGCCGGCGCCGTTCGGGCCGATGATCAGCCGCCGCTCGCCCGCCGCCACCTCGAACGAGACGTCGTTGATCGCCGGCAGGCCGCCGAACGATTTCTTCAGGTTCTGGATACGAAGCGCCGCCACAGCCTCTTCACTCCCGGGACCACGCCTTCCGGCATGAACACCACGATCAGCACGAACACGAAGCCGAGCAGCATGTTCCAGCGCTCGATGTAGGCCGACACGTAGTTCTTGAGCAGCATCACGATCGCCGCCCCGACCAGCGGCCCGGCGAGCGTGCCCGAGCCGCCGGCGATCACGGCGAGCAGGCCCTCGGCCGAGTTGGCGAGCGACAGCGACACCGGATGGATGTACTTGTGGTAGTAGACGAACAGGATGCCCGACACCGCGCCCCAGAAGCCGGCGTAGACGAAGGTGATCCAGCGGATCAGCCACACGTCGTAGCCGAGCGCGCTCATGCGCCGCGGCTGGTCGCGCGTGCCGCGCAGCGCCGCGCCGAACGGCGAGGCGACGAAGCGCGCCATGAAGGCGACGGCGATCACGCTGACGAGCAGCGTGAACCAGTAGAACGCCGCGGCGTCGTCGAGGTTCAGGCCGAAGGGCGACGGGCGCGCCAGGCCGCGCAAGCCGTTGTCGCCGTCGGTCACCGACACCCAGCGGTACGCCGTGCCCCACAGCACCTGCGACAGCGCGAGGGTGAGCATCAGGAAGCCGAGGCCGGCGGCGCGCAGCGCCACCAGCCCGAACACGCACGCCATGAGCGTCGTGCCGAGCAGCGCGAGCGGCGCGATGAGCAGCGGCGCCACGTGCCACTTGAGGTACATCAGCGCCGAGAGGTAGGCGGCGACGCCGAGGTAGGCGGCGTGGCCGAGCGTCGGCAGGCCGCCGTAGCCGAGCAGCAGGTTGATGCTCGCGGCGAACACCGCGAAGATCAGGATCTGGCTCGACAGGTTGATGTAGTACTCGCCCGAGTAGAAGGGCAGCGCGGCGAGGACCAGCAGGACGACGGCGAGCGGGATCCTGCGCTTCACGCCGCGAACTTGCCGAACAGGCCGCGCGGCCGGAAGGCGATCACCAGGATCATCGGCAGGAAGAGGATCACGTACGCCAGGTCGGGCAGCAGCGCCACGCCGAACGTGTAGACGAAGCCGGTGATGAAGGCCCCGGCGAAGGCGCCGAGCAGGCTGCCCACCCCGCCCAGGATCACCACGATCAGCGCGAGCGGCAGCATGTCGGCGTCGAGGCCGGGATAGGCGGACATGATCGGCCCGCCGATCACCCCGCCCGCCCCGGCGAGCGCCGCGCCGAGGCAGAACACGGTGGTGAAGAGCCGCGACACCGGGATGCCCACCGCGCGC
>DASVDO010000016.1:0-64714 GCA_036381055.1 Burkholderiales bacterium | reverse complement strand
GGGGACCTGATCGTCGGGGTGAACCAGCGGCGCGTCGCCTCGCTCGCGGAGCTCTCGCGCGCGCTGCGCGCCGGGCCGCGCGGCGCGCTCATCGTGCTGCGGGGCGAGACGCTGCTCTCGCTGCGGCTCGGCTAGCTACTCGCGCGTCCGCGCGAGCTTCTGCACGTCCGGCAGGCGCCGCAGCGCCCGCATCACGCGCGCGAGGTGCTGGCGGTTGGCGACTTCCAGCACGAAGTGCATGGTGGTGAAGACCGCGCGGTCCTCGCCCATGGTGATCGAGTCGATGTTGGAGCCCGCCTCGGCGATCTCGGAGGCGACGCGCGCCAGCACGCCGCGCTGGTTGGCCACCGTGACGTTGACCGCCGCCTGGAAGAGCCGCGTGGTGCGCGGATCCCACTCCACGTCGATCCACTGGTCGGGCTCGTTGCGGCGCGAGCGCACGATGCTGCGGCAGTCGGCGGCGTGCACCACCAGCCCCTGGCCCTTCTTGATCGAGCCCACGATCGCGTCGCCCGGGATCGGCCGGCAGCAGGTCGCGAGCTGCACCGCCATGCCCTCGGTGCCGCGGATGGTGACGGTCGCCGCGCTCTTCGCCGCGTCTTCCTTCGCGTCGAGCGTCTTCAGCAGGCGCCGCGCGACGATCGCCGGCAGGCGCTTGCCGAGCCCCAGGTCGGCGAGCAGCTCGCCCTTGGAGCGCGCGCCGCTGTCGCGCACCACGCGTTCCCACGCCGCGTCGTCCAGCTCGGCGATCGAGCCCTTGAGCGCGCGCAGCGCCTGGTCGAGCAGCCGCTCGCCGAGCGCCGCCGACTCCTCGTACTGCATGGTCTTCAGGAAGTGGCGGATGTTGGAGCGCGCCTTGCCGGTGCGCACGTACTGCAGCCACGCCGGGTTGGGCTTGGCGTGGCTCGCGGTGACGATCTCCACGCGGTCGCCGTTGCGCAGCTCGGTGCGCAGCGGCACCAGCTCGCCGTTCACCTTGGCGGCGACGCAGCGGTTGCCGATGTCGGTATGCACCGCGTAGGCGAAGTCCACCGCGGTGGCGCCGCGCGGCAGCGAGAGGATCCGCCCCTTGGGCGTGAAGACGTAGACCTCGTCGGGGAACAGGTCGACCTTGACGTGCTCGAGGAACTCCTGCGGGTCGCCCGACTGCTGCTGGATCTCGAGCAGCGACTGCAGCCAGCGGTGCGTCTGCTTCTGCAGGTCGGAGAGCTTGTCGGTCTCGTCCTTGTAGAGCCAGTGCGAGGCGACGCCCGACTCGGCGAGCCGGTGCATCTGCTCGGTGCGGATCTGCACCTCCACCGGCACGCCGTACGGGCCGATCAGGTCGGTGTGGATCGACTGGTAGCCGTTCGCCTTCGGGATGGCGACGTAGTCCTTGAACTTGCCGGGGATCGGCTTGTAGAGCGAGTGCAGCGCGCCGAGCGCCAGGTAGCAGGACGCGACGTCGCGCACCACCACGCGGCAGCCGAAGATGTCGTGCACCTCGGAGAACGAGAGCTGCTTCTCGATCATCTTGCGGTAGGTCGAGTAGACGTGCTTCTCGCGCCCCTGCACGGTCGCCTCGATGCCGCTCTCGGCGAGCTTGCGCTTGATCGCATCCAGCGTGCGCGTGATCATCTCGCGCCGGTTGCCGCGCGCCGCCTTGGTCGCCTTGGCGAGCACGCGGTAGCGCAGGGGATAGAGGTGCGCGAAGGCGAGCTCCTGCAGCTCGTGGTAGAGGCTGTTCAGGCCGAGCCGGTTGGCGATCGGCGCGTAGATCTCCATGGTCTCGCGGGCGATCCTGCGCCGTTTCTCGGGAGAGACCGCGCCGAGCGTGCGCATGTTGTGCAGCCGGTCGGCGAGCTTGATCAGGATGACGCGCACGTCGCGCGCCATCGCGAGCAGCATCTTGCGGAAGTTCTCGGCCTGCACCTGCTCGGCCGACTGGAACTCGATCTTGTCGAGCTTGGACACCCCGTCGACCAGCTCGGCCACCGGGCGGCCGAACATGTCGGAGATCTCGTCCTTGGTGACCGAGGTGTCCTCGGTAACGTCGTGCAGCAGGGCCGCCATCAGCGTCTGGCCGTCCAGGTGCCAGTCGGCGAGGATCTCGGCCACCGCCAGGGGGTGCGAGATGTACGGGTCCCCGGACTGGCGCTTCTGGCCGGCGTGCGCGGCCTCCGAGAAGCGGTAGGCCTCCTGCAGGCGCGCCACGTCGCTCGGCTTCAGGTAGCCGAATCGCTCGGACGCCGGCAGGGGGGTGGCCACGGCCATGGGCTCAGATTACCACCCCGAAAAACAGGGACGGACCACGAATTCCCCCGGGGAAACCGGGGGAAAAATTCGGAGTCCGTCCCGGATCTAGAGCGTGGGTGTGGCGGGCGGGGTGGGGTTGCGCTTCAGCACCTCGGTGCCGACCTTTCCCGAGGCGATCTCACGCAGCGCGATGACCGTCGCCTTGTCGCGGTTGGGCTCGACGGTCGGCGTCGCGCCGGCGCCGAGTTGCCGCGCGCGGTAGGTCGCGGCCAGGGTGAGCTGGAAGCGGTTGGGGATTCTCTTCAGACAGTCGTCAACGGTGATGCGCGCCATGGGCTCTCGCTCGTTCCTTCCGGAGGATTTCCGCCAGCTCTCGCCGGGCGGTTTCGAAGTCTTTGTTAATTATAGTGTATTCGAACTCTCCGGCGTGCTCCAGCTCTTCCCGGGCGTTGTCCAGCCGGCGGCGGATCACCGCCTCGGAATCCTTGCCGCGCAGCCGCATGCGCCGCTCCAGCTCCTCGATCGACGGCGGCAGGATGAAGATGCCGACGCAGTCGGGATAGAGCCGCCGCACCTGCTGCGCGCCCTGCCAGTCGATTTCGAGGATCAGGTCCTCGCCGGCGGCGATGGCGTCGAGGATCACCTTGCGCGAGGTGCCGTAGCGGTTGCCGTGCACCTCGGCGCTCTCCAGGAACTCGCCGCGCCGCTGCATGGCGTCGAAGGTCGCCCGGTCGACGAAGTGGTAGTCGACGCCGTCGCGCTCGCCCTCGCGCGGCGCGCGCGTGGTGTAGGACACCGAAAGCTTGAGCGTCGGATCGTCGCGCATCACCGCCTCGATGAGCGACGTCTTGCCCGCTCCGGACGGGGCGGTGATCACGAACAGCTTGCCTTTCATTCCAGGTTCTGTACCTGCTCGCGCATCTGCTCGATCAGCACCTTCAGCTCGAGCGCGCAATCGGAGATCTCGGCGCTCGCCGCCTTGGCGGCGAGCGTGTTGGCCTCGCGGTTGAGCTCCTGCGCGAGGAAGTCGAGCCGCTTGCCCACGGCGCCGCCCGCGGCGAGCACCCGCTCCACCTCGGCGAAGTGCGCCTGCAGGCGGGTGATCTCCTCGTCGACGTCCACCTTGGCGGCGAAGAGCGCGAGCTCGGCGCGCAGCCGCTCCTCGTCCACGACGCCCGACGTGCCGAGCGCCTCGCGCAGCTTCTGCGAGAGCTTCGCCTGGTAGTCGGCGAGCGCCTGCGGCAGGTGCGGCGCCAGCGCCTCGACGCGGCGGCGCATGCTCGCCACGCGCTCGCCGATCGCCTGCGCGAGCCGGGCGCCCTCGCGGCCGCGCGCCGCGACCAGCTCGTCCAGGGCGCGCCGGCACAGCTCGGCGGCGGCGCGGCGCGTCTGCTCCTCGTCGAGCGGCGCCTCGGCGAGCACCCCCGGCCAGCGCAGCACGTCGGCGACGCGCAGCGGCGCCGCCTGCGGCAGCACGCGCACCACCTGCTCGGAGAGCTGGCGCAGCCGCTCCAGCGCCTCGGCGTTGAGGCGCGCCGCGGCGCCCGGCGCCTCGGCCGGGTTGAGCAGCAGCCGGCAGTCGACCTTGCCGCGCGCGAGGCGCGCCGAGAGCTGCTCGCGCAGCATCGGCTCGAGCGCGCGCAGCTCGTCGGGCACGCGCAGCTGCAGGTCGAGGAAGCGCGCGTTGACCGAGCGCAGCTCGAGCGCGAGGACGCCGCGCGCCGTCGGCACCGAGGCGGCGGCGTAGCCCGTCATGCTCTGGATCATTCGTTATCATAGGAGGAGATGGCGCCGCAGCTCAACACGCCGCTCGCCGAAGGCACGCCGCTCGAGAACTACCGCATCGTGCGGCTGCTCGCGGCGGGCGGCTTTTCGTTCGTCTACCTCGCGCGCGACGGGAACGACACGCCGGTGGTGATCAAGGAGTACCTGCCCTCGACGCTGCCCCTGCGCAGCAAGGACGGCGCGGCGCCGCAGCTCGAAGGCGCCGACCTGGCGAAGTACCGCTACGGCATGCGCTGCTTCCTCGAGGAAGGCCGCGCGCTGGCGAAGCTGCAGCACCCGAACGTGGTGCGCGTGCTGAGCTTCTTCCGCGCCAACGACACCGTGTACCTGGTGATGCGCTACGAGCAGGGCCGCTCGCTCCAGGAGCACATCAAGAGCCTGCGCGCGCCGCCCGACGAGGTGTGGATGCGCGCCACCTTCGCGCAGCTGCTGAACGGCCTGCGCGAAGTGCACACCCACAAGCTGCTGCACCTGGACATCAAGCCCGCCAACGTCTACCTGCGCGAGGACGACTCGCCGCTGCTCATCGATTTCGGCGCCGCGCGCCAGACGCTCTCCGCCGAGGGCATGAAGCTGCCGCCGACCTACACGCCGGGCTACGCCTCGCCCGAGCATCACCGCCTGCGCGAGCAGCTCGGCCCGTGGAGCGACATCTACTCGGTCGGCGGCACCGTCTACGCCTGCCTCGCCGCCGCGGCGCCGCAGCCCGCCGACCAGCGGCTGAAGGAGGACCGGCTGGTACCGGCGCGCCGGCAATGGGCCGGGCGCTACTCGAGCGAGCTGCTCGACATCATCGACTGGTGCCTGCGCCTCGACCCGCTCGAGCGGCCGCAGAGCGTGCTCGCGCTGCAGAAGGCGCTGCTCGGCGAGAAGGCGCCCGAGCCGCGCCGGGCGGCGAGCCGGCGATGAAGTACGCCACCGCGCAGGCGACGCGCATCGGCACGCGCCACATCAACCAGGACCGCATCGGCTGCTGGTCGACCGAGGAGAGCCTGCTCATGGCGGTGGCCGACGGCCTCGGCGGCCACCTGCACGGCGAGCTCGCCGCGGAGCTCGCCGTCTCGCTGCTCGGCGCCGCGTTCCGGCACAAGGCGCGGCCGCGCCTCGCCGACCCGGCGGCATTCCTCGAGCGCACGATGGGCGCGAGCCATGTCGCGATCCTGCGCGAGGCCGAGCGCCGCTCCCTGCCCGACTCGCCGCGCACCGTGCTGGTCGCCTGCGTGGTGCAGGACGGCCAGGCCTGGTGGACGCACGTCGGCGACAGCCGGCTGTACCTGCTGCGCGAGGGGCGCATCGTGCTGCGCACGCGCGACCACACCGTGGTGCAGCAGCTGATCGACGCCGGGCGCATCCGCGAGGAGGCGATCGCCACCCACCCGGAGCGCAACCGCCTGCTGCAGTGCCTGGGCGGCTACCAGACGCCGCGCCCCGAGCCGGTGGAGCGCACGCGGCTCGCGCGCGACGACATCGTCGTGCTCTGCTCGGACGGCTTCTGGGGGCCGCTCACGCAGCGCCAGCTCATGCACGCCATGCTGACCCTGGAGCTCGAGGACGCGGTGCGCGAGCTCGTCACGCTCGCCGAGCATCGCGCCGGCCGCGACTGCGACAACGTGAGCGTCGTGGCGATGCGCTGGGGCGAGGACGCGGTCGCCGCCCCCGGGCCCGAGCCGCAGGAGCCGAAGACCGACGTGCAGGACTTCACCGCCACCGACCTCGACTTCATGCGCATGAGCGACGCCGACGTGGAGAAGGCGATCGCCGAGATCAAGGCCGCGCTGCGCAAGCATTCCGCGTCATGAGCGCGCCCGCGCGGCCCAGCGGCAGGCGCCCCGACGAGCTGCGCCCGGTGCGCCTGAGCCGCGGCTACACGCGGCACGCCGAAGGCTCGGTGCTGGTCGAGTTCGGCGACACGCGCGTGCTGTGCACCGCCTCGGTAGAGGAGCGCGTGCCGCCCTTCCTCAAGGACACCGGGCGCGGCTGGGTGAGCGCCGAGTACGGCATGCTGCCGCGCGCGACGCACACGCGCAGCGAGCGCGAGGCGGCGCGCGGCAAGCAGAGCGGCCGCACCCAGGAGATCCAGCGGCTGATCGGCCGCGCGCTGCGCGCCGTGGTCGACCTGCAGGCGATCGGGCCGCGCACCGTGCAGCTCGACTGCGACGTGCTGCAGGCCGACGGCGGGACGCGCACCGCCGCCATCACCGGCGCCTTCGTCGCCTTGCACGACGCGCTCTCGGGCCTGGGCGCCGCGAGCGCGATCCGCGATTTCGTCGCCGCGGTGTCGGTCGGCATCTACCAGGGCACGCCGGTGCTCGACCTCGACTACGCCGAGGACTCGGCGTGCGGCTGCGACATGAACGTGGTGATGACCGGCGCCGGCCGCTTCGTCGAGATCCAGGGCACGGCCGAAGGCGAGGCGTTCGGCCGGCGCGAGCTCGACGAGCTGGTCGGCCTCGCCAGCCGCGGCATCGGCCAGCTGATCGCTCACCAGAAGCGCTCGCTTGAGCTCGCCTGAGCTCGTCGACTACTACCGGCGGCGCGCCGCCGAGTACGAGGAGATCTATGCCTGGGCCGAGCGCCAGGCCGACCTCGACGTGCTGCGCGAGGCCATTCCCGCGGCGCTCGCCGGCCGCGAGGTGCTGGAGGTCGCGTGCGGCACCGGCTACTGGACCGAGCGCATCTCGCGCACGGCGAAGCGCATCGTCGCCACCGACCTCGCGCCCGAGCCGATGGCGATCGCGCGCGCCAAGACCTGTCGCTGCCCGGTGCAATGGCGCATCGCGGATGCCTACGCGCTCGACGCCTCGCTCGGCAGCTTCGACGGCGCCTTCGCCGGCTTCTGGTGGTCGCACGTGCCGCGGCCGCGGCGAGCGCTCTTCCTGCAATCGCTGCACGCCCGGCTGCGCCCGGGCGCGCGCGTGGTCATGTTCGACAACCGCTGCGTCGAGGGCGTGCAGCCGGTGGACGAGCGCGACGCCGAGGGCAACACCTACCAGCGCCGCCGGCTGCGCGACGGGAGCGAGACCCGGGTGCTGAAGAACTTCCCCACCGAGGAAGAGCTGGCCGCCACCTTCTCCGGGTTCGGCGAGTACGCTTATCGGGCGCTGCGCTACTACTGGCTCATCGACTACCGCCTGCCGTGAAGCTCGTCCTCGCTTCCAACAACCCCGGCAAGCTGCGGGAGATTCAGGCACTTTTGCCTTCCTCGATAAAAATCGTCCTTCAGGCTTCGCTCGGCATTCCGGAAGCCGAGGAGCCACACCCGACCTTCGTCGAGAACGCGCTCGCCAAGGCGCGGCACGCGAGCCGCGCGGCCCGGTTGCCGGCGCTCGCCGACGACTCGGGGCTGTGCGTGCCGGCGCTCGGCGGCGAGCCGGGCGTGCATTCGGCCTACTACGCGGGGCGCGAGGGGAGCCGCGAGGAGCGGGACGCGCGCAACAACGAGCGGCTGCTGCGCGAACTAAAGGACGACCGCCGGGCCTATTACTACTGCGTGATGGTACTGCTGCGCCACCCCGAAGACCCGCGGCCGCTGGTCGCCGAAGGCCTCTGGCACGGCGAGATCGCGCGCGCGCCGCGCGGCAGCGGGGGCTTCGGCTACGACCCGCTGTTCGTGACGGCGGGCGGGAGAACGGCGGCCGAGCTGGCGGCGGAGGAGAAGAACCGCCTCAGCCACCGCGCGATCGCGCTGCGCAACCTGCTGGGCCTGCTCGATGCCGCAGATCGCGCTTGAACGCCCCGGCGAGGTGCGCCTCGCGGCGCTGCCGCCGCTCGCCCTCTACGTGCACATCCCCTGGTGCGTGCGCAAGTGCCCGTACTGCGACTTCAACTCGCACGAGCGCGCGGGCGAGCTGCCCGAGCGCGAGTACGTCGCCAGGCTGATCCTCGACCTCGAGGCGATGCTGCCCTCGGTATGGGGGCGGCGGCTGACCAGCGTGTTCATCGGCGGCGGCACGCCGAGCCTTTTTTCGCCCGAGTCGATCGACGCGCTGCTCGCCGCGGTGCGCGCGCGCCTGCCGCTCGAGCCGGGCGCCGAGATCACGCTCGAGGCGAACCCCGGCACGGTGGAAGCGGCGCGCTTCAAGGGCTTCCGCGCCGCCGGCGTGAACCGCATCTCGGTAGGCGTGCAGAGCTTCGACGAGCGCAAGCTCGCGGCGCTCGGCCGCATCCACTCCGCGGCGGAAGCGCGCCGCGGCGTCGAGGCGGCGCTCGAGAGCTTCGACAATGTGAACATCGACCTGATGTACGGCCTTCCCGGGCAATCCCTCGAGGAAGCCGTGCGCGACGTCGAGGAAGCCATCGCCTGCGGCGTGCCGCACGTTTCGGCCTACCAGCTCACCATCGAGCCGAACACCGCTTTCTACCGCCGGCCGCCGCCGCTGCCGGCGCACGACCTGTGCGCCGACATGCAGCGCGCGATCGAGGCGCTGCTCGGCGAGGCGGGCTTCGAGCACTACGAGACCTCGGCCTTCGCCAGACCCGGGCGGCGCTGCCGCCACAACCTCAATTACTGGGAGTTCGGCGATTACCTCGGCATCGGCGCCGGCGCGCACGGCAAGGTGAGCTTCCCCGACCGCGTGACGCGCCACGAGCGCATCAAGCAGCCGGGTCACTACCTGGAAAGCGCGAGCACGCTGGCCGCCGAGCGCACCGTGCCGGCGGCCGAGCTGCCGTTCGAGTTCATGCTGAACGCGCTGCGCCTCGTCGAGGGATTCCCCGCCGCGCTCTTCGCCGAGCGCACCGGCCTGCCGCTGCTCGCCATCCGGCGCCACCTCGAGCAGGCCGAGCGCGACGGCCTGCTCGAGCGCGACTGGCGGCACATCCGCCCCACCGAGCGCGGCCGCCTCTTCCTGAACGAGCTCCTCCAGCGCTTCCTCCCCGAACCCACCCAAAAACAGGGACAGACCACGTTTTTCTAGCCGCGCCGGCGGTAATAGAGATCGCGGATCGGATGGCCGAGCCGCTTGCCGCGGCTCTCGAACTTGGTTTCCGGCCGGCGCACGAACCCGCCCGCCGCCTCCTCGAGCAGCGGCTCGGCGCCGAGCACCGCCGCCATGTGCTCCGCATAGTCCGGCCAGTCGGTAGCGGCGTGCAGCACGCCGCCGGGCGCGAGCTTGCGCGCCATCAACGCCGCGGTATCGGGCTGCACCAGCCGGCGCTTGTGATGGCGCTTCTTCGGCCACGGATCGGGAAAGAAGAGGTGGATGGCGGCGAGCGAGCCGTCCTCGACCATGCGTTCCAGGACCTCCATCGCGTCGTGGCGGATGACGCGCAGGTTGGCGAGCTTCTGCGTCTCGATGCGCTGGAGCAGGCTGCCGACGCCGGGGCCGTGGACCTCCACCGCCACGAAGTCGGCTTCCGGATGCGCCGCGGCGATCGCCGCGGTGGTCTCGCCCATGCCCGAGCCGATCTCGAGCACGAGCGGCGCTTTGCGCGGCGAGCGCAGCGGCGCGTCGCCGAGCGCGATGCCGTATTTCGGCAGCAGCGTCTCGAGCGCGCGCTCCTGCGCGGCCGTGATGCGGCCCTGGCGCAGGACGAAGCTGCGGATCGGCCTCAGGCAGCCTTGGAGGAAATGGTTCCTTCGGTCGGCGAGGACGGTGTCGCCGAGTAGAGCTTCTTCGGCATGCGCCCGGCGAGGAAGGCCTCGCGGCCCGCTTCCACCGCCTTCTTCATCGCTTTCGCCATCAGCACCGGGTTGCGCGCGGCGGCGATCGCGGTGTTCATCAGCACGCCGTCGCAGCCGAGCTCCATGGCGATCGCCGCGTCGGAGGCCGTGCCGACGCCCGCGTCGACCAGCACCGGCACCTTGGCCTTCTCCAGCACGAGCTGCAGGTTCCAGGGATTGAGGATGCCCATGCCCGAGCCGATCAGCGAGGCGAGCGGCATCACCGCCACGCAGCCGATGTCCTGCAGCATCTGCGTCTGGATCGGGTCGTCGGAGCAGTACACCATCACCTTGAAGCCTTCCTTCACCAGCTGCTCGGCGGCCTTCAGCGTCTCCGGCATGTTCGGGTACAGCGTCTTCGGATCGCCGAGCACCTCGAGCTTGACGAGGTCGTGCCCGTCGAGCAGCTCGCGCGCGAGGCGCAGCGTGCGCACCGCGTCGGCCGCGTTGTAGCAGCCGGCGGTGTTCGGCAGATAAGTGAATTTGGAAGGCGGCAGCGCGTCGAGCAGGCTCGGCTCGCCGCGGTTCTGCCCGATGTTGGTGCGCCGGATCGCCACGGTGACGATCTGCGCGCCGGACGCCTCCACCGCCGCGCGCGTCTCGGCGAAGTCGCGGTACTTGCCGGTGCCGATGAGCAGGCGCGAGGCGTAGCTCTTGCCGGCGATGACCAGCGCATCGCTCATGTCAGCCTCCGCCCACCGCGACGACGATCTCCAGCCGGTCGCCGTCGCCGATCAGCGTCCGCGCATGCGCGCTCTTCGGCACGATCTCGCCGTTGCGCTCCACCGCCACCTTCTTGCCCGCCATGTCGAGCTGCTCGAGGAGCGAAGCGACATCGAGCTGCGCTTCGAAGCGCCGCTCTGCGCCGTTGACAATGACTTGAATCATAAGGCGAATGATACAATCCCGGCACCGCGGCGGGTGTAGTTCAATGGCAGAACGGCAGCTTCCCAAGCTGCATACGAGGGTTCGATTCCCTTCACCCGCTCCAGGACTCTTCCGGGCGGGCCCTCCCTACTGCGGCTTCACACCGATCGCCTTGAACATCCGGCCGGCGACCGCCTGGTCCTTCTTGACGAAGTCGGCGAACTGGTCGACCGAGCCGCCGACGGGATCCAGGGTCAGCTTGGCGAGGTAGGAGCGCACCTCCTCGGTCTTCAGCGTCTTGTCGAGCTCGGCGTTCAGCTTCTCCAGGATCCGGCGCGGCGTCTTGGCCGGCGCGAAGACGCCGAAATAGCTGCCGAGGCCCGGGTCGGCGCCGAAGTCGGAGAGCGTCGGCACTTCCGGAAGGATCGGCGAGCGACGATCGCCGACCAGGGCGATCGGGCGCACCTTGCCCGCCTTGATCTGGGGCAGGGCGAAGCCGATCGACATGAACGTGATATGGATTTCCCCGTTCAGGATCGCGGTCATCGTCGGCACGGCGCCCTTGTACGGGATTTCCTGGATCGAGATTCCGGCGTGATGGTTGAGCCACAGCCGGTAAACGTCGGGCGTGGTGAACGGCCCCCAGGTTCCCCAGTTCAGCTTGCCGGGATTGCTCTTGGCGTACGCCACCATCTCCTTGTAGGAGCTGAACGGCGCCTTGGCGCTTGCCACGATGAGGCTGTTGCCGCGCGCGATATAGATCACCGGCGCGAAGTCGTGATACGGATCGTAGGGCAGGCTCTTGTAGAGGTGCGGGTTGTAGGAGAGGCTGTCCCCGACGGTCAGGCACAGCGTATGGCCGTCGGCTTCGGCTCTCGCGCAGGCCTGCATGCCGATGATCGACCCCGCGCCGGGCCGGTTGTCGACGATCACCGGGGTGCCCAGGGCCTCCGACAGTTGCTTGCCGACCACGCGCGCCACCGAATCCGTCGGGCCGCCCGGCTGGTACGGCACGATGATCTGGATCGGCTTGCTGGGAAAGCTCTGCGCGGCGGCATCGCTCGCGGCGGCGGCGCCGAAGGCGATCACCGCAAGGAAGAAGCTTCGGATGTGAGACGACATGGCTGTCCTTTCTGAATGTCCGGGTCTAGCGGGCGAGCGCCGCGGATTTGCCTTTCGCCAACTCGGCGAGCGGCGGCCTGGCGATGTACTCTTCGGCGAGCTGCTGCGCGAAGCGCTTCAGCACCGCCCGGTCGTTCGCGTCTCCATCGAGCGAGGACGCCGGAACGACGCGATCGTTGCAGAACGTCGGGATCGGCTCGGGCAGCGGCTTCGGATCCTCGCCGCGCTCGACGGCCTCGATGGCTTCGCGCAGCATGCGGCGAAACATCACCACGCCCTGGTCGTGGGTGCACAGGTGCTCGAGCTCGTGCACCTCGATCGGGCCTTCGCCCACCATGGCGTCGTAGTCGCCGGGAATGAGCTGGCGCTCGCGATACGGCCGTTCCGCCGTCTGGCCGAACAGCTCGAGGTAGCGCCGCTTCTCGGGCAGGATCGGCTCTTCGTCGGTCATGTGGCTGATGGTGAAATTGATGCTGTTCTCGTCGTCCACCGGCGTGGTCCAGATGGTCCTGAACGGCGGATTGCAGGCCTTCGGCTTGCGGCCGCCCTCGAAGATCGACGAAATGCTGTGGATGTTCGGGAACACGAAATCGGTCGAGCGCACCCAGACGTTGTCGCCCACCTTGCGGGCGGCGAGGTACATCATGCCGACCGGGTTCCTCGCGAACACGAACTCCGGAAACTCGCCGAATTCCTTCGCGAAGTGATCGACGCCGCGCACGGCCGGAATGGCGTGCAGGACCGCGGTGTGCGCCGGGTCCATGGAGTTCTCCTTGATCTGCACCCAGTTGCAGGGGAAGTGCAGGCGCGGCCCGCCCGGAATCAGGCGTACGCCGGGGATGTCGAAGCGCTCGAAGCTCGGGAAGGGCGGCTTCTTCTCGGGCGGCCCCATGTAGGCGAAGACCAGCCCGCCCAGCACGTGCACCGGGTAGGCGCCCTGGCTGGTCCGCTTGCAGATCCGGTCGGCCGCCGGATCGCCGGGGATCTCGAGTATCGTGCCGTCCGTGTCGAAGACCCAGCCGTGATAGCAGCAGCGGATGCCGCGCTCGCTGATGATCCCGTACTCGAGCGACGCGCGCCGGTGCGCGCAGTGCAGATGAAGCACGCCGATCTCGCCGCGCCCGTCCCGGAAGACCACCAGATCCTCGCCGAGGATCTTGATGCGCACCGGGACGTCCTTCAGCTCGTCGACGAACGCCACCGGGTGCCAGAAGCGCCGCAGGTATTCGCCGCCGGGCGTGCCGCGGCCGACCTGGCACAGGTAACGATCCGGCTCGCCGGTCAACGCGCGCTGATAGCCGCGGTAGGCGAGCGCCTTCGATGTACCGCTTTTCACTTTGCCTCCTCGATTGTGGTCAGGCTGCTGCGCTGGCAGAATGTCAACCAACCGGTTGATTGTCAAGTGAGCGATCGATGACACAGGCGAAGCGGCGGCCGAACGGCTCGCGCGAGCTGCTGCTCGCGGCGGCGCGCGCGGCGTTCGCGGCGAAGGGCTTCGACGGCGCGCGCGTGGAGGAGATCGCCGCCGAGGCGGGCGTCAACAAGCAGATCATCTACTACTACTTCGAGAGCAAGGACGGCCTGTTCCGCGCCGCGCTGGAGCAGATCTACGAGGCAATCCGCGAGCAGAACCTGGCGTACGTGGAGAGCGTCAAGCCGATGCGCCCCGACGCAGCCATCGCGGCGCTGGTCGAGCGCCTGTTCGGCCGCCTGCAGCGCCAGCCGGACGTGATCGCGCTAGTGCTGGAGGAGAACCGTCACAAGGGGCGCCACCTGGTGAGCCGGAAGATCATCCAGAGCTCCCACACCCCGATGTTCGACTACGTGGCGCGGGTGCTCGCCGAGGGCGCGCGGCTCGGGATTTTCCGCTCCGGCGTCGACCCGCGGCAGTTCTATTTCGACATGGTGTCGCTGTGCATGTTCTATTTCATCAACACGTACACCATGTCGGCCGTGCTGGGCACCGACCTCCTTTCCCAGGGGTCGATGCGCGCCCGCAGGAAGCACATCGTCGAGTGCCTCATCGCGTCGGTAAGCGCGCCCTAGCCCGACACCCGCCGCAGCTCGGAGATGTGCCTGCGCCAGTAAGGCGAATCGAGCCGATCGCGCCGCACCTTCTTGCCCGAAGAAGGCGCGTGCACGAAGGTGCCGTCGCCGAGGTAGATGCCGACGTGCGAGTCCGGGCCGGACTTCTCGTCGAAGAAGATCAGGTCGCCGCGGCGCAGCTCGGCGCGGCGAATCGGCCGCGTGGCGCGGAGTTGCGCTGCGGTGCTGCGCGGCAGCTTCACGCCGGCCTGCCGGTAGCTGTACTGCACCAGCCCGCTGCAATCGAAGCCCTGCGAGGGCGAGGCGCCGCCGTAGCGGTAGCGCTTGCCGACCATCTTCAACGCCTGCGCCGCGGCGCGGGCGCCCGTCTTTGCGGATACGGAAGGAGCGGGGGAGGGCGGTGTGCTCGCGCAGCCGGCGAGCAGCACGGCTGCGAGAAGGAGGGGAACGGCGAGCGACCAGCGCACCGGCGAATGCTGCCACGCCGGGGTTCGGGTCGCCCGCGTCCTAAGTCACGAGCTCGCTACTTCTTCATCGCCATCGAAGAGCCCTTCTTCGCGGCCTCCATGCAGGCGCGGTCGGCCTTCTTCGCATCCCACTTGCCGGTGCGGATGCAGAACCCGGCCTTGGCGGTCTTCAGGATCTTGCCGCTCCTGTCGACCCAGTAGCCGTCGGCATAGGCGGGCACGGAAAGCGCGAGCGCCAAAAGCGCCAGAACAGGCATGAAACGCATGATTTCTCCTCCTCGATTGTTGGATGGGCGCGGACTCGGCGGACCGCGTCCGGCCACTGTAGGCGCGCGAAACTTAAAGCTGAATTAAGGTGCCGCCGTACAATCGGGCTCATGGCGTTCTCGGTCGAGGGCAAGCTGGTCGTGGCGATCTCCTCGCGCGCGCTTTTCGACTTCGAGGAGGAGAACCGGGTCTTCGAGCGCGACGGCGAGGATGCCTACATCGCGCTGCAATACGGCCGGCTCGACGTGCCGGCGCGCGAAGGCGTGGCGTTCCCGCTGGTGAAGAAGCTGCTCGCCTTCAACACCCCCGCGGCGCAGCGGGTGGAAGTGGTGGTGCTCTCCAAGAACGACCCGGTGTCCGGCCTGCGCGTGTTCCGCTCGGCGAAGCACGCCGGGCTGCACCTGGAGCGCGGCGTGTTCACGCGCGGCCGCAGCCCGTGGCGCTACCTCGACTCGCTGAAGGCCAACCTGTTCCTCTCGGCCAACGAGTCCGACGTGATGGCGGCGCTCGAGGCGAAGTGCCCGGCGGCGCGCGTCTACCCGGAGTCGGCGCAGGCGGCGAGCCGCCACGCGGGCGAGCTGCGCATCGCCTTCGACGGCGACGCGGTGCTCTTCTCCGACGAGGCCGAGCGCGTCTACCAGACCGACGGCCTGTCCGCCTTCACCGAGCACGAGGCGGAGCGGGCGCTCCTGCCGCTGCCGCCGGGGCCGTTCAAGCCGCTGCTCGAGGCGCTGCACCGGTTGCAGAGCGCCGCCGGCACCGACGTGCCCATCAAGGTGAGAACGGCCCTCGTCACCGCGCGCAGCGCGCCGGCGCACGAGCGCGCGGTGCGCACGCTCATGGCGTGGAAAGTGGCCGTCGACGAGGCGATGTTCCTCGGCGGCCTGGACAAGGGCGAGTTCCTGCGCGCCTTCGAGCCGGACTTCTACTTCGACGACCAGCGCGGCCATGTCGACGCGGCGCGCGCTTACGTCGCCACGGGCCACGTGCCGTTCGGGGTCGCGAACGTCAGGGGTTGATTTAAAGAGGCAAGGCCTCTTCAACCAGTGCGGCAAGGTACCCCGCACCGAGTGGAATCACCGCGTCGTTGAAGTCGTAGCGCGGGTTATGCAGCCAGCAGCCGCTTTCATGGCCGCCCTGGCCGAGGAACACGTAGGCGCCGGGACGCTCGAGCAGCATGTACGCGAAGTCCTCGCCGCCCATGGTCGGCTCGTGCTCGGTGACGACGTTCTCCTCGCCGAAGATGCGCCGGCCGACGCGCGCCGCGAACTCGGCCTCGCGCGCGCTGTTCACGGTGGCGGGATAGCCGCGCCGGTAGTCGACCTCGGCCGTGGCGCCGAGCGCCTCGGCGGTCTTCGCCGCGATCTCCTTCACGCGCCGCTCGGCGTGGTCGCGCGTCTCGGCGCGGAAGCTGCGCACCGTGCCGATCAGGGTCACCGCGTCGGGGATGATGTTGAACGCGCCGACCTGGCTGGTCTGCATCGAGCAGATGCTCACCACGACGGCATCGAGCGGGCTCACCGAGCGGCTGGCGATGGTCTGCAGCGCCGAGATCACCTGCGCCGCGGCGACCACCGGGTCGAGCGCGAGGTGCGGCATGGCGGCATGGCCGCCGCGCCCGCGCACGGTGATGCGCACCTCGTCGGTCGCCGCCATGACCGGGCCGGCGCGCACCGCCATCTTGCCCGGCGGCAATCCCGGCCAGTTGTGCAGCGCGTACACCTGCTCGGCGGGGAAGCGCCGGAAGAGCCCCTCCTCGACCATCGCGTGGCCGCCGCCGCCCGACTCCTCCGCCGGCTGGAAGATGACGAACGCCGAGCCGGCGAAGCGGCGCGTCTCGGCGAGATAGCGCGCCGCGCCGAGCAGCATCGCGGTATGGCCGTCGTGGCCGCAGGCGTGCATGCGGCCCGGATGCTGCGAGCGGTGCGCGAAGTCGTTCACCTCCTCGACCGGCAGGCAGTCCATGTCGGCGCGCAGGCCGATCGCGCCGCCCGGCGCCTGGCCGCGGATCACGCCGACCACGCCGGTGCGCGCGATGCCGGCGTGCACCTCGATGCCCCAGCCGGCGAGCCGCTCGGCGACCAGCGCGCTGGTGCGCCGCTCCTCGAAGCCGAGCTCCGGGTGCGCGTGCAGGTCGCGGCGCAGCGCCTGCAGCTCGGCGTGATAGCCGCGAATCGTCTCGACCGGCGTGGCCATGGGCGGCACAATCTTAAACGATGACTTTCGCCGAGCAGCTCGTGCGCTGGCAGCGCGTGCACGGCCGCCGCGACCTGCCGTGGCAGGGCACGCGCGACCCGTACCGCATCTGGCTCTCCGAGGTGATGCTGCAGCAGACGCAGGTCGCCACGGTGATTCCCTACTACGAGCGTTTCCTCGCGCGCTTCCCCGACGTGCGCGCGCTCGCGCGCGCCTCGCAGGAGGAGGTGCTCAGGCTCTGGAGCGGCCTCGGCTACTACGCGCGCGGCCGCAACCTGCACCGCGCCGCGCGCGAAATCGCGCGCAGCGGCTTTCCGCGCACGCCGGAGACCCTCCAGGCGCTGCCCGGCGTCGGACGCTCTACCGCGGCGGCGATCGCGGTGTTCGCCTTCGGCGCACGCGCGGCGATCCTCGACGGCAACGTGAAGCGCGTGCTGGCGCGCTGCTTCGCCATCGAAGGGGAGAAGGCGCTGTGGCGCAGGGCCGAGGCCGAGCTTCCCGAGCGCGACGTCGAGCGCTACACGCAGGCGCTCATGGACCTCGGGGCCACCGTGTGCACTCGCGCGAGGCCCGCGTGCGAGCGCTGCCCGGTGGCGCGGCGCTGCGAAGCGCATCGCCGCGGCTGGCAGGCGCGACTGCCGGCGCGGCGCGCGCGCGCGCCGCTGCCGCAGAAGCGCGTCACCTGGCTGGTGCAGCGCCGCGGCGGGAAGGTGCTCGTCGAGCGCCGGCCTTCGCCCGGCATCTGGGGCGGCCTGTGGTGCTTCCCGGCGGGCAGGCGCGCGCCCGGCGACCGGCCGCTCGGCGTGATCGAGCACGGCTTCACGCATTTCCGGCTGCGCATACAACCGGTCCTGCGGGAAACAGCCTCCACCGGGAAGCCGGAGAGTGGAATGCGCTGGATGAGCCTCGCGGCGCTCGAGCGCGCCGCGGTGCCGGCGCCGGTCAGGACGCTGGCGGCACGGCTTCGCGCAGCAGCGCGCTGATCCGCGCCAGGCGCGCCGCGCCGGCGTCGAGCTCGAGCAGCGCCTGCTTGGCGTCGGGCGCGAGCGGCAGGATCTCGGCAAGCCGCGCGCTTACCCAGGCGCTCGAGTCCAGGCGGTGCGGCTCGGCGAAAAGCCCCGGCTCCTGCTCGATCAGCCGCTCGAGCAGCCGTGCGCAGTGCGCGCCGGCGGGCGGGACGGGCGCGTCGGTCTCCTCGGGCAGCATTTCCACGCTCGCCACCGTCAGGCCGTCCTTGCGCACCTCGCGCTCGCGCAGGCGGAAGCGGCGCTCGCCCGCCGCGACGATGTGCAGCAGCCCGAGCTGCGGCATGTCCCACTCGACGATGCGCGCCAGCGTGCCGACCGGCGCCGGCGTGGCCGGCCCGCCGACTTCGCGGCCTTCGACGATCAGGCACACGCCGAACGGCGAGCCCTCGCGCAGGCAGGCGCGCGCCATGTCCATGTAGCGCGCCTCGAAGACGCGCAGCGGCAGCCGTCCGCCGGGGAACAGCACCGTCTGCAGCAGGAAAAGCGGCAGGCTTTCTATGGCGCTTCCTTGTGCAGCCGGCGGTGGCGCACCAGCACGCGCCAGTCGCGGCGGAACGCCCCGGCGAGCTGCTCGGCGAGGTACACCGAGCGATGGCGGCCGCCGGTGCAGCCGATCGCCACGCACACGTAGCTGCGGTTCTCGCGCACGATCTCGGGCAGCCAGCGCCCGAGCAGCGCGCGCACGTCGGCGAGCCAGCGCTGCGCCGAGTCGTCGCGCGCCAGGAACTCGATCACCGGCGCGTCGCGCCCGGTGTAGGGGCGAAGCTGCGGGTCGTAGTGCGGGTTGCCGATCATGCGCGCATCCAGCACCCAGTCGGCGTCGAGCGGGATGCCGTCCTTGTAGGAGAACGACTCGAACACCAGCGTCAGCGTGCCGGCGCCGATGCCGAGCAGGTCGCGGATCCAGTTCTGCAGCACGCGCGGCTGCAGCTCGCTCGTGTCGATGCGCTGCCCGAGCGGTGCGATGCCGGCGAGCAGGCCGCGCTCGCGCTCGATCGCCTCGGGCAGGGTGAGCGCGCTGCCGGCGAGCGGGTGGCGGCGGCGCGTCTCGGAGAAGCGGCGCAGCAGCGTCGAGGCGTTCGCCTCGAGGAAGATCACCCGGCAGTCGACGCCGCGGCCGCGCAGCCGCTCGATCGACTCGGGCAGCACCGGCAGGGCGCCGCTGCGCGCGTCGATGCTCACCGCGACGCGCTCGTGCCCCGACTCGGCGAGCCAGTCGGCGGTCTCGAGCAGCAGCGTCGCCGGCAGGTTGTCGACGCAGTAGTAGCCCGCGTCCTCGAGCATGTTGAGCGCGATGCTCTTGCCCGAGCCGGAGAGGCCGCTGACGAGAACGAGCTGCACTAGTTGTCGTTTTCCATCCGCTGCTTCTGGCGCGCCAGGAACTCGGCGGTCGAGTCGATGCCGCGTAGCTTGAGGATCTCGTTGCGCACCGCCGCCTCGACCAGCACCGCGAGGTTGCGCCCGGCGGCGACCGGGATGATCACCTTGCGGATGGTCACGCCGAGGATCTCCTCCGAGAGCTCGGCGAGCGGCAGCCGCTCGGCGGGCTCGCGCCCGGCCGGATGCGGGCGCTCGAGGTGGCAGATCAGGCGCAGCTTCATCTTGCGCCGCACCGCGGTCTCGCCGAAGATCGTGCGGATGTTGAGCAGGCCGAGGCCGCGCACCTCGAGGAAGTCCTTGAGCATCGGCGGGCAGCGGCCTTCCAGCGCCGACGCGGCGATGCGCGAGATCTCGACCACGTCGTCGGCCACCAGGCCGTGGCCGCGGCTGATCAGCTCCAGGCCCAGCTCGCTCTTGCCCACGCCCGACTCGCCGGTGATCAGCACGCCCAGGCCGAGCACGTCCATGAACACGCCGTGCCGCTCGGTGGTCTCGGCGAGCGCCTTGGCGAGGTAGCGCGCCAGCTTCTCGATCACGCGCGGCGCCGGCAGCGGCGAGGTGAAGAGCGGCGTGCGCGTGCGCGCCGCCGACTCGACCAGCGCCGGCGGCGCGGCGACGCCGTCGGCGACGATCACCGCGGCCGGGTGCGACTCGAACAGGCGATCGACGAAGGTCGGCACCAGGCCCGCCTCGTAGGCGCCGATCACCTGGATCGAGTTGGGATGGGTGAGGTTGAGGTGGCCGATCAGCGCCGCCGCGGCCGCGGCCTCGCGGCGCACCGCGGTGCCGCCTTCGCGCCCGGCGATCCAGGCGAGCGACAGCGCCTCGCGGTTGTCGTCATGCAGCCGCGCGACGTTGACCTGCAGCATCGGGCTGCCATGCGCTGACCAGCTGGTAGAGGGCCTGCGCGTCGGGCGCGCGCGCCATCGCCTCGCGCAGCGGCCGGTCGGAGAACATCTGCGCGAGCTCGGACAGGATCTGCAGGTGCTTCTCGGTCGCCTTCTCGGGCACGAGCAGCACGAACACCAGCCCGACCGGCAGCCCGTCGGGCGCGTCGAACGGCACCGGCTGCGCGAGGCGCAGCAGCGCCCCCTGCGCTTCCTTCAGGCCCTTGATGCGGCCGTGCGGGATCGCCACGCCCTGGCCGAGCCCGGTCGAGCCGAGCCGCTCGCGCGCGAACAGGCTCTCGAACACCACGCTGCGCGCGATGCCGTCCTGGTTCTCGAACAGCAGCCCCGCCTGCTCGAACAGGCGCTTCTTGCTCGACACCTGCAGGTCGACGGCGACGTGGCTCTCGTTCAGCAGCTTGGCGACCAGGCTCATATCCGCTTCTCGTAGCGCTTGTCCTTGTAGCGTAGCACCTGCCGGTCGAGCTTGTCGGCCAGCAGGTCGATCGCCGCGTACAAATCGTCCTCCTCGCTCGAGCAGTGCAGGTCCTTGCCCCGCACGTGCAGGGTCACCTCGGCCTTCTGGCGCAGCTTGTCCACGGTGAGGATCACGTGCGCGTCGATGACGTGGTCGAAGTGGCGCGTCACGCGCTCGATCTTGGAGCGCACGTAGTCGCGGATCGCCGGCGTGACTTCCAGGTGATGCCCGCTCACGCTCAGGTTCATGTCACAGGGCCTTTCGCTGGTTGACTGCGGGAATCTGCAGGGACTCGCGGTACTTGGCGATGGTGCGGCGCGCCACGACGATGCCCTGCTCGCCGAGGATCTGCGAGATGCGGGCGTCGGAGAGCGGCGCGCGCGCGTCCTCGGCGGCGACCAGCTGCTTGATCAGCGCGCGGATCGCGGTCGAGGAGGCGGCGCCGCCCGCCTCGGTGGCGACGTGGCTGCCGAAGAAGTACTTCAGCTCGAAGGTGCCGCGCGGCGTCGCCATGTACTTCTGCGTGGTGACGCGCGAGATGGTGCTCTCGTGCAGGCCGAGCGTCTCGGCGATCTCGCGCAGCACCAGCGGCCGCATCGCCACCTCGCCGTGCTCGAGGAAGTGGCGCTGCCGGTCGACGATCGCCTGCGACACGCGCAGGATGGTCTCGAAGCGCTGCTGCACGTTCTTGATCAGCCAGCGCGCCTCCTGCAGCTGCGAGGACAGGCCGCCGCCGCTCGCGCGCGCGCCGGCGGCGAGCTCGGCGTACAGGCGGTTGATGCGCAGGCGCGGCATCGCCTCGGGGTTGAGGCTGGCGCGCCAGGCGCCGCGCACCTTGCGCACCACCACGTCGGGCACCACGTAGCGCGCCTCGACCTTGGCGAACGCCGAGCCGGGGCGCGGATTGAGTCCCTGGATCAGGCGCTGCGCCGCGCGCAGCTCGTCGTCGGCGGCGCCGGTCAGGCTCTTCAGCCGCGTGTAGTCGCGGTTGGCAAGCAGCTCGAGGTGCTTCTGCACGATCTCCTGCGCGAGCCGGCAGTGCGGCTCGGCGAGGCAGTTCTTGAGCTGCAGCGACAGGCATTCCGCCGGCGAGCGCGCGCCGACGCCCGCCGGCTCGAGGTTCTGCAGGTAGTGCAGCGCGATCGACAGCTCCTCGGGGTCGGCCTGCACCTCGGGCGGCAGCATCGCCGCGATTTCCTCCAGGCTCTGCGTCAGGTAGCCGTCGTCGTCCAGCGCGTCGATCAGGAGCTCGACGAAGGCGCGGTCGCGCTCGCCCAGCTTGAGCAGCGCGAGCTGGCCGCGCAGGTGCTCGCGCAGGGTCGGCGTGTCGGGGGCGCTGAAGGTGCGCTCGCCTTCCTCGTCGTCGCCGCTGCGCCAGTTGCGCGCCAGGTCGAGCGACCAGTCGGCCTCCGAGGGCGTGGTGTCGGGCGCCGCCTCGGCCGGCGCGTCGGCGACGCCCGCGGCCCCCGCGCCGACGGCCGGCGCCGCCTCGGCCTCGTCGTGCTCCTCGCGCTCGAGCGCCGGGTTCTCCATCAGGATGCGCTCGATCTCCTGGTTCAGCTCGACGGTGGAGAGCTGCAGCAGCCGGATCGACTGCTGCAGCTGCGGCGTCAGCGTCAGGTGCTGCGAGAGCCGGAACTGCAGGGAGGGCTTCATCGGGTTTTCTGCAGTGTGCCGGAGAGAGATTACAGGGCGACGAAGCCGCTACATGCGGAAATTCTCGCCCAGGTAGACCCGGCGCACGCTGTCATTATAGACAATCTCCTCGGGGTGGCCGGAGGCGAGCACCGCGCCTTCGTTGATGATATAGGCGCGGTCGCAGATACCCAGCGTCTCGCGCACGTTATGGTCCGTTATGAGCACGCCGATGCGCCGCTCCTTCAGGAACCGGATGATGCGCTGGATGTCCAGCACGGCGATCGGGTCGACCCCGGCGAAGGGCTCGTCGAGCAGGATGAAGGCCGGCCGCGTGCCGAGCGCGCGCGCGATCTCCAGGCGGCGCCGTTCGCCGCCCGAAAGCGACAGCGCGGCGTGCTTGCGCAGGTGCGCGATGTTCAGGTCCTTGAGCAGCTCGCCCAGGCGCGCCTCGATCTCCTCGGGCGGCAGGCCCTGCAGCTCGAGGATCGCCTGCACGTTCTCCTCGACGGTCAGGCGGCGGAATACCGAGTTCTCCTGCGGCAGGTAGGAGATGCCGAGCCGCGCGCGGCGATGGATCGGCAGGTGCGTGAGCTCGATCTGGTCGAGGTGGATGCTGCCCGCGTCGGCCGGCACCAGGCCGACGATCATGTAGAAGCAGGTGGTCTTGCCGGCGCCGTTCGGGCCGAGCAGACCGACCACCTCGCCGCTCGACACCTCGAGCGACACGTCCTGCACCACGGTGCGCGACTTGTAGCGCTTGCGCAGGCGCTGCGCGCGCAGCGAGCTGTGCCCTTCCATCACTTGGCGGGGGGCTTGGGCTGCAACGTGGCGCGCACCCGGCCCTGGCCCTTGCCCGGCGTCACGGTGAAGAAGTCGGCGCGCTGGTCGACCAGGATGTAGTCGCCCGCCACCTCGTCGCCGGCGCGGTTGACGCGCGCCTCGCCGAACAGCTCGATCTTGCCGGTGCGGTCGTCGAGCTCGATGCGCTGCGCCTCGCCTTCCATCCAGCCGCCTTCCTTGGCGGGCGGCTTGGCGTCGAGGCGCTGGCGGAACTTCACCGGCGTGCCGGTGGCGGTCGAGTGCTGGTAGCCCTCGGCGTCCTGGCGCACGACGATGCGGTCGGCCTCGATCTTGAGCGTGCCGCGCGTCACCACCACGTCGCCCTCGAAGATGGTGAGCCGCCGCACGTCGTCGGCCTGCATGCGGTTCGCCTCGATCTGCGTCGGCTTGCTCGAGTCGGCCTGCTCGGCGCGCGCCAGCGCCGCGCCGAGCGAGAGCAGCAGCAGCGCCACGATCCGCCTCATGGCGCCCCCGGCTCCATGACGCCGCGCACGTCGTGCGCCAGCGTGAGCTGGCGCGTGTCGGTGCGGTACTCCATGCCGCGCCCCTTGAGCGAGCGGCCCGGCTCCTCGAACAGCACTTCGCGATCGGTGCGCACCAGCGAGCGGTCGCGCACGATGTGCAGGAAGCTGGTGGTCATGCGCGCCGCGGGGCTGGTCTCGTCCGCCTCGCGCGTCAGCACCACGTTGTCGTAGAGGAAGATCTCGTCGCCCTCGCGCGACAGCGTGCCGCGGTCGGCGCGCGCCCGCAGGCGCGGCTGCTCGGGCCTCGCCTCGATGACGCGCGGCGCCTCGAGCTCGGTCGAGTCGTCGTCGGGGTAGTGCACCATGCGCGCCGCAGCGAGCGTCCGCACCGGCCGGCCCGCGGCGTCGTAGGTGGTGGTGGTGAAGCGCGTGACGATGTAGTCCGGGTCGTGCCGGCGCAGCGCCGGGGGCTTGTCCTCGACGCGCGTCGCGTGCTCGAGCCACAGCGTGAGCGCGGCGAGCGCGAGCATCAGCGCGAGCGGGAAGATGCGCGTGGTGGAGAGCCGCATGCGCGCCGCCTCAGCGCCGGTAGCGCGCGAGCAGCCGGCCGAGCCGGCCCTGCGCCTCCAGGATGAAGTCGCACACCTCGCGCGCCGCGCCGCGCCCCGCCGGCGCCGAGGGCACGCAGTGCGCGACGCGGCGCACCGCCTCGGGCGCCTCGCGCGGCGCGCAGGCGAAGCCGCAGCGCCCGAGCACGCCCAGGTCGACCAGGTCGTCGCCCATGTACGCCGCGGCGGCGCGCGCCACGCGCAGCCGGCGCAGCAGCGCGTCGAAGGCGCGCCGCTTGTCCTGCACGCCCTGCAGCACGTGCGCGATGTCGAGCTCGCGCGCGCGCGCCTCGACCGCCGGCAGCGCGCGCCCGGAGAGCAGCGCGATGTGCAGGCCCGCCTGCTGCAGCATCTTCACGCCGTGGCCATCGAACGCATGGAACGCCTTCAAGGTCTCGCCCTGCGGCCCGTACCAGAGCCGCCCGTCGGTCAGCACGCCGTCCACGTCGAACACCATCAGCCGCACCCGCCGCGCCCGCTCGAGCGCATCGGCAGAAAGAAACATCATGCGCGGCTAGATGACCTTGGCGCGCAGCAGATCGTGCGTGTTCAGCGCGCCGACCAGCGCGCCCGCGCCGTCCACCACCAGCAGCTGGCTGATCTTGTGCGTTTCCATGAGCTGCGCCGCCTCCGCGGCGAGCGCCTCCGGCCGCAGCGTCTTCGGCCGGCGCGTCATCAGCTCGTCGATCGGCGCGGCGCGGAAGTCGACGCCGCGCTGCAGCGCGCGTCGCACGTCGCCGTCGGTGAACACGCCGAGCAGGCGGCGGCCTTCGCCCACCACCGCGGTCATGCCCAGCTTGCCGCGCGTGATCTCGGCCACCGCGTCGATCGCGCGCGCGCCCGCCGGCACGCTCGGCACCGCCTCGCCGCGGCACATCACGTCGGCGACGTGCAGCAGCGCCTGCCGGTGCAGGCGGCCGCGCGGATGGCTGCGCGCGAAGTCGTCGGCCGAGAAGCCGCGCGCGTCGAGCAGCGCCACGGCGAGCGCGTCGCCGAGCGCGAGCGCCGCGGTGGTGCTGGCGGTGGGCGCCAGGTTGAGCGGGCAGGCCTCCTGGGCGACGCGCGCGTCGAGGTGCGCGTCGGCCTCGCGCGCGAGCGCCGAGTCGGCGTTGCCGGTGACGGCGATCAGCTTGGCGCCGCGGCGCTTCACCAGCGGCACGATGTCGAGCAGCTCCTCGCTCGCGCCCGAGTAGGAAATGGCGATGAACACGTCGCCCGCCTCGACCATGCCGAGGTCGCCGTGGCTCGCCTCGGCGGGGTGCACGAAGTACGCCGGCGTGCCGGTGCTCGACAGCGTCGAGGCGATCTTGCGCGCGATGTGGCCCGACTTGCCGATGCCGCTCACCACCACGCGGCCGCGCCGCGTCTGGAGGAGCTCGAGCGCCGCGAGGAAGCGCTCGTCGAGCCGCTCGGCGAGCGCGCGCACCGCGTCGGCCTCGATGGCGAGCACGCGCCGCGCCAGCGCGAGCGCCCGGTCGGCGCCCGATTTTCCCGTTGGCGCCTGCAGATGCGCTGCCTTTATCATCGGCCGCAGTATAAACCCGCCGGTAGAGGCCCATGGATCCGGGCGTATCGCTGCAGTCGGTGCTCGTGCTGCTCGCCTCGGCGGTGCTCGCCGTGGCGCTCTGCCGCCGCCTGCACCTGCCGCCGATGGTGGGCTACCTCGCGACCGGGCTCGCGCTCGGGCCGCACGCGCTCGGCCTCGCCTCGAACCGGGAAGAGACGCTGCGCCTCGCCGAGTTCGGCGTGGTGTTCCTGATGTTCTCGATCGGCCTGGAGTTCAGCCGCACCCGGCTGTTCGCCATGCGGCGCATCGTGTTCGGCCTGGGCAGCGCCCAGGTGCTCGCCACGGTGGCGATCGGCGTCGCCGGCGCGCTCGCGCTCGGCGCGTCCTGGCAGGCCGGCGCCGCGCTGGGCGGCGTCGCCGCCATGTCCTCGACCGCGATCGTCTCGAAGCTGCTCAGCGAGCGCGGCGAGCTCGAGGCGGCGCACGGCCGCCACGTGTTCGGCGTGCTGCTGTTCCAGGACCTCGCCGTGGTGCCGCTGCTGATCCTCGTGCCGGCGCTCGGCTACCCGGCCGACGGGCTGGGCAGCGCGCTCGCCGCGGCGCTCGCCAAGGCGGCCGCGGCGCTGGTGCTGGTGGTGGTGGTCGGTCCGCCGCTGATGCGCGCCTGGCTGGGCGTCGTGGCGCGGCTGCGCTCGAGCGAGCTGTTCGTGCTGAACGTGCTGCTGGTGACGCTGCTGCTCGCCTTCCTGACCGGCCTCGCCGGCCTGTCGCTGGTGCTCGGCGCCTTCCTCGCCGGCATGCTCATCTCCGAGACCGAGTACCGCTACCAGGTCGAGGAGGACATCGCGCCCTTCCGCGACGTGCTGCTCGGCCTTTTCTTCGTCACGGTCGGCATGATGCTCGACCTGCACCTGGTGTTCGGCCAGTGGCCGCGGGTGCTGGGCCTGTTCGTGCTGCTGGTCGCGGCGAAGGCGGCGCTGATCGCCGCGCTGGCGCGGGCGTTCGGCGCGCCGGCCGGCACGGCGCTGCGCGTCGGTCTGGCGCTCGGCCAGGCGGGCGAGTTCGGCTTCGTGCTGCTGCCGCTCGCCGGCGGGCTCGCGCCGCCGCCGTTCCTGCAGGCGCTGCTCGCGGCGATGATCCTGTCGATGCTCGCCACGCCGTTCGTCATCGCCGCGAGCGACCGCATCGTGATGCGCCTGACGCGCTCGGAATGGATGCTGCGCTCGCTCGAGCTGCACCGCGTCGCGGCGCAGTCCATGGAAGCCGAGCGCCACGTCATCATCCTCGGCTACGGCCGCAACGGCCAGCGCCTCGCCCGCCTGCTCGACGCCGAGGGCGTGCGCTACATCGCCCTCGACCTCGATCCGCAGCGCGTGCGCGAGGCCGCGCTCGCCGGCGACACGGTGGTGTTCGCCGACAGCGCGCGGCGCGAGGCGCTGATCGCCGCCGGCCTGATGCGCGCCGCGGCCGTGGTGGTGACCTTCGCCGACGTCGACGCCGCGGTGCGCGTGCTGTCGCACATCCAGCAGCTCAATCCCGGGGTGCCGGTGATCGTGCGCGCGCACGACGAGGGCGACATCGCGCGCCTGATCGAGGCGGGCGCCTCCGAGGTGGTGCCCGAGGCGCTCGAGTCGGGCCTGATGCTCGCCTCGCACACGCTGGTCATGGTCGGCGTGCCGCTCAGCCGGGTGATGCGGCGCGTGAGCCAGGTGCGCGACGGGCACTACGCGCTGCTGCGCGGCCTCTTTCCCGGCGCGCCCGACGAGCGCGAGGACGAGCGCGGCGTGCGCCTGCACGCGGTGACGCTCGAGGCGGGCTCGCCGGCGGTGGGCCGCACGCTGGACGCGCTCGCGCTCGAGCGGCTGGGCGCCGAGGTGCGCGCGGTGCGCCGTCCGGGCGAGCCGCGCAAGCTCGAGCCCGTGCAGGCGGGCGCGTTGCGCGCGGGCGACGTGGTGGTGGTGCTGGGGCGGCCGGAAGCGCTGGCGCGCGCCGAAGAGCGGCTGCTGCGCGGCCGCGGCTAGGCAAAAAAAAGCCGGCTTTCGCCGGCCCAATGCAATCGGGGAGGGCGCCTAGAGCAGGCGGCAGACGACGTAGGTGCTCACGCCGTCTTCCGCGTACGCGCTTGCCGTCGCGGAGAGGGTCGCCGGGTTGGGCGCGCTCTGCAGCATGCCGCGCACGCTGCCCTTGGTGCCGATGCCGTCGTCCATCTGCGAGTCGACCGACACCGCGATCTTGTCGGGCAGGTTGCCGCTGCACAGGATCAGGCTCGAGAACGCGGTGCCCGAGCCGGTCGACTCCTGCAGCACGCTGCCCGGGTTCGAGCCGGCCGCCGGCCCGTCGCCGGTCTGCACGCCGAGCTTGCCCGAGACCGCGTTGAACGGGTTCTCCGCGCCGCTGCCCGAGATGAAGCCGGAGCGCCGCAGGTGGTCCCAGAAATTGAGCGCCTCGGTGCTCGTGGCGGTCCACTTGCCGCTGATGATGCCGTCGCCGTCACCTGCGGTGGCGCCGCTCCAGCGGGTCGCCAGCTTGTCGTCGCCCGGGAGCGCCTTGTAGCGGTCCTGATAGCCGTACATCGCGGCGGAGACGCCCGACATGTCGGCGATGACGTTCTTGATCTTCGCCTGCGTGATCATTTCCTGGCCTTTCAGGATGCCGCCGAGCAGCAGCCCGATGATCACGAGCACGATCGCGATCTCGACCAGCGTGAAGCCTTTTGTCCTTTTCATGTCCTTTTCCCTCCCTGGGGTTCCAGGCGGTAAATCACCAGCAATTGGTGTGCCAAGAATAACAGGCTTTTGGAAACAAAACCTTAGAGGACGTACTTCAGAAACTGCTGTCGAATTGCCGACGCTCCTGTCGGAATCTCGACACTAACGGCGGCGCTCCAGTTCTTCGAGCCGCCGCTTGAGCAGGCCGAGCTCCGCCGGCTCGCGGATGCGTCCGCTCTCGATCAGGCTGCCGATCATGATCCGCTCGGCCTCGAGCTCGCCCATGTCCTCGAGGATGAAGATCTGCATGTGCTTCGCCCAGAGCGGCGCGCCCGGGTCGGTGGTATGGCGCTCGATCGCCGCGGCGTAGCGCAGGGCGAGCGGCAGGTCGCCGAGCCGGTGCTTGGCGAGGATCGCCGCGTGCGCGAGCCAGGGCCAGCGGCGGTTGGGATCGGCGAGGTACTCGTCGTGGATGAGCTCCAGCATCTGCCGCATGCGCTGCCGGTCCGGCACCTCGGCGTACACGCGCGCCGCGCTGAAGAGCGGGTACTGGCTCTTCGGATCGAGGGCGAGGATCGCGCGCAGCCAGTCGGCGAGCCGCCGGTAGTCGAGCCGCCGGTAGGGCAGGACGTTCCCGCCGCCGAGGTCGAACGCCTGCAGGTAAAGCATGAGCAGGCGCGCCAGGGCGGGCGGCTCGCCGAGGCTCGCGAGGCGCAGCAGCGCGGGCTGCGGCGCCGGCGGCAGGTCGCGCGCCGATGCGCCGGCCGGCGGCGCCGCCTGGTGCAGCGCGAGCTGCGCGGCGAGCGCGGCGACGAGCAGGCCGCGCAGCCAGCGCGGCACGGCGGCGAGCGGCCGCGCCGCGTCCGTCATGGCGAGCGGCGGTAGAAGTCGAACAGCCCCGCCGCGGTCACGAGCAGCGCGTAGCCGGCGAGCCCGGCGAGGGCGAGCGCGGCGTCGCGCGCGGCAGGCACGCCGTAGAGCAGCCAGTCGCTGCGCGTGACGAGGTCCAGGCGCGGCAGCACGAAGGCGAGCGCGTCGATCAGCGTCCCCGCGAGCCGGCCGGCGAGCGACTCCTCGCCGAGCGGTCCGCCGGCGATCGCCTGGATCGCGGCGATCGAGCGCCCGAGCAGGTAGAGCGCGAGCGTCGCCGAGATCGCGCCGACGATCTGCGCGAGGCCCATGCTGAAGAAGAGCGCCGTCGCCGCGACCAGCATGCACTCGAGGGCGAGCGAGGCGGTCCACAGGGCGAGCGGCCCGGGCGCCGCCCACAGCGCGAGCGGCGCGGCGAAGGCGAGCGCGAGCAGCGCGCCGCAGGCGGCGAAGCCGCCCAGCCGGCCGAGATAGTGGACCGCGCGCGGCAGCGGCAGCGAGAGCATCTGCTCCAGCCCCCGGTCGTCGATCTCGCGCTGCACGCTCGCCGCGACCTGCGCGGCGACCAGGAACACGGCGCAGGCGCGCAGCAGCGCGGCGACCACGGCGAGGCGCAGCTCGCGCCCCTCGGTGAGCGCCACGCCCGACAGGAAGGCGGCGAGCACCAGCGCGGCGGCGATGCCGGCGGCGCCGAGCCAGGGCAGCGCGCTGCGTCGCGCTTCCAGCAGGACCAGGCGGGCGAGAATGGCGGCCGGCATCGGTTCGTTTGTAGACTAGCCGCGGGGGATCGCACTGTGCAACCGACGTTCGCCGGCGTCGCCAACGCGGCGTGGAGCTTCAGCCGCCGCTACTGGCGGCTGGTGGTCGTCGCCATGCTCGCGCTGCTGCACGTCGCGGTGTTCCGCGGCGTCGCCGACCCGTGGGCGCGCGCGCTGCTGCTCGCGCACCTCGGCCTGCTGCTGCTGTGGCAGCCGTTCCTGCGCGCCGAGCAGCGCGTCTCGCCGGCGCAGGGCGTGATGCTCGCGGTGGTCGCCGTGCTGGTGATGACGCGCCTCAACTGGTGGCTGCTCGCCTTCTGGGTGATCGTCATCGCCGGCCTGGTCGGCGGCAAGGTCTACCAGCAGCACGCGAAGTGGCAGCGGCGCTCGTACCTCGTGGTGCTCGCCTACCTGCTCGCGCTGCTCGCCGTGGCGATCCTGCCCGAGATCGCGCCGCGGCGCGAGATCGGCCCCGAGATACGCCAGAGCGCCGAGTACCTGCTGCCCTTCGCCTTCCTGCTGATCGCGCTTTTCCCGGCCGAGGTCGAGACGCCGGAGAGCGTGCAGGCGATCGACTTCTTCTACAGCGTGTTCCTGATGCTGCTGCTGGTGGTCGTGGTGCTGGGCAGCTTCACCTTCATGACGCTTGCCGGCACGACCTACCTGCAGGCGCTCACCGTGACCGTGTTCCTCACCGCGGGCGCCATGCTGCTCGTCGGCCTCGCCTGGAACCCGGCGAGCGGCGGCGGCCTGGGCGTGTTCTTCGCCCGCTACCTCTTCTCGATCGGCCTGCCGGTCGAGAAATGGCTCGAGGTGCTCGCCGAGCTGTCGCAGATGGAGGCGCGCCCGCAGCGCTTCCTCGACGAGGCGGTCGCCGCCCTGCAGGCGCTGCCGGCGGTCGCCGGGGTGCGCTGGCGCGCCGGCGCGGCGCAGGGCGAGCGCGGCGAGCGCACCGCGCAGGCGGTCGAGTCGGCGAACGGCGAGCTCGCGCTCACCATCTACTCGCGCTACCGGCTCGGGCCGGCGCTGCAGTGGCACCTGCACCTGCTCGGCCAGCTCCTGGGCGAGTTCTACGTCGCCAAGCTGCGCGAGGAGAAGCTGCGCGAGGCGAGCTACCTGCAGGCGGTGCACGAGACGGGCGCGCGCACCACGCACGACATCAAGAACCTGCTGCAGTCGCTGAACGTGCTGTGCTCGGTGGCGCTGGGCGAGGGCGCGCGCGACAGCGCGCAGATCAACGCGCTGGTGCGCCGCCAGCTGCCGCTCATCTCCGAGCGCCTGGCGCAGACGCTCGAGCGGCTGCAGCGCCCGGCGGCGGGCGGCGGCGAGAGCTACGTCCCGGCGGCGGCGTGGTGGGACGCGCTGGCGCGCCAGTACCAGGGCGAGGGCGTCGAGCTCGAGCCGCTCGCGGTGGCGCCGGGCACCGAGCTGCCGCGCTCGTTGTTCGACAGCGTCGCCGACAACCTGATCCGCAACGCGCTCGCCAAGCGCGTGCTCGAGCCCGAGCTCCGGGTGCGCGCGAGCCTCACCGACCGCGACGGCCTCGCGCTGCGCGTCGCCGACTCGGGCAGCGCGGTGCCGCGGCAGACCGCCGATGCGCTGATGCGCTCGCCGGTCGCCTCGCGCGCCGGGCTCGGCATCGGCCTGTACCAGGCGGCGCGCCAGGCCGAGGCGCAGGGCTATCGCCTGGCGCTGGAGAAGAACGAGGACGGGGACGTGGTGTTCGCGCTGCGCCGCGCGGGCTACGGCAGCACGCCGGCGGTCGCCAGCCGGCCGTAGAAAAGGCCGACCGGGATCCACACCAGCATGTCGTCGAACTCGCCGCCCGCGACGCCCTGCGGGTTCGGCGTGTGGCTGATGAACACCGAGTCGTTGTCCAGGTTCTCGGCCTCGTCGAACTTGCCGGCCGCGGTGGCGGCGACGCTGGTCTGCGCGAGCGGGTAGTTCTTGCCGGGCGAGAACACCACCGCGACCACCACGCCCTGGTTGGTGACGCTGTTGGTGCCGCCGCCCTGGCAGTTGCCGGCCGCCGGCGCGGGCGAGACGACGCTCGACTTGCAGATCACCAGGTCGGCGGTGTTGGGCTGGCAGGACATGCCGTTCTGCTTGAGGTTGGTCTTGTTGGTGAAGTGCGGCTGCGTCGGCGTGGCGGCGCAGCTCACCACGTTCTGCGTGGCCACGGCGTAGCGGATGCGGTTGTTCCAGCCGTCGACCGCGTAGCCGTCGGCGTCGACCGGCTGGAAGCCGAGGGTGACGCCCGGCAGGAAGCCGTCGTAGCCGTTGCTGCACACGCCGCCGCCGGCGTCGGCCTCGACGGCGCTGCCGCTCCCCGAGGCGGGACAGGGCAGGCGGCCGTTGGCCACGGCGTAGCCGAGCAGCGCCTCGCGCGCCGCCTCCAGCACGCGCTGCGTCTCCTCGCGCGCCCGCTGCTCGGACTGCGCGCTGAGCGTGTACATGCCCATGGCGAGCAGCAGGCCGACGATCGCGACCACCACCGCCATCTCCACCAGCGTGAAGCCGCGCGGCAGCCGCCCGGCGATGCAGCGCGTGCTAGTCACAGACCGACGATCCGACGCCGAAGGGACAGGTGGCGAGGCGGTCGTTGCCCGCGTCGGCGAACACCTGGTAGGCGAACTCGCGCGGCGAGGCGCCGGCCGCGGCGTTGTCGCCTTCGACGTACTCGCCGAGCGCGGCGGTCGCCGAGCGCGACTGGCCGGCGAGCGCCGGGCCCATCAGCGCGAGCACGAAGCGCTTGTCGCTGTTCGCGCCGTAGGCGGTCGGGAAGCGGTTCACCGTCAGGGTGCCGCCCGACTGCGCCGCCGTGGCGTCGGGGGCGACCGCGTAATAGGTGTAGCGGTACCACTGGTTGCGCATGAACCAGTAGTGCGGCTCGCCGGCCGCCGGGGAGAGCAGATCGTAGGGACCGGTGGTGCCGTTCTTCGCCGCGCTGGTGAGCTTGCTGCCCGCGAGGCTCGGCGTGCCGAGCTGCGGGAAGGTCACGGTGACCGTCTGCGCGTTCGCCAGGCCGAGCGTCGACACGACCAGGCACGTGAGACCGCCGAGCAGACTGTCGCGGCACAGGTTGGTCGAGGTCACCGTCGCGGTGAGCGTCAGGTCGACGTCGCCGTCGGTCTGCGGCGCGATGCTGAAGCCGCCGAGCGTCGCCGCGCCCGTGCTCACCGAGACGTCGGAGAGCGATTGCACGGTCTTGGAGCGGAAGCTTGCCGCCGCGTGCGGCGCGCTGACCGAGAGCGTGGCGGTCAGGGTCGGCGTGCCGGTGATGCCGAGCAGCAGCTGGCCGAGGAAGTTGAGGCGGAAGTAGCGGAACGAGCAGTTCACCGGCGAGCCGGTGTCGCAGCCGAGCGCCTCGATGCCGTCGCCGCTGAAGTCGCCGGTCCAGCCCGACGCGCAAGGCGCGACGTTCGCCGCGACCGGCAGCAGCCCCTCGGTCTGCTGGGCGCCGCCGCTCGGGCCGCAGTGCGCGTCGCCGGGAAGCCCGCTCTCCGGCGGCGTGAACGCCACGGCGTAGGGCAGGAACTTGCCGCCGCCGATCCACTGGTCGCCGTATTCGCTGAGCAGCGGCGCCACCGTGCGCTGCAGGCGCTCGGCGAGCGGCCCCTGGATGGCGTTGAGGATGTCCGCCGCGGTGATCAGCACCGCCTGGTCGTTGATCACCTCGCTCGTCGCCTCGTCGGCGACCGCCACGCCGAACGTGTCGTCGAGGGGCGAGCTGGCGTTCTGGCACTCCAGGTAGTCGCGATAGTCCGGGTCGGCGCTGCTCGTCGGCACGTGGCTGCGGTCGCCCCGGCGCTGGTTGCGCGCGGCGCAGCCGGCCGCGATCTGCGCCGCCGACGGGTTGGTGGCGATGGCGCGGCCGGGCGCGAAGATCACCGCCACCACGTTGCCGGTGCCGTCGAAGGACAGGCTGCCGGCGGTGCCGGCGTTGATCGTCGGCGGACCGCCGCCGGTGGTGACCCAGTCCTGCGACACGGCGTACCAGAGCGGCTCGCCCGCCGCGTCGGTGAGCTTGTCGATGCCCAGGGTGCGCCAGGGCAGGCGGCCGAGCGTCTTCTGCGTGCCCGCGGTCTTCGAGCAGGTGGCCGCGGCGACGCCCTCGCCGCTCGTGCCGGCGAGCGCCGGCGACTCGGGGCAGGGCAGGCGGCCGGGAACGTCCTCGTCGAAGTCGAGCGCCTGCTTCGCCACGTGGCCGATCAGCGCCGCCTTGGCGAGCGCCAGCACCTCGCCGTTCACGTTGCGGCTGGCGGTGCCCGCCGCGGCCCACTTGCCGAAGCCGCGCACGATCACCGTGGTGAAGGCGATCACCACGATGGTGACGAGCAGCAGCAGAGCCGCGCCGCTCTGCGCGCCGCGGCGCCTCATCGCGCGCCCGGGCGGCGGCGCACCTCGATCTCGCCGTCGCCGATCACGTCCTTCACTTCGCCGCTGCCGCGGTCGAGCGACTCGCCGGGCTTGAGCTGCACGCGCCGGCCGCCGTCGCCGACGTTGACCGACACCGTGCCCGTGGCGCCCTGGATATGCGGCGCGTCGGCGCCGCCCGCGGTGAGCGACTCGCCGTTCATCCATACCGTGGAGGGGCCCTGCGAGCGCTTCACGTAGCCGTCGATGCGCGTCACCGGCGAGGCGATCACCACCGCCGCCGGCTTGTCGGGCACGCGCGCCTTGCGCCGCGCGTCGAGCGCGGCGCGCTGCTCGGGCGTGAAGAACAGGCGCCCGAGCGGCTCGGCGGCCCCTGCCGGGGCGGCGCAGGCGAGGGCGAGCGTCAGCGCGAGCAGGCGGATCATCGCTTGGCCGCCCGGTCGCGGATGGTGATCAGGTCGATCTCGCAGCTCGCGCGCAGGCGCGGGGTGATCGTCGCGCCGGCGGCGGCCTGGCCGGTGCGCCGCACCTCGCAGCCGCGCACCGCGTAGTAGGCGTACCCCGCCTCGCGCAGGTCGGCGAGGAAGCGCAGCAGGTCCTCCTCGTGCAGCAGCGCCAGGTCGACGCGCATGGTGCTCGCGTGGAAGTCGACGCTCGCCGGCTTGCCCGGCAGGGAGACGAGCAGCTTCTGGCGCTCGATCACGTAGCGCAGGTCGAGCAGCTCGCGCTCGGCGCGGATGCGCGCGATGGCGTCGGCCCATTCCAGCCGGTTCTCCTCGCCGACGATGTGCAGCTGCTTGAGCCGCTGGTAGACGTCGAGCTTCTGCCGCACTTCGCGCTCTTCCTCGGCGATGCGCGCCAGGCGCTCGGTGTTCTGCTTCAGCTCCGCGGCGGCGGCGCGCCGCGCGCGCTCGGCCGCCTCGAGCGTCTGCCCGGCGCTCCACAGCAGCGCGGCGCCCGCGGCGAGCGCCGCCGCGGCGATGGCGAGCGGCGCGAGCAGCCGCTTCAGCTCGTCGCGCGTCAGCCTCACGGCAGCCTCCGCGCGAGCACGATGGTGAAGCGCGGTGCCTCGCCGCCCTCGGCGCGGCTGCCGATGTCGCCGGTCAGCGTGCCCTCCGAGGTGACGTCGAACGGCAGCTCGGTGCGCACCAGCTCGTAGCCGGCGCCGACCAGCGCGGAGGCGAGCTCCTGCACCTGCGCGGTGATGCCGCGGTAGTCGTTGCGCTGCGTGGCGTTGACGCGGCCCATCAGCTCGACGATCACCGCGCCTTCGGGGGTCGCCGGCCCGGCCGCCTGGGCGCCGGCGCGCCGCTCGCCCGCGCGGCCGTGGCTCCAGCGGATGGCGTCGAGCTCGACCTGCGGAAAGCGCGCGAGCACGTGCGAGACGTGCACGAAGGCGCGATCCGGCGTCGCGCTGTGCTGGGCGATGCGCAGGAACTCGACCACCGTGGCCTTCAGGTTCTCGGTGGTGGTCTCGGTCACCGGGAAGGCGGCGGTGATGCTCTCGTACTGGCGCGCCGCGTCGCGCGCGCGCGCGAGCTCGGCCGCGGCGTCGCTGCGCAGCTGCATCGCCTCGAGCCAGCGCCCGCCCGCCACCAGGGCGCAGGCGGCGAACGCCAGCGCGCCGGCGGCCACCGTGCCGCGCTGCAGCTGCCAGATGAAGTAGCGCCGGCGGTCGTCGCGGCTCGCGAACTGCTCGCGCGGCGGCTTGCGCGCCGCGAGGTGCAGGTAGAGCGCCTCGGCGCCCGCGCCCTGCGGCGCCTGGCGCAGCTTCACGCCGCGCAGCGCCTCGGCGTAGTCGAGCGTGCGGAACAGCAGCCGGTTGTCCGACTGCAGCGCCTGCTCGAACACCGCGCGCTGCCCGGGCGGCGCGATCACCAGCACCTGCACCGGCGCGCCGTCGCGCGGCAGCGCGCGCAGCGTCACCAGGTACTGGGCGAGGCGCTGGGTCTCGGAGCGCACGAACATGGCGAGCGCCTGCGGCACCATGTCCACCGTGCGCTCGAGGCGGGCGAAGCGCAGCCGGCCGCGCTCGATGTAGCACTGGCGCAGCCCGGCGCGGTTCGCCGTGACGAGCAGCAGCCGCGCGTCGCGCGCGTGCACCGCCGCGGCGAGCGCCGGCGCGAGCAGCGGCACCGAGTACACGCCCGAGAGGCGCACGCGCGCCTCGTCGAGCGCGTCGAGCCAGGGCGCGAGCTGCTGCGTGTTGGTGAACGAGGCGAGCAGCAGCCGCTCGTTGCGCCGCTCGCCGGCCACCACCTGGCCGAGCGACAGCACCGTGGCGAGCCGCGTGTCGCGGTAGCGCTGCGCGAGGCGGCGCGCGATCACCGCCTCGCGGTCCGCGCCGCGCACGAACGGCACCTGCTCCTCGTGGAAGTCCTCGCCGGCGAGGTCGGCCACCACCGAGAACAGCGCGCCGCGCTGGCCGCGCAGGTAGTCGCGGAACTGCGCGAGGCCCAGCTCGTCGCCGGGATACCTCGCCTCGAGCTCGAGGCGGCCGCCGGCGCGCCGGTAGAGCGCGTGGTCCTCGGCCGTGAAGTAGAGCAGGCGCTGCGCGGCCATGGTCAGAACTTCATCTTGGAGATCGCGTCGTACACCGGCCCGAGCACGGCCAGCATCACCCAGCCGAGCACCAGCCCCAGCACCACGGTGAGCGCCGGCTCGATCATCGCCTGCAGCCGGCCGATCGCCTCGCGCACCTCGCGGTTGTAGAAGTAGCTGACGTTGAGCAGCGCGGTGTCGAGTGCGCCGGTGTTCTCGCCGATGCGCAGCATGCGGATCACCAGCGGCGGGAAGAGCTCGAGCTCCTGGAACGCCGCGGTCAGGTTCTTGCCGTCGGCGATCTGCTGGCCGGCGCTGCGCAGCGCCTGCTCGAGCGCCTTGTTGCCGACGATCTCCTCGCAGCTGCGGATCGCGTCGAGCACGGTGATGCCCGAGGCGTACATCATGGCGAAGCTCGAGGCGAAGCGCGACAGGATGATCTTGCGCAGGATCGGGCCGACCACCGGCAGGGTGATGCGGTAGCGGTCGAGCGCGTACTCGACCGCCGGGTTGGCGCGCGCCGCGAGCCGCACGCCGAACCAGGCGAGGAACGGCGCGGCGATGATCGCCCACCAGTAGTTGACGAACACGTCCGACACCGCGATCAGGATGCGCGTCTGCAGCGGGATCGCCTGCCCCATGTTGCGGATGAAGCCGGTCATCTGCGGCACGAGGTAGATCATCAGGAAGAAGGTCACCAGCAGCACGATGCCGCCGACGAACGCCGGGTACATGATCAGCTTCTTGGTCTGCGCGGCGAGCTCGTCCTCCCACTTCAGCGACTCGGTGAGGCTCTTCAGCACCTCGGGCAGCCGGCCGGTCTGCTCGCCCGAGCGCACCAGGCTGATGAACACCTTGCTGAACACCTCGGGGAACTCGGCGAGCGCCTGCGACAGGCTGCGCCCGCCCTCGATCGCCTCGATCAGCCCCGACACCACCTCGCGGAAGCGCGGGTTCTCCAGGCTCTCGCGCAGGTCGACCAGCCCGTCGATCAGCGGCACGCCCGCGGTGGCGAGCTGCTCGAGGTGGAAGCAGAAGTTGATCAGATCCTTGCGCGTCACCCCGCCGCCCAGTAGGCGCGTCTTCTGCCGCGACGGCGCGCCGCTGATCAGGTCGAGGTCCATGCGCGCGAGGCGCTGCTCGAGGTCGAACAGGTTCACCGCCTCGACCCGGCCGATCACGCTCTTGCCGCGCGCGTCGATGGCCTTGTAGGTGAAGAGCGGCATGGCGCGCGCCTCAGCCCATGCGGTCGGTCAGGTCCACCACGCGCATCACTTCCTCGAGCGAGGTGACCCCGGCGCGCACCAGCCGCACGCCGTCGTCGGCGAGCGTCTTGAAGCCGCCGGCGCGCGCCGCGGTGAGAATCTCGCGCGCGGTGGCGCGCCGCGCGATCAGCTCGTCGATCGCGGCGTCCACCTTGAGCAGCTCGAGGATCGACTGGCGGCCCTTGTAGCCCTGGTAGTCGCACTGCTCGCAGCCCACCGCGCGGAACACCGCCGCCGGCTCGGTCGGCGTCAGGCCGAGCAGGCGCCGCTCGCGCGCGTCCGGGTCGTAGGACTGGCGGCAGACGCGGCACAGGCGCCGCACCAGGCGCTGGCCGAGGATGCCGATGATGTTGCCCGCCAGGATGTCGGGCACGATGCCGATGTCGAGCAGGCGCGGGAAGGCGCCGACCGCCGAGTTGGTGTGCAGCGTCGAGTACACCTGGTGGCCGGTCATCGCGGCGCGGAACGCCATCTCGGCGGTCTCCTGGTCGCGGATCTCGCCCACCAGGATCGCGTCGGGGTCCTGGCGCATCAGCGCGCGGATGCCGTTGGCGAAGTCGAGCTTGGCGGCCTCCGCCACCGAGGTCTGGCGGATCAGCGTCATCGGGTACTCGACCGGGTCCTCGAGCGTCATGATGTTCACGCCGTCGGAGTTGATGTGGTTCAGGATCGAGTACAGCGTGGTGGTCTTGCCGCTGCCGGTCGGGCCGGTGACCAGGATGATGCCCTCGGGGCGGGCGATCATGCGCTTGAGCAGCTCGAGCTGCGCCTCCTCGAGGCCCAGCTTATCGAGCGGCACGATGCCCTTCTGCCGGTCCAGGATCCGCAGCACCAGGTTCTCGCCGTGCGTGGTGGGGAGGCTGGCGACGCGGAAGTCGACCACCCGGCCCGAGAGCGTCGCCGAGATGCGCCCGTCCTGCGGCGCGCGCGTCTCGGCGATGTTCATCTTGGCCATCACCTTGAGGCGCACCGCCATCGCCGGCCAGTAGGTCTTGTGCAGCGAGCGGATCTGGCGCAGCACGCCGTCGATGCGGTAGCGGATGCGCAGGAAGTTCTGCTCGGGCTCGAAGTGGATGTCGGAGGCGCCGCGCTCCACCGCGTCGGCGAGCAGCGCCGAGATGAGGCGCACCACCGGCTGCGAGTACTCGTCGCCCTCGGCGACCGAGGCGTAGTCGACCTCGCCGGTCTCGATCTCCTTGAGGATGCCGTCGATCGAGAACTCGTGGCCGTAGTAGTGCTCGATGGCGCGCTCGATCTCGGAGTCGCCGGCGATGCGCAGCTCGATCTCGAAGTCGGCCTTCAGGTGCGCGCGCAGCTGGTCGATGGCGACGATGTTGTTGGTGTCGGCCAGCGCGACGATGAACTTGCGCTGCTGGCGGTCGAGCGCGACCGGGAACACGCGGTAGCGGCGCGCCATGTCGCGCGGCACGAGCTTGAGCGCCGCGGGGTCGACGATGATGCGCCCGAGGTCGACCGCCTGCAGGCCGAGCTTCTCGGACAGCGCGTCGCGCAGCGTCGCCTCCGAGACGAAGCCGAGCTGCACCAGCAGCCGCCCGACCGGCACATGTTGCTTCGTCTGCTCGAGCAGCGCGATGCGCAGCTGGTCCTCGGTCAGGATGCCCTGGTCGATCAGGATCTGGCCGAGATGGCGCTTCGCCTGAGGGTTGCTCGGGGAGTTCACGGCGGCGGGTTTTCTTTTTTCAGCGGGCAAGCTGGTTCGCCCGCGCCTGCGCGGCCGCCGGGTCGAAGCCGGCGCCGTGCGCGCCGGCGAGCGCGACGGCGCGCCGGTAGTAGTCGAGCGCCTCGGGAACGCGGTGCAGGTGGTCCAGGCTGACCGCGACGTTGTAAGCGTAGTCGGCGTTGTCCGGGTCCGCGAGGTAGGCCTTGAGATAGTGCTCGTGCGCCTCGGCCCAGCGCTGTTGCTGCGCGAGCTGGTTGCCGAGCGTGAAGTTGAGGGCCGGCGCGTCCGGATGCGCGGCGAGCAGCGACTTGACCCGGCTTTCCGTGGCGAGCGGGTCGGCGCGTCCGGCGCGCAGCGCGAGCAGCGCCGCCTGCGCCTGCGGATCGCGCGGGTCGGCCTGCAGCAGCCGCAGGTAGAGCGCCTCGGCGGCTTCGAAGCGGCCGGCGCGCACGTCGAGCGCCGCGAGGCCGAGCAGCGCGTCGCGGTTGGCCGGCTCCTCGCGCAGCGCCTGCTCGTAGTCGGCGCGCGCTTTCGCGAGGTCGCCCGCCTCGTAGGCGGCGTAGCCCGATTCCACGTACGGGTTCACTTGCGGAGCGCCGCGCGACACGCTCGTCTGCGGCGCGGCGGCGGCCTGCGGCGCGGCGGGCGCGGCGGCGAGGCGCGCGGGCCGGCGCGGCGCGAGCTTCGGCTCCTCGCGGGGCGGCGCGAGCCTAGGCTCCTCGCGGCGCGCCGCGGGCTTCGGCTCTTCCCGGCTCGGCTCGCCAGGCGCGGCGCGCGGCGCAGCGGCCGCGGCTGCCGGTGCGGCAGCGGCCGCAGGCGCAGCAGGCGGCGCAGACGGCGCGGCGGAGGGCTGGCTCGCGGCGGGAAGGCCGGGAATCACCGTCGGCGTCGGTGCCGCCGTGATGGGTGTCGGCGGCGCCGCGGCCGGCTCGGCCGCGGCGACGGCAGTCTCGGACGGACGCTGCGGGTTGAGGTTGACGAGCGGCGCCGGCGGGCGAAGCTGGTACCAGAAGTAGATCACCGTGCCGACCGCGAACAGCCCGAGCACGCCGAGCGTGATGTAGAAGGGCATGCGCGGGTTGGGCTCCCGGAACTTCGCCTCGAACATCTTGCGCGCGGCGGCGCGCGAGCCGTCCTCGGCGGGAGGCACGCCGCGCCGCGGCACGGCGTCTGCCGCCGCGGGGGCGGGCCGGGGGGCCGGCTCGAGAGGCTCGAGCGTCGGCTCGGGCCGCGGGCTGGGCGGCGGCGACAGGTCGTCGCTCACGATCTCGAGCGGCGCGTCGGCGATCTCGGGCAGCTTGTCGCGTGTGAGCACCGGCTTCGCCTCGGCCGGCGCTGCCGCCGGGGCGGCGGCCGCCGCCGGCGCCTCGGCGCTCGCGCGCCGCTGCGCCTCTTCCTTGGCCTTCTCGGCCTTCTTCAGGGCTTCGAGCAGCAGGCTCATCGCAGCGGCTCGCCGCCCGGCCCGATCGGCGGGGCGTCGCGGTAAGGGTTGGACCGGGAGAAGTAATCGGCGCCCGGGAGCTCCTCGCGGAAGCCGGCGAAGTCGCCCTCGAGGCTCGGATCGCGGATCACGGTGGCGCGCAGGAAGATCACCAGCTCGGTCTTGCGGCTGAGCTCGGCGCGGCTGGAGAGGAGGTCGCCGATGAAGGGAATCGAGCGCACGCCGGGGATGCCGGTGTCGGTGCGCTCGGCGATGTCCTGCATCAGCCCGGCGAGCACGCCGATCTGGCCGCTTTGCAGGCGCATGATCGAGTCGAACTCGCGCGTCTCGAATATCGGAATGCGGTTCTCGACGGCGTTCGGGTTGGTCGCGCTCACCTGCAGCGCCGGGTTGGGATCGATCGCGTCGGCCACCTTGCGCCGGATGGTCGGGCGCACGTTGAGCACGATGCTGTCGTTGGCGTTGATCTGCGGGATCACGGTCATCATGAAGCCTTCGGCGGCGACGTTCGGCGTGGTGGTGAACGCCGGCTGCGTGACCACCGTGCCGAGGGTGGTTGCCGTGCCGCTGGTGGTCGGCGTGATCGTGAAGTAGATGATGTCGCGCGTGACGCGCAGGATCGCCGTCTGGTTGTTGAGCACGCTCAGCTTGGGGCTCGACAGCACGCGCACGTCGCCGAACTGCTCGAGCAGCTTGAGCGTGGCGGTGAAGCTGCCGCCCGAGGAGATGAAGCGCATGAAGAACGGGTTGGGCGTGAAGCCGGGGGTGGCCGAGGTCTGCGGCAGGATCTCGGGCTGCGAGATCGACAGGCCGCGCGCGCGCAGGCTTTCCCACGAGATGCCGCGCTGGTACTCGTTGCGCAGCTGCACCTCGGCGACCGTCGCCTCGATGAGCACCTGGCGCTGGGCGCCGGCCATCACCCGGTCGAGAAACTCCTGAACCTTCTCGTGCTGCCGCGAGGTGGCGCGCACGAACAGCACGCCGGTCTCGCGGTTGGCGATCACCGCGGTCGATCCCTGCGACGCGCTCGCCACCTGCGCACCCGGCGCCTGAGGCGCCGCGCCCGCCGGCGCGGCCGGCGCGGCGGCGGCGCGGCCGCTCAGGCCGAGGATCTCGTGCACGTTCTGCACGATCGAATCCCAGAGGCTGTTCTGCGCCACCACGTCGATGGTCGAGGTGGCGCCGGTGGCCGTCGGCCCGGCGGTCTGCGTGGTGGTGGTGCCGAACTGCGTCGACGCGGTCGACTGCATCTTCACGTTGCGCGAGGCGCTCAGGTAGTCGACCTTGTAGGCATGCAGGTAGGGCGTGTCGCGGCTGACCACCAGCGTGTCGCCGTCCATGCGGTAGCGCATGTCGACCTGGCGCGCGATGCGGTTGAGAAGCTGCGGCAGCGTCTGGTCGATCGCGTTCAGCGTCACGGTGCCGGTGAGCTCCGGGTCGATGTCGATCTGCAGCCGCGCGTCGCGCGCCAGGGCGAACAGCAGCTCCTGCACGCGCACGTTGTTCACCACCACGCTGTAGGTTTCCGGGCGCGGCGCGGGCGTCGGCTTCGGCAGCACGGGGCTCACGCGCACCGGCGGGGGAATCGCGCCGGCGGGCTTCGGCGCGTCGGCGCGCAGGTGCTCGGACGAAGGCTTGAGCGGCTGCTGCGCGCACGCGGCGGCCAGCAGCGAACCCAGCACGAGCACCGCCCCCTTCCCCATTCGCATTGGACGCACTACCTCCCTTTTGCCCGAGGATAGCACGTCCTCGGTCTTAGGAAATTGTCGTAAGCATCTGTCGCGCAGAGGTTTTCGGCTTCTTACAATTGCCCGCGCAACTCCTTGAAGCTGTGCGTCGTGACGTCGAACTCGCGCTGGTACTTGGGCGGCAGGTGGCGGCTCGCCTCCTCGGCTGCGGCGAGCGTGGGATAGTTCCCGTACACGACCCGCAGGCGATAGCGCTCGCCGGTGCGCATCGGGATCACGTAGAGCTCGCTGAGCGGCACCATGTCGCGCGCCCGCATGAGGAAACGCTCCATGCGCGCCGGGTCGACGTTGCTGGTGAGGAAGAGCCCGAGCGCGTAATGGTCGCCGGCGACCTTCCCGAGCAGCTCGCGCGTCGCGGCGATGCGCTCGCCGAGCAGCCGCTGGCCGGCGGTGGAATAGCCCTCCATGCGGCGCGCCTGCTCGGGGCTGAGCAGCGGCTCGGGGGGCGCCGGCGGCGGGGCCGGCGCCGGCGGCGCGACCTGCGCCTCGGCCTCCGCCGCGGCGAGCTCGACCAGGGCCCGGTCGTCGAGCAGCTCCTCTTCCGGCGCGGCGGGCGCCTGCGGCGCCTGGCCGTACCAGCCCGCCATCGCGGCGCCGAGCGCGAGGCCGGCGACGAGCGCCGCCGCCACGAACGCGGCGCTGCGCCGCGCGCGGCCGCCGCCGGGCGCCGTGGCAAGCTCGGCGTCGGCGATGGCCGCCCTGGCATGGCGCGCGGTGATGGCGTGGGTGTTCTCGGTGTAGGCGGCGAGCAGCGCCTTGTCGGCGAGGATGTTGATGCGCCGCGTCAGGCCGGCCGAGGCGCGGGCGATGCGCGCCACGGCGCCGGACGAGAAGAGCTCCGGTCCGCGGTAGCCTGCGGCGCGCATGCGGAACGAGAGGTACTTCGCCACCTCGGCGCCGGCGAGCGGGCGCATGCGGAACGCCTGGGTGATGCGGTCGCGCAGCTGGCGCAGCGACGGCTTGGCGAGCGTCTCGTCGAGCTCGGGCTGGCCGAACAGCACGATGTGCAGCAGCTTGTGCCGGTTCGACTCGAGGTTGGAGAGCAGCCGCACCTGCTCGAGCGTGTCGTCGGGCATGACGTGCGCCTCGTCGATCAGCACCACGACGCGCCGCCCGGCGCCGTACAGGCCGATCAGGTGCTCCTGCAGCGCGCGCAGCGCCGCGGTGCGCCGCTCGGGCAGCGCGAGGTCGAGGTCGTCGGCGATGGCGTGCAGGATCTCCTCGCTGCCGAGCGAGGGCGTGGCGATGTAGATGGTCGCCACCTCGCGCGGCAGCCGCTCCATCAGCATGCGGCAGAGCATGGTCTTGCCGCTGCCCACCTCGCCCGACACCTTGACGATGCCCTCGTCGTGCAGCACCGCGTAGGTGAGCGCCTCCAGCGTCGCGCCGCGCTCGGCGCCCTCGAAGAAGAACTCGGTGTGCGGCGTGATGGTGAACGGCGGCTCGTTCAGGCCGAAGTGCTCGAGGTACAGCGCCACGGCGCTATTTCTCCTTGTCCGGCGCGTCGCTCGACATGCGGCTGTAGAGCGTGGTGCGGTTCACGCCGAGCAGCCGCGCCGCCTGGCTGACGTTGCCGCGCGTCAGGCGCAGCGCCGCCTCGATGTAGCCGCGCTCCCAGGCCTTCAGCGTCTCGTCCAGGTTGAACGCCGCGCCGCGCTCGAGCTGGCGCAGCGCCTGCTCGGCGATGCCGCCGTCGCGGCCGGCGGGCGGCGCCTCCAGGTCGAGCTCGGGCTCGAGCTCGGCGACCGAGAGCCGCTGGCCGGGGTACTTGGCGGTGAGGCGGATCACCACGTTGCGCAGCTCGCGCACGTTGCCCGGGAAGTCGTAGCGCTGCCAGCGCGCGAGCGCCGCCGGGTCGAGCTCGAAGGGCTGCACGCCCGAGCGCGCGGCGCACAGCCGGCGGAAATGCTCGAGCAGCAGCAGCTTGTCGCCCTCCATCTCGCGCAGCGGCGGCACGCTCAGCGCGAACACCGACAGGCGGTGGTAGAGATCGGCGCGGAAGCCGCCGTTCTTCACGTCGCGGCGCAGGTCGCGGTTGGTGGCGGCGATGACGCGGCAGCGCGCGGTGCGCCGCTGCGTCTCGCCGACGCGCTGGTATTCGCCGTTCTCCAGCACGCGCAGCAGCTTCGCCTGCAGCTCGAGCGGCAGCTCGCCGATCTCGTCGAGCAGCAGCGTGCCGTCCTGCGCGTCCTCGAAGTAGCCCGGCTTGTTGCCGGCCGCGCCGGTGAACGCGCCCTTCACGTAGCCGAACAGCGTCGGCTCGACCAGCGTCGGCGAGATCGCCGCGCAGTTGAGCGTCAGGTACGGGCGCGCGGCGCGCGGCGACAGGCGGTGCAGGCTCGCCGCGACCAGCTCCTTGCCGCTGCCCGACTCGCCCTCGATCAGCACCGGGTAGGGCGCGGCGGCGAACTGCGCGATCTGGCTCTTCAGCTTGGCGAGCGCCGGGCTCTCGCCCAGCAGCTCGCCGTCCTCCGCGGCGGGCACGGCGAGCGCGCGCGCGAGCAGCCGCCGGAGCAGCGCCGGGTCGGCCGGCTTGGCGACGAACTCCCAGGCGCCGAGGGCGCGCGCGTGGCGCGCGTTCGCCGCGTCGTTCTGCCCCGAGAGCACGAAGATCTTCATCGCCGGCGAGTGCGCGAGCAGGTCGGCGATCAGCTGGAAGCCCTCGTCGGGCGAGTGCGGCGCCGGCGGCAGCCCGAGGTCGACCAGCGCGAGCGGCGGCGCGCTGCCCAGCGCGCGCAGCAGCTCGATCGCCGCCGGCCGGCTGTCGCAGGCGTGCACGTCGAAGTCGGCGCCGAGCGCGAAGGCGAGCGTGTCGGTGATCAGGCGGTCGTCGTCGACCACCAGCAGCACCGGCCGCGCGGCGGCGGCCTCAGGCGCGCGCGGCGCGCCGGGGGTCAGCGGGTTCCTCACGGATGCATTTCATGAAAGCGCGCTCCAGGCCGGCTTCGCCGGTGCTCGCGCACAGCGCGCGCGGCGCGCCGTGGAAGCGCAGACGCGCGCGGTGCAGCACGGCGATCGACGAGCACAGCTCTTCGACGTCGGCGAGCACGTGCGAGGTGAAGAGCAGCGTGCGGCCCTCGCCGGCCAGCCGCTGAAGGACCGATTTCACCGCGACGCGCGCGGCAGGGTCAAGGCCGCTCATCGGCTCGTCGAGCACGTACAGCTCCCGTCGCGCGAGGAAGCACGCCGCGAGGCCGAGCTTCTGCGTCATGCCCTTCGACAGCGCGCGCACCGGCCGCGCCAGCGCCGCCGGCTCGAGCTCGAGCTCGGCGCACAGCGCCGCCGCCGCCTCCGGCCGGTAGCGCTCGCGCATCAGCGCGAGCATGGCGCGCAGGAATTCCTCGCCGCGCAGGTAGTACGGCGGCACGAAGCGCTCGGGCAGGTAGGCGAGGCGCCGCCTCGCCGCCGGGTCGCCGGCGGGCGAGCCGAAGATTTCCACCGTGCCGGCGTCGGGCGAGGCGAGGTCGAGCAGGCAGCGCAGCAGCGTGGTCTTGCCGGCGCCGTTGGCGCCCACCAGGCCGAAGGCCTCGCCGCGCGCGATCGTCAGGTCGATGCCGTCGAGGGCGACCCGCTTGCGGTAGCGCTTGACGAGCGCGCGCACGCGGACCGCGGGCGCTGCCGGCGGGGCGTCCTCCCTCATGCGCGGTAATATTACGCTGTGCAGCAATCCCCCGACTCGCAGGCCGCGGAGCCCGTCGTCGAGCTTCGCAACGTCTCGTTCGCCTACGACCCGGCGGCGCCGGTGCTGCGCGACATCAACATGACGATCCGGCGCGGCACGGTGGTCGGCATCATGGGGCAGTCGGGCTGCGGCAAGACCACCACGCTGCGCATCATCATGGGCGCGCTGCGGCCGGGCGGCGGCGAGGCGCAGGTGCTCGGCCGCTCGGTGGGCGAGCTCGACGCCGAGGGCCTGTACGCGATGCGCCGCCGCATGGGGATGCTGTTCCAGTTCGGCGCGCTGTTCACCGACATGTCGGTCTACGAGAACGTCGCCTTCCCGCTGCGCGAGCACCTCGCGCTGCCCGAGGAGCTGCTGCACGACCTGGTGATGATGAAGCTCAACGCGGTGGGCCTGCGCGGCGCGGCGCACCTCACGCCCAACGAGCTCTCCGGCGGCATGGCGCGCCGCGTGGCGCTGGCGCGCTCGATCGCGCTCGACCCGCGGCTCATCCTGTACGACGAGCCCTTCACCGGGCTCGATCCGATCTCGTTCGGCGTGATCGTGCGCCTGATCCGCAGCCTGAACGACTCGCTCGGCGCCACCTCGATCATCGTCACGCACGACGTGCAGGAGGCGCTCGGCGTGGTCGACTACGTGTACTTCATGGCCGCCGGGCGGGTGATCGCCGAGGGCGTGCCGCAGGACATCCGGCGCAGCCGCGAGCCGTTCGTCAACCAGTTCGTGAACGGCAGCGCGGAGGGGCCGGTGCCGTTCCACTACCCGGCGCCCGACTACGTGGCCGATCTCGAGGTCGCGGCAGCGTAGATGCGCGTCGCCGATCTCCGCGCCCGGGTCGAGCGCATCGGCTCGACGGTTACCTCGATCGTCGTGCGGCTGGGCTACGCCAGCCGCTTCCTCAGCTACCTGGTGCTGCACTCGGGCACGGCGCTGCGGCGCTTCCGCCTGACCATCGCCGAGATCTACTTCGCCGGCGTGCTGTCGCTGGTGATCATCCTGGTGTCGGGCCTGTTCGTCGGCATGGTGCTCGGCCTGCAGGGCTACGAGACGCTGCAGCGCTTCGGCGCCTCCGAGTCGCTCGGCGTGCTGGTGGCGCTGTCGCTGGTGCGCGAGCTCGGGCCGGTGGTGGCGGGCCTGCTGTTCGCCAGCCGCGCCGGCTCGGCGATCACCGCCGAGATCGGCCTGATGAAGGCGACCGAGCAGCTCTCGGCGATGGAGATGATGGCGGTCGACCCGATCGCGCGCGTGGTGGCGCCGCGCTTCTGGGGCGGCGTGATCTCGATGCCGCTGCTGGCGGGGCTCTTCTCGGCGATGGGCATCTTCGGCGGCTACATCGTCGGCGTGCAGCTGATCGGCGTCGACGCCGGCGCCTTCTGGTCGCAGATGCAGGCGGCGGTCGACGTGCGCAACGACATCCTCAACGGCGTGATCAAGAGCCTGGTGTTCGGCGTCGCCGTCACCTGGATCGCGGTGTTCGAGGGCTACGACGCGCCGCCGACCGCGGAAGGCGTGTCGCGCGCCACGACGCGCACCGTGGTGACGTCCTCGCTGGCGATCCTGGCGCTCGACTTCGTGCTTACGGCACTCATGTTCACGGGAGGCAACGGACGATGAACCGCTCGACCATCGACCTGTGGGTCGGCCTGTTCGTAGTCGCGGGAATGGCGGGGCTGCTGTTCCTCGCGCTCAAGGTCGGCAACCTGGCCAGCTTCTCGACCAACGACAGCTACCAGATCAACGCCAAGTTCGCCAACATCGGCGGGCTCAAGGTGCGCGCGCCGGTGAAGAGCGCGGGCGTGGTGGTCGGGCGCGTCGCCGACATCCGCTTCGACACCGAGACCTACGAGGCGATCGTCTCGATGAACATCGACACCGCCTATCCGTTCCCGCGCGACACCACGGCGAAGATCCTCACCTCGGGCATCCTCGGCGAGCAGTACGTCGGCCTCGAGGCGGGCGGCGACGGCGTGATGCTGAAGGACGGCGACCGGCTGCGCCTCACCCAGTCGGCGGTGGTGCTGGAGAACCTGATCAGCCAGTTCCTGTTCAACAAGGCCGCCGAGGGCAAGCCCGAGGAGGGCGGCGCCGCCGGGGAAGCGCCGAAATGAGGCGCTGGGGGGCGGTGCTCGCCGCCGCCGTGCTCGCCGGCTGCGCGACCGGGCCGGACGCCGACCCGCGCGACCCGCTCGAGCCGTGGAACCGCGCGGTCTACTCGTTCAACGACAAGGTCGACCGGGCGGTGGCGCAGCCGGTGGCGCGCGCCTACCAGCGCGTCGTGCCGGGCGGCGTGCGCGACCGGGTGCGCAACTTCTTCGCCAACCTCGCCGACCCGTTCATCGGCGTGAACAACTTCCTGCAGGGCAAGGTCGAGGACGGCATCACCGACTGGGCGCGCTTCGTCTTCAACAGCACCTTCGGCCTGCTCGGCATCCACGACGTGGCGACCGAGTTCGGGCTGGAGAAGCACAACGAGGACTTCGGCCAGACCTTCGGCCGCTGGGGCGCCGGCCCGGGGCCCTACCTGGTGCTGCCCTTCCTCGGCTCGAGCAGTCTGCGCGACGGCGTCGGCACGGCGCTCGACTTCTACACCGATCCGCTCACCTACGTCTCCCCCGACGAGGTCGAGTACGCGCTGTGGGCGCTGCGCTTCACGCAGACGCGCGCCGACCTGCTCGACGCGAGCCGCATCCTGGAGCAGGCGGCGCTCGACAAGTACACTTTCCAGCGCGACGCGTACCTGCAGCGGCGGCGCAGCCTGGTGTACGACGGGCGAGCGCCGCGCGAAGACCTGGAGCTCGACGATGAAGACGACGGCAAGTCTCGCTAGCGCGCTCATCCTGTGCCTCGCCGCCGCGGCGGCGCTCGCGCAGCCGGCCGCCCCGGAAGCGCCCGACGCGCTGGTGAAGCGCGTCACCCTGGAGGTGGTCGGCCTGATCGCCAAGGACCAGGAGATCCGCGCCGGCAACCGCGCCAAGCTGATCGCGCTGATCGAGGCCAAGGTGCTGCCGCACTTCGACTTCGCCTCGATGACCGCGCTCGCGGTCGGGCGCAACTGGCGCAAGGCGAGCGCGGCGCAGAAGGCGCGTCTCACCGAGGAGTTCAAGACCCTGCTGGTCAACACCTACGCCAGCGCGCTCGCCGCCTACAGCGACCAGAAGTTCGAGTTCCGGCCGCTGCGCGCCCGGCCGACCGATACCGACGTCACGGTGCAGGTGCGGGTGCTGCAGTCGGGCGCGCAGCCGGTGGCGATCGACTACGCCATGGAGAAGGAGGCGGACGGCTGGAAGGTGTACGACGTGATGGTGGGCGGCGTGAGCCTGGTGGCGAACTACCGCACCGAGTTCGCTTCGGTGGTGCGCGCCTCCGGCGTCGACGGCCTGATCCGCAGCCTCGCCGACAAGAACCGCTCGCTCGGCGCGGGGGCGGCGAAGCTGTGATCCGCCGCGAAGGCGAGCGGCTGGTGGTCTCCGGCCCGGTGACGCTCGGCAACGTCGCCGAGCTGCTCGAGCAGGGGCGCCGGCACGTCGAGGAGGGCGTGAGCGCGGTGGACCTCGGCGAGGTGAGCGAGCTCGACTCGGCGCTGCTCGCGCTGCTGCTCGCCTGGCTGCGCACCGCCGCGGCGCGCGGCCGCACGCTGCGCTTCGTGCGCCTGCCCGAGGCGCTGCGCACCATCGCCCGGCTGTACGGCGTCGACACGCTGATCCCCGCCTGAAGGCCATCGAGGTCCGCGACGTCGAGAAGCGCTACGGCGCGCTGCGCGCGCTCGCCGGCGTGAGCCTGGAGGTCGAGGAGGGCGAGTTCTTCGGCCTGCTCGGCCCGAACGGCGCCGGCAAGACCACGCTGATCAACGTGATCGCCGGCCTGGCGCGCGCCAACCGCGGCACGGTGCGCGTGCGCGGCGCCGACGTGGTGGCCGACTACCGGCGCGCGCGGCGGATGCTCGGCGTGGTGCCGCAGGAGCTGGTGTTCGATCCCTTCTTCACGGTGCGCGAGACGCTGCGCATCCAGTCGGGCTACTACGGCCTGGCGCGCAACGACGCCTGGATCGACGAGGTGATGCACCACCTCGACCTGGCCGGCAAGGCCGACGTCAACATGCGCGCGCTCTCCGGCGGCATGAAGCGGCGCGTGCTGGTCGCGCAGGCGCTGGTGCACCGGCCGCCGGTGATCGTGCTCGACGAGCCGACGGCCGGCGTCGACGTCGAGCTGCGCCAGGGCCTGTGGCAGTTCGTGCGGCGCCTGAACCGCGACGGCCACACCATCGTGCTCACCACCCACTACCTCGAGGAGGCCGAGGAGCAGTGCGGACGCATCGCCATGCTGAAGGACGGGCGCATCGCCGCGCTCGACACGACGCGCAACCTGCTCGGCCGTTTCTCGGGCCTGGAGCTGCGCGTGCGCGGCCGCGACGGCGCCGAGCGCTGCCTGCGGCTCGCCGGCGCGGCCGAGCTCGAGCCGGCGCTCGCGCGGCTGCGCGGCGAAGGCGTGGAGATCGTCGACATGGAGCTGCGCCCGCCCGGCCTGGAGGAGGTGTTCGTGCGCATCACCGGCGCCGGCGCATGATCGGCCGCCTGTCGATTCCGGCCTGGACGCTGTTCCGCAAGGAGCTGCTGCGCTTCGCCAAGGTGGCGGTGCAGACGATCGCCGCGCCGGTGCTCACCGCGCTGCTCTACCTGGTGATCTTCGGCCACGTGCTGGAAGGCCGGCTGCAGGTCTACGCGGGCGTGCCCTACGGCGCCTTCCTGGTGCCGGGCCTGGTGATGATGAGCGTGCTGCAGAACGCCTTCGCCAACAGCTCGTCCAGCCTGATGCAGTCCAAGATCACCGGCAACATCGTGTTCGTCCTCCTGCCGCCGATCTCCTACGTCGAGTTCTTCGTCGCCTACGTCGCCGCCGCCGTGGTGCGCGGCCTGGTGGTCGGCGCCGGCGTGCTGGCGGTGACCGTGTGGTTCACCGGCGTGCGCTTCGCCGCGCCGCTCTGGACGCTCGCCTTCGCGCTCGCCGGCGCCGCGCTCGCCGGGGCGCTGGGATTGATCGCCGGCATCGTCTCTGACAAGATCGACCAGCTCGCCGCGTTCCAGAATTTCGTCATCGTGCCGCTCACCTTCCTGTCGGGCGTCTTCTACTCGATCCACTCGCTGCCGCCGTTCTGGCGGGCGGCCTCGCACGCCAACCCCTTCTTCTACATGGTCGACGGCTTCCGCTACGGCTTTTTCGGCGTCGGCGACTTCCCGCCCGGGCTCAGCCTGGCGATCGTCGCCGCGGCGCTCGCCGCGGTGGCGTCGGCCGCGCTCGCGCTGCTGCGCGCGGGCTACAAGCTGAGGAGCTGAGCATGGTCGATCCGCAGAGCATCCGCGAGGGCATCGCCGCCGCGCTTCCCTGCGAGCACGTCGAGGTGGTCGGCGACGGGCAGCACTTCCAGGCGCTGATCGTCTCCGCCGAGTTCGCCGGCAAGAGCCGCGTGCAGCGCCACCAGCTCGTCTACGCGGCGCTCGGCAGCCGCATGCGCGAGGAGATCCACGCGCTGTCGATGCGCACCCTCACGCCGCAGGAGTGGCGCTCGGGTGGATAAGCTGCGCATCCGCGGCGGCCGGCCGCTGGAAGGCGAGGTGACGGTGTCCGGGGCGAAGAACGCCGCGCTGCCGATCATGTGCGCGGCGCTGCTCAGCGCCGAGCCGCTGCGCCTTGCCAACGTGCCGCGCCTGATGGACGTCGCCACCATGGCGAAGCTGCTCTCGCGCATGGGCGTCGAGGTCGAGCGGCGCGACGGCGAGATGACGCTGCAGGCGCGGCGCATCGCCGACGCCACCGCGCCCTACGAGCTGGTGCGCACCATGCGCGCCTCGGTGCTGGTGCTCGGGCCGCTGCTCGCGCGCTGCGGCCACGCCCGGGTGTCGCTGCCCGGCGGCTGCGCCATCGGCCAGCGGCCGGTCGACCAGCACGTCAAGGGCCTGCAGGCGATGGGCGCGGCGATCCGCATCGAGCACGGCGACATGCACGCCAGCGCCGAGCGCCTGCGCGGCGCGCGCATCGTCATGGACATGGTCACCGTCACCGGCACCGAGAACCTGATGATGGCGGCGGCGCTCGCCGAGGGCACGACGCTCATCGAGAACGCGGCGCGCGAGCCCGAGGTGGTCGACCTGGCGCGCTGCCTGCAGGCGATGGGCGCGCGCATCGAGGGTGCGGGCAGCGCCGCGATCCGCATCGAGGGCGTGCCCTCGCTCGGCGGCGCGGCGCATCGCGTGATGCCGGACCGCATCGAGGCGGCGACCTACCTCGCCGCCGCCGCGGCGGCCGGCGGGCGCGTGCGGCTCGCCGGCGCGGCGCCCGACTGCCTCGACGCCTCGCTCGAGAAGCTGCGCGAGGCGGGGGCGCGCATCGCGGTGCGCGGCGACTCGGTCGAGCTGGAGATGGCCGGGCGGCCGCGCGCGGTGAGCGTGCGCACCGCGCCCTATCCCGGCTTCGCCACCGACATGCAGGCGCAGTTCATGGCGCTCGCCTGCGTGGCGCGCGGCACGGCGGTGATCACCGAGACGATCTTCGAGAACCGCTTCATGCACGCGCTCGAGCTGCAGCGGCTGGGCGCCGACATCGCCATCCAGGGCAACTCGGCGGTGGTGCGCGGCGTCGAGGCGCTGCAGGGCGCGGCGGTGATGGCGACCGACCTGCGCGCCTCGGCCGGCCTGGTGATCGCCGGGCTGGCGGCGCAGGGCGAGACGATCGTCGATCGCATCTATCACCTCGACCGCGGCTACGAGGCGCTCGAGAGGAAGCTCGGCGCGCTCGGCGCCGACGTGGCCCGCGTCCGGTAGAATTACCGCCCCGGCAAAAGCGGCGGCAACCGAGACCATGGCCGATGGCGAGCATAAGCATCGCGTTATCGAAGGGGCGGATCTTCGAGGAGACCGCACCGCTGCTCGCGCGCGCCGGCATCCGGCCTAGCGAAGACCCGGAGCGCTCGCGCCGGCTGGTGATCGGCACGCAACGGCGCGACGTGCGCCTGATCGTGGTGCGCGCCTCCGACACCCCCACCTACGTGCAGTTCGGCGGCGCCGACCTCGGCATCGCCGGCGGCGACGTGCTGGCCGAGCACGGCGGCGCGGGCCTCTACCAGCCGGTCGATCTCGGCATCGCCGCCTGCCGCATGATGGTCGCGGTGCGCAAGGGCTTCGACTACCCGGCGGCGGTGCGCCAGGGCGCGCGCCTGCGCGTGGCGACCAAGTACGTGAACACGGCACGCGAGCACTTCGCGTCGAAGGGCGTGCACGTGGACCTCATCCGGCTGTACGGCTCGATGGAGCTCGCGCCGCTCACCGGGCTCGCCGACGCGATCGTCGACCTGGTGTCGAGCGGCCGCACGCTGCGCGACAACGGCCTGGTGCCGGTCGAGGAGGTGATGCCGGTGTCGGCGCGCCTGATCGTCAACCAGGCGGCGCTCAAGACCAAGCGCGCGCGGCTGCAGCCGCTGATCGACGCCTTCGCCGGAGCGGCGCGGCGATGAAGCTGCGCCGCCTCGCCACGCGCCAGCCCGGCTTCGACGCCGAGCTCGCCGCGCTCACCCGCTACGACGCCGTGCAGGATCCCGCCGTGCAGGCGAGCGTCGCCGGGATCCTCGCCGCGGTGCGCCGCGGCGGCGACGCCGCGCTGCTCGACCACGCGCACCGCTTCGACAAGGCCGAGGCGCGCTCGGTGGCCGAGCTGGAGGTGCCGCGCAGCCGCGCCGAGCAGGCGCTGGCGGCGCTCGACGGCGAGCGCGCGCGCTCGCTGCGCCACGCGCACGAGCGCATCCGCGCCTTCCACGAGCGCCAGGTGCAGAAGTCCTGGGACTACGCCGAGAGCGACGCCACGCGCCTCGGCCAGCGCGTCACGCCGCTCGCGCGCGTCGGCCTGTACGTGCCCGGCGGCAAGGCGGCCTATCCGTCGACGGTGCTGATGAACGCCGTGCCGGCCAAGGTGGCCGGGGTGCGCGAGCTGATCATGGTCTCGCCCAACCCTTCGCCGATGGTGCTCGCCGCGGCGGCGCTCGCCGGCGTCGACCGCATCGTGTCGATCGGCGGCGCGCAGGCGATCGCGGCGCTCGCCTACGGCACCGAGTCGCTCGCGCGCGTCGACAAGATCGTCGGCCCGGGCAACGCCTACGTCGCCGAGGCGAAGCGCCAGGTGTTCGGCGAGGTGGGCATCGACATGGTCGCCGGCCCGTCCGAGATCCTGGTGATCTGCGACTCGGGCACGCCGGCCGCCTGGGTGGCGATGGATCTCTTCTCGCAGGCCGAGCACGACGAGGCGGCGCAGGCGATCGTGCTCTCGCCGGAGGCCGCGCACCTCGACGCCATCGAGGCGGAGATCCGCGCGCGCCTCGGCGACATGCCGCGGCGCGCGATCATCGAGCGCTCGCTCGCGGCGCGCGGCGCGCTGATCGAGACGCGCGACCTCGCCGAGGCCTGCGCGCTCGCCGACCGCATCGCGCCCGAGCACCTCGAGCTCGCGGTGCGCGAGCCGCACGAGTGGCTGCCGCGCCTGCACAACGCCGGGGCGATCTTCCTCGGCCGCTGGAGCTCGGAGGCGATCGGCGACTACTGCGCCGGGCCGAACCACGTGCTGCCGACCGCCGGCACGGCGCGCTTCTCCTCGCCGCTCGGCGTCTACGACTTCCAGAAGCGCACCAGCGTCATCGAGGTGTCGCGTGCCGGCGCCGAGCGGCTGGGCCGCGTCGCCGCGACGCTCGCCGAGGAGGAAGGGCTGCACGCGCACGCCCGCGCCGCCCGGTCGAGGTTCGAGCCATGACGCCGGAGAACCTGGTGCGGCCGGAAGTGCTCGCCCTGTCGGCCTACCACGTGCCCGAGGCGCGCGGCATGGTGAAGCTCGACGCGATGGAGAACCCGTACGCGCTGCCCCCCGAGCTGCGCCGCGCGCTCGCCGAGCGCCTGGCCGAGGTCGAGCTGAACCGCTACCCGGAGCCCAATCCGCGCGCGCTGCGCGAGCTGATCGCGCGCACCATGGGCGTGCCGGCGGGCATGGCGCTGCTGCTCGGCAACGGCTCGGACGACCTGATCCAGGTGCTCGCGCTGGCGCTCGCGCGTCCCGGCGCGGCGATGATGTACCCGTCGCCGACCTTCGTCATGTACGGGGTGAACGCCGCGCTCACCGGCATGCGCGCCGTGCCGGTGCCGCTGCGCGACGATTTCACGCTCGACCGCGACGCCTTCGTCGCGCGCCTGCGCGAGGTGCGGCCGGCGCTGGTGTTCCTCGCCTGCCCGAACAACCCCACCGGCGTGCTCTATCCGCAGGAGGACGTGGCGGCGATCGTGCGCGCCGCGCCGGGGCTGGTGGTGATCGACGAGGCGTACCACGCCTTCGCCGGCGAGAGCTTCCTGCCGCGCCTCGCCGAGTTCCCGAACCTGCTCGTGCTGCGCACGCTCTCCAAGGTGGGCCTCGCCGGCCTGCGCCTGGGCTACCTCGCCGGCGCGCCGGCCTGGCTGGAGCAGCTGAACAAGGTGCGCCAGGTCTACAACGTGAACGTGCTCACCGAGGCCGCCGCCCGCTTCGTGCTCGAGCACCTCGAGGTGCTGGAGGCGCAGGCGGCGCGCATCCGCGCCGACCGCGAGCGGCTGGCGCAGGCGCTCGGCGCGCTGCCGGGCGTGCGCGTGTTCCCGTCGCGCGCCAATTTCCTGCTGCTGCGCGTGCCCGACGCGCCGCGCGCCTTCGAGGGGCTGCGCCGCCAGGGCGTGCTGGTGAAGTGCCTGCACCCGGCGCTCGCCGGCTGCCTGCGCGTCACGGTCGGCACGCCGGACGAAAACCGTATACTGACCTCCGCCATGAAGGAAGCGCTCGCCGATGCGTAAGGCCGAAGTGGTGCGCAACACCCGGGAGACGCAGATCCGCGTCGCGCTGGAGCTCGACGGGCGCGGCGCGGCGCGCCTCGCCACCGGGCTGCCCTTCCTCGAGCACATGCTCGAGCAGGTGGCGCGCCACGGCATGCTCGACCTAGAGATCGACGCCAAGGGCGACCTGCACATCGACGCGCACCACACGGTGGAGGACATCGGCATCACGCTCGGCCAGGCGTTCGCCCGGGCGCTCGGCGACAAGGGCGGCGTGCGCCGCTTCGGCCACGCCTACGTGCCGCTCGACGAGGCGCTGTCGCGCGTGGTGATCGACCTGTCGGGGCGGCCGGGGCTCACCTACCACGTGCGCTTCACGCGCGCGCTGATCGGCGAGTTCGACGTCGACCTGGTGCACGAGTTCTTCCAGGGCTTCGTCAACCACGCCGGCGTGACGCTGCACATCGACAACCTGCGCGGCGACAACGCGCACCACCAGTGCGAGACGGTGTTCAAGGCGTTCGCGCGCGCGCTGCGTCTCGCGGTGGAGGCCGACCCGCGCGCCGAGGGCGTCATCCCGTCGACCAAGGGCTCGCTGTAGGTTGAAGATCGCGGTCGTCGACTACGGCATGGGCAACCTGCGCTCGGTCGCCAAGGCGCTCGAGCACGTCGCGCCCGGCGCCGAGGTGCGGGTCACCGGCGAGGCCGAGGCGATCCGCGCCGCCGAGCGCGTGGTGGTGCCCGGCCAGGGCGCGCTGCCCGACTGCATGCGCAACCTCGGCGCGCGCGGCGCGCGCGAGGCGGTGCTGGAGGCGCTCGCCGGCAAGCCCTACCTCGGCATCTGCCTCGGCCTGCAGATGCTGTTCGAGCACGGCGACGAGGGCGACGTCCCGGGCCTCGGGGTGCTGCGCGGCGGCGTGCCGCGCTTCGCCGTGCAGGGCCTGAAGATCCCGCACATGGGCTGGAACGAGGTGATCCAGGAAAAGCCGCACGCGCTGTGGGCCGGCATTCCGGACCGCAGCCGGTTCTATTTCGTGCACAGCTATTACCCGGCGCCCGCCGAGCCGGTCGCCGCGGCGAGCTGCGTCTACGGCGCGCCCTTTACCTGCGCCATAGCCCGGGATAACATCTTCGCGGTCCAGTTTCATCCGGAAAAGAGCCAGGCCGCCGGCTTGCAACTACTGTCCAACTTCGTCCGCTGGCGTCCCTGATTCCGCGCCGAGCGTGACGGCTGCTCCAACGCCGTGCTGATCATCCCCGCGATTGACCTGAAAGACGGCCGCTGCGTGCGCCTGCAGCAGGGCAAGATGGACTCGGCCACCGTGTTCTCCGACAACCCGGTGGCCATGGCCCGGCACTGGGCGGCGCAGGGCGCGAAGCGCCTGCACATCGTCGACCTGAACGGCGCGGTGGCCGGCCGGCCGAAGAACGAGAAGGTGATCCGCGACATCAGCGCCGCGGTCGGCGACTCGATGGCGCTGCAGGTCGGCGGCGGCATCCGCGACCTGGACACGATCGAGAGCTATCTCGACGCGGGCGTCACCTACATCGTGGTGGGCACCGCGGCGGTGAAGAACCCGGGCTTCCTGTCCGACGCCTGCTATGCCTTCCCCGGGCACGTGATCGCCGGGCTGGACGCCAAGGACGGCAAGGTCGCGGTCGAGGGCTGGTCGAAGATGACCGGGCACGACGTGGTCGACCTCGCGAAGAAGTTCGAGGACTACGGCATCGAGGCGCTGATCTACACCGACATCGGCCGCGACGGCATGATGAGCGGCATCAACATCGAGGCGACGCTGCGCCTCGCCAAGGCGACCAAGGCGCCGATCATCGCCTCGGGCGGCTTGAACGGCATCGCCGACGTGGAGGCGATCTGCCGCCAGCTCGTGCCCGAGGGCGTGATCGGCGCGATCGCCGGGCGCGCGCTCTACGAGGGCAAGCTCGACCTCAAGGCGGCGCAGGCCGCGGCCGACAAGACGCTCGGCAAGGCCGCGAATGCCCCTCGCTAAGCGCGTCATTCCCTGCCTCGACGTGACCGCCGGGCGGGTGGTCAAGGGCGTCAACTTCGTCAACCTGCGCGACGCCGGCGACCCGGTCGAGATCGCCGCGCGCTACGACGCGGAAGGCGCCGACGAGCTGTGCTTCCTCGACATCACCGCCAGCTCCGACGAGCGCGACATCCTGCTGCACCTCATCGAGGCGGTCGCCTCGCAGGTGTTCATCCCGCTCACCGTGGGCGGCGGCGTGCGGCGCGTCGAGGACGTACGGCGCCTGCTCAACGCGGGCGCCGACAAGGTCTCGATCAACACCGCCGCGGTGCTCTCGCCCGAGCTGGTCGCCGAGGCCTCGGGCATCGTCGGCAACCAGTGCATCGTCGTGGCGATCGACGCCAAGCGCGACGGCGCGCGCTGGCAGGTCTACACGCACGGCGGGCGGCGGGCGACCGGCCTCGACGCGGTCGAGTGGGCGCGGCGCATGGCGGAGGCCGGCGCGGGCGAGATCCTGCTCACCAGCATGGACCGCGACGGCACGCGCGAGGGCTTCGACCTCGAGCTGACGCGCGCGGTGTCGCGCGCGGTCGGCGTGCCGGTGATCGCCTCGGGCGGCGCCGGCAGCGTCGAGCACCTCGCCGACGGCGTGCTGCGCGGCGAGGCCGACGCGGTGCTCGCGGCGAGCGTGTTCCACTACGGCGAATTCACGGTGCGCGAGGCGAAAGCGCACATGCGCAACCGCGGCATCGAGGTGCGGCTGTGAGCGACTGGCTCGACGAGGTGCCGTGGAACACCGCGGGGCTGATCGCCGCGGTGGCGCAGGACGCGGCGAGCGGCCGCGTGCTCACCGTGGCGTGGATGAACCGCGACGCGCTGCGCGAGACGGTGGCGCGCGGCGAGGCGGTGTACTGGTCGCGCTCGCGCGGCCGGCTGTGGCGCAAGGGCGAGCAGTCGGGGCACGTGCAGCGCGTGCGCGAGGTGCGCCTCGACTGCGACGCCGACGCGGTGCTGCTGCAGGTCGAGCAGGCGGGCGGCATGGCCTGCCACACCGGGCGCGCGAGCTGCTTTTTCCGCAAACTCGAGAACGGGAGGTGGGTGACGGTGGACCCGGTGCTCAAGGATCCATCGCTCATCTACGGCAAATGAAGCCGGGACTGTACGAGACCCTGGAGCGCATCGCCGCCACCATCGAGAGCCGCAAGGGCGGCGATGCGAAGAGCTCCTACGTGGCGCAGCTCCTCGGCGGGCCCGAGGACGCGCTGCTGAAGAAGATCGGCGAGGAGGCGACCGAGACGGTGCTCGCGGCGAAGGCGGGCGAGCGGCTGCATCTGGTGCGCGAGATCGCCGACCTGTGGTTCCACTCGCTGATCGTGCTGGCGCGGCACGGGCTCGGGCCCGGCGACGTGCTCGCCGAGCTGCACCGGCGCGAGGGCATCTCCGGGCTGGACGAGAAGGCGGCGAGGAAGGAGCGATGAGGGACCCGAACTGCATCTTCTGCAAGATCGCGCACGGCGAGGTGCCGGCGAAGAAAATCTACGAGGACGCCGAAGTGATGGCTTTCCACGACATCCGGCCGCAGGCCCCGGTGCACCTGCTGATCATCCCCAAGGCGCACGTCGCGACGCTCTACGACGCGCAGCCCGAGCATCAGGCGGCGCTCGGCAGGATGCTCGGCGTCGCCGGGCGCCTCGCGCGCGAGGCGGGCGCGACCGAGGGCTTCCGCACCATCATCAACAACGGCCGGGTGGGGCACCAGGAGGTGTATCATGTCCACATGCACGTCCTCGGTGGCCCCGAGCCTCTGGGCCCCATGCTGTCGAGGCGCAATCGGAGTTAGTCAGGAGAAGGCTTATGGGCTCGCTCAGCATCTGGCATTGGCTGATCGTTCTGGTGATAGTGATGCTGATCTTCGGCACGAAGAAGCTGCGCAACATCGGCGCCGACCTCGGCGGCGCGGTGCGCGGCTTCAAGGAAGGCATGCGCGAAGGCAGCAGCAGCGGCGGCGGCGACGCGCCGCAGGTCACCGGCAAGACCGTGGAGGGTGAAGTGCGCGCCAAGAGCGAGCACAAAGCCTGAGCCGCAGGCGCGGCTCCCGGCAAGGCGCCTGCAGGGCGCCTTTTTAGTCTCTAGCGCATGTTCGACATCGGATTCTCCGAGCTGCTGGTGATCGGCGTGGTGGCGCTCATCGTCATCGGGCCCGAGAAGCTGCCGCGCGTGGCGCGCACGGTCGGCCACCTGGCCGGGCGCCTGCAGCGCTACGTCTCCGACGTCAAGGCGGACATCAACCGCGAGATCGAGCTCGACGAGCTGCGCAAGATGCGCGACTCGATGCAGCAGGCGGCGAGCGAGATGGAGAGCGCGGTGAATGCCGAAGTGGGCAAGACCGCCGACGAGCTGAACCGCTCGCTGGAAGGCGAGCCGGCGAAGCCCGAGCCCGAGCCCGAGCCGGCGCCGGAGCGCAAGGCCGGATGAGCGACGAGCAGGAAAGCTTCATCTCGCACCTGGTCGAGCTGCGCCAGCGGCTGGTGCGCGCGGTCGCCTCGGTGCTGGTGCTGTTCGTCGCGCTGTTCCTGTGGCCCGGCGCCGGCGCGATCTACGATATCCTCGCCGCGCCGCTGATGAGCGCCCTGCCCGAGGGCTCGCGCATGATCGCCACCGGCGTGATCACGCCGTTCATGGTGCCGGTCAAGGTGACCGCGCTCGCCGCGTTCATGGTGGCGCTGCCCTACGTGCTCTACCAGGCCTGGGCGTTCGTCGCGCCGGGACTCTACGAGCACGAGAAGCGGCTCGCCCTGCCGCTGGTGGTGGCGAGCACGCTGCTGTTCCTGCTCGGCGTCGCCTTCTGCTACTTCTTCGTGTTCGGCAAGGTGTTCGCCTTCATCCACGACTTCGCGCCCAAGTCGATCACCCCGGCGCCCGACATCGAGGCCTACTTCAGCTTCGTCATCACCATGTTCCTCGCCTTCGGCGTGACCTTCGAGATCCCGATCGTGGTGGTGGTGCTGGTGCGCATGGGCGTGGTGAGCGTCGAGAAGCTGCGCAGCGCGCGCCCCTACGTGATCGTCGGCGCCTTCGTGGTCGCCGCGGTGGTGACGCCGCCCGACGTGCTGTCGCAGTTCATGCTCGCGCTGCCGATGTGCCTGCTCTACGAGGCGGGGCTGCTCCTCGCGCGCTTCATCCGGCCGCGCCCGGCGCAGGGCGAGGCGCAAAGCGCCGAGCCGAACACGCCCTGAGGGGCGGCGGCCGTCCGGGAAGCTATTCGTCTCTCGCCGGCGGCTTGGGGCGGCGGCCGACCGTGATGTTCGCCTCGACGTCGCGGCCCTGGCGCTTGAGCCGCACCCGCGCGCTCTGGCCGGGCGAGAGCGCGGCGATCAGGTCGAGCATCGCCGTCGGGTCGGCGACCGGCTTGCCCTGCACCTCGACCAGGATGTCGCCCGGCCGCACGCCCGCCTTGTCGGCCGGGCCGCCGCGCAGCACGCCGGCGATCAGCGCGCCGCGCGTGCCGGGCAGGTTGAACGACTCGGCGATCGGCGGCGTGATCTCCTGCACCTCGACGCCGATCCAGCCGCGCGTGACGCTGCCGTTCTTGACGATCTGCTCGAGCACCATCTTCGCCGTGGACACCGGGATGGCGAAGCCGATGCCGATCGAGCCGCCGGAGCGCGAGAAGATGGCCGTGTTGATGCCGACCAGGTTGCCCGAGGCGTCGATCAGCGCGCCGCCCGAGTTGCCGGGGTTGATCGCCGCGTCGGTCTGGATGAAGTTCTCGAAGGTGTTGATGCCCAGGCCGGTGCGGCCGAGCGCCGAGACGATGCCGCTCGTCACCGTCTGGCCGACGCCGAACGGGTTGCCGATCGCCAGCACCACGTCGCCGACGCGCAGCGACTCCGACGAGCCGAAGGTGATCGCCGGCAGGTTCTCGCCCTCGATGCGCAGCACCGCGAGATCGGTCTCGGGATCGTTGCCGACCACCTTGGCGAGCAGCTTCTTGCCGTCGGCGAGCGCCACCTCGATCTCGTCGGCGGTCTCGACGACGTGGTTGTTGGTGAGCACGTAGCCGTTGGGCGTGACGATCACGCCCGAGCCGAGGCTCGAGGCGCGGCTCGACTCGTCGGGCAGGTCGCCGAAGAAGCGGCGGAACAGCGGATCGTTGAGCAGCGGATGGCGCTCGACGTGCAGCTCCTTGGAGGTGAAGATGTTCACCACCGACGGCGTGGCGCGCCGCACCGCCTCGCTGTAGGAGGCGGCGCGCAGCGCCGGCGCCGCCGCCGGCGCGGGGCTCTGCACCACGGACACCGCGCCGCCGCCACGCGAGGGCAGCCACTCCGGTCGGAAAGTGGAGACGACGAACAGCACCGCGACGGCGATCGTCGCGGCCTGCGAGAAGACGAGCCAGAGGCGCTTCATGCCGGTCGGCCGCAGTATACAAAAAACTCCTTGAAATCTAAGCGCTTAGAGCGGAAATCGTGGACAAGGCCGGGGTGCGCCGTTAAAATTGCCCGCTTTTGCGCCTCCCAGAAAAAACGCCATCCCCATGAACGAGCACGATAAATCGGACCGCGAACCGAACAAGGCGCGGCGCACCCTGGTGGTCGCCACCTCGGTGGTCGGCGGCGCCGCGGCGGTCGGCGCGGCAGTTCCCTTCGCCGCCAGCATGTGGCCTTCGGAGCGGGCGCGCGCCGCCGGCGCGCCGGTCAAGGTCGACGTCTCCGGGCTCGCGCCCGGCGAGCTGCAGGTGGTCGAGTGGCGCGGCAAGCCGGTGTGGGTGATGCGCCGCTCGCAGGAGATGATCGCCTCGCTGAAGACCGACGAGGCGCGCCTCTCCGACCCCGATTCCGAGGCGTCCGAGCAGCCGCCGTACGCCGAGAACGAGTACCGCTCGCGCACGCCCGAGCTGATGGTGCTGGTCGGCGTGTGCACGCACCTCGGCTGCTCGCCGCAGGAGAAGCCCGCTTCGGCGAAGGCCGAGATGGGCGCCGACTGGCCGGGCGGCTTCTACTGCCCCTGCCACGGCTCGAAGTTCGATTTCGCCGGCCGCGTCTTCAAGGGCTCGCCGGCGCCGCTCAACCTGGTGGTGCCGCCCTATACCGTGCTCGCCGACGGCACGGTGGTGGTCGGCGAAGACGAAAAAACGAAGGGAGCGTAGGCATGGCCGTGGGCCTGTGGAAGTGGATCGATACGCGCATGCCGACCCTCGGGTCGGAATGGCGCAAGCACGCCGCGGAGTACTACGCGCCGAAGAACTTCAACTTCTGGTACTTCTTCGGCTCGCTCGCGCTGCTGGTGCTCGTCATCCAGATCGTCTCGGGCATCTTCCTGACGATGAACTACAAGCCCGACGCGAACCTCGCGTTCGGCTCGGTCGAGTACATCATGCGCGACGTGCCGGGCGGCTGGATCATCCGCTACGTCCACTCGACGGGCGCATCGGCGTTCTTCATCGTCGTCTATCTGCACATGTTCCGCGCGCTGCTCTACGGCTCGCACAAGGAGCCGCGCGAGCTGGTGTGGATCTTCGGCATGCTGATCTACCTGACGCTGATGGGCGAGGCGTTCTTCGGCTACCTTCTGCCGTGGGGCCAGATGTCGTACTGGGGCGCGCAGGTGATCGTCAACCTGTTCGGCGCAGTGCCCTTCATAGGCCCGGACCTCGCACTGTGGATCCGCGGCGACTACGTCGTGTCGGATGCGACGCTGAACCGTTTCTTCGCGCTGCACGTGATCGCCTTTCCGCTCGTGCTGCTCGGCCTCGTGGTCGCCCATCTGCTCGCGCTGCACGACGTCGGCTCGAACAACCCGGACGGCGTGGACGCGAAGAAGCTGAAGACGCCGGACGGTCGCTACCTCGACGCGATTCCCTTCCACCCCTATTACACGGTGAAGGATCTGGCCGGCGCGGTGGTGTTCCTCGCCATCTTCTGCTTCGTCATGTTCTTCACGCCGGAGATGGGCGGCTACTTCCTCGAGGCCAACAACTTCATCCCCGCCGACCCGCTCAAGACGCCGCCGCACATCGCGCCGGTGTGGTACTTCACGCCGTATTACTCCATCCTGCGCGCGGTGCCGCCGCTTTTCCACTCGCAGTTCCCGGGCGTCGTGGCGATGGGCGTCGCCGTGGCGATCTTCTTCTTCCTGCCATGGCTCGACCGCTCGCCGGTGAAGTCGATCCGCTACCGCGGCGCGCTGTACAAGAGCTGGCTCGCGGCGTTCGTGGTGGTGTTCCTGCTGCTCGGCTACCTCGGCGTGAAGCCGACCACGGTATGGGGGCAGTTCGGCTTCGACGCCTTCTTCCTCGATACGAAGGACCGCGCCACCTGGGTGGCGCGGGTGTGCACCGTCCTGTATTTCCTG
>DASVDO010000015.1:0-40205 GCA_036381055.1 Burkholderiales bacterium | reverse complement strand
CACATCCAGCGGCGCCGGCTCGAGCCCCGTCGTCGTATCGAAGAACGTCGTCCAGTCGAGCTTCGCCGGGTTGGTCAGCGGATCGTTGTCGGTGTCGCTCGCCTGGTTCACCTTCACGCCGGCCGAGTACACGCCGAAGGTGAGCCCGTCGATGCCGACCAGCTTCGCCGTCATGCCGTTCAGCTCCAGGGCCATGTAGCTCTTGTCGTCGGTGGCGTCGGTCGGCGTGCCGTTGTCGTCCTTCAGGGTCACCAGGCTCAGGGTTTGGAGCGACGCGGTGAAACCCACCCCGGCCGAGGTGTCGATCGTGTCGTCGGAGAAGCTGCCGTCGGCGTCGCCGTCGTCGCCATTCGTGTCCTTGAGCTCGCCGCCCACTCCCACGAACACTTGCACCGCCTCGGCGCCCTCGAAGGATTGCGACCCAAGGGTCAGCACCAGCGCCTGGTACACCTTCTCGGCCGAGTCGGTCACCGTGCCGAGCTGCAGCTTGAAGCTGCCCTTGGCGATCAGCACGCCGAAGGCGCCCAGCGCCACCGAGCCCTGCGCCTCGATGCCGACGTCCGCGTCCACGTCCGGCGCCACCGCCGGCTCGAGGCCCGTCGTCGTGTCGAAGAACGTCGTCCAGTCGAGCTTCGCCGGGTTGGTCAACGGATCGTTGTCGGTGTCGCTCGCCTGGTTCACCTTGACCCCGGCGGAGTACACCCCGAAGGTGAGCCCGTCGATGCCGACCAGCTTCGCCGTCATGCCGTTCAGCTCCAGGGCCATGTAGCTCTTGTCGTCGGTGGCGTCGGCCGGCGTGCCGTTGTCGTCCTTCAGGGTCACCAGGCTCAGAAGATCGAGCGACGCGAAGAAACCCACCCCGGCCGACGTGTCGACCACGTCGTCGGAGAAGGTGCCGTCGGCGTCCTCGTTGTCGCCATTCGTGTCCTTGAGCTCGCCGCCCACGCCGACGAACACCTGCACCGCCTCGGCCCCGGTGAACGCCTGCGAGCCCAGCGTCAGCACCAGCGCCTGGTACACCTTCTCGGCCGAGTCGGTCACCGTGCCGAGCTGCAGCTTGAAGCTGCCCTTGGCGATCAGCACGCCGAAGGCGTCCAGCACCACCGAGCCCTGCGCGTCGATCCCCACGGCGCTGCCGATCTCGAGCGTCGGCAGCAGGTTGGTCGCCGTCGAAGGCTCCGTCGTCGCGTTCTGCCAGTCGATCTTCGGCCCGCCGGCGACGCTGGTGGAGTTGACCTTCACCACCCCCTGATAAACGCCGAAGGTCAGCTCATCGAAGCCGACCAGCGCGGCCTTCGTCACGGTCACCTGGAGGCCGGTGAAGCTCGCCGTGCCTTTGCTCACCGAAGCCATCGAGAACGCCGCGTCGGTGATCGAGAAGCCGACGGCGCCCTCCGTCTCGATGCCGTCGCGTTCGTCGTCGAGCTGAGCGCCGGTGCCGACGAAGAGGCTCGCGCCAGTGATCGTGAAGGTGAGCACGTTCGCGTCGTCGATCGTGCCGTCGACCGTGCCGAGGCCCGTGATCGCCGCGTTGCCGGTCACCACGTCGGCGGTCGCCATCTCCAGCTTCAGGTCGTCGACCACCGCCACGACGTTGCCCGGACCGATGTCCAGGGATGCCGAGCCGGAGGCCGAGAGCTGCTGCGCGCTGGTGACCGTCAGCGTCGGCAGCAGGTTCGTGGCGGTCGAGGGCTCGGTCGTCGCCGTCGCCCAGTCGATGCGCGGCCCGTTCGGCACGCTCGTCTGGTTGAGCTTCACCGTGCCCGTCACCTGCAGATCGATGGCGTCGATGCCGAGCAGCGCGGCCGAGGTAACCGACGCCTCGATGCCGGTGAAGCTCGTGGCGCCCTTGCTCACCGTCGCCAGGCGGAAGCTCGCTCCGCTCACCAGGAATCCGATCGCATCCGCGCTCAGGCCCTCGTCGGTCGTAGTGAGGATGTCGTCGCGCGTGCCGTTGAGCTCGGCGCCGGTGCCCACGAACAGGCTCGCGCCCAGCACCTGGAAAGCGAGCACGTTCGCGTCGTCGATCGTGCCGGCTTCGGCGCCGAGACCCGTGATCGCGGCGTTGCCGGTGACCACGTCGGCCGTCGCCATGTCGAGCCGCAGGCCCGTCACCAGGGTCCCGTCGGTGTCGAGCTCGAGCGGCACGGTGAGCACCACGTTGCCCGGCCCGATGTTCAGCGACGCACCGGCCACCACGGAGAGCTGCTGCGTCTGGTCGATCGCCAGCGCCGGCAGCAGGTTCGTGGCGGTCGAGGGCTCCGTCGTCGCCGTCGCCCAGTCGATGCGCGGCCCGTTCGGCACGCTCGTCTGGTTGAGCTTCACCGTGCCCGTCACCTGCAGGTCCACCGCGTCGATGCCGAGCAGCGCCGCGCTGGTCACGCTGACCTCCAGGCCCGTGAAGCTCGCAGCGCCCTTCGTGACCGAGGCCATGCTGAAGTCCGCGTCGTCGACGAGGAAGCCGGTTGCCCCGGCCGTCTCGATGTCATCGCGCGCGGTGTTGAGCTGGGCGCCGGTGCCCACGAAGATGCTCGCCCCGGTGATCGTGAAGGCGAGCACGTTCGCGTCGTCGATCGTGCCGTCGACCGTGCCGAGGCCCGTGATCGCCGCGTTGCCCGTCACCACGTCGGCGGTCGCCATCTCCAGCTTGAGGTCGTCGACCACCGCCACCACGTTGCCCGGACCGATGTCGAGCGAGGCGGTGCCGGAGGCCGAGAGCTGCTGGGCGCTGGTGAGCGTCAGATCAGGCAGCAGCCCGGCCGGATCGTTGGTGTCGTTCGTCGCGGTCGCCCAGTCGATGCGCTCGCCGTCGCTGCGGCTCGTCCTGTTGAGCTTCACCGTGCCCGACACCTGGAGATCGACCGCCTCGACGCCGAGCAGCGAGGCGCCGGTCACGGTGGCTTCCAGGCCGAGGAAGCTTTCCGCGTCCTTGGTGACCGATATCAGGCTGAAGCCCGCCCCGGTCGCCAGGAATCCCGTGGCGTCGGCCGCCAGCCCCTCGGCGGCGGTGGTGACGATGTCGTCGAGCGCCGAGTTGAGCGCCGCGCCCGAGCCGACGAAGATCTTCGCGCCCGTCAGGCCGATGACGCGCACGTTCGCGTCCTCGAGGGTGCCCGAGGTGCCGAGCGCCGCGTTGCCCGTGATCACGTCGGTCGTGGCCTTCTCCCAGGTCGTGCCGCCGTCGGGCACCACGGCCAGCACCGTGCCGTCGGCGATGTCGAGCGCCGTGTTGCCGCCGCGATCCTCGATGTCCCCGGTGACCACGCCCAGCTCGTCGAGCACGAACGCGTCGTCCGCGCTTAGGGCGCCGGTCAGGTTGTCGATGCGGCTGAAGGCCAGGGCGTCGAGCGCGCCCACCTTCACCGTCCCCTCGTTCAGGCCGGTCACGGTCCAGACGGTGTCGGCGTCCACGCCGACGACCAGGGTCTCGCTCAGGTTGGCGAGCAGGCCGGTGATCGCCGTGACGTCGTTCCAGATCTGGTTGCCGCTGCTCGCACCGGCCACCTCGACGTCCGGAATGGCGTTGCCGTCCTTGTCCAGGATGGTGAACGTGACGGTCCCGGAGTCGGCGTCCTCCGCCACCAGGACGTCGCCGCTGCGGGTCAGCGCGCCGGTCACGGGCGCCGCTCCAGCGGCCGCCGGGTCCGCGCCGTCGCCGAGCAGCACCCGCTGGCCGGCGGCCAGGGTCGCCGCCATCACCGCCGGCCCGGAATCGTGGTCGAAGCCGAGCACGTGGCCGATCTCGTGGACGAGGACGGTGAGCAGGTCCATGCGTCCGTAGGCTGGGCTCGCGGCGTCTGCTGCGGCGCGGAAATCCGACAGGGTTTGCGCGAACTCGGAATGCTCGCCCGGGGTCGCGTCGACGAACCAGCCGAGGCCGGCGGCGGTGGGATCGAGCGTGATGGTCAGGCCGTCGGCGTGGCCGACTTGGCCGCCGGGGAGATCGGCGATGCGGACCTGCAGATTGGCGAGGCGATCGGCATTGGCGGCGGCCGCGCCGGACTGCGTCCAGGCGGCGATCGCCTGCGAGAGAGCTTCTTCGACTTGAGCGTGGGTCAGGGCTGCCGCGGAGGGCGGCGCGCGCGCCTGGATCGCATCGTACGAGTGCGAAATCAGCGCGTTCTCGACGGCGAAAGCCCCCCGTTCCTCCTCTGCGGAGGAATCGGTGAGGCGCAAGTCATTGTCGTGCAACGATTGCGCTGCGACGAGAGCCGCAGCGATGGCGTCGTCGGCCGGAGGACCGCGCGCGCGCTCGTGCTCGGGAACGATGCCGGCGAGCGCATGGTCGCCGGCTCCCGCGACCGGCGAGCTTTCGCCTTCGGAAGAAGAATCTTGAGCGCTGTCGAGCACCACCGCGGCGCTCGCCGCGAGCGCGATCTCGGCGCTCGTTTCGGCGCTCTCGGCGGGGGCCGGAAGCGCCGCGTCGGACGCGTCGTCGAGGCTGTCCTCAGCCCCGTTCGCGGCCTCGTCATCGGCGCCGCTCTGCCAGCCTTCCGGCCACGCTACGGTGACCGGGGAATCCGATGTTGCACTGCCGTAACCGTCGCCGTCCGAGGCCGCGATTTCGGCGCTGGTTGCGGCGTCGATTTCCTGGACGATGACCGCGACGTCGACCCCGACGTCGGCGTTCTGGTCGTCGATCAGCGAGCGGTAAACCTCGCCGAGCAGGCCGTCTGCGGAGAGCAGGACCCGCGGCTCGAGCGGTTCGAGAAGGAACTTGGCGGACGGGGCCGAGGTGCCGGGAAGCGACTGCCTGGTGCGATCGGAATCCGGGCCGGCAACGCCGGTCCCTTGTCCCTCCGCACGCTCCCTCCTCAAACGCAGCAAACTCCCTCCCCGCGGATCCCCGGCAGCCCGGCCGCCGGGGCACTTCCTTGTTCTTGCCTTCCTTGCTTTTCTCTTTCCTGGCCACGAACGACCGGCGGAAACGCAAGGGCGTTTCTCACACGGACGACGGTTTTGCGGGGTTCTAAACCGTAGGCCGCGGCCTTGTCAACGCTTGTCCCGCTGTCCGGCCATTCTTAAAAAGCTTACGGAGATTAATGCCTTGGATGAGGTCGATCCGATAAACTGCGGACACTCCAAGAGAATAACGACCATGCCCGAGACGTTTTCGAGAATCGCGGCGCTCGCATTGCTGCTCGCCTGCGCGGTCCCGGCGGCGGCGCAGAACGCCGAATACGACTGCCTGATCGAGGCGCGCCAGTCCGTCGACGTGCGCTCGCCGGTGGAAGCGGTGATCGAATCGGTGCCGGTCAAACGCGGCGAGTTCGTCAAGAAAGGCACGCTGCTCGCCAAGCTCGCCTCCGGGCCGGAAATGGCGGCGCTGAACCTGGCGCGCTCGCGCGCCGCGATGGAAGGCGAGCTGAAGGCCGCCGAGGCGCGCGTCGAGCTGACGCGCAAGAAGTGGGAGCGCGCGGTGGAGCTGGAGAAGATGAAGTTCGTCTCCGCCAACTCCAAGGACGAGGCCGAGGCCGAGTACCGCCTGGCGATGGAGCAGCTGCGCGCGGTGAAGGAAGGCCGCCACCTCGCCGAGCTCGAGGTGAAGCGCGCCGAGGAGCTGGTGGCGCAGCGCTCGATCTACAGCCCGGTCGACGGCGTGGTGGTGGCAATCCTGCTGCGGCCGGGCGAGCTCGCCTCGTCGAACCAGAAGGATCCGATCATGCGCGTGCTGGAGATCGACCCGCTCAACGTCGAGCTGGTCCTGCCGCTCGCGCAGTACGGCAAGATCAAGGTGGGACAGCGCGCGCGGGTCATGCCCGAGGAGCCGGTGGGCGGCAGCTACGTCGCGCAGGTCGAGGTGGTCGACCCGACCCTGGACGCGGCGAGTGGCACCTTCGGCGTGCGCCTGCGGCTGCCGAACCCCGGCGGCCGCATCCCGGCCGGGGTCAAGTGCCGGGCGCGCTTCTAGCCGCTCCTGCGCTCCTCCAGGCCCAGCTCGCGCAGCGCGTGCTCGCGCAGCCGCGCCTTCTGCACCTTGCCGCTGGCGGTCATGCCGAGCGCCTCGAAGTCCTCGACGATGCGCAGGTAGCGCGGCACGCGGAAGTTGGCGCAGCGCGCCTTGCACCACTGGATCAGCTCTTCCTCCTTGACCGAAGCATCGCCCTTCAGGGTGACGTAGGCGGCCGGCACCTCGCCCAGGCGCTTGTCCGGCACGCCGATCACCTGCGCGGTCTCGATCGCCGGGTGTGCGAGCAGCACTTCCTCCACCTCGGCCGGCGCGACGTTCTCGCCGCCCACGCGGAACACGTCCTTCAGGCGCCCGACCATGCGCAGCCGGCCGTCGGCGGTCAGCTCGCCGAGGTCGCCGGTGCGCAGCCAGCCGTCCTCGGTGAACGCCTTGGCGGTCGCTTCCGGGTTGTTGTAATAGCCCTTCATCACGTTCCAGCCGCGCACCTGGATCTCCCCGTCGACGATCCGGACTTCGACTCCGTCGTGCGGCCTGGCGAGGCCGTTGACGCGCAGCGCCTCCGGGTCGCGCCAGTCGCTCATCACCACGTTGGGCGAAGCCTCCGAGAGCCCGTAGGCGGCGCAGATGGCCTTCGCGCCGAGCACGTCGATGATCCGGCGCATGGTCTGCGGCCCGGCCGCCGCCCAGCCGCCGCGGAGCGCGAGCTTGCGCTTCGGGAAGTCCTCGTGGCCCATCAATAGCTGGAAGATCGTGTCGTTGCCCGAAGTGAGCGTGCAGCGCTCGCGCTCCATCAGCTCGAGCGCCGCGCCGGCCTCGAAGGCGGGCAGCGTGACCAGCGTCGCGCCCGCCACCAGCGCCATCAGCGCCGAGAGCGTCGAGCCCGCGACATGGAAGAACGGCCGGCAGTTGAAGTAGCGGTCCTCGGCGCGGATGCCGATGCGCGTGCCCGCCGCCCAGGCGTTGCGCAGCATGTTGTCGTGCGTGAGCAGCACGCCCTTCGGGTACGCGGTGGTGCCGGAGGTGAACTGCACGAGCAGCGGGTCGTCCGGCGAGCTGGGCGCGTCGCCGGTCGAGATGTCGAACTCCGGGAGCGGCCGGCTGATGTCGAAGGCGTTCTTGAAGCCCGTCTCCTTCACCATCGCCCGGAAGTCGATGTCGAGGAAGCGGGGCACGTAGAACAGCGCCTTGCAGTCGGCCTGCTTCAGGCAGTAGGCGATCTCGGGCGCCTTGAAGCGCGTGTTGACCGGCACCGTCACCGCGCCGATCAGCGCCGCGCCGTAGAAGAGGGCGAGCCACTTCTCGTCGTTGCCCATCAGGATGCCGACATGGTCGCCGCGGCGGATGCCGAGCGAGTGCAGCGTGCACGCGGCGCTGCCGGCGCGCAGGTAGAGGTCCTCGTAGGTGATGCGCTTGTTCGGCGTGACGAGCGCCTCGTGCCGGCCGCGCTCCGCGGCCTGGCGCGCCAGCACTTCGCCGAGCGCTTGCGGTTTCCAGCTCATTTCTTTCCCATCCATTGCCCGGAGGCGAGCTGCGCTTCGATCGCCTCCATTTCCACGCGCAGCGCGCCCGCCGGGTCGAGCTCGACGCCCCGGTCGATGCAGCGCTTGGCGAGCCGCAGCGCCTGCGGCGGCGCGGCGAGGATGCTCGCCGCGATCTCTTCCGCCGCCTTGTCGAGGCTCGCCGAGATGCGGGCGACCAGCCCCGCCTGCAGCGCCTCCTCGGCGCTCAGCACCCGCCCGGTGAACATCAGGTCCTTGGCAAGACGCTTGCCGAGGATGCGCGGCAGGCGCTGCGTCGCGCCGACCGTGCCGCGCTGCGCTTCCGGGGTGCGGAAGGTCGCGTCCGGGGTGGCGACGATGAAGTCGCACGAGGCGGCGATCTCGACACCGGAGCCGACCACCGCGCCGTGCACCAGCGCGACGCACGGCATCGGCAGGCGCTCCAGCGCCTCGTAGGCCGCGAAGGCCTTCGTGCGGCGGCTGCGCACCCAGGCGTCGTCCTTGCCGGCGCGCTCCTTCAGGTCGGCGCCGGCGCAGAAGGCCGGGCCGTTGGCGCGCACGAACACCAGCCTCACGTCGTCGCGCGAAGCGAGCTCGCGGCAGGCGGCGAGCAGCGCCTCGCACATCGCCATGTCGAGCGCGTTGCGCGCCTGCGGACGATCCAGCGCCAGGGTGGCGACGCCCCCCGCGAAAGAACGCTGCAGCGTCATATCGCCCGCTTCTCGCGCAGCTCGGCGATCCTCTCCGGCGGGTAGCCGAGCATCCCGGAAAGCACCGCCTCGGTATGCTCGCCGAGGGTCGGCGGCGCGCCGATCTCGGGATCGTCGAAGCCCAGGAACTTGTAGGGCAGCGCGAGCGCCCTGAACTCGCCCACCCCGGGGTAATCGAAGCTGCCGACCAGGCGCCGCGCGCGCACGTGCGGATCGGCGAGGATCTCGGTCACGTCGTTCACCGGCCCCACCGGGACGTCCGCCGCATCGAGCTTCTCGATGAGCTGCGCGCGGCTGAGCCGGGAAATTTTCTCCGTGAGCATCGCCATGACCTCGTCGCGCTTCGCGACGCGCGTCGCGTTGTCCGGATAGGCGCGCCCCCATTCCTCGATGCCGAGCGCCTTGCAGAGCGGCAGCCAGTGCTGGTCGCTCGCGGTGACGTGCGCGTAGCGGCCGTCGGCGCCGCGGAAGGTCGCCGAGGGCACCCGCCCGGGATGCTCGGTGCCCAGGCGCGGCGGTACCTCGCCGAGCGCGAAATAGCGCGCGGCGGCCAGGGTGAGCAGCGCCACCTGCCCGTCGAGCATCGAGAAGTCGACGTGGCAGCCGCTGCCCGTCTTCTCGCGGCCGGCGAGCGACGCGAGGATGGCGATCGCCACCCAGAGCCCCGAGGTGAGGTCGGCCACCGGCAGCCCCGGCTTGACCGGGCCGCCGCCGCGCTCTCCGGTGAGGCTCATGATGCCGCCCATCGCCTGGAACACGGTGTCGTAGCCCTTCTTGTGCGCGTACGGCCCGGTCTGCCCGAAGCCGGTGCACGACACGTAGACGAGCCGCGGGTTGAGCGCCGAGAGCGAGGCGAAGTCGAGCGCGCGGCGCGCGAGCGTGCCGACCGGGAAGTTCTCGATCAGCACGTCGGCTTTGGCGGCGAGCTCGCGGACGATCTGCGCGCCTTCGGGCGAGCGCAGGTTCACCGTGATCGACTCCTTCGAGCGGTTGCAGGCGAAGTAGTAGGCGCTGTCGCGCGCGAGCTGCGGCTCGAAGCTGCGCGTCTCGTCGCCGGCGCCCGGCTGCTCGACCTTGATCACCCGCGCGCCGAGCTCGGCGAGCACCATCGACGCGAACGGGCAGGCGAGCACGCGCGACAGGTCGACCACGGTGACCCCCGCGAGCGGCTTCATTTGGCGAAGCCGCGCATGCGCTTGTTGGCGTCGCGGCCCTTCTCCAGCGCCTGCTCGAGCGGCAGGTCGGCCGCCTCGTGGAACAACCGCTTGGTGAGCGCCATCGCCGGCGGGTGCACCGCGGCGAGGCGTGCGGCGAGCGCGAGCGCCTCGTCGAGCACCGCGGCGTCGGCCACCACGCGGTTCACCATGCCGAGCTCCAGCGCGCGCGCCGCGCCGATCGGCTCGCCGAGCGAGACCAGCTCGAAGGCGCTCTTTCGCCCCACCTGCCGCACCAGGTTCGCCATGACGATCGCCGCGACGATGCCGTGCCGGGTCTCGGGGTAGCCGAGCTTCGCGCCGGCCGCCATCACCGCCAGGTCGCCGGCGATCGCCAGCCCCGCGCCGCCGCCCATCGCCGCGCCGTTGATCGCCGTGACCACCGGCTTGATCAGCTTCGAGAAGATCAGGTGCAGGTGCATGGTCAGCTCGGCGCGCGCCTCGGCGGCCTTCGGGTCGGCGAGCCCCTTGAACTCGCTCACGTCCGCGCCGGCGCAGAAGGCCGGGCCGGCGCCGGTGAGCACGATGGCGCGCACCGCGTCGTCCTCGTCGGTGGCGCGCAGCGCCTCGAGCAGCGCGCGCGTGAGCGCGGTGTCGAGCGCGTTGCGCTTCTCCGGCCGGTTGAGCGTCAGGATGCGAACGCCGTCGCGATCTTCGCTAAGCAGGCTCATACCGCCTCGAGAAAAACGTGGTCTGTCCCTGGTTTCGGGTCCGGGCCTGGTTTCGGGTCATAGGGCGGCGAGGCGGCGGCGGGCGTCTTCGAGCTCGCGGACGAGGCGGCCGACCAGCTCGCCGGCGGGGACGATGTCGTGCACGAGGCCCGCGCTCTGGCCGGCCTCGACCTTGCCCCAGTCGACGTCGCCCTCGAGCGCCGCCTGCTTCAGCGAATGCCCGCGGAACAGCGCCTCGCGCTCGGCGAGCGGCGCGCCGCTTTTCTCCAGCTCCAGGTACTTGCGCGAGAAGGCGTTGGCGAGCTGGCGCACCGGCGCCAGGCCGCGGCCGACCAGCGCCGTCTGGTCGACCTCGGCGGCGAGCAGCGCGCGCTTGTAGCGCTCGTGCACGTTCGCTTCCGGGGTGGCGATGAAGCGCGTGCCGAGCTGCACCGCGTCGGCGCCCAGGGCGAGCATCGCCGCGATGCCGGCGCCGTCGGCGATCCCGCCGCTCGCCACCACCGGCAGCTTCACCTCCTGCAGCACGCGGCGCACCAGCACGAGCGTGCTCACCTCCGAGGGCGGCGGATGGCCGCCCGCCTCCACGCCGTCGACGACCAGCGCGTCGACGCCGGCCGCCTCGGCCTTGCGCGCATGCTCCACCGAGGCGACCACGTGCAGCCAGCGGGTGCCGAGGGCGCGAAAGCGCGCCAGGTGCTCGCGCGGGCCGCCCTGCGAAGCGACCATCACCGGCACGCGCGCCTCGGCGGCGATGTCGAGCATCTCGCGCGCCTTCGGGTTGTTGAGCGGGATGTTGAGGCCCCAGGGCCTCGTCGTGCCCTGCGCGATCTCGGCGAGGATGCGGCGCAGGTCTTCGGGCCGCAGCGGCCCGGCGGCGAGCACGCCCAGGCCGCCCGCGTTCGACACCGCGGTCACCAGCGCCGCGCACGACGACGCCCAGCTCATCGCCGCCTGGAAGATCGGGTGCTCGATGCCGAGCATCTCGGTGATGCGCGTCTTCATCGCGCGCTCTCCCGCTGGATCAGCGCGCGCGCCTGGCCGGCCAGCTTGGCGAGCACCTGGTCGAACACCTGTTTCTCGCGCGCCGACAGGCAGCCGCGGAACGCCGCGTCGCGCTCGGCCGCGGCCTGGATCAGGCCCCGGTAGGTCCTGCGCCCGGCGGCGGAAAGAGCAATGTGCACGCCGCGCCCGTCGACCGGGTCGGCGGCGCGGCGCACCAGGCGGCGCCGCGCGAGCCCCGACACCACGCGGCTCATCTGGCTCTTGTGGATGCCGGCCGCGTGCGCGAGGCGGTTGAGCGAGAGCGGCCCGCTCGCCGCGCCGAGCAGCGCGAGGGTGCGCCACTCCCAGAGGCTCACCCCGAACTCGCGCCGGTAGCGCAGCTCGGCGCCGCGCGAGAGGAGGTTCGCCACCACGTGCAGCCGGTACGACAGCAGATCGCGTATCTCGGCCAAGGGTCAGTCGTCGAAGAAAGGCGTTTCGCCCTCTCCCCTGAGCTTCAGGTCGAAGCGGTAGACCGAGCCCTCGCGCCGCGCCACCAGGCGCTCGCGCCGCTCGGCGGGAACCGCGTCGAGCACCGGGTCGCGGCCGAGCTCGAAGAACATCACCGTCTGCAGGTGGCGCATCAGCCCCGAGTACAGCAGCAGGAAATTGACGTGCGCGAGGCGCCCGGGCGGCGCGCCGGGCTTGACGGTGCGGAAGCGGTAGACGCCGTCGGCGTCGGTCGCCGCGCGCCCCCAGCCGGGAAACCGCGGGTTGTCGAAGCGGCCGCTCGCGTCGGCCTGGCTGATCTCGAGCACCAGGTTGTCGAGCGGCCGTCCGTCCATCTGCGTCACGCGGCCGGTGATCTCGATCGGCTCGCCCTGCGCGCCGCCCGCGGCGAGGTCGTTCGCGCCCTGCGCGAACTCGGGCGGGAAGAACGGGCCGAGCGTCATCTCGGCGGTGGGCGCGAGGCGCTTCACGGCATGGCGGGCGTGGCGGCGCGGCCGCGCACCACGATCTGGTAGTCATAGACCAGCGCGTCCTTCGGCCCGCGCGCGGTCGGCGCCAGCTCGGCGATGCAGCGGCGCCGCGCCTGCGGGTCGCGCACCGCGTTCAGGATCGCGTCGTGCTCGTTGAGCGGCTCGCCGGGGAAGAACATCTGCGTCACCAGGCGCGACAGCCAGACGCGGCCCCACACCGAGAAATGGATGTGCGGCGGCCGCCACCAGCCGCCGGTGTCGGGCACCGGGTAGGCGCCGGGCTTGATGGTGCGCAGCTCGGCGAGCCCGCTGTCGCCGGTGACCAGGCGCGCCGCGCCGTAGAAGTTCGGGTCGGGCGGCGCGTCGTTGGCGTCGTTCGGATGGATGTACTTGCCGGCGGCGTTGCAGTGCCACACCTCGACCATCGCGCCCTGCACCGGCGCGCCGCCCTCGTCGACCACGCGCAGCCGCAGGTGGATCAGCTGGCCGATGGCGCGCTTCGCGCCGTGGCCGGCGAGGTCGGAGCGAAGCAGCGGCAGCCTGCCGCCCAGGTCGGGCGTCGGGCGCAGCTCCGAGCCGGTGAGCGGCCGGCGCACGAGCGGCTGCGCCGGCCAGCGCTGCGCGGTCTGCGCGTAGCCCGGCACCACGCCCTGCGCCTGGCCCGCCGGATCGCGCCGCTCGAGGACGATCGCCATGGTTGACAACCGTAAACCAGGTCGTTGATAGTGTCAACTATGGACGCGGTGACGCTCTGCGAATGCTTCGCGCGCGACGGGCTGCAGCACGAGCCGCAGTTCGTCCCGACCGCCACCAAGCGCGCGCTGATCGAGCGCTTCGCGGCGATCGGCTTCCCGCGCGTCGAGGCCACCTCGTACTCCGACCCGCGCGTCGTGCCGCAGTTCGCCGACGCTTCGGCGCTGCTCGCCTCGCTCGCGCGCCGGCCGGGCGTGCACTACAAGGCGACCTGCGCCAACGTGCGCGCGGTCGAGCGCGCGCTCGCCGACCTGGAGGCCGGCTTCGGCGTGAACGAGATCAGCCTGCTCGTCTCGGCGAGCGAGTCGCACTCGCAGCGCAACCTCAGGCGCTCGCGCGACGCGCAGTGGGCCAACATCGAGGCGATGGCGCGCGCCGCGCAGGGCCGCTTCCGCCTGGTCGGCACCCTCTCGGTCGCCTTCGGCTGCCCCTTCGAGGGGCGGGTCGATCCCGCGCGGGTCGTCGCCGACTACGAGCGCTTCCTGTCGCTCGGCGTGACGCACGTCGCGCTCGGCGACACGATCGGCGCGGCGACGCCGCTCACCGTCAAGGCGCTGCTCAAGGACCTGCGCGGCGGCGTGCCGATCGCGCATTTCCACGACACGCGCGGCACCGGCCTGGTCAACTACGTCGCCGCGTACGAGGCGGGCGTGCGCCATTTCGACGCCTCGTTCGGCGGCGTGGGCGGCCACCCGGCGAAGGTCAAGTACGGCGGCGGCTACACCGGCAACGTCTGCACCGAGGACCTGGTCAACCTGTTCGAGTCGATGGGCATCGCCACCGGCATCGACCGCGACGCGCTGCTCGCGACCGCGGAGCTGTGCGAGCAGGCGCTCGGGCGCGAGCTGCACGGGCGCGTGACGCGCAGCGGCCTCAATCCGCTGTTCGCCGCCTGACGGGCGGCTTAGGACGATGACCCGGGGCGCCGCGTTCATCCACGTGCATTCGCTGCGCATCGCCTCGGGCGACGAGGTGCTGGTCGCGCGGGCAATCGCCGAGGACGGGCGCGTCGGCTACGGCTTCAGCTTCCGCCTGGACGCCACCGAGGCGCGCCACATGGCCGAATGGCACGCCGGCCTGCGCGCCGAGCGCCCCGCCTACGAGAGCCGGCTCGGCCACCCGTGGGAGCGCGCCTTCCTTTCGCAAAAAGAAATCGAGTGGCACGCCGAGGCGGCGTTTGCGAAGATTCGCTGGCTACCGGAGCAAAGGAGACGGCAGATGGGACAGATGACGAGCTTCAAGCGCCCCGACGGCAAGAGCGTCTCGGGCTACCTCGCCGAGCCCGCGCAGGGCGCCGGCGCGCCCGGCATCGTGGTGATCCAGGAATGGTGGGGCCTGAACGACCAGATCAAGGGCGTCGCCGACCGGCTCGCCCAGCAGGGCTATCGCGCGCTCGTGCCCGACCTCTACCGCGGCAAGGTCGCGGTCGAGGCGAAGGAAGCCGAGCACCTGATGAACGGCCTCGACTTCGGCGACGCGGCGACCCAGGACGTGCGCGGCGCGGTCCAGCACCTGAAGGGCACCGGCAGCGCCAAGGCCGGCGTCACCGGCTTCTGCATGGGCGGCGCGCTGACCGTGCTCGCCGCGGTCAACGTCCCGGAAGCCGACGCCACGGTGGTGTGGTACGGCTTCCCGCCGCTCGAGTACGTCGACGCCTCGAAGATCAAGGCGCCGATGATGGCGCACTGGGCGCTTGCCGACGAGTTCTTCCCGATCGCGAAGGTCGAGGAGCTGGAGAAGAAGCTGAAGGCGGCGAACGTCAGCTTCGATTTCTACCGCTACCCCGCCAAGCACGCCTTCGCGAACGAGACGGCCAACGAGAAGAACCTGCCGCCGCTCGAGTACAACCCGGCCGCCGCGCAGCTCGCCTGGCAGCGCACGATGGAGTTCCTCGGCAAGACCCTGAAGTAGCCGCCGCCTGCCGCCCTACTGCTTCGGAATGCCGGCGCGCTCGACCACCTCGGTCCAGCGCTTCGCTTCCGAGGCGTAGAAGGCCTTCAGCTCCTCGGGGGTGCTGGTGCGCGCATCGACGCCGAGCTGCCGGTAGCGCTCCTGCACCCCGGGATCGGCGAGCGCCTTGACCAGCGCGGCGTGCAGCTTGTCGAGGATCGGCTGCGGCGTCTTCGCCGGCGCGGCGAGCGCGTTCCACGAGGCGACGTCGTAGCCGGGCACGCCGGCCTCCTGCACGGTCGGCACGTCGGGCAGGCCGGGGAAGCGCTTGCCCGCGGTCACCGCGAGCGCGCGAAGCTGCCCGCCCTTGATCGCCGAGAGGGTCGGCGTGATGAAGTCCACCGCCGCGTCGACGGTGCCGTTGCGCGTCGCGACGATCACCTCGCCGGTGGTCTTGTGCGGCACGACCAGCGCCTTGATGCCGGCCATCGAGAGCAGCAGCTCGGCGGCGAGGTGCTGCGTGCCGCCCGGGGTGATGGTGCCGACGTTCAGCCTGCCCGGGTTCGCCTTCGCCGCGGCGAGGAAGTCCTTGAGCGTCCTGTACTTCGAGTTGCCGCCGGTGACCACCGCCATGCTGAAGAAGCCGACGGTGGAGATCATCGCGAAGTCGGTGAGCGGGTCGTAGGGCAGCGACTTGAAGAGCGCCTTGCTCACCGCGTTGCCGTTGGTCAGCAGCAGGATGCGGTAGCCGTCGGGCTCGGCGTGCGCGACGCTCTCGGAGGCGCGGATGCCGCCGGCGCCGGGCATGTTCTCCACGATCACCTGCTGGCCGAGCGCTTCGGAGAACTTCGGCGCGAAGGTGCGCGTGGTGATGTCGGCCACGCCGCCCGGCCCGAACGGCAGGACGATGTGGATCGGCTTGGTGGGATAGGCCTGCGCATGCGCCGCGAGGGGCAGCAAAGCGGCCGGGACGAGGGCGAGAACAGCCAGCAGTCTCTTCACTTTAGGAGCTCCTCCACCGCGAATCGTCGCGGAATCAAGTTCTGCTTGTAGGCGCAATCGACGGCGATCTCGAGGTTGCGCCGGTTGGCCTCGAGACCGTGCGGCAGCGCCGGCGGGTTGCCGGCGGCCTGCTTGCTTTCGACCAGCATGCGGTAGACCTCGTCGGCCTGCGCCGGCGAGACGGTGTCTTTTACCACCACCAGGTGGTTGAGCTGGATGGCGCCGCCGTGCGTTTCGCTCCAGCGCCGCCCCGCCGCCTCGGCGTCCGGAATGAGCGGCGCGAGCCGCGGGTCGGCCGGCACCGCGCCGAGGATCGCCGCGTCGAGCTCGCCCGAGAGCAGCATCGCCGTGATCTCCTTGCCCGCCGGGGCGCGGCTCACGTTCGGCGGGTCGCGGAACTCGGCGACGTGCGGCTCTTCGAAGGTGGTCCAGCGGATCCTGGCGATGTCGACGCCGTGGTCCTCGGCGAGGATGCAGCGGATCCAGGCGCCGGTGGTGACCGAGTAGGAGCGCACGCCCACCGTCTTGCCGGCAAGCTGCTCCGGCGTGAGGCCGGGGCGCTTCTCCGGGCAGTAGGCGAGGTACGGATGCTGGAAGCGCGCGAGCACCGTGAAGGGCAGCAGGCGGTACGGCTTGCCGTGCACCTTGGCGAGGAGGTAGGTCATGATCGCCATCTCCGCCACGTCGAACTCCAGGTCGCGCACCACGCGCTTGAAGAACGGCGCCGCGCTGCCCTTGCATTCGACGAAGTCGAGCTTGTCGGTGCGCGTCTTGAACTGCCTGGTTATGGGGTGCTCCCCCATCAGCGTTCGCAGCTTCATCGGGCGCCGGGTACGCGACGCGTCCTGAGGAAAGCCTCGAGCGACTCGCCGCGGAACGCGGCCACCATCTCGGGGTTCGACACGCCCTTGGCGCGCGCGAGCTTCTCCAGGCAGAAGAAGCTCGCGCCGTAGTCCTGCATCGCCTTCCAGTCGAGGCGGCGCACCATGTCGCGCTCCTCTTCCGACAGCCCGCGCATCGCCGCCTCGGGATCGCGCAGGAAGAGCTCGCGCACCTCGCGCCGGCAGAGCGAATGCAGGAAGCGGTTCAGCCGCAGGCCCCTCGCGCTGCGCTCCAGGTCGAACACGTAGCGGGCGGCAGCCGCCATCTATTCGAAGAGCGCCACGGCCATGGCGGTGGTCATGGGCAGGTAATAGCTCTGGTGCAGCTTCTTCACCCGCTCGTCCAGCGCGCCGCGCATGATCAGCCACATGATCACTTCCGCGCCCTCGTTGCCGCCGCGCCGCATGAAGTCCTCGACGCTCATCTTCGCCAGGCGCTCCGGGTCGCGCTCGACGAGGTCGAGGAACTCGCGGTCCCAGGCCTCGTCGTTGAAGCCCGCGCGCTCGCCGATCATCTGGTGCGAGAGCCCGCCGGTGCCGACCATCGCCACCCGCAGGTCCTCGGGATAGCTCTCGATCGCCCTGCGTATCGCCTTGCCGAGCTTGTAGCAGCGCGCCGGTTTCGGCTGCGGCTCCTGCAGCACGTTGACGAAAAGCGGCACCACCCGGCCCGGCCAGTCGGGCTGCGACGGCCACATCAGGGTGAGCGGCGAATGCAGGCCGTGGTCGATCGGCTGGTCCTGGAAGGTGGCGATGTCGAACTCGTCGGCCACCAGCGAGCGCGCGACGTGGCGCGAGAGCGCCGCGTGCCCTTTCAGCCGCGGGATGTTGCGCACGCCCGTGCCTTCGTCGGCGATCGGGTATTCGTCGCTCACGCCGAGCGCGAAGGTCGGGTAGTGGTCGAAGAAGAAGGTCGTCGCGTGGTCGTTGAAGCAGAAGAACAGCACGTCGGGCTTCTTCTCCGCCAGCCATCGCGCCACCGGCTCGTAGCCCCGGAACAGCGGCTGCCAGTCCGGGTCGTTCTGCTTGCCCTTGTCGAAAGCCATGGCGATGGTCGGGACGTGCGACGTGCCGATGCCGCCGATGATGCGTGCCATGCGTAGATTCTAAATGGTGACTGTCACCCTTTTGATGGGAAGATAGTCGGCATGCCAGCAGCAAGCGCACCGCGGTACCGGGGGATGGACCGGGCGGCGCTCGACGCCGCCTACAACAACCGCAACGCGGTCGCCGCCTACCCGGCGATCGCGGCCGAGCGCGTGAAGCGCAGCGAGCGGGTGCGCGCCTCGCGCAAGCACCATGCCGACCTGAGATACGGCGCGACCGGCCGCGAGCGGCTCGACATCTTCCCCGCCGGGCGGACCGGCGCGCCGCTCCTCGCCTTCATCCACGGCGGCTACTGGCAGACGAACGACAAGGAAGCCTCCAGCTACCTCGTCGAAGGGCCGCTCGCGCACGGGGTCTCGGTAGCGCTGATCGAGTACACCCTCGCGCCCGAGGCGGATATCGAGCGCATCGTCGGCGAGGTCGGCCGCGCCGTCGACTGGCTCGCCGCCCGCGCGCGCGACTTCGGCGCCGACCCCTCGCGCATTTTCGTCTCCGGCCATTCCGCGGGCGGCCACCTCACGGCGATGATGCTCGGCAAGCGGGCGGTGGCGGGCGCGCTCGCGATCAGCGGCCTGTACGACCTCGAGCCGATCCGGCTCTGCTATCTCAACGAGAAGCTCCGCCTGACCGAGGCGTCCGCGGAGCGCCACAGCCCGCTCAGGCGCCTGCCGGCGCGTCGCGCGCCGGTCGTCGTCGCCGTGGGCGCCGCCGAGCTTCCCGAGCTCGTTCGCCAGTCCGCCGAGTACGCGGCCGCCCTCGGCGTGCCGCTGCTAGCGCTGGAAGGCCACGACCACTTCTCCGTGCTCGAGGAGCTCGCCCGTCCGGACGGCGCGCTTTGCCGCGAGCTCCTTGCCCTGGCGGCCACGCCGGCGTGAGCCTCTAGCGGTCCGGCCGGGCGGCGGGCTGGGTAGGCTGGAAGAGCTCCACCGGGTTGCCGGAGGGATCCTCGACGATGATCTGCTTGCCGCCGACGCCGGTGACGATGTCGTTGCGAAAGCGCGCGCCCGCCTTGCGCAGCTCGGCGACCTTCGCCTCGAGGTCGTCGACCAGGATCGCGAAGCGATTCCAGCCGCCCGGCTCCCGCTGCCGGCCGTCGGGCATCGGCTGCCCGCCCCCGGCCGACGGGTTCGGCGCGCTGAGCATGGGCCGCAGCTCGCCGCGCGAGAGCATCGCGAACGGCGGCGCCGGATGCATGTCCAGCCTGAAGCCGAGCTGCTGCGTGTAGAACGCGATCGCGGCCGGCACGTCGCGGACGATGTAGCGGACTTGAACGGACGCCATGGCGCGCTCCTTCTCTAGGCCTCGTCCCTCGTCAATTCACGGTACGACAGCGAGATCGCGGCGATCTCCACGACGAAGAGGGCGATGCCGACGACGGTAAGGACGATGGTTTCCGGGACGGTGGGGTCCTCGCGGTACAGAAGGCCAAGCGCGTAGGAGAAGATCCAGGGCAGCACGCCGACGAGGATGAAAAGGCGCCAGCCGTTGCCCTGGCTCAGCCGCCATGCCCACTTGAGCCCGGTTTCGCGGTCCACCGCCGTGGCGGGGAAGACGAGGCAGAAGCGCCCGAAGGAATAGATCGCCGGCACCCTGGCGGCGAACCCCATCAACTCGAACGTCTCGGGGTCGAGCGACTCGTGAAATGCCGCCCACGCATTGATCAGCACGGCGAGCGTTGCCCAGGTAACGGCGGCGAACACCACGCCGACGGCGACCAGGCGAAGAAAGAACCGCGTTTCGCGCTTCGACCAGCGCGGCACGCTGCGGGCGGCAACGGCCGCCGGATCGAGCAGGACGAGCCGGTGCGTGGTCACCGCGAACAGGCCGAACAGCGCCCAGTACACCACGTAAAGCACCCACCCGGCCCAGGTCGGGACATAGGCCTTCGCGTAATACCAGGAGAGCATCAACGCGGCGAGCGCCAGCAGCGGCACGGCGAGCGCTCGCGCGAACGCTCGCCGGTTCCACCACGGGATGAGGAATGCCCCGAGGGCGACTTTCCCGAGATCGATGCGGGCGGCCACGGCGCCCGCCGGTCAGAAGCCGTACAGCCGCGCGGGATTGTCGACCAGGATCTTGCGCTGCAGCTCGGGCCCGGGCGCCATCTGCGCGAAGAGGTCGACGAGGTCGCCGTCGTTCGGCATGTGTTTGCCGACGTTCGGGTGCGGCCAGTCGGTGCCCCAGAGGATGCGATCGGGCGCGGCCTCGATCAGCGCGCGCGCGAATGGCACCGCGTCGGTGAACGGCGGACCCATGGACGAGACGCGCTCGGGGCCGCACACCTTCACCCAGAACTTGTCGTGCTTCATCCACTCGAGGAGCACCTGGAAGGGCTTCTGCTGGAGGCCCGCCGCCGCCTTCACCCGCCCCATGTGGTCGATCACCATCGGGATCGGCACCTTGCGCAGCAGCGGGTCGAGCTCGGCGAGGTCCTCCGCGTCGAGGTGCAGGATCAGGTGCCAGCCGAGCGGCTTGATGCGCTCGATCGTTCTCTGGAAGAAATCGAGATCGGGCCGGCCGCCCAGGTGCTTCACGAAGTTGAAGCGCACCGCGCGGATGCCGCCTTCGTGCATGCGCTCGAACTGCTTTTCCGAGACCGATTCATCGATGATGGCGGTGCCGCGATAGCGGCCGTTGGAGCGCGCGATGGCGTCGAGGGTGACGCGCATGTCGGCGCCGTGGCAGCTCGCGTGGACGATGACCGCTCTTTCGAGTCCCAGTATGGAATGCAGTCGTTGCAACGCCTCGAACGGGGCGTCCGGAGGATGGTAGGAAGCCTTCGGATCGTAGGGAAACTTCGCTCCCGGGCCGAACACGTGGCAATGCGCGTCGCACGCGTTCGGCGGCGGGCGGAACTTCGGCTGGCGGGTGTTGGGATCGGGTGCCGCGGTGGCCTTGGGTGCAGGGGTGCTCAAGAATGCTCCTTCAGGAATTCGCACATGACGAGGTTGAAGCCGCCTGGATTCTGGATGTTGGCGATGTGCGCCGCCTTCGGCACCGAGCTGTGGCGCGCTCTCGCCACGCGGCGCGACAGCCGCTCCATCAGCGCCGGCGGGCCGCCCAGCCGGTCGTCGGCGCCGGAGACGTAGTGCGTCGGCACCGAGATCCGGTGCAGCTCGTCCTCCAGGGCGAGGCCGAGGAAGGCGTCGACGCAGCCGAGGTAGCCGTCGCGGCTGGTGCGCTCGATCATGCGCCGCACGCCGTCCAGCACCTCGGGATGCGCCGCCTTGAACTCGTCGCCGAACCAGCGCTGCACGGTCTGCTCGACGATGCTCGCCACGCCGCCCGCCCTCACCTTGGCGAGCAGGCCGTGCCACAGGATCGCGAAGTCCGGGACCATCTGCGCGCGGCAGCAGCAGGGCATCAGGGAGATCAGCCGCGCGCCGTGCGAGATCGCCGCCGCCTGCGCGATCGCGCCGCCGAGGCCCAGGCCGACGAGATGGCTTTTCTCGATGCCGAGCTCGTCCCACAGGCGCAGCAGGTCGCCGACCAGCAGCTCGATCGTGTACGGCGGCGGCGTCGCCTCGCTGCCGCCGTGGCCGCGCAGGTCGTAGCGCAGCACGCGGAACTCGTGCGCCAGGGCCGGCACCTGCGCGTCCCAGAGCGTCGTGTCGTTGGCGATGCCGGTGACGAAGGTGACCCAGGGTCCCTGCGCGCCGTCGACCTGGTAGCGGATGCGCGGCTCGCTCACGGGTTGACCGGCGGCAGCACGAAGTGCACCAGCGCGAGCCGCCCCTGCGCGATCGCCGCGAGGCCGCGCTGCAGCGCCGGGCGCACGTCGGCCGGCCTGTCGACACGCTCGCCTTCGCCGCCGAAGGCGCGCGCCAGCATGACGTAGTCCGGGCGCGGCGCGATCGACGTGCCGGCGAACTTGCCGGTGCGCACCGCCCAGCCGCCGGGATACTCGCGCAGCAGGTCGTTCTTCTGCGAGGCGTAGCCGCTGTTGTCGAAGAGCAGCACGAGCAGCGGCAGCCCCAGCTCCTGGCAGGCGCCGAACGCCGCCGGCACCGCGTTGTAGTAGAAGGTGCCGTCGCCGATGGTCACGATCACCGGCCGCTCCGGCGCCGCGTGCTTCACGCCGAGCGCCGTGCCGAGGCCCATGCCGAGCCCGCCGTAGGTGGCCTCGTAGAAGCCGCCGGGCGGCAGCCGGTCGAGGAGCTGCAGCAGGTCGGCGGCGTGCGAGATGGTCTCGTTCACCACGATCGCGTCGCGCGGCAGCACCGCGTTCAGCTCGTGCGCCACCCAGGCCGCGCCGATCGCGGGGCCTGCGCCGCTCTTCCTCGCCTGCTCGCGCAGCCGCTCGCGGTGCCGCTCGTTGCGCGGCCGCCAGCGCTCGCCCGACTTGGGCTCCATCATCTTCGCGACCTCGGCGACCAGCGAGGCGAGGGTCGCCTCGGCGTCGCCCTGCAGCAGCCAGTCGGCGCGGAAGCCCCAGAACGGCAGGTGCCGGTGCAGCGGCTCCTCGCCGAGCGACGCGACGCGCGTGTCGCGCAGCGCCGAAGGCGGATGCCACGGCGCGACGCATTCGGCGAGCAGCACGAAGTCCGCCTCCTGCAGCACTTCGTTCAGCGGCTCGACCGCGACGCCGGCGTACAGCGGGTGCTGGCGCGGGAAATTGACGTAGTCGGCGTGCCAGCCGTCGAGCACCGGCGCGGAAAGCGACTCCGCGAGCGCCACCAGCGCGTCGACGGCGCGCGGATTGCGGCCGAGCGCCTCGGCGACGATCACCGGCCGCGAAGCCGCGGCGAGCGCGCGCGCCACCTGCCTTACCGCGTCGGGGTTCGCCGCCGGCGCCGCCGGGAGCGCCGCCGGCGCCGGCGGCTCTAGCGTCGCTTCGGCCATCAGGAACTCGGTCGGCACCGAGAGGAACACCGGACCGCGCGGCGCGGCCACCGCGAGCTGGCAGGCGCGCTGCACGGTGTGCGGCAGGAGCAGCGGCGAGCCGAGGGCGGCGCTCCACTTCACGGTCGGCGCCACCAGCCGCGCCGGCCCGCCGACGTCGCTCAGCAGGCGCAGCCACTGGCGGCCGGCGCGATGCGCGCTGTCCTCGGCGAAGCTCGCCGACTCGCCGGCGAGCACCACCACCGGGATGCGCTCGTGCAGCGCCGCGCGCAGGCCCATCGTCGCGTGCAGCGCGCCCACCGTGGTGTGCAGCGCGAGCGCGGCCGGCTTGCCGGTCACCTTGCTGTACCCGGTGGCCATGCCGATCGCCGTCTCCTCGTGGCGCGACGAGACGTACTCGGGGATCTCGCCGTCGCGGTAGGGCTTGGCGAGCGCCTCCCAGAGCGGCGCCCAGTCCGAGCCGGGCGAGGCGTAGATGCGCTCCACGCCCATGGCGCGCAGCGCGCGCAGCAGCGCTTCGGCGCCGGTCATTACCGCAGTCGCTTGGCGGCTTCCTCGATGAGCGAGAGGTCGGCGTGCTTCGCCACGTCGATCGACGCCTTGACCAGCCCGAGCCGGTGCTGCAGGTCGATGTTCGCCTGCAGCGCCTTGAGGTCGGGCCGCATGTTCTCGTCGTGGTAGTAGTCGCCGTTCTGGCCCGCCTTGGTGAACAGCCACTTGTCGAAGGCGGCCGCCGGACGCTTGCTCACGCGCGCCGCGATCTGCACCGCTTCCTTGTGGTTCTTCGGCTCGAGGTACCAGCGCACCGCGCGGATCGCGTCCTCCAGGAAGTCGACCATCGCCGCGCGGTTCTGCCGGACGAAGCCCTCGCGCGCCACCAGCATGGTCATCTGCGTGCGCCCGACCGCCTCCTTCTGCGTGAACAGCACCCGTCCCTTCTCGCGCAGCTCCGGGTCGAAGGAGAACGGGATCACGCCCGGGATGACGTCGGCGCGCCCGGCGAACAGCGTCGCCTTCATGTTCGGGAAGGCGGTCTCGACCACGTTCACGTCCTTGCGGTCGTCGAGGCCGTTCTTGCGCAGCATGGCGCGCATCACGATGTCGACCGCGCTGCCGGCGACGTTGGTCGCCACCACCTTGCCCTTCAGGTCCTTGACGCTCTTGATCGGGCTCTCCTTCAGCACGAAGAACTCGTCGGTGTAGTACCCCGGCACGCCGTCCTGGAACTCGCCGGCGATGACGCGCAGGTCGTCCATGCCGGCGTTCTGCACCGCGATGGCGAGCGAGGCGAAGGCGAGGTCGGCGACCTCCAGCTCGTTGTTGGCGATCGCGGTGATCATCTGCGGCGTGCCCTGGAAGCGCACCGCCTCGAAGGTATAGGACTTGCCCTGGTGCTTCGCCAGGCCGGGCTTCTCGAAAAGGATCGACGCCCAGTTCGCCACCGGCACCACGTAGGCGACGCGGATCTTCACCTGCGCATGGGCTGCCATGGCGGCCGCGCCCAGGAGAACGGCAAGCAGGAGCTTGGTGCAGCGCATGGTTCCTCCTCGAGGAAGGGAAATCATTCTAAACGGTCGCCGGCGCCATGGCCTCGGGGTGCCAGGCGAGCAGCCGCCGGCGCAGCCGCGCCATCAGCTTGACCAGCAGGTAGCCGGCCACGGCGATCTCGACGATGCCCGCGAACACGCCCGCCGAGTCGGCGAAGCGCGAGGCGGTGATCATGGCGCCGCCCAGGCCCACGCCGCCCAGCTTCATCTCGGCGACGATGCCGACGATCAGCGCGATCGGCAGCGCGACCTGCAGCCCGGTCATGATCTGCGGCAGCGCCGCCGGCAGCACCACCTCGCGCAGCAGCGCGCGGCGGCTGGCGCCGAGGTTGCGCGCCGACCAGACGAGCTCGCGCTCCACGCCGGCGGTGGCGGCGATGGTCGCGGTGAGCACCGGGAACACCGCGTCGAAGACGATCATCGAGATCTTCGACAGGTCGTGGAAGCCGAGCCACAGCGTGAACACCGGCAGGAAGGCGATCTTGGGCATCGGGAAGCCGACCGAGATCAGCGGGTCGAGCAGCCAGCGCGCGAAGCGGTTGTGGGTCACGGCGAAGCCGAGCGCCATCCCCAGGACGCCGGCGAGGAAGAAGCCGGTCAGCGCGCGGTAGAGCGTGAGCCCGAGGTTCTGCCACAGCTCGCCCGAGGCGCCGTCGGCCCAGATGCGCGCCGCCACGGTGGTGAACCTGGGCAGCATGAAAGGCGTCACCGCGCCGCTGCGCGCGAAGAGCTCCCAGGCGATCGCCAGCGCGGCGACCGACAGCCAGGGCGCGAGGCGCAGCATCACTCGCGCCATGCGAGCACCCGGCGCACGAAGAGCAGGTAAAGCCGGTCGGCGAAGAAGCCCATGAAGGCGACCACCAGCACCACCGCGAACATGCCGTCGTAGACGCCGCCCTCGCCGAGGAAGCCGATCAGGTACCCCAGCCCCGAGCGCGAGACGATCAGCTCGGAGGACACGAGCAGCACGAAGGTGAGCGCGAGCGCGGTGCGGATGCCGTTCAGCAGCTCGGGCAGCGCGCTCGGCAGCACCACGTCGGCGAGCACGCGCAGGCGGCTCGCGCCGAGGCTGCGCGCCGACCAGACGAGCGCCTGCTCGCACGAGCGCGCGCCGTTGTAGGCGGCGACCGTCACCGGGATCATGCAGCCGAGCAGGATCAGCAGGATCTTCGAGCCGTCGCCGAAGCCCAGCCACAGCACGGTCACCGGGATCAGCGCCGACTTGGGCAGCGGATAGAGCGCCTCGACCAGCGGGCCGACGAACGCGTCGAGCGGCCGCCACCACGCCATGGCGATGCCGAGCGTCGCGCCCAGCGCGATCGCCAGGGCGAGTCCCGCCGCGCCGCGATAGAGCGAGGCGAGGCCGTTGTGCCACAGGTCGCCTTCGCGCAGCAGCGTCCAGCCGGCCTTCAGCACGCCGGAGAGCGAAGGCAGGACGTCGCGCGAGACCAGGCCGAGCTGCACCACCGCTTCCCAGAGGAGCGCGAGGAGCAACAGCGGCAGGTACTTCATTGCGCCTTCAACGCTTCCTCGCGCACCAGCGACCAGATCTCGTCCACCTTGGCGGCGAAGGCGGGCGAGCGGAGAAGGCGCGGATCGCTCTTGTCGAGGGCGATCGGCACGACCGCCTTGACGCGCCCGGGACGCGCCGACATCACCACCACGCGCTGCGCGAGCAGCACCGCCTCCTGCACGTCGTGCGTGACGAACACCACCGTCTTGTGCGTCTTCTGCCAGATCGCGAGCAGCTCCGACTGCATCAGGCTGCGCGTCTGCGCGTCGAGCGCGCCGAAGGGCTCGTCCATGAGCAGCATCTTCGGCTCCACCGCCAGCGTGCGCGCGATCGCCGCGCGCTGCTTCATGCCGCCGGAGAGCTGCGACGGATAGCTGTCCTCGAAGCCCTTCAGGCCGACCAGGTCGATGTAGCCCTGCGCGCGGCGCTCCTGCTCCTCGCGCGCGAGGCCCATCTTCTCCAGGCCGTAGCGCACGTTGGCGCGCACCGTCTTCCACGGGAACAGCGCGAAGTGCTGGAACACCACGCCGCGGTCGGGGCCCGGCGCGCCGACCGGCGCACCCTCGATCTCGATGCGGCCCTTCTCCACCGGCAGGAAGCCGCCGATCAGGTAGAGCAGCGTCGACTTGCCGCAGCCCGAGGGGCCGAGCAGCGCGACGAACTCCTGCGGCGCGATCTCGAGCGACACGTTCTCGAGCGCGAGCACCGCGCGGCCGCGCGCCGGCCGGTACATGTGGGACACCTCCCGCACGACGATCTGCTGCTTGACAGTGGCGGCCCCGGAATCGAACATGAACAAGTTCACCGCAATCGTATTGCGCACTTCGCTTGGCGTCCACAAAGGCAGCTCTCGTCACCGGCGCGGCCACCGGCATCGGCCGCGCCGCCGTGCTCGCCCTCGCGCGCGCGGGCTACGGCGTCGCCGTCAACTACAGCTCGAGCGAGCAGGCGGCGCGCGACACCGCCGCGGCGGCGGAGCAGCTCGGCGCGAAGACGCTGACGCATCGCTGCGACGTGAGCGACGAAGCGGGCGTGCGCGCCATGGTCGCGAAGGTCAGGGAGACGTTCGGCAGGCTGGACGTGCTGATCAACAACGCCGGCACCACCGCGGCGTGGAAGCCGCGCGACCTCGAGACGCTGTCGCTCGAGGAATGGGACCGGGTGTTCGCCGTGAACGTGCGCGGCCTCTTCCAGGTTACCCGGGCATGTACGCCTCTCCTGCGCGAATCCCGGGGTTGTGTCGTCAATACGGCCTCGATCGTCGGCATGCGCCCGGGCCCGCAGCCGCCGCCCTACGCCGCGAGCAAGGCCGCGGTGATCAACCTCACCCGCACGCTCGCCTGGAACCTCGGCCCCGACATCCGCGTCAACGCGGTGGCGCCGGGCTGGATGGAAGGCGACTGGATGAAGCGCATGCTCGGGGACAAGTACGACGAGCTGATGGGCAGGCGCGCCAGGGCGACGCCGCTCAAGCGCGTCGTCACCGCCGACGACGTCGCCGAGACCATGATGAGCCTCGTCCAGTCGAACCGCTTCGTCACCGGAGAAGTGATCGTCATCGACGGCGGCTTCGCCGCCTCCACGTAAATGCCGCTGCCTGGCGTCGTTCCGTTTCCGCCCGAATTCGCGCGCCGCTACCGCGAGAAGGGCTACTGGCAGGACAAGTCGCTGGCGCAGGAATTCCGCGCCTGCTTCGAGCGCTTCGCCGAGCGGGTTTTCCTCGTCGAAGGCGAAAGGACGTACACGTACCGGCAGCTCGACGCGCTGAGCGACAACCTGGCGCTCAACCTGCTCGAGCTCGGCCTGAAGCCGCTCGACCGCGTGGTGCCGGCGCTGCCGAACGTCGCCGAGTTCGTGATCCTCTACTTCGCGCTGCAGAAGATCGGCGCCGTCCCGATCGCGGCGCTCGTCAGCCACCGCTTCGCCGAGCTCGGCCAGTTCGTGAGCCTCTCGGGCGCGACGTGCAGCGTCTACCCGGAGCGGCACGGCGACTTCGAGTTCGGGCCGATGATCCGGCGGGTGAAGGAGGCCAACGCCTCGCTGAGGTTCTGCATCTCCCTTCCCGAATTGAAGGCGTTGATAGAAAAGCCCGCGAAGCTGCCGCGCTCGAAATTGAGCGAGATCCGGATCGATCCCACCGACCCGTGCATCTTCCAGCTCTCGGGCGGCACGACCGGCATCCCGAAGCTGATCCCGCGCACCCACAACGACTACGCCTACAACTCGAAGGCGTCGGCGCGGGTGTGCGGCGTGAGCGCCGATTCGATCGTGCTGATCGCGCTGCCGATCGCGCACAACCTGCCGCTCGCCTGTCCCGGCATCCAGGGCTACTTCTTCAACGGCGGCAAGGTGGTCCTCTCGCCGAGCACGCGCCCCGAGGACATGCTGCGGCTGATCGAGCGCCACCGCGTGACGCACCTCAAGGTGGTGCCGGCGCTGCTGATCCGCCTGATCAACGAGCCGTCGATCGGCCGCTTCGACCTCTCCTCGCTGCGGCTGATCCAGAGCGGCGGCCAGCGCATGCAGCCGGAAGTGCGGCTCAGGACGCAGCAGCTCATCCCCTCGGCGTTCGTGCAGGAGAACTTCGGCATGTCCGAGGGGATGCTCTTCTTCGTGCGCTTCGACGACCCGCCGGAGGTGAGGCTCGAGACCTGCGGCCGGCCGATCTGTCCCGACGACGAGGTGAAGCTGCTCGACGACGAGGATCGCGAGGTGCCCGACGGCGAGGTGGGCGAGCTCGCCTGCCGCGGCCCCTACACGCTGCGCGGCTACTACGGCGCGCCGGAATACAACGCGCGGCAGTTCACCCGCGACGGCTTCTACCGCTCCGGCGACCTGATGCGCCGGCATCGGTCGGGCAACTACGTCGTCGAAGGAAGGAAGAAGGACCTGATCAACCGCGGCGGCGAGAAGATCAGCGCCGAGGAGATCGAGAACCTGATCCTCTCGCACCCGGCGGTGCAGAACGTCGCCTGCGTGCCGGTCCCCGATCCGGGCCTCGGCGAGAAGATGTGCGCTTGCCTGGTGCTGAAAAGCGGCGAGAAGCTCGCCTTCCAGGAGCTGGTCGAGTTCCTCAAGGCGCGCGAGATCGCCAGGTTCAAGCTCCCGGAAAGCATGCTGGTGCTGGACGAATTCCCGGTGTCGAGCTTCGGCAAGGTGTCGAAGAAGGCGCTCTCCGAGCTGGCGCAGAAGCATGCGCATCGTTGACCTGCACTGCTATCCCGGCACGCCCGAGTGGATCCGCTGCCAGGGCCCGTACGTCGAGGCGCTCGCGAAATACTGGAAGCGCGAGTGGGTCGGCAAGCCCGAGAGCGAGGTGGTGCGCGAGCTCGAGCAGGCGGGCGTCGAGGCGTGCCTGGTGGCGCTCGACCTCGAGCGCGTGATCGGCACGCCGCCGGTCGGCAACGACTACGTGCACGCCATGTGGCGGCGCCATCCGCAGCGCATCGTGCAGTGCTGGGGCGCGCTCGACCCGTTCAAGCCGGGCGCGGTGGACGAGGCGAGGAAGGCGGTGCAGCGGTACGGCTTCCTCGGCTTCCACTTCCATCCGATCATGCAGCGCTTCTCGGTGGACGACCCGCGGTGCCGCTTCCTGTTCGAGGAGCTGGCCGCGCTCGGCGCCGCGGTGATGATCGACGTCGGCACCACCGGCATGGGCGCCGGCATGCCGGGCGGGCACGGCGCGATCCTGCGCCATGCGCATCCGGCCGCGATCGACAGGCTGGCCGCCGACTTCCCCAAGCTGACCATCGTCATGGCGCATCCCGGGTGGCCGTGGGTCGAGGAGACCACCGCCGTGGCGCTGCACAAGGGCAACGTGTACTGGGAGATGTCGGGCTGGGCGCCGAAGTACTTCCCCGGCAACCTCAAGGCCGACATGCGCGGCCGCCTGCAGGACAAGATCATGTTCGGCAGCGACTACCCGAGCATGCCGTACGAGCGCATCCTGCGCGAATGGCAGGAGCTCGGCTACAGGGACGAGGTGATGGAAAAGATCTTCCACGGCAACGCCGAGCGCATCCTCGGCCTGTAAAGGGTGACAGTCACCCTTTTTCCGGCGTGAAGCTGCAGAGCGTCGAGCTGCGCGTGCCGGAGGTCGAGCGCACGGCGCGCTTCTTCGAGACCGTCTGGGGCCTGAGCGCGGTCGCGGGCGGCGGCGCGGTGCGCCTGCGCGGCAGCGCCGCCCTGCCCTACCTCGTGTCGCTGGAGCACGGCGCGCCCGCGATCCTCAGCATCACGTTCTGCGCGCCGCGCTCGGAGCTCGGCGCCGAGCGCGAGCTGCGCGGGCCGGAAGGCGAGCGCTACCGCTTCGTCTTCGAGCAGCCGGCCGCGGCGACGCCCGAGCATCCGGACCGCCCGGTGCGGCTCGCGCACGTCGTGCTGAACAGCGCCGACGTGGACGCGGCCGAGCGCTTCGCGGTGGCCGAGCTCGGCTTCAAGGTCTCCGACCGCACGAAGCTCATGACCTTCGTGCGCTGCGACCGCAAGCACCATTGCATCGCCTACGCGCGCGCCGGCTACGCCTCGCTCAACCACATCGCCTTCGAGATGCCCAGCCTCGACTCGGTGATGCGCGGCATCGGCCGGCTGCGCGACGCCGGCTATCCCGCGGTGTGGGGCCCGGGGCGCCACGGGCCGGGCAACAACGTGTTCGGCTACTTCGTCGGCCCGCACGGCGGCGTCGTCGAGTACACCGCGGAAGTGGCCGAGGTCGACGAGCACTACAAGGTCGGCGGCCCGCAGGACTGGCAGTGGCCGCCGGGCCGCGTCGACCAGTGGGGCATCTCGACGCGCGACACGGCGCGCATCTCCGCCGCCGAGCAGGTCTACCGCTGGAGGAGCGAATGAACGTGCACCTCGTGGGCAGCATCGGCCTCGACAGCGTCGAGGAGGTTTTCGCCACGGCCGGCAGGCTTCTCGGCCGGAACCTCAAGCGCATCCCGGACGGCGAGGTCGGCCCGCGCCGGCTGTGGGTGAGCTTCCAGTACCCGCTCCTGCGCTCCAGCCCCTACCTGCGCCCGGACCCGAGCGGCGAGGTGCGCCCGACCAGCAGATTCCCCAAGCTCTGCCTCGCCGAAGGGGTGAGCGTGCAGGAGGTGACGTTCGGCGAGCTCGGCTACGCGCGCGAGGCGAAGGGCTCGTACCTCGACTTCTGCGCCGCGCGCAGCCGCGGCGAGATCCCGCAAGGCGTGCGCTTCCAGGTGTGCCTGCCGACGCCGATGGGCGTGGTGTACGCCTTCTGCACCGAGCGCGACGTGCTGGCGATCGACGCGGCGTACGAGCAGGCCATGATCCGCGAGGTGGAGCGCATCTGCCGCGCCATCCCGCACCGCGACCTTTGCCTGCAGTGGGACTTCTGCCACGAGATGATCATCCTCGACGGCCAGCCGCAGAGCCAGTTCCCGACGCTCAAGGCGTCGCTCGCCGACATCATGGCGCGCATGGCGCGCCTCGCCGCCGCGGTGCCGCGCGAGGTCGAGCTGGGCGTGCACCTGTGCTACGGCGACTTCGCGGCGAAGCATTTCGCCGAGCCGAAGGACATGGGACGCATGGTCGAGGTGGCGAACGCGCTGGTCGCGGCGCTCGGGCGGCCGCTCACCTACCTGCACATGCCGGTGCCGGTCGGGCGCAGCGACGACGCCTATTTCGCGCCGCTCGCGAAGCTGCGCTTCGACGGCGAGCTCTATCTCGGCGTGGTGCACGCCGCCGACGGCGTCGACGGCGCGAGGAAGCGCATGGCCGCGGCCGCCAGGTACGCGCCGCGCTTCGGCATCGCCTGCGAGTGCGGCATCGCCCGCGCGCGCAGGCCAGAGCTGGTGCGGCGGCTGCTCGAGATCCACGCCGAGGCGGCGGCGTAAGATAGCGCGGTGCGCGACTACTGGCTCTCCAAGCTCTTCTTCGACCTGCAGCAGCCGGCGCTCGCGGCGCAGTTCCGCGCCGACCGCGAAGCGGTCCTCGGCCGCTACCCGATCGACGCCGAGACGCGCGAGGCGATCGCCCGGAACGACGTGCCCTACCTCGCGCGGCGCACCAACGCGTACCTGCTGCGCTACTACTTCTTCGCCGTCGGCATGAAGGACGACGAGTTCGTCCGGCGCCTGAACGATGGCTGAGCTGGTCGGCGCCTTCGCCTGCAGCCACGGGCCGCTGATCATCCGCGAGTGGCAGCGCGTGCCGGCGGAGCAGAAGGCGCGCATGGCGGCCGGCTTCCGCGAGCTCGCCAGCCGTCTCGAAGCCGCGCGCCCCGACGTGCTGGTCGTCGCGGCGCCCGACCACTGGTCGAACTTCTTCCTCGACAACGTGCCGGCGGTCTGCATCGGCGTCGGCGAGACGCACGACGGGCCGCCCGAGCCGTGGATGAAGGACTTCCCGCACAGGGAAATCCCCGGCGACGCGCCATTCGCCCTGCACCTCGCGCGCACCGCGCTCGCGCAGGGCTTCGAGCCCTCGATCTCGCACCGGCTCAAGCTCGACCACGGCTTCTGCATCCCGCTCTGGCGCATGGCGCTCCCGCGGCTGCCGCGCATCGTGCCGATCGCGCTGAACAGCATCGAGGCGCCGATGCCTTCGCTTGCGCGCTGCTATCAATGGGGTTCGCTTCTCAGAAAAGCCATCGAAACCTTCCCCGAGCCGCTGCGCGTCGCAATCCTGGGCACTGGCGGGCTGTCGCACTCGATCGGCGAGCGCACCATGGGCGCGATCTACGAGGACTTCGACCGCGAGACGATCCGCCTATTCGGAGAAAAGCCGGAAGCGCTCATCGCCTACCTCGAGAAGGAGCTGCCCTCGCACGGCAACGGCTCGGAGGAAGTGCGCAACTGGCTGGTCGCGCACGGCGCCGCAGGCGGCCGCGGCTTCGAGCTGGTCGACTACCTGCCGGTGCCGACGGTGATCGTCGGCTGCGGCTTCGCCGGCTGGCGTGTCTAGCTAGGCCGCGTAGGGCGCGTAGGTGCCCTTCGGAATGATGCCGGAGGGGTTGACCTTCCGGATCGACCAGTAGCCGATCACGTAATGGCGCGGCTTCACCGTCGCGGCGATCCCGGGCACGCGGTAGAGCTCGCGCAGGTAGCGCGACAGGTTCGGGTAGTCGGCGATGTGCTTCTTGTTGCAGCGGAACACCGAGAAGTAGGCGGGATCGAAGCGCACCAGGGTCGGGAAAAGCCGCCAGTCGGCCTCGGTGAGGCGCTCGCCGACCAGGAAGCGGCTCTTCGACAGCCTTTCTTCGAGCTGGTCGAGGGCGTCGAACAGGATGTCGTACGCCTCTTCGTAGGCCTGCTGGGTCTTCGCGAAGCCGCAGCGGTAGACGCCGTTGTTGATGCGCGAATAGACGAGCTCGTTCACCTCGTCGATCTGCGCGCGCAGCGGCTCGGGGTAGTAGTCGGTGTCGTCGCCCGCGATGCCCCGGAACTCGCTGTTCAGCATGCGAATGATCTCGGAGGACTCGTTGTTGACGATGCGCCGGGTCTTGCGGTCCCACAGCGCCGGCACGGTCACCTTGCCGGTGTAGCGCGGCTCGGACGCGGTGTACGCCTGGTGCAGGTAGCGGAAGCCGTTCGCCGGGTCCTCGTCGAAGGTCCAGCCCTGCTCGCGCAGCGCCGGGTCGGCGTAGGCGACCGAGATCGCCGGCTCGAGCTTCTTCAGCACGCGGAAGATCAGCACCCGGTGCGCCCAGGGGCAGTTCCAGGCGGCGTACAGGTGATAGCGCCCGGCTTCCGCCTTGAACCCGGACGAGCCGTCCGCGGTGATGCGCTCGCGGAAGCGGCTCGCGGCGCGCCTGAACTCGCCGCCGCCGCCGGTCTCCTGCGGCAGCTCCTCGTCGCGCCAGACGCCGTCGATCAGCACGCCCATCGGGTCAGTGCTGCTGGCCGAGCAGCGCGTGCAGGATGCGCGCGAAATCGGTGTTGTCGTGGTAGCCCTTGAAGCGCTCCGCGCCCGGGCCGAGCGCGCCGACCGTCACCGGCTCGGTGGTATGGCCCGACGTGCCCCAGTAGATGCCGGTCTGCCGCGCCACCATCCGGCCGAGCGCGTTCTGCACGGCGTAGCCGTAGTTGCGCTCGAGGAGCTGGCCGCCGAGGATGGCGTCGCGCAGATCGCGGTCCAGACGGAACTCCGGGAAATGCGCGACGAGCAGCTTGTCGAGCGCCTCGCCGGCGGGCTTCTTGCCGAGCGTCTCCACCGCCTTGTCGAACGAGATGCTGACCCCGCTCAGCAGCCGCAGGTGCACGTCGCCGGCGTAGAACCGGTTCTTGCTCGAGGTGTCGCTCAGGTTTCTCAGGGCGTAGGTGATGCTCAGGCCGCCGGTCTCGTGGTCGCCGGTGACGATGATCAGCGTGTCGGGCGAGCCGCGCTGGAACTCGAGCGCCACGCGCAGCGCCTCGTCGAACGCCCAGAGGTCGCGCATCAGCGCCGCCGCGTCGTTGCGGTGGCCGGCGGTGTCGGTGTTCTCGTTCTCGAAGAAGAGGAAGAACCCCTTCGGGCTGCCGGCGGAGAGCGTCGCCAGCGCAGCGCGCATCATGTCGGCGAAGGACGGCTCCTCGTCGCCGGCGCGGTCGATCGCGTAGGACATCGACCCCTCGGCGAACAGGCCGAGCAGCCGCGGACCACCGGCGCCGCGCAGCTCGGCGCGGTTGCGCGCCACCTTGTAGCCCTTCGCCCGGAAAGCGGCGAGCACCTGCGGCGGGAACTTGTCCGCGCCGCCGCCCATCAGCACGTCGGGCTCGAGCGCGAGGTACTGGCTGACGATCGAGTCGGCGTCGCGCCGGCTTTTCGCGTGCACCGAGAACGCCGCCGGAGACGCGTCGTAGACCTCGGCGGTGCTGACGATGCCGATGCGCTTGCCGTGCGCCTTGGCCACCTCGGCGGCGGTGCGCGCCGGCTTGCCGTCCGGCCCGACGCCGATCGCGCCTACCGTGGTCTTCACGCCGGTGGACATGGCCGAGGCCGTCGCCGCGGAATCGGTGGCGAACGCCTCGTACGGATGCGTGGTCAGGAAGCCGAGCGTTCCCTGGTGGAACACCACGTCGGTGACGGCGAAGCCGCTGTTGCGCAGCAGCTTGCTGGAGTAGCGGGCGAACTCCCATTGCGTGGCGGCGGTGCCGTCCGCGTAGAGCAGGATGATGTTCTTCGGCGCGCGCTGCTGCGCCGCCGCCGGCAAGGCGGCAAGCACGAGCAAGGCGGCCAGGACGACCAGGCGGCTTGCGGCATGCATGGCGATCTCCCCTTCGGTGGTTGCTGCCCGGCCATCATAGTCGGGAAAACCTAGCCGTTGTCCACCGCGCGGGTGATGTTCTCGGCGGTGAGCGGCAGCTCGCGCACCCGCACGCCGAGCGCGTTGTGCAGCGCATTGGCGATCGCCGCCACCGTCGGCCCGGTCATGCATTCGCCCGCGCCGAGCGAGGGATGCGTGTTGTGCACGATATGCGCCTCCACCGCCGGCGCCTCGGAGAACTTGAGGATCGGATAGTCCTCCCAGCCCTGCACGCCCGGCCGCCAGGCTTCCTTCAGCGCCCAGCTCGTCGCCTGCACGCAGCCGCCCTCCACCTGGTTGCGCACGCCGTCCGGGTTGACCGGCAGGCCGACGTCCACCGCCGCGACCAGCCGCTCGACCCGCAGCTCGGCGCCGCCCGCCTCGACCTCGGCGACCACCGCGCAGTAGGCGCCGATGTTCTTGTAGCGCGCGTAGGCGATGCCCCTGCCTTTTCCTTCGCTTTTCCGCAAAGCGTTCCAGCCGGAGGCCTGGACGACCTTTTCCACGACCGCCCGGCCGCGCGGGTCCTTGAGGTGGCGCAGGCGGAACTCGACCGGGTCGGCGCCTGCCGCCGCGGCGAGCTCGTCCATGAACGACTCGATGGCGAATACGTTGCCGCACGCGCCGAGCGAGCGCAGCGACGAGCCGCGCTGGCGCGTCTCGCGCACGTAGTGGTGCGTGACGAGCAGGTCGGGGAACTCGTAGCCCGGAATGGCGTTGCGCTGCGCGCCGCCCGAGGGCAGCGGCGGGTCGATCGACGGCGCGAGCTCGAAGGGCTGCGCCAGCTCGCCCGCGGCGAGCAGCACCGGCTTGTCGGCGCGGCCCGGGCGATGCGTATGGCCGTTGCTCCACAGATCGTGGCGCCACGAGACGATGTTGCCCTGCGCGTCGAGCTGCGCATCGAGCGCCACCGCCATGGCCGGCCCGTAGGGCTCCCAGCAGAACTCGTCCTCGCGCGTCCATTGCAGGCGCACGGGCTTGCCGGGCATCGCTCTCGCGATGAGCGCCGCGTCGAGCGCCACGTCGTCGGCGCCGTTGTGGCCGTAGCAGCCGGCGCCTTCGCCATGGCGCACGATCACCTTCTCTTCCGGCATGCGCAGCACCATGGCGATCTCGCGGCGCAGGTTGAAGATGCCCTGCGTGTGGCACCACACTTCGAGCGTGTCGCCGCTCATGCGCGCCAGCGCGCACGACGGCCCGATCGAGGCGTGCGCGACGAAGGGCTTGCGGTACTCGGCCTGCAGGCGCTTCACGGCGCGCGCCTTCGCTGCGGCGTCGAGCGCTTCCTTCGCCACCTTGCTCTCGGTGACGTTCGCCTTGAGCCAGGCGTGGATGTCGTCCGGATAGGCGGGCGCCTCGCTCCATACCGCCTTCGCGCGCAGCTTCTTCGCCGCCGCGATCGCGTCTTCCTCGCGCGCCGCCACCACCGCGGCGAACGCGCCGTCCCTGACGATCCGCGTTGCCGCAGGCGCGGCCGGCAGGGAGACGAGCTTCGCGTACGGATTCGGCGCCCGCAGCATGCGCGCGTGCAGCATCCCGGGCAGCGTCATGTCGTGCACGAAGGCGGCGCGGCCGGCGAATTTCGCCGGCAGGTCGCGGCGAGGCGCGCTCGCGCCGACGACGCGATACTCGCTCGCCGGCTTCTCCGCCGCGCCGGCCGGCATCTCCTTGCCGTCGAGCTCGAGCTCCCAGTACGACTTCTTGCCCGAGCGCGCGAGCAGCGCGCGCAGCCCGGCGCACGCCTTGCGCAGGCCCTTGCCGCCGTCCTGAATGGAAAGGCTCCCGGAAGTGACGCCCTCGTCGGGGCTGTACTCGGTGCTCGGCGGCAGCACGCGGATCTTCTCGAGCTCGACGCCGAGCTCGTCGGCCGCGATCTGCGCGAGCGCCGTGGAGATGCCCTGGCCGAGCTCCACCTTGCCGGTGGCGATGCTCACCGTGCCGTCGCGCTCGAAATGCACTCGCTGCGTGAGGCGGCGTCCTTCCGACAGGGCGATCTGCGTATCGAGGGGCTTATTCATGGGCGGCTCTCCGGATCGCTCGCACCACGCGGTTGTGCGAGCCGCAGCGGCAAAGGTGCTTGTCCAGCGCCCGCCTGATCTCCTGCTCGGTCGGACGGGGCTTTTCGGCCAGGAGCGCCGCGGCGCTCACCGCGATGCCGCTCATGCAGTAGCCGCATTGCGCGGCCTGCTCCTCGAGCAGCGCCTTCTGCACCGGGTGCGGGCCGTCCTTGCCCAGCCCTTCCACGGTCGTCACTTTCCTGCCGGCGACGAAGGAGACCGGCAGGTCGCACGAGGCCATCGGCCGCCCGTCGACCAGCACGAAGCAGGCGCCGCACTGGCCCGAGCCGCAGCCGAAGCGGCTGCCGACGAGGCCGAGGTCGTTGCGCAGCACGTAGAGGAGCGGCGTCTCCGGCGCCGCCTGCACTTGCGCTTCCCTTCCGTTCACGTTGAGCTTCATGAGAGCTTCAACAGCCGCTTGGCGTTGCCGAAATAGATCTTGCGCTTGTCGCCTTCGGGCAGCCCGAGGTCCTCGATCGAGCGGATGCCCTCGCGGATGAACACCGGCCCGCCTTCCGGATCGAACGGGCAGTCGCTCGCGAACACCACGTGGTCGGCGCCGAAGAAGGCGATGCCGCAGGCGAGCGGCGCCGCCGCGCCGCCGAGCACCGTGTCGCCGTAGAACATCCTGAAGTATTCGATGGGCTTCTTCTTCAGGCGGGACAGGACCTGGGATTCCTCGGCATCGGTGGAGCGCGAGCCGAGCTGCGCCCACAGCGTCTCGGCGCGCCCGCAGAAGTACGGGATCATGCCGCCGCAGTGGTGCGTGATGACGCGAAGCTTGGGCAGCTTGTCGAACATCCCCGAGAACACCATGCGCGCCATGGCGACGCTGGTCTCGAACGGCCAGCCGAGCACCTGCCAGATCTCGTACTTCGACTTGGGCTCGCCGGCGTAGTCGGCGCGGCTCGCCGGGCGCGCCGGGTGCATCCAGATCGCCACGTCGTGGTGGTCGGTGGCGCGCTCGAACACCGGGAAGAACTCCGGGTCGTCGAGCGGCCGGCCGGCGACGCTGGAGATGATCTGGATGCCGCGCGCGCCGAGCTCGCCGATCGCGCGATCCATCTCCGCGAGCGCGGCCTGCGGGTTGTTCATCGGCAGCGAGGCGACGAACGCCGGGAACTCCTTCGGCCACCTGCGGCACATCTGCGCCATGCCGTCGTTCGCCACCCTGGCGAACTCGGGCGAGCGCGACGCGTCGCCGAGCAGCTCCGGCGCCGGCAGGCCGAGGGTCAGCACCTGCTGCACGTCGGGGAACTTCTCGCGCAGCATCGCCACCCGGTGCTCGATGTCCCACAGCAGGCGCAGGCTGGACATGCGCTTCACCATGCCGGGCTCCTTCGAGTGCGCCTTGACGAGCTCGAGGTAGGCCTGCGGCATGACGTGGTTGAAGATGTCGATCTTCATGCGGCGATTGTAGTGTCAACCGGCTGCCGAGGCGGACGTTAAGCCTTCCAGGGGAGCGCGTAAAATGTCGACCGTGACTACCGCACAGGAGATCATCGAGGCGCCCCTCTCCGCCGAGGAGCTCGCCATGCGCTATCGCGACCTGTGCGAAGACCCGCGCCTGGTGAACGTGCCGGGCAAGATCGAGCTCGACGTCTGGGGTCGCCTGGTGATGACGCCGGCGAGCACCTGCCACGGGCGACTCCAGGGCCGGATCTGCCAGAAGCTCGCCGTGCTCGGGGGCGAGGCGCTGATCGAGCCCGGTATCGCCACGCCGACCGGGCTGTTCGTTCCGGACGTCGCGTGGGCGAACGCGGCATTCATCGCCGCCCACGGCGGCGAAACCCCGCTGACCCGGGCGCCGGAGCTCTGCATCGAGGTCGTATCGCCTTCGAGCTCGGTGAAGGAGTTGCGGGACAAGACCGCCGCCTACCTCGCCGGCGGCGCCGAAGAGGCGTGGATCGTCTATCCCAGATCCGAGCGCTGCGAGCTGTTCGGCAAGGACGGCCTCCTCGAGCGCTCGCGCTACCCGGTCGACCTCGCCGGCCTTTTCGATACCCCCGTCCAGCCGTGAAAGCCGTGTTCTTCCGCGCCTTCGGCGGGCCGGAGGTGCTCGAGCATGGCGAGCTGCCCGACCCGGTGCCGGCGCCGGGCGAGATCCTGGTCGAGGTGCATGCCGCGAGCATCAACGCCGCCGACTGGAAGATGCGCCGCGGCGGCTACGGCGCGCAGGCCTTCCCGCACGTGCCGGGACGCGACTTCTCCGGCGTGGTGCTGAAGGGCGGCAAGGACTTCAAGCCGGGCGACGCGGTGTTCGGCGTGTGCCTCGTGCCTCAGGAAGGCGCGTACGCCGAGAAGATCGCCTTCCCCGAGGCGATCGCCGCGCGCAAGCCGGAGAAGCTCGGCCACGTGCAGGCCGCGGCGATCGCGCTGGCCGGCCTGACCGCGGTCGTCTCGATCGAGGACACGCTGAAGCTGAAAAAAGGCGAGACGATCCTCATCCAGGGCGGCGCGGGCGGCGTCGCCGGCTTCGCCATCGCGCTCGCCAGGCACATCGGCGCGCGCGTCATCACCACCGCGAGCGCGGCGAACCACGACTACGTGCGCTCGCTCGGCGCCGACGAGGTCATCGATTACCGCACCCAGGACTTCACCAGGGTCGTCTCGAACGTCGACGCGGTCTTCGATACCGTCGGCGGCGAAGTGACCCTGCGGAGCTTCTCGGTGCTGAAGCCCGGCGGACGGCTCGCCACCGTGGCGGCGGGCCCCAAAGCACCCGCCTCTCCCCGGGCGGATGTCGTCTCGCTCAGGCCGAAAGTCGACCGCGACCGCCCCCACCTCGAGCGCGTCGCCGAGCTGGTGACCCGCGGCATCGTGCCGCTGCCGCTCATCACCGAGTACCCGCTCGCCCAGGCGCAGGAAGCGCATCGCGTGAGCGAAGCCCGCCACCTGCGCGGCAAGCTGGTGCTACGGGTTCGCTAGCGCCTTTACTGCGGCTCGATTCTGGCTTCCCGGGCGAGCCGACCCCAGTTCCGGATCTCGGATGCGACAAACTGGCCGAGCTCGTCAGGAGTACCGGCGACAACGATAGCGCCGGTCTCCTCGATCTTGCGCTTGACGTCGGGCTGAGTAACGCCGCGGCGAATCTCGGTGCTGAGGCGCTGAAGAACGGCCTTCGGCGTGCCTGCCGGCGCGAACATGGCAAGCCAAGCCACGGCCTCGAAATCTTTGATGCCCGCCTCCTCCAATGTTGGAACGTCCGGGGCAGCCGGCGAACGGGTTCGTCCGGTTACCGCAAGAAGCTTCAGTTTGCCGCTTACCACGTGCGGAACGGCGGGCGTCATATCGACGATCGCGAGCTTCAGGTGTCCACCCAGCATGTCGCTGATGGCCGGTGCGGCACCCTTATAGGGAACCTGGACCATCTTGAGCCCCAGGCGCGATTGCAGAAGCT
>DASVDO010000014.1:0-19276 GCA_036381055.1 Burkholderiales bacterium | reverse complement strand
GCCCGGGGGCTCGACAGGCACCCGCTGTATGACTGGATTGACTGAACAACTGGGGAGTCGCCAAGCTGGTTAAGGCAGCGGATTTTGATTCCGCCATACGAGGGTTCGAATCCTTCCTCCCCAGCCATCATCCATGACCTCCATGAACGCCCACGGCCTGGTGAACAGCACGAGCGGCGCCGCCGCGCTCGACCGGCTGATGATCTTCACCGGCAACGCCAACCCGCGCCTCGCGCAGGACGTGGCGAAGCACCTCGGCCTGTCGATCGGCCGCGCCATCGCCGGCAAGTTCTCCGACGGCGAGGTGATGGTCGAGCTGCTCGAGAACGTGCGCGGCAAGGACGTGTTCGTGCTGCAGTCGACCTGCGCGCCGACCAACGACAACCTGATGGAGCTCTTGGTGATGATCGACGCGCTGAAGCGCTCCTCGGCCGCGCGCGTCACCGCCGCCATCCCGTATTTCGGCTACGCGCGGCAGGACCGCCGGCCGCGCTCGGCGCGCGTCGCGATCAGCGCCAAGGTGGTGGCCAACATGCTCACCTCGGTGGGCGTGGCGCGCGTGCTGACCATGGACCTGCACGCCGACCAGATCCAGGGCTTCTTCGACATCCCGGTCGACAACATCTACGCCGCGCCGGTGCTGCTCGGCGACGTGTGGAAGCAGCGCTACGACAACCTGATCGTCGTCTCGCCCGACGTCGGCGGCGTGGTGCGGGCGCGCGCGCTCGCCAAGCGCCTCGAGTCGGACCTCGCGATCATCGACAAGCGCCGCCCGCGCGCCAACGTCTCGGAAGTGATGAACGTGATCGGCGAGGTGAAGGGCCGCACCTGCGTGATCATGGACGACATGGTCGACACCGCCGGCACGCTGGTGAAGGCCGCGCAGGTGCTCAAGCAGGAAGGCGCCACCAAGGTGGTGGCCTACTGCACGCATCCGGTGCTGTCCGGGCCGGCGGTGAGCCGCATCGCCGAGTCCGACCTCGACGAGCTGGTGGTCACCGACACGATACCGCTGCGCGAGGACGCGCGCGCCTGCCGCAAGATCCGCAGCCTGACCGTCGCCGGCCTGCTCGCCGAGACGATCCTGCGCATCTACACCGAGGAATCCGTCAGCTCACTCTTTATCGAATAGCTTTTCTAACCGCCGGCAGTCTGGTCGCGGACCGCCGGCCCAACCGGAGCAAGCAATGGCCATCGAAATCAGCGCGCGCAAGCGCGAAGCGCAGGGAACGGGTGCGAGCCGCCGTCTGCGCCGCCTGGGCAGGGTGCCGGGCATCGTCTACGGCGCGGACAAGGAAGCGGTGCGCATCGACCTCGACCACAAGGACCTGTACTTCGCGCTGCGCAACGAGAAGTTCCACGCGTCGATCCTGACGCTCGACCTCGCCGGCGAGAAGGAGCCGGTGCTGCTGCGCGCGGTGAACATGCATCCGTTCCGGCCGCAGGTGCAGCACGTCGACTTCCAGCGCGTCTCCAAGGACAAGAAGATCCACATGAGCGTGCCGCTGCACTTCGTCAACGCGGAGAAGTCGCCGGGGGTCAAGGAGCAGGGCGGCATCGTCAACCACGTGCTCACCGAGCTCGACATCGTCTGCCTGCCCGACGACCTGCCGGAGTTCGTCGAGGTGGACCTCGGCGGCCTGTCGGTCGGCCACTCGCTGCACGTGCGCCAGCTCACGCTGCCCAAGGGCGTCGAGCTCGCGCTTTCCAAGGACGAGGACCCGGTGGTCGCCACCGTGGTGGTGCCGGCGCTGGTCACCGAGGAAGAGGAAGCCGCCGCCGTGGCGGCCGCCATCGCGCCCTCGGAGGTGCCGACCACCGAGCAGGCCGCGCCCGCCAAGGAAGGCGAGGCCGCGCCGGCCGGCGCGGCCGCCGAGAAGCCCGCCGCGGAGAAGAAAGAGAAGAAGTAAGCCGTGGCGATCCGGCTGGTGGTGGGGCTGGGCAATCCCGGCAAGGAGTACGAGCGCACGCGGCACAACGCCGGCTTCTGGCTGGTCGAGCGCTTCGCCGCGGCGCGGCACGTGGTGCTGCGCAAGGACGCCAAGTACCAGGCGCTGGTCGGCCGACTGGAGGGCGGCGGCGCCTGGCTGCTCATGCCGCAGAGCTTCATGAACGCCAGCGGCCGCGCGGTGCAGATGCTCGCCGGCTTCTTCAAGATCAAGCCCGACGAGATCCTGGTGGTGCACGACGAGCTCGACTTCCCGCCGGGCGTGGCGCGGCTCAAGCTGGGCGGCGGCATCGCCGGGCACAACGGCCTGCGCGACATCTCGCAGCGGCTCGCCACGCACGACTACTGGCGGCTGCGCCTGGGCGTCGGCAAGCCGCCGCCGGGCACCGAGGGCGGCGACTACGTGCTGCAGAAGCCCTCGCCCGAGGACCGCGCGGCGATCGACCGCGCGATCGACAAGGCGATCGCGCTCCTGCCGCAGATGCTCTCGGGCGACATGCAGGGCGCGATGAACAAGCTGCACACCGAGGACAAGCCTCCGGCAAAAAAAGAGCCGGAGAAAAAAGAACCGCCGATCAAGGAACCCGGGAAGAAAGAACCGGAGAGAAAGGCGGAGCCGGCGAAGGCCGCGCCCGAGAAGAAGGGCCTGCTCGGCGCGCTCCTCGGGCGCAAGAAATGACCCGGGAAATGGTGACTGTCACCATTTTTTCGAATTGCGACCCTGACCCCGAATTCGCATGAAGTGCGGCATCGTCGGGTTGCCGAACGTCGGTAAGTCGACGCTCTTCAACGCCCTCACCAAGGCGGGCATCTCGGCGGAGAACTATCCGTTCTGCACCATCGAGCCGAACGTCGGCATCGTGCCGGTGCCCGACCGGCGGCTGGACAGGCTCGCCGCCATCGCGCGGCCGCAGAAGGTGGTGCCGGCGGTGGTCGAGCTCGTCGACATCGCCGGGCTGGTCGCCGGCGCGTCCAAGGGCGAGGGCCTGGGCAACAAGTTCCTCGCCAACATCCGCGAGACCGACGCGATCGCGCACGTGGTGCGCTGCTTCGAGGACCCGAACGTGGTGCACGTCGCGGGCCGGATCGACCCGGTGTCCGACATCGAGACGATCAACACCGAGCTCGCGCTCGCCGACCTCGAGACGGTGCAGAAGCAGCTCGCCCGGCACGAGAAGCCGGCGCAGGCGGGCGGCGACAAGGACGCGCAGAGGCTGGTTCCGGTATTGCGAAAAATCCAGGCCGCGCTCGACGCCGGGCGCCCGGCGCGCACCGTCGAGCTCTCCCGCGAGGAGCAGGCGCTGGTGAAGCCGCTTTTCCTGCTCACCATGAAGCCGACCATGTACGTCGCCAACGTGGCCGAGAAAGGCTCCGAGCCTCTGCTGGAGAAAGTCCAGGACTATGCGAAGCGCGAAGGCGCGCCGGTGGTGGCGATCTCGGCGGCGATCGAGGCGCAGATCGCCGACCTGTCCGACGAGGACAAGAAGGTGTTCCTCGAGGACATGGGCATGAGCGAGCCGGGGCTCAACCGGGTGATCCGCGCCGCGTACGAGCTGCTCGGGCTGCAGACCTACTTCACCGCCGGGCCGAAGGAAGTGCGCGCCTGGACGATCCGCGCCGGCGCCACCGCGCCGCAGGCCGCCGGCGTCATCCACACCGACTTCGAGCGCGGCTTCATCCGCGCCGAGGTGGCCGGCTTCGACGACTTCGTGGCGCACGGCGGCGAGCAGGGCGCCCGGGAGGCGGGCAAGCTGCGCCTGGAAGGCAAGGACTACCGCGTGCGCGACGGCGACGTCATCCACTTCCGCTTCAACGTCTGATGCCCACCCTCGGCTCCGCTGCGCGCTCCGACATCCCGCGGCTGGTCGAGCTGCTCGGGCTGCTGTTCTCGCAGGAGCGCGAGTTCTCGCCCGACCCGGACAAGCAGAGCGAGGCGCTCGAGGCGATCCTCGCCGACCGCTCGCGCGGCCGCATCTTCGTCGCCCGCGAAGGCAGCGAGGTGGTCGGCATGGCGAGCCTGCTCTACACCGTCAGCACCGCGGCCGGCGGCAAGGCGGCGCTCTTCGAGGACCTGATCGTCGATCCGCGGCACCGGCGCAAGGGCATCGGCAGCAAGCTGATCAACTACGTCATCCAGCAGGCGCGCGCCGAGGGCGTGCTGCGCATCACGCTCCTCACCGACCTGGAGAACGACACCGCGCTGAGCCTCTATCGCAAGCTCGGCTTCGTCGACTCGCCGATGCAGCCGATGCGCCTCCACCTCCGCCCCTGAAAAAGGGGTCAGAGCAATTTTCCAGTAGCCGCGTCAGGCGGCACGCGAAGTGTTACAGGAAAATTGCTCTGACCCCTTTTTCCCGCTCGGCGAAAATCTTCTTCAGGGTTTCCGGGAAGGGCACGACCTCGGCGCCGCGCAGCATGCCGCGGCGCGCCAGCTCGCGGTGCAGCTCGGGCAGGTTGTGCTGCGGCACCGAGGCGTAGAGGTGGTGCTCGATGTGGTAGTTGACGTTGTGCGGGAAGAGCATCCAGCGCAGCCACGCCGGGCCGAGGTTGGTGCGCGCCGCGGTGAGCGGCGAGGAGAAGTCGCTCGTCGCGCCGTGCTCGGCGATGGCGCGCAGGCGCAGGATCGCCTGCACCACCGTGACGAGCGGCAGGACCCAGAGCACCAGGTATTGGATGCCGTATCCCGTGAAAACGAAGAGAAGAAGCATCGCAACATGAAAAACCACGACGGCGTTCCGATCGCGCTTCGCCTCGGCGCGCAGCCTGGCGGAGGTGTCGTCCAGCGGCCGCAGCGCGACGTTGGTCGCGGTGTTCAGCGCCGGCGCGCCGCCCAGGAAGTAGGCGTAGGTCTTCCACGCCGTCAGGCCGCTCAGGTCCTTGAGCAGCTTTTTCACCAGGTAGGCCTTGCCCCTCGGGTAGCCGCCGTGCAGCGCGGTGTCGGGATCGAGCTCGCCGTAGAGGTTGTTGTGGTGCAGGCGATGGATCACCCGGTAGGTGCACATCGAGAGCCCCTGCACGGTCGCGCAGGCGCGGCCCACCGCATCGTTGATTTTCCTGTTTTCGAAAAGAAGGTAATGCGCGGCGTCATGCGCGATGACGAAGAGCGCGTGCTGACGCGTGCCGATCACCACGATCGCCGGCACGAGGACGAGCGGGTTCGGCCAGAACGCGAGCGCCAGCGCGATGGCCGCCGCGATGACCGCGAGGTCTTCAAGGATCGCCAGCGACGCGCGCCATGCCGAGCGCTGCGCCAGGCGCGCCGCCAGCTCCCGCGGCAGCGCCTGGCTGCCGTGGCGACTCGGCCTCAGGTCGTCCTCGAACGCTTCGCCTTTCACATCACTTGTCGAGGCCGCCGACCAGGATGTACTTCACCTCGAGGTATTCCTCGATGCCGTACTTCGAGCCTTCGCGGCCCAGGCCCGACTGCTTGACGCCGCCGAACGGCGCGATCTCGGTGGAGATGATGCCGACGTTGGCGCCGACGATGCCGGTCTCCATCGCCTCGGCGACGCGGAAGATGCGGCCGACGTCGCGGCTGTAGAAGTAGCCGCACAGGCCGTACTCGCTGGCGTTGGCGAGCGCGATCACCTCCTCCTCGGTCTTGAAGCGGAAGAGCGGCGCCACCGGGCCGAAGGTCTCCTCGTGCGAGACCCGCATCTGCGGCGTCACGCCGGTGAGCACGGTCGGCTGGAAGAACAGGCCGCCCCGCTCGTGGCGCTTGCCGCCCAGCACCACCTTGGCGCCCTTGCTGGTCGCGTCGGCGATGTGCGTCTCGACCTTCTTCAGGCCCTGCTCGTCGATCAGCGGTCCGATCACCACGCCGGGCTCGGTGCCGGCGCCGACCTTGAAGCCCTTCACCTTCTCGGCGAGCTTCGCGGCGAAGGCGTCGTAGACGCCGTCCTGCACGTAGATGCGGTTGGCGCACACGCAGGTCTGCCCGGCGTTGCGGTACTTGGAGGCGAGAGCGCCGTCGACCGCCGCGTCGAGGTCGGCGTCGTCGAAGACGATGAACGGCGCGTTGCCGCCCAGCTCGAGCGAGAGCTTCTTGATCGTGTCGGCCGACTGGCGCATCAGGATGCGGCCGACCTCGGTCGAGCCGGTGAAGGAGAGCTTGCGCACCTTGGGATTGGCGCACAGCTCCTGGCCGATCGTCGGTGCGTCGCCGGTGACGATGTTGAACACGCCCTTCGGGATGCCGGCGCGCTCGGCGAGCTCGGCCATGGCGAGCGCCGAGAACGGCGTCTGCTCGGCGGGCTTCAGCACCACGGTGCAGCCGGCGGCGAGCGCCGGGCCGGCCTTGCGCGTGATCATCGCGTTGGGGAAGTTCCAGGGGGTGATCATCGCCGACACGCCGACCGGCTGCTTGATCACCAGGATGCGCTTGTCGGCCTGGTGCGTCGGGATCACGTCGCCGTAGGCGCGCTTGCCTTCCTCGGCGAACCACTCGATGAAGGAGGCGCCGTAGGCGATCTCGCCGCGCGCTTCGGCGAGCGGCTTGCCCTGCTCGGCGGTGAGGATCTGCGCGAGGTCCTCCTGCGCCGCCATCATCAGCTCGAACCACTTGCGAAGGATCGCGGCGCGCTCCTTGGCGGTCTTGGCGCGCCACGCCGGCCAGGCGCGCTCGGCGGCGTCGATCGCGCGCCGGGTCTCGGCGACGCCCATGTCGGGCACCGAGCCGAGCGTGTCGCCGGTCGCGGGATTGCGCACCGGGAAGGTCTTCTTGCCGTCGGCCGATACCCACTGGCCGTCGATGTAGCACTGCTCTCGGAAGAGCTTGGTGTCCTTGAGGGAAAGGCCGGCGAGGCCGGCGACAGGTGCATTCATGGCTGACTCCTCGGGAAGACAGCCATTTTACTGCTCCGAATTAGAACGTGCCGGGGTACGCGCCGCCGTCGATCAGGAAGTTCTGGCCGGAGACGTAGCTCGCCTGCGCGCTGCAGAGGTAGGCGCAGGCGTCGCCGAACTCGGCCGGATCGCCGAGCCGTCCGGCGGGGATCGACTTCAGGCGCATCGCCTGGGCTTCCTCCTCGCTCACGCCCGCCTGCTTCGCGAAGCCGGCGAGTGTCTGGCGCGTGCGGTCGGTGAGGAACGAGCCCGGCAGCAGGTTGTTGATGGTGACGTTGTGCTTCACCGTCTGGCGGGCGAGGCCGGCGATGAAGCCGGTCAGCCCGGCGCGCGCGCCGTTCGAAAGGCCCAACGCCGGGATGGGCGCCTTCACCGAGGTCGAGGTGATGTTGACGATGCGCCCGAAGCGCCGCGCCATCATGCCGTCGACCGTCGCCTTGATCAGCTCGATCGGCGTGAGCATGTTGGCGACCAGCGCCTTCATCCACGTCTCGCGATCCCACTCGCGGAAGTCGCCGGTCGGCGGGCCGCCGGCATTGGTGACGAGGATGTCCGGGTCAGGGCATTTCTCCAGGGCGGCCTTGCGCCCGGCGTCGGTGGTGATGTCGCCGACGACAATTTCGACCCTGACCCCGAATTTGCGCAGCTCTGCGGCGGTGGCCTCCAGCGCTTCCCGGCCGCGCGCGGTGACGACGAGATTCACCCCTTCGCGCGCGAGCGACAACGCGCAGCCCTTGCCCAGTCCCTTCGACGCCGCGCACACGAGAGCGGTCCTGCCGCGAATACCGAGATCCATCACTTCCTCCGCAAAAAAGGGGTCAGAGCAATTTTCTCGTAACAAATCGGCGCGCGCTGCGAACCGATTTGTTTCAGGAAAATTGCTCTGACCCCTTTTCTAGGCTCGCTTCAGCGAGACGAGCAGCACGCCGGCGATGACCAGCAGCCCGCCCAGCGCCTGCACCCAGGTGAACGGCTCGTCCAGCCCGAGCGCGCTCGTCACGGCGACGCTCACCGGGCCGAGCGCGCCGATCAGCGCGAACTCGCTCGCGCCGATGCGCCGCAGCGCTTCGGCCTGCAGGAAGAGCGGCAGCACCGTGCTGACCGTGGCGAGCACGATGGCGTAGACCCACACCGAGACCGGCAGGTCGAGCGCCGACACGGGCTCCAGCACGAAGAACTGGATCACCGCCGGAACGGTCGCGATCGCCATCGAGTAGGCGGTGAAGCGCATCGAGCCGACGCGCCGGATGAGCTGGCTGCCCGCCACGAGGTACACCGCGTAGAAGAGCGCCGAGCCGAACACCAGCGCCGCGCCGAGCAGGAACAGCCTGCCCTGCAGCCCCTCGCCCTGGCTGGAGAGCACGAGCACGATGCCGGCGTAGGTGACGACGAGCGCCGTCAGCTCGCGCGAGGTGGGCTTCTTGCCGAGGAAGGCGAACGACAGCACCAGCACGAGCGTCGGGTAGAGGAACAGGATCAGCCGCCCGACCCCGGCGCCCACGTACTGCAGGCCGAGGAAGTCGAGGAAGCTCGCCGCGTAGTAGCCGATCAGCCCGAGCGCCGCGATCTTGCCCCAGTCGCGCGGCGCGAGCCGCGGCTCCTCGCGCCTCAGCCACCAGCCGACCGCGAGGAAGAACGGCAGCGCGAGCGCCATGCGCAGGAAGATCAGCGTCACCGGCGACACCGGCGCCGCGGCATAGGAGAGCTTGATGAGGATCGGCCGCAGCGAGAACGCCAGCGTCCCGCCCACCGCGCAGGCGATGCCCCAGGCGCGGTAGGACTTCAACGCCGCCTGCGGCCGCCGAGGATCGAGCCCAGCACGCCGCGCAGGATCTGCCGGCCGAGCTCCGAGCCGATCGAGCGCGCGGTGCTCTTCGCCATCGCCTCGAGCAGGCCCTGCGACTGCCGGCCGCCGCGCGGCCCGGTCCGGCCGAACAGGATGTCGGACACCGGGTTGTCGCTCTGCGCAGGCTCGGCGGGCTTCGCCGCGGTGCGGCTCTTCAGCACCTCGTAGGCCGATTCGCGGTCGACGGCTTTCGCGTACTTGCCGTGGAGCGGCGAGCCGCGCACGAGCCGCTCCCGCTCGTCCGCGGCGAGCGGCCCGAGCCGGCTCGCCGGCGGCACGACCAGCGCGCGCTCGACCCGGCGCGGCGCGCCTTTCTCGTCGAGGAACGAGACCAGCGCCTCGCCGACGCCGAGCTCGCCGATCACCCGCGCGAGGTCCTTCAGCTTCGGGTTGGGCCGCAGCGTCTCGGCGGCGGCCTTCACCGCGCGCGCGTCCTTCGGCGTGAAGGCGCGCAGCGCGTGCTGCACCCGGTTGCCGAGCTGGCCGAGCACGCTCTCCGGGATGTCGGCCGGGCTCTGCGTCACGAAGTACACGCCGACGCCCTTCGAGCGGATGAGCCGCACCACCTGCTCGATCCGCTGCAGCAGCGCCTTCGGCGCGTCGGCGAAGAGCAGATGCGCCTCGTCGAAGAAGAAGACGAGCTTCGGCTTCTCCGGGTCGCCCACCTCGGGCAGCTCCTCGAAGAGCTCGGAGAGCAGCCACAGGAGGAAGGTCGAGTAGAGCTGCGGCGCGCTCATCAGCCGGTCGGCGGCGAGGATGCTCACCACGCCGCGGCCGTCCCGCTGCTGCATCAGGTCGGCGATCTCGAGCATCGGCTCGCCGAACAGCCGGTCGCCGCCCTGGCCCTCGAGCGAGAGCAGCGCGCGCTGGATCGCACCCACCGAGGAGGCCGAGACGTTGCCGTAGCCGGTCTTGTACTGCGCGGCGTTGTCGCCGACGTGCGCGAGCATCGCGCGCAGGTCCTTGAGGTCGAGCAGCAGCAGCCCCGAGTCGTCGGCGATCTTGAACACCGCGGCGAGCACGCCCGCCTGCACGTCGTTCAGCGAGAGCAGCCGCGCGAGCAGCAGCGGCCCCATGTCGCTCACCGTAGCGCGCACCGGGTGGCCCGCGGCGCCGTAGAGGTCCCACAGCTCTACCGGGCATGCTTCGTAAGCGGGCGCGAGCTTCAGCCTGGCGAAGCGCTCCTCGACCTTGGCATTGCCGCCGCCCGGCATCGCCAGGCCCGCGAGGTCGCCCTTCACGTCCGCCATGAACACCGGCACGCCGATCGCCGAGAAGCGCTGCGCCAGCGCCTGCAGCGTCACCGTCTTGCCGGTGCCGGTAGCGCCGGTGATCAGGCCGTGCCGGTTGGCGAGTGCAGGAAGGAGGGATAGCTCGGCGCTGTCGTTCTTCGCGACGAGCAGGGCGGGGGTCATGCCGCTGATTATTACTTACCGGGTTTCAGCTACGCCGCCCCGAGATCGAGATCGCTTTCCTGACGAACGACTTGCGCTCGGCGGGATCCTCGATGTGCTCGGCGAGGAGCTGGTAGAGCTCCGCCTCGGTGCGCGCCTTGCCGGCGGCGCGCTTCACCAGCACCTTCGCCACCGCGCCGATGTAGACGGCGAGCTCGCTCTCGGCACGCGCCAGCGCTTTCTCGTCGAGCGCCGCGGCGGCGCCCGGCGGGGCGCTGCGCGGCGCGGACCTGGTTTCGGGGGCATGCTTCCTGAGGAAGGCGCTCCTCTCGGCATCACCGGGAATCTCGGCGGCGATGCTCGCGGCCAGCCCGGCGAGCGAGGCCGACTTCTTCGCCTGAGCGCTCACCACCTTGCGCGCGATCGGGCCGATGTGCTCGGCGAGGTCGGCGGCGATGCGCTCGAGCGCCCCGGCATCCAGCGTGGGGGATGGCGGCGCGGGCGGCACCACGACCGTCGGCGCCGCGGCTTCGTCCAGCCGGATCGTGCCGCCGGCGGCCGCCGGCCGCTCGCCGGGGAGCGAAGGCAGCACGCGGCGCAGCTCCGCCACCGACTGCGGCCGGTTCTCCTTCGCGGGCGAGAGCGCCCAGTCGATCGCCTTCAAGAGCTGGCGGCTGAAGCGCGAGGCGTCGCCGACCTTGACCGCCGGCACCAGCGGGTCGTCGAAGGCGCGCGCCGGCGCCTCGATCGGCCGCTCGCCGGTGACCAGCCAGTAGAGCACCGCGCCGAGCGCGTAGAGGTCGGTCCACGGGCCTTCGCCGCCGCGCGAGTGGTACTGCTCGAAGGGCGCGAAGCCGAGCGAGACGATGGTGGTCAGCTCGCGGTTGGCCGCCGGCGCGCGCGCCGAGCCGAAGTCGAGCAGCACCGGGCTGCCGTCGGCGCGCACGAAGATGTTCTCCGGCTTGATGTCGCGGTGCAGGTAGCCGGCGGCGTGCACCACCTCGAGCCCGTCGAGCAGCGGCCGCGCCAGCGCGAGCACCGCCGCCTCGGTGAGCGGCGGCTGGCGCTTCACCCAGGCGCCGAGCGGCTGGCCGGCGACGAACTCCATCACCATGTAGGCGGTGCTGTTCGCCTCGAAGAAGCGCATCACGCGCACGATGTTCGGGTGGCGGAACGAGGCGAGGGTGCGCGACTCCTCGAGGAAGCGCGCGCGCCCCCAGTTGAACTGCTCCGCGGCCTCGGGCGACCTGGAGCGCACCGAGTGGTCGGGCTCGCGGCTCGCCACGTCGCCGGGCAGGTATTCCTTGATCGCCACCTTCAGGTTCAGGTTGGCGTCGGTGGCGAGGTAGGTGATGCCGAAGCCGCCGATGCCGAGCGTCGACTCGATGCGGTACTCGGCGAGCGCGAAGCCTTGCGGCAGGGCGAGGGACACGCGGCGCTACTTCTCGTCGATCAGGGCGATCGCCTTCTCCAGGCTGCGGCGCATGCGGTTGAACGAGCGCGCGAGCCGCGACACCTCGTCGCGCCCCGACTCGGGCAGCTCGGGGATGTCGAGCGCGCCGGTGCTGATCCGGTCCGCCGCCGCCGACATGCTGCGGATCGGCCGCACGATCAGCACCGAGAGCATCAGGTTCAGGATCACGAACAGCGCCGCGAACACCGCCGCGAGCGAGGCCATGAAGGTGTAGAACGCCCGGTCGGCCTTCTTCACCGCGAGCGACATCGGCACCGAGACGATCTGCGCGCCGATCACCTCGTCGAGCTTCCAGCCGAAGCCGTTGGCCGGGCCGTAGATCTTGAGCATCGCCGGCGGCGCGGCGGCCGGCGTGCCGTGGCAGGCGAGGCAGGCCGGGTCCTTGATCCGCAGCGGCCGCGCGACGAACATCGACAGGCCCGTGGGCGTCAGGCGCGTGCCCGACACTTCCCGCTGCTCCGGGTTGTTGCGGAAGCTGTAGATGATGTCCGCCTCCCAGGCGATCGCCCGGTCGCGCGGGTTGGTCGGGTTGAGCGTCGCTTCCTTGTAGGCGTAGTCGGGATGCGACTTGCGCAGCTCGTTCATGATCTCGGTGGCGCCGAACGCCGGCACGCTCTGCGGCAGGAACTCGTCCTCGGACACGCGCAGGTTGGGCCGCACGTGGCCCACCGTGTAGGAGCGGGTGGCGAGCGCCGCCTCGAGCATCAGGCCGGCGCTGCGCAGCACCTCGTCGCGCGCGTTCCGCTGCAGCAGCTCGTGCGACACGTAGCCGGAAACCGCGAGGCCCAGCCCGAACACCACCAGCATCGCCAGGTTGAACTTGAGCCGCAGGCCCATGACCCCTCCCATCCCCGATCGGGCAGGCAAGTATATGCCGGCTTAAAATCCGCGCCATGGCCGGTCACAGCAAATGGGCGAACATCAAGCACCGCAAGGCCGCGGCGGATGCCAGAAAAGGCAAGGTCTTCACGCGGCTCATCAAGGAAATCACGGTCGCGGCGAAGCTGGGCGGCGCCGACCCGAACGCCAACCCGCGCCTGCGCCTCGCCATGGACAAGGCGCGCGAAGCCAACATGGCGAAGGACAGCGTGCAGAACGCGATCAAGCGCGGCGCCGGGCAGCTCGAGGGCGTGACCTACGAGGAGGCGCGCTACGAGGGCTACGGGCCGGGCGGCGCGGCGGTGATGGTCGACTGCCTCACCGACAACCGCACGCGCACCGTCGCCGAGGTGCGGCACGTCTTCACCAAGCACGGCGGCAACCTCGGCTCCGACGGCTCGGTGGCCTACCTCTTCAGGCACGTCGGCCAGTTCGTGCTCGCGCCGGGCACCGACGAGGACAAGGTGATGGCGGCGGCGCTCGAGGCGGGCGCCGACGACGTGATCGCGAACGACGACAGGTCGATCGAGGTGGTGTGCGCGCCCGGCGACTTCAGCGCGGTGAAGGAAGCGCTCGAGAAGGCCGGCCTCAAGCCCGAGGTCGCCGAGATCACGATGAAGGCCTCGAGCGAGAGCGCGCTCGAGGGCGAGGCCGCCGCGCGCCTGCGCGCGCTCCTCGACGCGCTGGAGAACCTCGACGACGTGCAGAACGTCTACACCACCGCGGTGCTCGACTGAAAAATGGTGACAGTCACCATTTTCCGATGCGGATCCTCGGCATCGATCCCGGCCTGAGGCTCACCGGCTTCGGCGTGATCGAGGCGAACGGCGCGAGGCTCACCTATGTCGCGAGCGGCTGCGTGCGCTCGGGCGAGGGCGACCTGGCGGCGCGCCTCAAGACCATCTTCGACGGGCTGAACGAGATCATTTCCACCCACGCGCCCGCCGCGGTGGCGGTGGAGAAGGTGTTCGTCAACATGAACCCGCAGTCGACGCTCGCGCTCGGCCAGGCGCGCGGCACGGCGATCTGCGCCGTGGTGATGGCCGGCCTGCCGGTCGCCGAGTACACCGCGCTGCAGGTCAAGCAGTCGGTGGTCGGCAACGGCCACGCCGCGAAAGAGCAGGTGCAGCAGATGGTGCGGCGCCTGCTCGCGCTGCCCGGCGCGCCCTCGCCCGACGCGGCCGACGCGCTCGCCTGCGCGATCTGCCACGCCCACAGCGGCGGCGCCCGCTCGCGCCGCGGCCGCCGGCTGTGACGCGCCGGGGACGCCGGCCTTGATCGGCCGCCTCACCGGCCGGCTCTCGGCGAAGCTGCCGCCGCAGGTGCTGGTCGACGTCGGCGGCGTCGCCTACGAGGTCGACGTGCCGATGAGCACCTTCTACGCGCTGCCGGCGACCGGCGAGCCGGTGTCGCTTTTCACGCAGCTCGTCGTGCGCGAGGACGCGCACACGCTCTACGGCTTCGCCACGCTCGAGGAGCGCGCGGCGTTCCGCCAGCTCATCCGCATCTCCGGCGTCGGCGCGCGCACCGCGCTCGCCGTGCTCTCTGGCCTCTCGGTGGCCGAGCTCGCGAGCGCGGTGGCGCTGCAGCAGGCCGAGCGGCTGGTGAAGATCCCGGGCATCGGCAAGAAGACCGCCGAGCGGCTGCTGCTCGAGCTCAAGGGCAAGCTCGCCGCCGCGCCCGCCGAAGAGCGCCGCGAGCAGCCGAGCGACGTGCTGAACGCGCTGCTCGCGCTCGGCTACAGCGAGAAGGAAGCGGCGGCGGCGGTGCGGGGCCTCGCGCCCGGGCTGCCGGTGGCCGAAGCGATCCGCGCCGCGCTGAAGGCGCTTGCCAGGAGCTAGTGCCCGAGGACGCGGCCGACCACCTCGGCGAGCATCCTCTTCGAGTAGGGCTTGGTGATGTAGGCGTCGGCGCCGAGCTGCAGGCCGGTCGAGATGTCCCCGGCGCTGCTCCTGGCGGTCAGCATGACGACAGGCAGCGCGGCGTAGCTGGGGTGCGCGCGCAGCTTGCGCAGGATGTCGAAGCCGTCGCCGTCGGGCAGCATCACGTCGAGCAGCAGCACGTCGGGCGCGCCCTGCTCCACCAGCGAGCGCGCCAGCTCCCCGGCCGAGCGCGCGACGCGCACCGCGTAGCCGGCGAGGGTCACGCGCACGTCGGCGAGCGCGAGCTGGTCCGGGTCGTCCTCGACGATCAGCACGACGCTCTGCGCCGGCGGCTTCGCGGGCGCGCGGCGCTTCGCCAGCCGCTCGTCGGCATAGTATTTCCCCGCCTTGAAGAGCGAGTCGCTCGCCGTCTGCAGCCGGCGGCGCAGCTCGCGCTGCTCTTCCTCGGAGAACGCGTGGGTGCGGTCCACGTCGATGCGCTCCAGGCCGCCCTCCGCCCCGGCGCGCGCCGGGCGGCGCTCGAGCAGGCCGAGCTCTTCCATCTCCGCCAGCCACTCGCCGATCAGCGGCTTGCGGTAAGCCTGCACGAGCGAGCGCACGCGCTGCTCGCCGTGGAAGTCGAGCGTCCAGAGGATCAGCCGATAGTCGGCCGGCACCGCGGGATCGCGCGATTCCCAGGCGGTGCGGCCCGCCTGGGTGATGCGGTACCGGATGTCGTGTGTTGCTTGCTCTGTCATGGGCCGCGCAGGATGCCACAGCGGCGCGGCGACACCGCTCGGCGTTTCACCCGGGGCGGCGCTTGCCAAGACCCGGGCAAAGCTCTAGGGTTCGGCCTGAGCAAAGGGGGAAAACAATGAAAAAACGCCACCTGATCCCGGCCCTCGCCCTGGCCGCCTGCTTCGCCGCTCCCGCCGTTGCGCAAGAAGCCAGGCCCTGGTACGTCGGCGTGAGCTCCGGGCAATCGCACTTCGAGAACGTCTGCTCGGGCGTGGATCCCTGCGACGACCGGGACACCAACGGCTCGATCTTCGCCGGCTACCAGTTCGCCCGCTACATCGCCGTCGAGGGCGCGTGGCGCTACTTCGGCAACGCCGACATCGGCGCGAGCGGCGCCGGCGTCAAGGCGAACGCGATCGAGCTGGACGCGGTGCTCACGCTGCCGATCTGGCGCAGCTTCTCGATGCTCGGCCGCATCGGCATCTTCCACGCCAACCTGCAGGGCACGACCAACGACGAGACCAACAACGGCGCGACCTACGGCTGGGGCGTGCAGTGGGACATGGTCGAGGGCGCCGCGCTGCGCCTCGAGTGGCAGAAGCATCCCGAGCTCGGCGGCGGCGACTTCGGCGCCGAGACCGACATCGACTCGATCAACCTGGGGATTCTTTTCCGCTTCTAGGCTTCGGGGCGCTGGCCCCGGCCGCCGCCGGCCGCTGCGCCCGGTAGCGCACCAGGATGTCCTTGAGCGTCGTCTCCCCCGGGTGATCGTACCCGCGGCAGTGCAGCCGCTCGTGCTCCTTCACGTACTGCAGCGGCGGGAACTGGCGGCTGTACCAGACGTGGCACTCGCCCCGGTCGAAATAGAACTCGGCGCAGGCCTCGGGGAAGAGGCCGAAGGGCACGTACTTCGCGCAGCGGGCCCGCATCTCGGCGTCCGGCACGTAGTGCTCCACCACCCGCAGCTCCGGCCACCCGGCCACCTTCTCGTGGCGGTCGATCGAGGCGCAGCCCCATAAGACGAGGCCGAGGAGGGATATTCCGGCGCGCGAAAGCATGCGCCGGATTGTTGAAATCTGCCCTTTGCGCCCAGCCCGGGCCTGGTCGTCCTGTTCGGCTTATTCCGCCGCCGTATTCCCTGGGCCGTCCGGCCCTGCCCCCGGTCTCGATCCAACCTTCAGGACGGAAAGCCAAATTCCCCGTTCGGTATGCGCACAAAAAGTTGCGCTAACAGGAACTAATTGGCGTAGGATTCCCCCTGACGTCGTCTTCAGGCAACACCAGTCTCCACGGGGGGGAAACCACCATGCGTACCAGTACGAAGCTCGGAATCGCTTTCTCTATCGCCGCCTTCTCGGGCCTCGCGTTCGCGCAAAGCCAGCCCGCTGCCAAGGGCGCCGCAACCGCGGCGCAGCCCACGACCATCGCTCAGGCGCCCGCGGCCGCTACGGCCGGCGGTGCGGCGAGCGGCGCGGCGGCGGGGACCGCGGCCGCCACCGGCGCAGCCGCCGGCGGCGCCGGCCTCACGTTCGCGGGTGCAGTGGCGGCCGCTGCCGCCGCTACCGCGGCCGCGGCGAGCGAAGACACCAACACCACCACCAGCCACTTCGCGCCGTAAGGCGTTCTAGTAGCACGGCACCCAGGCGCTCGCGCGGTCCCACAGGAGCTCGCCTCCTGAGCGGACCGCCACCTGGTTGCCTTTGACCTCTTCGACGACGCCGCGCCGCCAGGCGCGGCCGCCGATACCGACTGCAACCTCCCGGCACACCTTCGTGCCGGGCTTTCCTACCGCGGCGAGCGCTTCGGCTTCGAACTTCGCGCGAGCGCGCATCATCTCGGTGGGCGGGCCGATCGCCACGTCGTCCTTCCACTCGCCGCGGTACACGTCGCCGGTCGCGTAGCGGTATTCGCCGTAGCCGTTGCGCTTGTCGTTGACGAAGCCGCCTTCGTAGCGCTCGCCTTCCCAGGGCCCGCGGCCCCAGGTGTACACGCCGTGCCCTTCGCGGCGATCCTCGACGAACTCGCCCTCGTAGCGATCGCCGTTCGGCCAGGTCTTCACGCCGTGCCCGTGCTTGCGGCCGGCCTTGAACTCGCCTTCGTAGCGCGCCACGCCGGCCGCCACGCCCCTGCCTTCGGCAAGACCGTTCACGCACGGCCCCGAGTAGAACGCCTGCAGCTCCACGTCGAGCACGCGGCACTCCTGCGCCTGCGCGTCGAGCGCCGCGACCAGAAAAATGGTGACAGTCACCCATTTCGCCGTCATTCGAGGTCCCAAGATAGCGCAACCCCGGACGGCCCGATCGCCACCTTCGGCTCGTTCTTCTCGCGGCGCGCGTCGCGGCGCGCCTGCCACGTGAGGTAGCCGCTCGCGTAGCCGAGCACCGCGCCGCCCACCGTGTCGGAGAGCCAGTGCTCGCGGCTGCCGACGCGCGCGGCGCTGGCGAGCGCGGCGACGCCGTAGAGCCAGGGCATGCCGTACTGCTTCGCGTACGGCGTCACCGCGGCCCACATCACCGAGGCGTGGCGCGACGGGAAGGAATGCCAGCGGTCCTCGTCCTGGCCCGGGTCGAAGTCGCTCGCGCCGTGGCCGCTCTTCGGCCGCGCGCGGCCGAAGGCGTACTTGAGCGCCGTGCTGCCCACGAGCGCCAGCCCGCTCGCTTCCAGCGCCGCGACGCCCGCGTCGGAGAGCTGCGGCCGCGACTCGTCGAAGGCGAACATCGCCGAGAGGCCGAGCGCCGCCACCGGCAGCGCGTCGCCCGCGCGCTCGCCGCGCCGCACCCAGCGCGAGCCCTCGTGGCGCTCGGCGGCGCGGTCGAGCCGCTTGTCGAGCGCCGCCGAGCCGAGCACCAGCGCGCCGGCGAGCGCGGCCGAGCGCGTCCAGTCGATCGTGCCCGCCTCGCGCCGCGCCGCGCGCAGGTCGGTGAAGACGAAGTCCGGCCAGACGCGGTCGGCGCCGAGCTTGGGCAGCGCGTAGTCGTCGTCGCGGTCGCCGAAGCGCTGCAGGCCGTCGAGCGTGTGCATCTGCACCACCGGCCGCTCGAGGATGCCGTACAGGTCGGCGGGCGAGGCCACCATCTGGCCGACGTCGCGCGTCCAGGGCGCGAGCGCGAAGCTCGCCTGCGCCTGCGTGTCGTAGGTGAGCAGCGTCTCGAGCGGCATCGCCACGAACACGCCCTTGTCGTAGTACGGATTGGACGGCGAGCCGGGCGAGGTGATGTCCTTGCCGTCGGTCACCGTGTACCAGGCGCCCACCTCCCAGCCCGAGGCGAAGCGGCGCTTGATCTCGCCGCGCACGCCCTTGTCGCGCGCGAGGAACTGGCCGGCGCGCAGCGTCGCGGTCACGCCGTGCGCCATGCGGTAGTTCACCGAGGCGATGGTGGTGAGCACCGAGTAGTCGCGCGTGCCGAACCAGCCGTCGAAGTCGCGCTGCTTCACCCAGTCGGAGGCGACGTCGAACGCCCAGGTGCCGTCGCCCGGCAGGTAGAGCACCTGGCCGCCGAAGCCGCTGTACATCTCCTCGTACACGCCGGCCGAGAGGCGCGCGTAGAGGCGCGTGCGCGGCTGGAAGAAGCGGTTCACCAGGAGCCGGGTCAGCTTGAAGCGGCTGCCGCGCTTGTACTCGGCGATGTCGGTGCGCACGTGCGGCAGCACGCTGTTCGAGGGCTGCGTCACGTCGCTGATGTTTTCTATCAAGGATAGGCGCGTCTGCGCCTGGAGGAAGGTGTTGCGCGCCACCGGCCGGTGGTACTCCGCCACCGCCGCGAGGTCGTAGCGGAACGCGCCGCTCGGGTCGTTGAAGTAGATGGCGAGGCCCGGCCGGATCTTCAGCCGCCCGCCCGCCACGTTCTCGCCGCGCAGCGCGATGATGTCCGGCTCGTTCCGCGCCAGCACGATCCCCTCGGGCAGCGGCTGCTCGAACGCCTCCAGCGTCTCCGCGCGGTCGCGCTCCGCCTGCGCCTCCTGCGGGTCGGCGTACTCGATCTCGACGTACTCGGCGAGCATCTGGCGCGTCGCCATGCCGTTGAAGTAGCGCTGCAAGAGCGGCACGTTGACGAACGTATAGGTGGCGATCGGCAGCGTGCCCTGCTTGTAGGTGATGCGGATCTCGCGCGTCTCGAGCGGCGCGAACGAGAGGATGGTTCGCGCCGCGCGCCCCACCGCGCGCGGCATCGACGAGATGCGCACGTTGGTGAGCGACGCCTCGACGCGCTCGTTCTCGTAGCCGATCGCCACGTCGCGGTAGTCCTGCTCCACCAGCGCCCGCGCCATGCGCGCCCGGTGCGCCGGGTC
>DASVDO010000013.1:0-31831 GCA_036381055.1 Burkholderiales bacterium | reverse complement strand
GGCACGCGCGGCTACGGCACCGGCGGCACGGTGCACATCATCGTCAACAACCAGATCGGCTTCACCACCTCGGACCCGCGCGACGCGCGCTCGACGATCTACTGCACCGACGTGGCGAAGATGGTCGAGGCGCCGATCTTCCACGTGAACGGCGACGACCCGGAGGCGGTGCTGTTCGTGACGCGCCTGGCGCTCGACTTCCGCATGAAGTTCCACAAGGACGTGGTGATCGACATCGTCTGCTTCCGCAAGCTCGGCCACAACGAGCAGGACGAGCCGTTCATCACCCAGCCGCTGATGTACAAGAAGATCGCCCAGCACCCCGGCACCCGCAAGCTGTACGCCGACCGGCTGGTGACGCAGGGCGTGGTGGCGGCCGAGGAGCCCGAGGCGATGATCAAGCATTACCGCGACACGCTCGACGCCGGGCAGCAGACGGTGAGCCCGGTGCTGTCCAACTTCAAGAGCAAGTTCGCGGTCGACTGGGCGCCGTTCCTCAACTCCAAGTGGACCGACGCGGCCGACACGCACGTGCCGCTGCCCGAGCTGCAGCGCCTGGCCGAGCGCGTCACCTTCGTGCCCGAGGGCTTCAAGCTGCACCCGACGGTGGCGCGCGTCATCGAGGCGCGCAAGCAGATGGCGGCGGGCAAGATCCCGGTCGACTGGGGCATGGCCGAGACGCTCGCCTACGCGTCGCTGCTCTCCAACGGCTACGACGTGCGCCTCTCCGGGCAGGACTCCGGCCGCGGCACCTTCGCGCATCGCCACGCGGTGCTGCACGACCAGGAGCGCGAGCGCTGGGACGAAGGCAGCTACGTGCCGCTGCAGAACATCGCCAAGGACCAGGGCGACTTCGTGGTGATCGACTCGGTGCTCTCGGAAGAGGCGGTGCTCGGCTTCGAGTACGGCTTCGCCACCGCCGAGCCGAACGCGCTGGTGATCTGGGAGGCGCAGTTCGGCGACTTCGCGAACGGCGCGCAGGTGGTGATCGACCAGTTCATCTCCTCGGGCGAGACCAAGTGGGGGCGGGTGTGCGGGCTCACCATGTTCCTGCCGCACGGCTACGAAGGACAAGGTCCCGAGCACTCCTCCGCGAGGCTGGAAAGGTATCTGCAGCTCTGCGCCGAGCACAACATGCAGGTGTGCGTGCCTTCCAACGCGGCGCAGATCTTCCACCTGCTGCGCCGGCAGATGCTGCGCCCGTTCCGCAAGCCGCTGATCGTGCTCACGCCGAAGTCGCTGCTGCGCAAGAAGGAGGCGGCCTCGCCGATCCAGGAGCTCGCCAACGGCTCGTTCCAGACGGTCATTCCCGACCCCGGGTCGCCCGACGAGAAGGGCGTCAGGCGCATCATCGCCTGCTGCGGCAAGGTGTATTACGAGCTCGCCGCCAAGCGCGCCGAGCTGCAGCGCAACGACGTGGCGATCCTGCGCCTGGAGCAGCTCTATCCGTTCCCGCACAAGGACTTCGCCTCGGAGCTGAAGCGCTATCCGGCCGCCGGCGAGGTGGTCTGGTGCCAGGAGGAGCCGCAGAACCAGGGCGCGTGGTACCAGATCGGCCACTACCTGCGCGAGAACATGCGCGACGAGCAGAAGCTGTACTATGCCGGCCGCCCGGCGTCGGCGGCGCCGGCGACCGGCTACGCGGCGCGGCACAACGAGCGCCAGAAGCAGCTCGTGGAGCAGGCGTTCGGCAGGTTCAAGTAGCTGATTTCGCGGAATTCGGGCGACGGGCGCGCGAATTGCGACCCTGACCCCGAATTCCGGGTCCCGGCGAGTTACTCGCTGGTTTTTCGCGAACCCGGTGGATGCCAAGCGGAAGCCGGGGAAAAACTGAACGGGAGCAGGCGAAGATGATCGTGGAAGTGAAGGTGCCGCAGCTTTCCGAGTCGGTCTCGGAGGCGACGCTGCTCGACTGGCACAAGAAGGAAGGCGAGCGGGTCTCGCGCGACGAGAACCTGATCGACATCGAGACCGACAAGGTGGTGCTCGAGCTGCCGGCTCCCGCGGACGGCGTGCTGGTCAAGATCCTGAAGAAGGCCCGCGACTCGGTCGGCTCGGGCGACGTCATCGCGCAGATCGACACCGAGGCCAAGGCGGCCGCCGCCCCCGCGCCGGTCGCGGCGGCGCCGGCGCAGGAGCAGAAGAAGCCGGAGAAGCCGAAGCCCGCTCCCCCGGTCATGCCCTCGGCGGCGAAGATCGCGGCCGAGCAGGGCGTCGACACCGCGAAGCTCCGGGGCAGCGGCCGCGACGGCCGCGTCACCAAGGGCGACGTCCTCGCCGCCGTGCAAAGAGCGCCCGCGCCGGAGCCCCGGCCCGCGCTGCAGCAGCCGCCGGCGCCGGTCGACGTCGAGCAGATGCTGTCGGGCCGCCCCGAGCAGCGCGTGCCGATGTCGCGCCTGCGCCAGCGCGTCGCCGAGCGGCTGGTGCAGTCGCAGTCCACCGCCGCCATCCTCACCACGTTCAACGAGGTGAACATGGCGCCGGTGATCGAGATGCGCAGGAAATACCAGGAGCGCTTCGAGAAGGAGCACGGCGTGCGCCTGGGCTTCATGTCGTTCTTCGTCAAGGCCGCGGTGCACGCGCTGAAGCGCTTCCCGGTGGTGAACGCCTCGATCGACGGCACCGACATCGTCTACCACGGCTACTTCGACATCGGCATCGCGGTGGGCAGCCCGCGCGGCCTGGTGGTGCCGATCCTGCGCGACGCGGACCACATGAGCTTCGCCGAGATCGAGAAGAAGATCGCCGACTTCGGCAAGCGCGCGCAGGACGGCAAGCTCGCCCTGGAGGAGCTCACCGGCGGCACGTTCTCGATCTCCAACGGCGGGGTGTTCGGCTCGATGCTCTCGACGCCGATCATCAACCCGCCGCAGTCGGCGATCCTCGGCGTGCACGCCACCAAGGAGCGCCCGGTGGCCGAGGGCGGGCAGGTGGTGATCCGGCCGATGAACTACCTGGCGCTGTCCTACGACCACCGCATCATCGACGGCCGCGAGGCGGTGCTGTTCCTGGTGGCGATCAAGGAGGCGCTGGAGGACCCGGCGCGCCTGGTGCTGGAGATCTAGCGTGACGCTCGCCGACGAGATCGCCAAGCTCTACGAGCTGCAGACGCGCGGCGCGCTCACCGCCGAGGAGTTCGAGGCGGCCAAGGCGCGCCTGCTGGGCACGGCGGCCGAGCCCGAGCGGCCGCCGGCGATCAACCGGCTGCGCCGCTCGCGCGAGGACCGCTGGATCGCCGGCGTGTGCGGCGGGCTCGCCGCGCTCACCGGCGTGGAAAGCTGGGTCTGGCGCATGCTCTTCGCCCTCGGGCTGCTGTTCGGCGGCGTGAGCATCTTCGTCTACGCGGTGCTCTGGATCTTCGTCCCCCGTGAAGCGCTTTGACGTCGTGGTGATCGGCGCCGGCCCGGCGGGCTACATCGCCGCGATCCGCGCCGCGCAGCTCGGGCTCTCGGTCGCCTGCGTCGACGAATGGCGCACGCCCAAGGGCGACTACGCGCTGGGCGGCACCTGCCTCAACGTGGGCTGCATCCCGTCCAAGGCGCTGCTCGAGTCCTCGGAGAACTTCGAGCGGGTCACGCACCAGTTCAAGGCGCACGGCATCAGCGTCAGCGGCGTCAAGTTCGACCTGAAGGCGATGCTCGAGCGGAAGGACCGGATCGTCGGCAAGATGACCGGCGGCATCGCCGGCCTGTTCCGGAAGAACAAGGTGACCTGGCTGCCCGGGCACGGCAGGCTGCTCTCGGGCGGCACCACCTGGAAGATCGAGGCGGGCAAGGAGACGGTCGAGGCGACCCACGTGATCATCGCCACCGGCTCCAAGGCGCGGCACCTGCCGGGCATCCCGGTCGACAACCGGCTGATCTGCGACAACGAGGGCGCGCTCGCCTTCGACTCGGTGCCGGAGCGGCTCGGCGTGATCGGCGCGGGGGTGATCGGCCTGGAGCTGGGCAGCGTCTGGCGCCGGCTCGGCTCCAGGGTGAAGGTGCTCGAGGCCCTGCCCAACTTCCTTCCCGCCGCCGACGAGTCGGTCGCCGCCGAGGCATGGAAGATCTTCACCCGCGGCCAGGGGCTGGACATCGAGTTGGGTGTCACTTTGGGCAAGCTGTCTCAATCAAAGAAAGGCCTTTCCCTTCAGTACACTGCGTCGGACGGTTCAAGTAAAACATTGGACTGCGACCGGCTGATCGTCTCGGTAGGCCGGGTGCCCAATACCGACGGCCTGGGGGCCGAAGAGGTCGGCCTGAAGCGCGACGCGCGCGGCTTCATCGAGGTCGACAAGAACTGCCGCACCAGCCTGCCGCGTGTCTTCGCCATCGGCGACGTGGTGCGCGGCCCGATGCTCGCGCACAAGGGCGAGGACGAGGGGGTGATGGTCGCCGAGATCATCGCCGGCCAGCACGGCCACGTGAACTACGACGCCATCCCGTGGGTGATCTACACCGCGCCCGAGATCGCCTGGGTCGGCAAGACCGAGCAGCAGCTCAAGAGCGAAGGCGTCGAGTACCGCGCCGGGCGCTTCCCGTTCGCCTACAACGGCCGCGCGCTCGGCCGCGAGGAGGCCGAAGGCTTCATCAAGATCCTGGCGGACGCGCGCAGCGACCGCATCCTCGGCGTGCACGCGATCGGCAGCCTGGCGAGCGAGCTGATCGCCGAGGCGGTGGTGGCGATCGAGTTCGGCGCGGCCGCGGAAGACATCGCCCGCATCTGCCATGCCCATCCGTCGATGTCCGAGGTGATGCGCGAGGCGGCGCTCGCGGTGGACAAGCGGCAGCTCAACGGATGAGGGGGTTCGCGCTGGGCTTCCTGCTGGCGGGCCTCGCCGCCTGCAGCTCGAGCCCGAGCTACTACCCGGAGCTGCAGCAGCAGTCGATCTCGCTTTCGAAGGGCGACCTCGAGGCGGGCGGCGTCGCCTTCATCACGCCCTCGACGGTCACCGGGCAGGAGCAGGAGAAGCAGGCCGTGGCGCTCATCGTCGCGCAGGTGCTGAAAGCCGAGCGCCCCGGGCTGCGCGTGGTGTCGCTCGCCGAGACGCTCGGGGCGATCAACGGCAGCCGGCTCGCCGACGACTACCGGCACATGTACGACGAGTACCAGCAGACGGGCCTGTTCGCCGCCGACATCCTGCGGCGCGTCGCCGGCGCGGCCGGCGTGCGCTACCTGGCGCAGCTCAAGCTGCAGGGCTTCAGCCAGGGCTCCAAGGGCCGCTTCGGGCTGCTCGGCCTGCGCATCGCCGAGACGCAGTACGGCGACGTGCGGCTGCTCCTGCAGATCTGGGACGCGCGGCGCGGCAGCATCGCCTGGGAGGGCCTGCAGGAGCTGCGCATCGCGGTCGACACGACGACCGAGCAGCCGATCACCCTGCGCGAGCTCCTCGAGCGCACGGCGCACGACCTGATCGCCAAGCTTCCGTGACGCAGGATGTCGTCGCGGTCTACCGGGAGAGCCTGGAGAAGCGCGGCTTCGTCCCCGACCCGGCGCAGTGGCGCGCGGTCGAGCGCCTGCAGCGGCTCTACGAGGAGTGGACCGAGTACAAGGCGCGGCGCTCGAACGCGCTGAAGCGGCTGCTGGTCAAGCCGCCGCTGCCCAAGGGCGTGTACCTGTGGGGCCCGGTCGGGCGCGGCAAGAGCTTCCTCATGGACGCCTTCTTCCGCTGCGTGCCGCTGGTGCGCAAGCGGCGCGTGCATTTCCACCACTTCATGCGCGAGATCCACCGCGAGCTCGACGAGCTGAAGGGCCGCGAGGACCCGCTCGCCGCGGTGGCGGCGCGCACGGCGCGCCGCCACCGCCTGATCTGCTTCGACGAGTTCCACGTCTCGGACATCGCCGACGCCATGATCCTCGGGCGCTTCCTCGAGCAGGCGATGGAGCGCGGCGTCGAGTTCGTCATGACCTCCAACTACGCGCCCGACGAGCTCTACCCGAACGGCCTGCAGCGCAGCCGCTTCCTGCCGGCGATCGAGCTGATCAAGCGCCGCCTCGACGTGGTGCCGGTCGACAACGGCACCGACTACCGGCGGCTGAAGATGGAGAAGCTGAAGGTCTACCACGTGGGCGGCGACGCGCCGCTCGAGCGCATCTTCGCCGAGCTGAAGGACGTGGAGGAGGAGCGCCAGCCGCTCGACGTGGACGGCCGCGTCATCGCCTACCGCAAGCGCGCCGGCGGCGTGGTGTGGTTCGACTTCGCCGAGCTTTGCGGCGGGCCGCGCTCGTACGCCGACTACGTCGACCTGGCGCGCCGCTTCCACACGGTGCTGCTTTCCGGCGTGCCGCGCATGTCGCCGCGGGACTCGGACGCGGCGCGCCGCTTCACCTGGCTGGTCGACGTGCTCTACGACGACAAGGTCAACCTGATCGTCGCCGCCGAGGCCGAGCCGGAGGGGCTCTTCTCGGCGGGCGAGCACGCCGCCGAGTTCCAGCGCACGGTGAGCCGCCTGCACGAAATGCAGTCCGTGGAATATCTGCGTACCGAGCGCCGGCGGTAGTGCAACAATAGGGCGCATGGAACGATTCAAGGCATTCAGGCTTTCCGAGACGCCGGAGCGCAGGATCGAGGCGCGCTTCGTCGAGTGCACGCTCGACGACCTGGACCCCGGCGAGGTGGTGGTGCGCGTCGCCTACTCCGACGTGAACTACAAGGACGCGCTGGCGGCGACCGGCAAGGGCAAGATCCTGCGCCGGCCGCAGTGCATCGGCGGCATCGACCTTTCCGGGACCGTGGTCAGCTCGGGCGACGCGCGCTTCAAGAAGGGCGACGCGGTGCTCGCCGCGGGCTTCGACCTCGGCGTGTCGCACCACGGCGGCTACGCGCAGTACGCGCGCCTGCCCGCCGCGTGGCTGACCCGCCTGCCGCAGGGGATGTCGCTCTGGGAGGCGATGGCGTTCGGCACCGCCGGCTTCACCGCCGGCCTCGCCATCGAGCGCATGGAGCACAACGGCCTCGCGCCGGGCAACGGGCCGGTGCTGGTGAACGGCGCGACCGGCGGCGTCGGCTCGATCGCCCTCTCGGCGCTGGCGCGGCTCGGCTACCACGTGGTCGCGCTGACCGGCAAGGCGTCGGAGACCGAGTGGCTGAAGAAGCTGGGCGCCGCCGAGGTGCTGCTGCGCCAGAGCCTCAACCTGGACAGGATCCGTCCGCTGGACAAGGCGACCTGGGCCGGCGCGGTCGACAACCTGGGCGGCGAGGTGCTCGCCTGGCTGTGCAGCACGATGAAGGTGAACGGCGTGATCGCCTCGATCGGCCTCGCGGCGAGCGCGAACCTCAATACCACGGTGATGCCGTTCATCCTGCGCGGCGCCAGCCTGCTCGGCATCAACTCGACCGACGCGCCGACGCCCGAGCTGCGCGAGCGGGTGTGGCGGCGGCTCGCCTCGGACATGAAGCCGCCGCTCCTCAAGGAGATGGCGCGCACCATCGCCTTCCGCGACCTGCCGGGCGTGTTCGACGACTTCATCAACGCCCGAGTGAGCCGGCGCGTCGTGGTGGACCTGTCGGAGTAGCCCGTGCCGGCGGCCGGGGTGACGCAGAAGCGCGTCCTGGTCGCCGACGATTCGAAGTTCGTCCGCAACACCTTCAAGAGCATCCTGAGCACCACCTTCGAGGTGCTCGAGGCGGGCGACGGCGAGACGGCGTGGGACGCGGTGGCGGGCGACCCGGGCATCGTCATGGTGTTCACCGACCTCGACATGCCGCGGCTGAACGGCTTCGGGCTGCTCTCGCGCATCCGCGAGGCGGGCGAGGCGCGCATCCGCGAGCTGCCGGTGGTGGTCATCTCCGGCAACGAGGACCCGTCGGTCAAGGAGCGGGCGCGCGCCGCGGGCGCGACCGACTTCATCTCCAAGTCGGCCGATGCGCCCGAGGTGCTCTCGCGCATCGACAACCTGCTGCGCCTGGTGAGCGCCAGCCGCACGGCGACGCACGACCCGCAGCTCGGCACGCTCACGCCGCATTTCCTGGTCACGCAGGGGCGCAAGCACTATGCGCACGCGCGCCGCCACGGCAGCGACCTGTCGGTGCTGGCGCTGCGCCTGGACAGCTACGCCGAGATCCTGCGCGTCGGCGGCAAGGAGATCGCGGCGCTGATCATCGCGCGCATCGCCAAGCTGATCCTCGCCAAGGTGCGCGCCGAGGACGCGGTGGCGCGCACCGCCGAGGATACCTTCCTGGTGCTCGCGGCGGACACCGCGGCGGCGCAGGTGCGCGCGCTCGGCGAGCGCCTGCGGCGCGAGCTGGCCGAGGCGAACGTCAACCACCGCGGGCAGACGCTGCGCTTCCCCAGCCGCATCGGCGTCGCCTCGCTCGCCCAGGACCCGGCGGAATCGATCGAGGACCTGATGCGCCTCGCGTTAAGGCGCCTCGAGGCGGCCGGCGCGGCCGCCCCGGCCGCGTCGCCGAGCGCCGCGCCCGCGGCGCTGCCGGCCGAGATCGAGGCGGCGCTCGCCCGGCTGGAGAAGGTCGACTGGGCGCGCGTCGGCGCGGGGGCCGCGTCGCAGGTGATGCAGCGCCTGCAGCGGATCGCCGCTAAACTTAGGCGATGACCTCCTATCGCGATTTCCACCGTCGCTCGCTCGACGACCGCGAAGGGTTCTGGCGCGACGAGGCGCGCCTCGTGCACTGGCACAAGCCGTTCACGCGCGTGCTCGACTACTCGCGTCCGCCCTTCGCCCGCTGGTTCGTCGGCGGCGAGACCAACCTCTGCTACAACGCGGTCGACCGCCACCTCGCCGATCGCGCGAGCCAGAAGGCGCTCGTCTGGATCTCCACCGAGGTGGACGCGCAGAAGGAGTATTCCTTCGCCGAGCTGCACGCCGAGGTGAACCGGGTCGCGAGCATGATGCGCGCGCTCGGCGTGAAGCGCGGCGACCGCGTGGTGATCTACATGCCGATGGTTCCCGAGGCGGCGTTCGCGATGCTCGCCTGCGCGCGGCTCGGCGCGATCCACTCGGTGGTGTTCGGCGGCTTCGCCGCGGCGAGCCTCGCCGCGCGCATCGACGACGCGCGCCCGGCGCTGATGATCACCGCCGACGGCGGCAGCCGCATGGGCAAGACGGTGCTCTACAAGTCGCTGGTCGACGAGTCGCTGGCGCTCGCCAAGCATCCGCCGGCCAAGGTGCTGCTCTTCAACCGCGGCCTCGACCCGGACCTCAAGCTCGCGCCGCAGCGCGACGTCGACTGGCAATCCCTCGCCAGGCAGCACGCCGGGGCCAAGGTCGAGTGCGAGTGGCTCGAGTCCAACGAGCCGTCCTACATCCTCTACACCTCGGGCACCACCGGGCGGCCCAAGGGGGTGCAGCGCGACGTGGGCGGCTACACCGTGGCGCTCGCCTCGTCGATGAAGCGCATCTTCTGCGGCGAGCCGGGCGAGACCATGTTCACCACCTCGGACATCGGCTGGGTGGTCGGGCACTCGTACATCGTCTACGGCCCGCTGATCGCCGGCATGACGACCATCATGTACGAGGGGGTGCCGATCCGCCCGGACGCCGGCGTGTGGTGGAAGATCGTGCAGGAGCGCAAGGTGAACGTGATGTTCTCGGCGCCCACCGCGATCCGGGTGCTGAAGAAGCACCCGGTGGAGTTCATCCGCCGCCACGACCTCGCGACGCTGAAGCACGTGTTCCTCGCCGGCGAGCCGCTCGACGAGCCGACGCACCAGTGGCTCAGCGAGGCGCTCGGCAGGCCGGTGATCGACCACTACTGGCAGACCGAGACCGGCTGGCCGCTGCTCTCGGCGGTGCCGGGCGTCGAGAAGACGCCGATCAAGATGGGCTCGCCGAGCTTCCCGGTGTACGGCTACGACGTGCGCCTGCTGCACGAGGCGACCGGCCAGCCGGTGCCCGACGGCGAGAAAGGCGTGGTGACCATGGCGCCGCCGCTGCCGCCGGGCTGCATGTCCACCGTGTGGGGCGACGACGAGCGCTTCGTCAGCACCTATTTCGGCAACTTCAAGGGCCAGCTCGTCTACTCGACGTTCGACTGGGGCGTGCGCGACAAGGACGGCTACTACTTCATCCTCGGCCGCACCGACGACGTGATCAACGTCGCCGGCCACCGCATCGGCACGCGCGAGATCGAGGAGGCGGTGAGCATGCATCCGAACGTCGCCGAGTGCGCCGTGGTCGGCGTCAACGACCCGCTGAAGGGGCAGATGCCGCTCGCCTTCGCGGTGCTCAAGGACGCGGCGAAGAAGACCGGGGCGGAGGAGGTGATGCAGACCGTCGACCGCCAGCTCGGCGCCATCGCGCGGCCGAAGGCCGTGCACTTCGTGACGCTGCTGCCCAAGACCCGCTCCGGCAAGACGCTGCGCCGCTCGATCCAGGCGCTCGCCGAAGGCCGCGACCCGGGCGACCTCACCACCATCGAAGATCCCAACGCGCTGGAACAGATAAGGAAGGCCCTGCACCCATGAAGCAACGCCCGATGCTGACGCTCGAGGACTGCAAGAAGATCTCCGCCGCCGCCGAGGCCGAGGCAAGGAAGAACAACTGGAACGTGACGATCGCCATCCTGGACGACGGCGGCCACCTGCTGCACCTCGCGCGCATGGACGGCTCGACGCCGGCCAACGCGCGCATCGCCGTGGAGAAGGGGCGCACCGCCGCCGAGACGCGCCGCTCCACCGCCACCTGGCAGGAGCGGGTCGGCAAGCGTCCGGAGATGCTGCGCATGCCGAACGTGACGCCGGTGCAGGGCGGCGTGCCGATCATGGTCGACGGCACCTGCGTCGGCGCGGTCGGCGTCTCGGGCGTGCAGTCGCACGAGGACGAGCAGATCGCCGCCGCCGGGATCAAGGCGCTCGGCTAGGCTTCGCCGGTCGCGCGCAGGTAGCTGGCCAGCGCCGGCGAGACGTTCGGCGCGAACAGCTCCTCGACGCGCATCCTGCGGCGCGTGAGCTGCTGCTCGTCGAGGTACTGCATCAGCGCCTCGAGCGTCGGCCGGCTGCCCTCGATCGAGTAGTCCCAGCCGAGCTCGCGGCCGCGCTCGATCTCGTCGATGATCCACGGCGAGCTCACGGTGAGCGCGTCGGTGTCGTACAGGTGCGCGAGCGCCGCGTCGCGCGCGCGCAGGAAGGCGCGGTACAGGCTCACCGCGAGCCAGGGATGCGCCTCGTACACCGCGCGGCGCAGCACCAGCGTGTGCATGATCGGGAAGATGCCCGTCTTGCGGAAGTACTCGTGCTCGACGCGCCGGAAATCCGGGATCAGCCGCCGCGTCGCCGTGCCGAGCGAGCGCGGGATCATCACCGACATCAGCGCGTCGATCTCGCCGCGCTCGAGCATCGCCTCCAGGTCCTGGCCGCCGGAAAGGACCTCCATCTTCACGCCGGCGGGCTGGCGGATGGCGCGGATCGGCCGGCCCACCACCCAGTGCAGCTCCTCCGGCCGCACGCCGTACTCGTGCTGCAGGAAGCCGCGCGTCCACACCGCCGCGGTCATCTGGTAGTCGCCCACGCCGATGCGCCTGCCCTTGAGCTCGCGCGGATCGGCGAGCGGCGAGTCGGCGCGCACGTACAGCGCGTTCTGCCGGAACACGCGCGACGGGAAGACCGGCAGCGCGACGAAGCGCGTGTCGCCCTCCGAGCGCAGGATGGTGTAGGAGGAGAGCGACATCTCGGAGGCGTCGAACTCCTCGTGATTGAGCATGCGCCAGAACGTCTCGCCGGGGCGCAGCGCGAGGTACACCAGCTCGTCCACGCCCTCGATGCGCACGCGGCCGTCGATCAGCGCTTGCGTACGGTCGTAGCGGCCGCAGGCCAGGGTGAGCCGCATGCTAGGCGAAGGCGACGATGCGCCGCTCGGCGAGGCGGCGCGCCTCCTCGGCCGAGTAGCCGATCTCGCGCAGCAGCTCGGCGCCGTGCTCGCCGACCGCCGGCGGATCGGCGCGCTTGCCCGGGCGCTCGCCGTCGAAGGCGAGCGGCAGCGCCGGCACGCGGATCGTCCTGCCGTCCACCCGGGTCGGGATCAGCCCGCCGGAGGCGTTGAGATGCGCGTCCTCGAGCAGGTCCCAGGGCCTGGCGATCGGCGCGAACGGCAGCCCGAGCGCGTCGAGCTTGCGCGTCAGCTCCTCGGCGCTGAAGCGGCGGAACACCTCGGCAAGGCGCGGGATCAGCCAGGCGCGCTCCTTGACGCGCAGGCCGTTGCTCTTCAGCCGCGCGTCGTTCTCGAGCTCGGCGAGACCGAAGTCGCGGCAGAAGGCGCTCCACTGGGTGTCGGTGACCACGCCGACGAAGAGCCGCCCGCCCCCGGCGGTCTCGAAGATGTCGTAGACGCCCCAGGCGGGGCGCTTCACCGACATCGGCGGCGGCGCCTCGCCGGTGATCTCGTACTGCGCCATGTGCTGCGCCACGAGCAGCGCCGTGGTCTCGAACAGCGCGCTGGTCACGCGCCGTCCCTTGCCGGTGCGGCCGCGCTCGCGCAGCGCGGCGACGATGCCCAGGGCGGCGAAGGTGCCGCCGAGGATGTCGATCACCGAGGAGCCGGCGCGCAGCGGCCGGTCGGGCAGGCCGGTCATGTAGGCGAGGCCGCCCATCATCTGCGTCACCTCGTCGAGCGCCGCCCGGTGCTGGTACGGGCCGTTCAGGAAGCCCTTGAGCGAGCAGTAGATCAGCCCGGGATTGCGCGCCTTCAGCGCCTCGTAGGAGAACCCCAGCCTGTCGAGCGCGCCGGGACGGAAGTTCTCGGTGAGCGCGTCGCTGCGGTCGATGAGCCTCAGCACCACCTCGCGCCCTTCCGGGTGCTTGAGGTCCACCGCGAGGCTCTTCTTGTTGCGGTTGAACACCGGGAAGAACCCCGAGCCCGCCGCTTCCAGCCGGCGCGTGTTGTCGCCTTCGGGCGGCTCGACCTTGATCACCTCGGCGCCCAGGTCGGCGAGCACCAGCCCGCACGAGGGGCCCATCACCATGTGCGCGAACTCGACGACGCGCACGCCTTCAAGCAGTCGCACGGAACCCTTTGGGCAGCCCCGCGAGCGGGGTATGGCCGTAGACCGGCTCTTCCGGGATCGCCTCGACCAGCACGCGGCGCGCGGCGAACAGCTTGTCGAGGTCGACGCCGGTGCGCACGCCCATCGCCTCGAACATGAACACCAGGTCCTCGGTGATCACGTTGCCGCTCGCGCCGGGCGCGAACGGACAGCCGCCGAGCCCGCCCATCGAGCTGTCGAAGGCGCGCACGCCTTCCTCGTAGGCGGCGAGGGCGTTGGCGAGGCCCAGGCCGCGCGTGTTGTGGAAGTGCGCGCCTTCCAGCTTGTCGCCGATCTCGCTCTTTACTCTCCTGAAGATGCGTTTGACCTGCGCCGGGTTGGCATAGCCCACCGTGTCGGCGAGCGCCACGCCGTCGCAGAACTCGGCGAGCGCGGCGGCGATCCTCACCACGTCGTCCTCGGGCACCGCGCCCTGCAGCGTGCAGCCGAAGGCGGTCGACACCGCGCCCTCGATCTCCATGCCAGGGTGCGGCAGCGCGGCGCACTTGCGCACCTCCTCGACCATCTGCTCCGGCGTCATGCGCACGTTCGACTGGCTGTGCAGCCGGCTCGCCGACACCGGGAAGGTCACCTTGTGCGCGCCGGCCTCGAGCGCGCGCTGGAAGCCCTTGAGGTTCGGCGCCAGGGCGACGACCTTCAGGCCCGGGATGCCGAGCGCATGCCGGACGATCTCGGCGGTGTCGGCCATGGCCGGGATCAGCTTCGGCGGTACGAAGGAGCCGACCTCGATCTCCCTGAGCCCCGCCGCCGCGAGCGCGCTTATCCAGGCCTTCTTGGCCTCGCTCGGCATCAGGTGCTGCGCGTTCTGCAGCCCGTCGCGCGGGCCGACTTCGCAGATCAGGACCTCGGGCATGCGCGGATTCTAGCGCCGGCGCTTCTCGATCCGGCCGAGCGCCGCGCCGCACAGCGCGCCGGCCGCGGCGAAGGCGAGCAGCGCCCAGAGCGACGCCTGCCAGCCGAAGCGCGAAGCGAGCCAGGCGATGGCAAGCGGCCCGAGGAACTGCCCGATGTTCGAGAACTGCAGCACCATGCCGTTCCCGGTGGCGATGTGCTGCGGCGAGCGGGCGTGCACCGGCAGGCCGGCGAAGATCGACGCCGGGATGACGCCCGCGCAGAGCGAGAACACGAGCACCAGGGCGAAGCGCAGCGCGCCGGGCAGGGCGTCGGCGAACATGCCCGCCTCGCAGAGCGCCGCGATCGCGCTGGCGACGATCACCATTCGACCGCGCGGCACGCCGCGCGCGAGCAGCCAGCCGCCGGCCAGGTTGCCCGGCGCGTTGACCAGCACCATCAGCGCGGTGGCGAGCGCCGCCGCGGCGGGCGCGAGGCCCTGCTCGGTGAGGAAGGTCGGCAGCCAGACCATGATCGAGGTCCACTGCGCGACGTAGCAGGCGAAGAGCAGCGCCATCGCCACGTTGCCGGCGCGCGCGATCGACTCGGCGACCAGGCGCAGCGAGCTGAGCTGCGCCGGGGCCGAGCCCGGCACGGCGCGCACGAAGGCGAGCGCCGCGCCCACCGCGGCGGCGGCGAGCGCCAGCCAGAAGCCGCGCCAGCCGGCCGCGGCGATGACCGCGGGCGCGGCGAGCAGGCCGAGCGTGCCGCCGGTCGGCATGTAGGCGCTCCAGATGCCGAGCGCCTTGGCGCGGTCGGCCGGCCCGTCGGCGAGCGAGGTCATGAGCGCGGGCGCCGGCACGGCGAAGAAGATGAAGCCGACGCCTTCGACGAAGCGCGAGAAGAGCAGCGCCGCGAAGCCGTGCGCCGAGGCGCCGAGCACGCCGCCCGCCGCCATCACCGCCAGGCCCGCCGCGGCGAGCCGCGTGCGCCCGAGCCGGTCGCAGACCATGCCGGCGAGCATGCCGACCAGCATGCCGAGCACGTTGAAGGTGGTGACGATGAGCCCGGACTCGACGAGCGTCAGGCCGAGCTCGTCGCGCATGCCCGGCAGGGCCGGCGGCACCTTGGTCATGTAGGCGCCGGCGACGAGGCCGCCTGCGAAGACGGCCCAGACGCCGGTCCAGTGGGTCATGCCGCGCCGACGGGCAGCTTCAGCTCGATGATCTTCTTCGACCACTCGGCGGGGCCGGTGCTGTGCACCGAGCTGCCTGTAGCGTCGACCGCGACCGTCACCGGCATGTCCTGCACCTCGAACTCATAGATCGCTTCCATGCCGAGGTCGGCAAAGGCGACGACGCGCGACCTGCGGATCGCCTTGGCGACCAGGTAGGCGGCGCCGCCTACCGCGATCAGGTAGGCCGCCCTGTGCCTGCGGATCGCTTCGATCGCAGCCGGGCCGCGTTCGGCCTTGCCGACCATCGCCACCAGCCCCGTCCTGGCAAGCATGGTCTCGGTGAACTTGTCCATGCGCGTCGAGGTCGTCGGGCCGGCCGGTCCGACCACCTCGTCGCGCACCGGGTCGACCGGGCCGACGTAGTAGATGACCCGGTTGGTGAAATCGACGGGCAGCTTCTCGCCGCGCTCGAGCATGTCCTGGATGCGCTTGTGGGCGGCATCGCGCCCGGTGAGCATCTTTCCCGAGAGGAGCAGCCGCTCGCCGGGCTTCCACGAGGCGACTTCCTCGCGCGTCAGCCTGTCCAGGTCGACGCGCCGCGCCCTGGCGTCCGGGGTCCAGGTGACCGCGGGCCAGTCGGAGAGGCTCGGCGGCTCGAGCTCGGCCGGCCCCGAGCCGTCGAGCACGAAGTGCACATGGCGCGTGGCGGCGCAGTTCGGGATCATCGCCACCGGCCGGTTGGCGGCGTGCGCCGGATAGGTGCGGATCTTCACGTCGAGCACGGTGGACAGGCCGCCCAGCCCCTGCGCGCCGATGCCGAGCGCGTTGACCCTGTCGTAGAGCTCGATGCGCATCTCCTCGACCTTGTCGCGGGGGCCGCGCGCCTTCAGCTCCGCCATGTCGATCGGCTCCATGAGCGCCTGCTTGGCGAGCAGCATCGCCTTTTCCGCCGTGCCGCCGACGCCGATGCCCAGCATGCCCGGCGGGCACCAGCCGGCGCCCATGGTCGGCACGGTCCTGAGCACCCAGTCGACGATCGAGTCCGAGGGGTTGAGCATGGCGAACTTCGACTTCGCCTCCGAGCCGCCGCCCTTGGCGGCGACCTCCACCTCGACCTTGTCCCCGGGCGCGAGCTCGACGTGGATCACCGCGGGGGTGTTGTCGCGGGTGTTCCGGCGCCCGAAGTCCGACTCGTCGAGCACCGAGGCGCGCAGCTTGTTGTCGGGGTGCAGGTAGGCGCGGCGCACCCCCTCGTTCACGGCCGCTTCGAAGTCCTCGAAGTCGAAGCGCGCGCGCATCCCCACGCGCAGGAACACGTTGACGATGCCGGTGTCCTGGCAGATCGGCCGCCGGCCCTCGGCGCACATGCGCGAGTTGGTCAGGATCTGGGCGATGGCGTCCCTGGCGGCCGGCGATTGCTCGCGCTCGTAGGCGCGGCCGAGCGCGCGCAGGTAGTCGGCCGGGTGGTAGTAGGAGATGAACTGCAGCGCGTCGGCGACGCTCTGCACGAGATCGGCTCTGCGGATCACGCGATTCATGAAGTGGCGGGGCAGCGAAGAGGGCGCCACTCTAGCACAGCGCGTATCGCTGCCGAGCTTTACAGGCCCTTGATTTGGTGATTCTATTCGGCGTAGTTCCGCGTTGGAGGAGAGCATGTCGTCGACCATAGAATCGGTGCTGCAGGAAAAGCGCGTCTTCGCGCCCGCGCCTGCCCTCGTCAAGCAGGCCAACGTCCCCGGCATGGAGGCCTACCGGAAGCTGGTCGCGGAGGCCGAGCGCGACTTCGAAGGCTTCTGGGGGCGCCTCGCGCGCGAGACCCTGCAGTGGTCCAAGCCCTTCACCCAGGTGCTCGACGAGTCCAAGGCGCCGTTCTTCCGCTGGTTCCACGACGGCGAGCTGAACGCCTCGGTGAATTGCCTGGACCGCCATCTCGCCACCCAGGGCGACAAGACGGCGATCATCTTCGAGGCCGACGACGGCAAGGTGACGCGCATCACCTACCACGAGCTGCACCGCGAGGTGTGCCGCTTCGCCAACGCGCTCAAGGCGATGGGGGTCAAGACCGGCGAGCGCGTCATCATCTACATGCCGATGTCGATCCAGGTGATCGTCGCCATGCAGGGCTGCGCGCGCCTCGGGGTCACGCACTCGGTGGTTTTCGGCGGCTTCTCGGCCAAGAGCCTGCAGGACCGCATCATCGACGCCGGCGCCGTGGCGGTGATCACCGCCGACGGGCAGTTCCGCGGCGGCCGCGAGATCCCGCTCAAGCCGGTGGTCGACGAGGCGATCGCCATGGGCGGCTGCGAGAAGGTCAAGAACGTGGTCGTCTACAAGCGCTCGGGCAGCCCGGTCGCCATGGAGGCGGGCCGCGACAAGTGGTGGGACGACGTGATGAAGGGCCAGGCGGACACCTGCGAGCCGGTCAACGTGAACGCCGAGCACCCCCTGTTCATCCTCTACACCTCGGGCTCGACCGGCAAGCCGAAGGGCATCCAGCACTCCACCGGCGGCTACCTCCTCGGCTGCATGCAGACGGTGAAGTGGGTGTTCGACTACAAGCCGAGCGACATCTTCTGGTGCACGGCCGACGTGGGCTGGGTCACCGGCCACAGCTACATCTGCTACGGCCCGCTCGGGCTGGGCGCCACGGTGGTGATGTTCGAGGGCGTGCCGGTCTACCCGGACGCCGGCCGGTTCTGGAAGATGATCCAGGACCACAAGGTCACCGTCTTCTACACGGCGCCGACGGCGATCCGCTCGCTCATCAAGGCGGGCGGCGACCTGCCGAAGAAGTACGACCTGTCCAGCGTGCGCATCCTCGGCACGGTGGGCGAGCCGATCAACCCGGAGGCCTGGATGTGGTACCACGAGACTGTCGGGCGCGGCCGCACGCCGATCGTCGACACCTGGTGGCAGACCGAGACCGGCGCGATCATGATCTCGCCGCTGCCCGGGGCGACGCCGACCAAGCCCGGCTCGGCGACGCTGCCGCTGCCGGGCATCTTCGCCGACGTTGTCGACGAGACCGGCCATTCGGTCGGCCGCGGCAAGGGCGGGCTGCTGGTCATCCGCCGGCCGTGGCCGTCGATGCTGCGCACGATCTGGGGCGACCCCGAGCGCTACAAGAAGACCTACTGGCCGGACGAGCTCAAGGGCCAGCTCTACCTCGCCGGGGACGGCGCGAGCATGGACGAGGACGGCTACTTCCGCATCGTCGGCCGCATCGACGACGTGCTGAACGTCTCCGGGCACCGGCTCGGCACCATGGAGGTCGAGTCGGCCCTGGTGGCGCACCGCGAGCTGGTCGCCGAGGCGGCGGTGGTCGGGCGCCCGGACGAGCTGACCGGCGAGGCGATCTGCGCCTTCGTGGTGCTCAAGCGCCCGCTGCCGTCGGGGGAGGAGGCGCAGAAGATCGCCAAGGAGCTGCGCGACTGGGTGGCGAAGGAGATCGGCCCGATCGCCCGGCCGAAGGACATCCGCTTCGGCGAGAACCTGCCCAAGACCCGCTCGGGCAAGATCATGCGCCGGCTGCTGCGCGCCATCGCGCGCGGCGAGGAGATCAGCCAGGACGTCTCGACGCTCGAGAACCCCGGCATCCTCGAGCAGCTTAAGCAGGTGCGTTGACCCGCAGCGGCTGCTGCAGCGCAGCAGCGGCCGGGGGGGAGGCAATTTGCGCTGCCAGGGTTTTAATGTAAGCATCGCACTGCGACTGTTTCGTCAACTTTTTAAGGGGAGGTAGGCGAACATGGCAGACCTGACGCCCGCGCAACGCGACGCGTACTGGCGCAAGACCTCGCGCCTGATGTGGACCATCATGATCCTTTGGGCGTTCTTCAGCTTCGTCGTGCACCTCTTCGCGGTGCAGCTCAACAGCATCTCGTTCATCGGCTTCCCGCTGGGCTTCTACATGGCGGCCCAGGGCTCGCTGATCGCGTTCGTGGTGCTGTGCTTCTGGAACGCGATCGGCCAGAACAAGATCGACAAAGAATTCGGCGTAGCGGAAGACTGAGAAGAAAACCAGGGAGGAGCGCGCCCAAATGGCCAACACCACCAAGAGCACCTTCATCACCAACCTGCCCAAGATCTACGGCGGCTACGCCGGCGGGTTCGCGGTCTTCGTCATCATCCTCGCCATCGCCGAGCAGATGGGGCTGCCGCAGAAGATCATCGGCTACGCCTTCGTCTTCCTGACGATCGCGGTCTACGCCTACATCGGCATCCTGTCTCGCACCATGGAGCTCTCGGAGTACTACGTGGCCGGGCGCGTGGTGCCGCCGGTGTTCAACGGCATGGCGACCGGCGCCGACTGGATGAGCGCCGCCTCGTTCATCTCGATGGCGGGCGGCCTGTACCTGACGGGGCACGCGGGCCTCGGCTACGTGCTCGGCTGGACCGGCGGCTACGTGCTGGTCGGCGTGCTGCTCGCGCCCTACCTGCGCAAGTTCGGCCAGTTCACCGTGCCCGACTTCCTCGGCGTGCGCTACGAGGGCAACACGGCGCGGCTGATGGGCGTGGTGGTGCTGTTCTGCGCCTCGTTCACCTACATCGTCTCGCAGTGCTTCGGCATCGGCATCATCACCTCGCGCTTCCTCGGCATCCCCTTCGAGGTGGCGATCTTCGTCGGCCTGATCGGCATCCTGGTGTGCTCGATGCTGGGCGGCATGCGCGCGGTGACCTGGACCCAGGTCGCTCAGTACATCATCCTGATCATCGCCTACCTGATCCCGGTGATCTGGCTGTCGACCAAGCTCTACAACCTGCCGATCCCCGAGCTGACCTACGGCCAGGCGCTGAAGGACATCGCCGCGCTCGAGCCGAAGCTGGGCGTCGTCAAGCCGCACGTCGGCGCGTACCTGGACGCGAAGGGCCAGTTCAGCTGGACCGAGTTCCACAACTTCTGGGCGCTGGTGCTGTGCCTGATGGTCGGCACGGCTTCGCTGCCGCACATCCTGATGCGCTACTTCACCACGCCCAACGTGCGCGACGCGCGCATGTCGGTGGGCTGGAGCATCTTCTTCATCTTCCTGCTCTACTTCACCGCGCCGGCCTACGCGGCATTCGCCAAGCTCGAGGTGTACAGCAACGTGATCGGGCAGAGGATCAACGAGCTGCCGGTCTGGGTGCAGAACTGGTCGCAGGTCGGCGGCCTGCTGACCATCAAGGACGTCAACGGCGACGGCATCCTGCAGCTGCCCGAGTTCGTCATCAACCAGGACATCATCGTGCTGTCGATGCCCGAGATCGCGGGCCTGCCCTACGTGATCTCCGGCCTGGTCGCGGCGGGCGGCCTGGCGGCGGCGCTGTCCACCGCCGACGGCCTGCTGCTCGCCATCGCCAACGCGCTGAGCCACGACGTCTACTACAAGATGGTCGACCCGAAGGCCTCGACGATGCGCCGCCTCACCGTGGCGCGCGTGCTGCTGGTCGGCGTGGCGATCATCGCGGCGGCGGTCGCCAGCACGCGGCCGGCGGGCATCATCCAGATGGTGGCGTGGGCGTTCTCGCTCGCGGCGGCCGGGCTGTTCGTGCCGCTGGTGCTGGGCATCTGGTGGAAGCGCACCACCAGCGCGGGCGCCATCGCCGGCATGGTGTGCGGCTTCGGCCTGACGCTCTTCTACCTGATCGCGACACGCTACTTCGACATGCCGCTGTGGTTCGGCATCCGCAACATCTCGAGCGCGCTGTTCGGCCTGCCGGTGGCGTTCGTCGTCACCGTGGTGGTCAGCCTGATGACCCAGGCGCCGTCGAAGGAGATGCAGGACTTCGTCGACTCGATCCGCGTGCCCAAGGGCGAGCTCGCCTGGGCGAAAGGGACGGTGCACGATTAGCCGCGCGACCGGCACAGGCAAAGGCCCGCGCGACGCGGGCCTTTTCTTTTCCCGACCGGAATCCCGCCATGCGCCTACGATCGACAACCCTGCCGGCCGCGCTCGCCTGCGCGGCACTGCTCGCCGGATGCGGCGCCGGCAAGTCCGAGCAGGCCGCCTACGAGGTGTGCCTCGCCGCCGCCAAGAAGGATCCCAAGTACGCCAAGGCCTCGTTCGCCTCGCGCGGGGAATCGAACATCCAGGCTTCGACCGGCGACTCGGGCATCCGGGTGAACATTCCGTACCAGATGGACGGCGCGAAGGGCCTCTACCAGTGCATCGCCGACAAGCAGACCGACGGCACCTACAAGGTGGTGTTCTAGGCGCCTAGGCGAGCAGGGCGCGCGCCAGCGCCGGCGCGTCGAAGCGGCGGTGCATCTCCTGGTGCACCGCCACCATGCGGAAGCGCACGGCGCCGTACACCACTTCCTGGTCGAGCTCGCGCATGCGCGAGTGGATGGGCAGCGTGTCGAAAAGGCGCTTCGCCGAGTGCTCGGCGACCGCCACCGCGCCCTGCGGCTCGGCGGCGCAGGCCGCGGCGAAGCGCGCCGGGAACGCGGCGAGCGCCTCCTGCCAGCCGTCGCGGCGGTGCGCCGGCGGCGGCGTCGCCTCGAGGATGGCGCGGTACAGGCCGAGCAGCGCCTCGTCGAGACGCGGCCGGGCGTCGCCCGCGTGCGCCCGCAGGCGCGCCTCGGCGAGCACCAGCAGGTCGGCGAGCACGGCGGCGAAGCCTTCCCAGCGGCACACGTCCAGCGCCTTGAGGAAGGTCGCCTCGCTGAACAGCGCGTAGCTCGCGAGCCCGGTCTTGCCGCGGCAATAGTCGATGGCGCACTTCTGCGCGATGAGCAGCGCGCGCGCCTCGAGGAACTCGCGCAGCTCGGGTACGGAAGCGATCGGCGCCGGCCGCAGGCGCGCCAGGAAGCGCTGCCAGGCGGCGATCGGAGCGGCGGCGGTGCGCGGCAGCATCGGCCCGTCATGGTAGCGTATCAGCCATGGGGGACCAGAATCTCTGGTGGTCGTACCTGTACTTCCACCTGCCGAACTACGCGCTCGCCGCGCTGTTCTGGACGCTGGTCGGGCGCTTCTTCCTGGGCCTCTTCCTGGCCGCCGATTCGCCGAACTACATCTACCGCTGGTTCCGCCGCCTGACGAACTGGATCATGCGCCCGGTCGGCGTCATCACCCATTCCATGATCCCGCGCCTGCTGCTGCCGCTGGTCGCCGCCTTCTGGGTGGCGCTGGCGCGCGTCGCGTTCTTCATGGCGATCTACGCCGCCGGCCTGGCGCCGCGCGTGCCGGGCGCCGCCTGAGGGCCGTGCTCGACCGGCAGACGCTGTTCCTCGTGGTGCTCGGCCTGAGCATCGCCAACGGCATCTTCTCGCCGCTGCTCAGGATCGCCATGCCGATCAGCGCCGCGCTGCTGCCGGAGCTCTTTCCGCGCACCATCCACTGGGTGCTGTTCTGGGCGTCGATCCTGGTCGCCACCGTCACGCTGCTCCTGAGCGGCGTGCCGGCCGCGCTCTACGAGCGCTTCGTCGAGCGCGACGCGCCGGGCACGGGGTCGATGTGGATCTGGCTCGCCGGCGCCGTGCTGCTCAGCCTGCCGGCGCTGCTGTAGCGGCCGGCGGCCGTGCCGCGCACGCCGGACCCGCCGAGCTCGACCGCGCTGGCGGCGCTTCCGGCGCTCGCGCTTGACCTGGAGACCACCGGGCTCAACCCGCGCAGCGACCGCATCGTGCAGGTGGCCGCCGTCGCCATGCTCGGCCCGCACGTGCTCGAGGCGCCGCGGCTGGAGCGGCTGGTCGACCCGGGCGTCGACGTGCCGAACGCCGCGACGGCGATCCACGGCCTGGGCAGGGCCGAGCTGGCGGGCGCCGCGCGCTTCGCCGAGATCGCGCCGGCGCTCGCCGCGATGCTCGAGGGCCGGGTGGTGATCGGCGCGCACGTCGCCTTCGACCTCGCCGTGCTGCGCGAGGAAGCGCGCCGCGCCGGCATCGCCTGGCGCGACCCGCCGGCGCTCGACGTGACGCTGCTCTTCGGCGCCCTGGAGCCGTCGCTCGCCGAGCCGAGCCTCGAGGCGATCGCCGAGCGGCTCGGGGTGACCATCGACGGCCGGCATAGCGCGCGCGGCGACGCGCTCGCGGCGGCGCAGATCTTCGCCCGGCTGCTCGCCCGCCTGCGGGAGATCGACGTGCGCACGCTCGGGGAAGCGCGCGTGCTCGCCGCGCGGCGCGCCGCGCGCAATGGCGCGGCCGCGCCGCCCGCCGAGCCGGCGCCGCCGCCGCCGCCGCGCATCGACAGCTACGTGTTCGAGCGCCGCGTCGACGAGGTGATGAGCACGCCGCCCGCCTTCATCGCGCCGGGCGCGACGCTGCGCGAGGCCGCGAGGCTAATGAGCGAGCACCGCATCGGCGCCCTGCTGGTCGGTGCGCCCGACGCGCCGCCGCTCGGCATCTTCACCGAGCGCGACCTCGTCGGGGCGCTCGCACGCGAGAGCGTGGATCCGTCCCGCGCCACCGTGGCGGAGGCCATGTCCGCCCCGGTGCAGGGGGTGAGCGGCGCGGAGCTGCTATACCAGGCGCTCGCGCGCATGGATCGCGCCGGCTTTCGCCATCTCGGCGTGCTCGACGGCCAGGGCCGCGCCATCGGCATGCTCTCGCAGCGCGACCTGCTGCGCCATCGCGCGCGCGCCGCCAGCGTGCTCGACGCGGCGATCCATGATGCGCGGGACGCCACCGCGCTCGCCGCGGCGTACGGGCGGCTGCCGCCGGTCGCGGAGGCGCTGCTCGCCGAAGGCGTAGGGGCGGTCGAGATCGCGCGTGTCATCGCCAACGAGCTGCGCACCGCGAGCGCCCGCGCCGCGGAGATCGTCCTGGCGAGGCTCGGCAAGCCGCCCGCGCGCTGGTGCCTGCTCGTGCTCGGCTCGGCGGGACGCAGCGAGAGCCTGCTCGGCGCCGACCAGGACAACGCGCTGGTGCACGCCGGCAGCGCCGCCGACGACGCATGGTTCGCGCGCTTCGGCGCCGCGGTCGCCGAGGTGCTGGACGAGGCGGGCATCCCGAAGTGCAGGGGAGGCGTCATGGCGGCCAACGCCCATTGGCGCGGCACGGCGCAGGAATGGCGCTCGCGCATCCAGGCCTGGCTGCGGCGCGGCCGTCCCGAGGACCTGCTCGACGTGGACATCTTCTTCGATCTCGCGCCGGTGGCGGGCGACCTGACCCTGGGGCGCAGCCTGCACGCCGAGGCGGTCGACGCGGCGGCGCATGCGCCGGGCTTCGTCACCCTGATGGCGCAGTCGGTGAGCGAGATCACGCCGTCGCTCGGGCTGCTCGGCGGCTTGCGCACCGACAAGGGTCGAGTCGACCTGAAGCGCGGCGGCCTGCTGCCGCTGGTGGGGCTGGCGCGCGCGCTCGCCTTGCGCATCGGCTCCGGCGAGCGCACGACGCCCGGCCGCCTGCAGGCGGCGGTTCAGGCCGGCCGCCTGTCCGCCGCCGACGCGGCGTTGCTGATCGAGCTGCACGGCAGGCTGCTCGAGCTCGTGCTGCGGCAGCAGCTCGCCGACCTCGCCGACGGCATCCGGCCTTCGGGACGCGTCGCGACCGGCGCGCTCGGCCGCCAGAGCGCGCGGCGCCTCGCCCGCGACCTGCGCGCGCTGCGCGACATGCTGGGCGGACTGCAGGCCGCCGTGGGAGGGTGAAACGCCCGCTCGAGTAGAATCGTCGGCCGGGAGAGATGGCCGAGCGGCTTAAGGCGCACGCTTGGAAAGCGTGTAAGCGTTAACAGCGCTTCGAGGGTTCGAATCCCTCTCTCTCCGCCAGCCCTTTCGCGAAGAAAAACGCCCGACCGCTTGCGCGCCCGGGCGTCGAACCATCGCGCTCGCCTGCCGCGATGGAGGAGGATATCGATCGCAGAATAGCGGCGCAGGGCGCGCGGCGGCTGACGAGAGCCTTGCGGCCGACTTTCGCCGGGCGATGACATACAATGGGCCGACGCGCGGGGCTTCGCTCGCGCACCGATCTACGGCGGGCCTCCCCGCATTGCAGCCCGGTGAACCTGGTCAGGTCCGGAAGGAAGCAGCCACAGCTGGTTACTGCAAGTGCCGGGGGTCAGGCTCGCCACCCGACTGGCGACGCATGAGCTATCAAGTACTTGCGCGCAAATGGCGGCCCCGCGACTTCGACGGTCTCGTGGGCCAGGAGCATGTCGTGCGCGCGCTGCGCCACGCGCTCGAGGCGCAGCGCCTGCACCACGCGTACCTGTTTACCGGCACGCGCGGGGTGGGAAAGACCACGCTCGCCCGCATCCTGGCGAAATGCCTGAACTGCGAAACGGGCGTCACCGCGCGGCCGTGCGGCACCTGCAGCGCGTGCACCGAGATCGACGCCGGACGGTTCGTCGACTTGCTGGAGGTCGACGCGGCGACCAACACCAAGGTCGACGAGATGCGCCAGCTGCTCGACACGGCGCAGTACTCGCCGACCCGCGGCCGGTACAAGGTCTACGTGATCGACGAAGTGCACATGCTTTCCACGTCGGCCTTCAACGCCATGCTGAAGACGCTGGAAGAGCCGCCGGAGCACCTGAAGTTCATCCTCGCGACCACCGATCCGCAGAAGATCCCGGTGACGGTGCTCTCGCGCTGCCTGCAGTTCAACCTCAAGCAGATGCCGCCCGCGGCGATCGCCGCGCACCTGGAGAAGGTGCTCGGCGCCGAGGGCATCGCCTTCGAGCGCGAGGCGCTGGCGCTGATCGCGCGCGCCGCCGCCGGCAGCATGCGCGACGCGCTGTCGATCCTGGACCAGGCGATCGCCCATGGCGCCGGGCGGGTGGCGAGCGCCGGCGTGAGCCAGATGCTCGGCGCGATCGACCAGGGGTTCCTGCTCGATCTGCTCGACGCCGTGGGCGGCGGCGACGCGGCGGCGGCGCTCGCCATCGCCGACGACATGCAGGCGCGCAGCCTGTCGTTCGACGCGGCGCTCGCCGAGCTGGCGCGCCTGCTTCTCGCGATCGCCGTCCGGCAGTCGGTGCCGGGCGCGGCGGAGGAGGAGGCGCCCGACGCGGCGCGGCTCGCCGAGCTCGCCGGGCGCATCGACCCGGAATCGGTGCAGCTCTATTACGAGATCGCGCTGCATGGGCGCGAGGAGCTGGAGCTCGCGCCCGACGAGCACTCGGGCTTCGTGATGACGGTCCTGCGCATGCTCGCTTTCCGGCCGGAGGGCGCGGCGCGCACCCTGCCGGCGGGCGCGGTGGGCGCTCCGGCGAAGGCGCCGGCACGGCCCGCGGCGCGGCAGGCGGCGCCGGCCGGTGCCGGTCCGTGGCCCGAGCTGGTGCGCGAGCTGCCGGTCGCGGGCGCGGCGCGCGAGCTGGCGCGCAATGCCGAGCTGGCGCGGCGCGACGGGCAGGTGTTCGAGCTGGTCGTGCCGCGGCAGAAGGCGTATCTCGCCGAGCGCAGCTACGTCGACAAGCTGAAGGCCGCGCTCGAGCAGCACCTGGGCGCGCCGGTGACGCTCAAGGTCAGCGCCGGGGAGATTTCCGGCGCCACCGCCGCCGCGATCGAGGCGAGCGAGCGCCAGGCGCGCCGCGCGGCGGCCGCCCAGTCGGTGCAGACCGACGGCTTCGTGCGCGACCTGGTCAACCTGTTCGACGGCAAGGTGGTCGACTCGACGATCCGCGACGCCGTCTCCGGAGAAGGCAAATGAAGGGCAACATCGGGCAGCTGATGAAGCAGGCGCAGATGATGCAGGAGAACATGCGCCGCATGCAGGAGAGCCTGGCGACGCTGGAGGTCGAGGGACAGTCCGGCGCCGGCATGGTCAAGGTGCAGATGACCTGCAAGCACGAGGTGAAGCGCGTGAGCATCGACCCGTCGCTGGTCGGCGATGACCGCGAGATGCTCGAGGACCTGCTGGTCGCCGCGTTCAACGACGCGGCGCGCAAGGTCGAGGGCACGATCGCCGAGAAGATGGCCGGCATGACCGCCGGGCTCGGCCTGCCCGCCGGCTTCAAGCTGCCGTTCTGAGCCAGCGCGCGGCTTGAGCAAGCCGGTACCTTCCGCGAAGGGGCTGGAGCGGCTCGTCGCCGCGCTGCGCGTGCTGCCCGGGGTCGGGCCGCGCTCGGCGCAGCGCATGGCCTATCACCTCCTGCAGCACGACCGGCCGGGGGCGGCGGAGCTGGCGCAGGCGCTCGCCGGTGCGCTCGAGACCGTGCGGCGCTGCGCGAAGTGCAACAACTTCAGCGAGGAGGAGGTGTGCGCGCTGTGCAGCTCGCCCCGGCGCGACGCGACGCTGCTCTGCGTGGTCGAGACGCCGGCCGACCTCGCCATGGTCGAGCAGACCTACGCCTACTCGGGCATGTATTTCGTCCTGATGGGGCACCTTTCTCCCCTGGACGGCGTCGGCCCGCGCGATATCGGCCTGGACCGCCTGCTGGCGCGGGCGGGCGACGGGGAGGTGCGCGAGGTGATCCTGGCGACCAACCTGACGCACGAGGGCGAAGCCACCGCGCACTACATCGCCGAGATGCTGCGGCCGCGCGGCCTGCGGGTCACCCGCATCGCGCGCGGGGTGCCGGTGGGCGGCGAGCTCGAGTTCGTCGACGCCGGGACGATCTCGCAGGCCCTGCAGGAGCGCCGCGAAATCGAGTAAATTCCGCGGCACAGGAGGTTCGCCCAATGAAGAAGCGTATCGTCGCCGCAGCCGCGGCGCTCGGCCTCGCGCTGGCCACCACCGCGCAGGCGCAGCTGGAGAAGAAGGACGTACACATCGCCGTAGGCGGCAAGGCCTCGTTCTACTACCTGCCGCTGACCATCGCCGAGCAGCTCGGCTATTTCAAGGACGAAGGGCTGAACGTCAAGATCAGCGACTTCGCCGGCGGCTCGGTGGCGCTGCGCGCCGTGGTCGGCGGCTCGGCCGACGTGGTGTCCGGTGCCTACGAGCACACCATCAACCTGCAGTCCAAGAAGCAGTACTTCCGCGCCTTCGTGCTGCAGGGCCGCCTGCCGCAGATCGCCTTCGGCGTGGCCACGCCCAAGGCGGCGCAGGTCCGGTCGTTCAAGGACCTGAAGGGGCTCAAGATCGGCGTCAGCGCGCCCGGCTCGAGCACGCACAACCTGGTGAAGCAGCTGCTGGTGAAAGGGGGCCTGGACCCGAACAAGGACGCCTCGATCGTCGGCGTCGGGCTCGGCGCGCAGGCGATCGCCGCGATCAAGAGCGGCCAGATCGACGCCATCTCCAACACCGATCCGGTGATGACCAAGCTCGAGCAGGACAAGGCCATCCGGCTGCTCGCCGACACGCGCACCCTGAAGGGCACGCAGGAGGTGTGGGGCGCGCCGCTGCCGGCCGGCTGCCTGTACGCGCCGGTCGAGTTCACCGACAGGTATCCCAACACCGCGCAGGCGCTCGCCAACGCGATCGTGCGCGCCGACAAGTGGATCGCCAAGGCGAGCGCGACCGACGTGGCGAAGGTGGTGCCCGAGGCCTACCTGATGGGCGACCGGGCGCTCTACCTCTTCTCCTACGACAAGGTGAAGGAGGCGATCTCGCCCGACGGCATCATTTCCGACGCCGGGGCGCGCGCCACGCTGAAAGCGCTGTCCGACTTCGATCCGAACATCCGGGCCGCCAAGATCGAGCTCGCGCGCACGTACACGAACGAGTTCGCAAAGAAGGCGAACAGCAAGTACCGGTGAGCGTTCCGGCGCTGGCGCTGGAGCGCATCACCTGCACGTTCGTCTCGCGCGACGACCCGTCGCAGCGCTACACGGCCGTGCGCGACACGACGCTGGTGGTGCAGCCGGGCGAGTTCCTCTCGGTGGTGGGCCCGACCGGCTGCGGCAAGTCGACGCTGCTCAACGTCGCCGCCGGCCTGCTCGCCCCCTCGGCGGGGCGCATCAGCGTGTTCGGCGAGCCGCTGACGGGCGTCAACGCGCGCGCCGGCTATCTTTTCCAGGCCGACGCGCTGATGCCCTGGCGCAGCGCGCTCGCCAACGTGGTCGCCGGGCTGGAGTTCAAGGGCGTCGAGCGGCAGGAGCGGCTGGCGCGCGGCAACGACTGGCTGCGGCGCGTCGGCCTGGCCGGCTTCGGCGACCGCTATCCGCACCAGCTCTCGGGCGGCATGAAGAAGCGCGTCGCGCTGGCGCAGACGCTGATCCTCGACCCGGAGATCCTGCTGATGGACGAGCCGTTCTCGGCGCTCGACATCCAGACGCGCCAGCTCATGGAGAACGAGCTGCTCGAGCTGTGGTCGGCCAACCGCAAGTCGGTGGTGTTCATCACGCACGACCTCGAGGAGGCGATCGCGCTCTCCGACCGCGTGGTCGTGCTCTCGGCCGGCCCCGAGACGCGGCCGATCGGCGAGTACCGCATCGACCTGCCGCGGCCGCGCGACGTGGCGGAGATCCGCCTGACGCCGCGCTACCTCGAGCTGCACACCGAGATCTGGCACGCCATGAAGGCGGAGGTGCTGAAAGGCTATGCGCGGCAGCAGCGCCATTAAGCTGCGGCTGTGGCAGGTCGGGCTGCTCGCCGCCCTGTTCGTCGTCTGGCACGTGGCGACCAGCCCCACGCTCCTGCCGCCGCTGTACTTCGACGACCCGAACCGCGCCGCGTTCTTCTTCGGCGAGCCGCTCAAGGTGTTCGGCCGGATCTGGAGCTGGTTCGCCGGCGGCGACATCTACCGGCACCTGTGGGTCACCCTGGTCGAGACGATGCTGGCGTTCCTGGTCGGCACCGTGTTCGGCGTGGCGATCGGCATCTGGCTCGCCCTGTCGCCGGCCGCCTCCGCGCTGCTCGACCCCTACATCAAGGCGGCGAACGCCATGCCGCGGGTGATCCTCGCGCCGATCTTCTCGGTCTGGTTCGGCCTGGGCATGGCCTCGAAGGTGGCGCTCGGCGTGACGCTGGTGTTCTTCATCGTGTTCTTCAACGTCTACCAGGGAGTGCGCGAGATCAGCCCGGTGGTGCTGGCGAACGCGCGCATGCTCGGCGCCTCGCGGCGCCAGCTGCTGCGCTACGTCTACCTGCCGAGCGCGATGAGCTGGGTGTTCGCCAGCCTGCACAACTCCGTCGGCCTGGCGTTCGTCGGCGCGGTGGTGGGCGAGTACCTCGGCTCCTCGGAGGGGGTCGGCTACCTCATCCTGCAGGCCGAAGGCGTTTTCGACATCAACACCGTGTTCGCCGGCGTGCTGGTCCTCACCGCGTTCGCGCTGGTGCTGGACGGGCTCGTGTCGGTGGCGGAGCGGCGGCTCATGGTCTGGCAGCCGCGCAGCGGTGAAACGGAAAGGATCTGACAATGAAGAGACTGCTTCTGCTGGTTGCTCTGCTGGTCGCGCCCGCGCTCGCTCTGGCGCAGGCCTATCCCTCCCGGACGGTCAAGGTCGTCGTCACCTTCCCGCCCGGGTCGACGCCGGACATCGTCGGCCGCGCGCTCGCCAACCGGCTGCAGGACGCGCTCGGCCAGCCGTTCGTCGTGGAGAACCGCGCCGGCGCCGGCGGCAACATCGGCGCGGACGTCGTGGCGAAGGCGGCGCCGGACGGCTACACGCTGCTGGTCAGCACCAACGGCGTGTTCGCGATCAACAAGTCGCTGTACAAGAGCATGCCGTTCGACCCCGACCGGGACTTCACGCCGATCTCGCTGCTCGCCACGGCGCCGCAGATGCTGGTCGCGCATCCCCAGCTCGGCGTGCGCGACTTCAAGGCGTTCCTCGACTACGCGCGGCGCAACCCCGGCAAGCTGTCCTACGGGTCGGTCGGGGCGGGCAGCGCCTCGCACCTGACCATGGAGCTGCTGAAGAGCACCGCCGGCGTGTCGATCGTCCACGTGCCCTACAAGGGCTTCCCGCCGGCGGTGACCGACATGCTGGCCGGCAACATCGACACCATGTTCGCCATCATTCCGGGCGTGCTGCAGCACGTGAAGGCGGGCAAGATGACCGGCCTCGCGGTCACGGCGCTGAAGCGCAGCCGCCTGGCGGGCGACGTGCCGAGCGTCGCCGAGCTCGGCTACCCGCAGCTCGAGTCGCTGGCGTGGATCGGCTTCGCCGCGCCGGCCGGCACGCCGCAGCCGGTGATCGATCGCCTCAGCGAGGCGACCATGCGCGGCATGCAGGCCCCGGAGGTGCGCGACGTGCTCGGCAAGGCGGGCTTCGACGTGGTCGCCGGCTCGCCGGCGGAGTTCGCCCGCTGGATCAAGTCCGAGTCGCAGAAGTGGTCGCGCGTCATCCAGGCGAGCGGCGCCAAGGTCGACTAGCGGAACTCCGCGCGCGCCGCCGGGTCGGAGGATGCTGGCGGCGCGGTTTTCCCGTGGTGAATCATTGACACTGCGTCAGCCGGCTAGCTATAATCTTCGTCTCTTCGGGCGCGGGGTGGAGCAGTCTGGCAGCTCGTCGGGCTCATAACCCGAAGGTCAGAGGTTCAAATCCTCTCCCCGCAACCAACTCGCAGGAAAGCGCGCTTCCGGGCGCGCCGCTCTTTAAAAACTCGCAGCCGATAGGTGTGGGCGCTTGAGCTTAGGCGCAACCGCAAGGCGGCAGTATCGCCGAGCGGCTCCAAGCATCAAGTGCTCACGAAGAAGTAAACCTCGTTTACTTTGAGTGAAGCACCGCAGGTTCAAATCAATTGAAGAGTTTGATCCTGGCTCAGATTGAACGCTGGCGGCATGCCTTACACATGCAAGTCGAACGCGAAAGCGGGGGCAACCCTGTGAGTAAAGTGGCGAACGGGTGAGTAATGCATCGGAACGTGTCCAGTAGCGGGGGATAACCTCTCGAAAGAGGGACTAATACCGCATACGACCTACGGGTGAAAGCAGGGGATCGCAAGACCTTGCACTATTGGAGCGGCCGATGTCGGATTAGCTAGTTGGTGGGGTAAAGGCCCACCAAGGCTTCGATCCGTAGCTGGTCTGAGAGGACGACCAGCCACACTGGGACTGAGACACGGCCCAGACTCCTACGGGAGGCAGCAGTGGGGAATT